>NC_005027.1:1268750-1903125 GCF_000196115.1 Rhodopirellula baltica SH 1
AGTTCTCGCTCACGTTGCTTGTCTGCTTCTGATGTGGCAGGTGCCAGCGGTTCGTCCGGATCCGCGATCATCGGCAGACCATGGGCCAGCCGGCTTTTCATCTTCAAGGCTTCGAACAATTCGACCGGCTGACGTTCACGCCGGTAGTGGGCGATGACTTCGTCGATGCGTTTGGCAGGATCGGTGCTGAGGCGGGCGAGCAATTGGGGATCGAGCGACACGGAGAATGAGCTTTGAGGCGGGGATTTTCGGTGATTTGGTGTCCCCGAACGTGACGCAGCAGGGCGAAAATGTCAACAACGCGTCTGACAGAGTGCGGCTCGCCGGGGCAATCGCTGGACAGGCGTTGGGGAACTCTCGCAATTGCCGCCATTGCTCATCAAAAAAGGGGCAAAAATAGGTACCCATTGCAACGGAATGGCTGGGGGCAACCATTCTGCTATTTCAGAGTGCAGCGCGATCAGACGATTTCCCAGCGTCCGACCAAGCCATCGTCGAGGTCGACGTAGTAGAGGGCTCCATCGGGGCCTTGGCTGATCGCCACCACGGCACCGGCACCGGTCGTGAAGGTTTGCACGTTGGTGATTGCCCCGGTCGCATCGACGTCGCCGTGTCGGACAATGCCTTGGCCTAGGTCGTTGAAGAACACGTCGCCGGTATAGTCGTCGCCGTACAAGTTTCCTCGATAGACATCGCCCATGACGATCGCGTTGATTCCATCGGCTTGGTGATTCAGTGCATACTGCGAGGATGTCACGGCGACGTTCTCTGCGAAGAAAGCGATCCCCTCTGGAGTGCCCGCGTATCCGGCGTTGACCAAACTGGTTCCGCTGCCGCCTTCGTAGAACGGCCAGCCAAAGTTGGCACCAGCCCCGGCGGAGTTGATCTCTTCCCATTTGGTCCAGCCGACATCGCCGACGAACAAACGTCCGGTCACGGGATCAACCGACATGCGGAACGGATTCCGCAAACCCAGCTGATAAACCTTCGATCGATTCGCGTCTGGATCGCCGTTGTAGAACGGATTGTCCGACAAACCTTCGCCAGTCAGTGGATCGATTCGCAAGACCTTGCCCGACAGGCTGTCGATGTCCTGGACGCGGTCGGCACGGACATCAACACGGTTGTAGCTGGCACCGTCGCCGATTGAAACGAACAGCTCGCCGTTGATTCCAAAGGCAAGCGATCCAATCGTGTGCGATTCACTGTCGCTGTTGATGAAGTCGTTGATGTACGTTCCGTCAGGATTCTCGCCGGCGGGGGCTTCGGTGAAGTTGAATGTGCTGTTGGCAAACCCGTTGAAGTTTTCCCACGTGCTGTTGCTGCCTAGCAAAACGACTTCACTACCCGCGACGGCGGTTTGATAGTCGTTCGCGACATCGGCAGTGACGCGGATCAGACGACCGGCTCTGTTGCCTTTGCCATCTGGTCCGGCCAAAGTTCCAGCCGCCTGTTGATTGACTTCGGGCGGATCGTAAGTGAACAACAAGTAGACGTACGGATTGTTTGCGAAGTCCGGATGCACGGCGATGTCGAGCAATCCACGATCGCGAGTTCCGTTGACGATTCCCGAGATGTCGATGAACGGATCGCTCGCGACCGCACCGCCTCGAACCGTTTTGACGACTCCGCCTTGTTCGGAAACCAACATCGTTCCATCCGGAAGCCAATCGATTGCGGTTGGCAAACGAAGTTGTGAAGCGATCGTGGTGCTGAGGACTTCGTCGCCGCCAACGACAGGCGGGTCGAGCGGCGGATCGGATTGGTCGACGGTCCAATTCAAAATGCGATGTGAATTATCCCGTCCACCCGTTCCCGCGGTGAAGCCGACGAATCCTGCATCGCCGACTTGAGTGTGCAGGTCGATGGTGGCCTTCATCAAAGCGTGAGTCGGCTTGGTCGCGTCGTCGGATAGGTAGACCGCCAACACATTGCTGGTCCCGTTGTATTCCACCCACGCATATCGCGGGCTTCCGTTGTTGAGATCGATCTCCGGCACCGCGGTCCGCACGTTGGAATAGACTGAACCGGTCAAGATCGAGACATGGTTGTCGTTGAGATCCAAACTGTTGCGGTAGGTATCGAACTCAATTGCGACCGAGTTAGTGATGTCTTGGTAACCGAGCTCTTCACCGGAACCACCGATGGCGGTTGCTCCGCGTGGATCGTTCTGGATGGTGAAGGTCAAACCATCGGCGCCGTCCGTGCCCGCACCGTTCATGGCACGGAATGCGAATGCGGTACGGAAGGATCCGTCGTTGGTGAGATTGACCGCGGTGGAGTAGAACGCGCTGCCGGCTTGATTGTTGAGGGCTTGCGTGAGTTCGAGCGTGTCGCCGGTTTGGCGTGCGGTTCCGTTGAGAGTCAAACCCGAAACGTCGGCGAAACTGGCGTAGTTAGGCAGGCTGACTTCGTTATCAACGATCGATACCGTCGCGGTTCGCGGAACCAGTAAGTTGGCTCCGCCTTGCACGTTGTCGATGGTGATGTTGAAGCTTTCGTTGTTTTCCAGCAGAGCGTCATCGAGAATGGGAACCACGATGGTTTGTTCGGTGACACCGTCAGCAAACGTGAGTGTTCCGGTTTGACGTGTGTAGTCGACTCCTTCGGTTGCTGTGCCCGCGAACGTGTCGTAATCCACCGTGGCGATGCCATCGCTGCCACCGGATCGAATGACCTGAATAAGTGCGGTCCCCGCGTCTTCGTCGACCGTCACATTGCTGGTTTCGAGTGAGATCGTTCCGGGGTTGGTGGGCGTGAGTCCGTATTGGAAGTAGCCGTTTGCGTGCAGCCATTCGGATTGTTTGAATCCTGGTGTCAGGCCATCTTCCTGCCATGTGCCGGTGGAATAAACCGTTTCGGCTTCGGTTTGATAGGACGTGCCATCTAGCTCAACTCGGTCGATTCGCACGTTGCGATCGATTGCACCGTTGGCTTGATATAAATCGTTCGTGAAGCGAATCTGGATTTGTGAAATATCGACGGTGCTGTCGGCTTCGAAATCCAGTTTGACGAACTCGCCTGTGTCGATGTCTCCACCAATGTTTTGCCAGGTTTGGGCACGTTGGCCATCAATCCAGAGCTCAATCGTTTCAGTGTTCTCGGCACCGGCCGCGTAAACGGAGATGGAACTGGTTGAGGACGGAGCCGCATATTGGAAGTAGCCGTTGCTGTGGATCCATTCACTGCGTCGGAATCCGGGGGCGACACCGTCTTCTTCCTGCCAAGTTCCTGTTCCAAACGTGTTCGCATTTTCTGATTCAACCGTGACACCGTTGACGGTAATCGAGTCCACGACCAAATTGCGATCGATGCCTTGGCTGGGTTGATACAAATCGTTGGTGAATACGACTCGCACATCATCCGCCGTGGCGTCCGCGGCACCGTCGTAGGTGAACGTCTGGAACTGACGAGTGGCGACGTCGCCGCCGATGTTGTTCCACGTTTGGACGACTTCGCCACCGACTTGCAACTGCATTTGTTCGGATCCCGTCGTGCCGGCGGCGCGAATGGAGATCGGTAGAACCATTTCAATGTGCTGCAGTTGATCCACGGTCGCAAGCAACGAAGTCTCGATCTCACCAACGTGGAATTCCAAGTCCCAATCACCGCCTCGAGATGTATGTCCAGTCGCATCGTCGGACGCAGCGACATCAGCGGATGTCAAACGTGCGAGCGTTGTGATCAGGTTGCGTCCGGTGACGTCCGAAGCAGCGTTGCATCCATAAAGCATGATGTCCGCGTCGCTGCGAAGTGATTGTTTCCAACGTGCGAGTTGCTCGGAGTGCTGTTGAAACACTTCCGCGTCGACTCGTTGCCCGGCAAGTTGCAATGCGCCCGCTTCGCCATGCGAGACAATGTGTATCGCTCGCACGTTGGTGCGGCCATTTAGAATCGCGGTCATCTGATCGATGGCGGGTGTCTTTCCATCAAGCAATACGAACTCGACGCCGCTTCGCATCAATCCGGTGAGTTTCTCGGATTGTTCGACGTCACCATCGATGAACGCAATCTCGGTTACCGATGCGGACGAAGCGGATGAGTCCGAGACTGTATCGGATGAGGTTGAGTCGGCGGAGCTTGTTCCAGCCGCAGCAGCGATTTCTGCACCAGCATCACCGGCGAGCATGAGCCGTGGCTCGAGCGGCTCAAGTGACCATTGAGGGTGGGCGAAAGCTGGTTTGCGTTTGGATTGAAGTCGAGTCATCAGATGAAGTTCCGGTATGGCTGGGATACCAGCAACCTTCCGGCACGACCAACCACAATGCGGCCCTGCAGAGGGGTGCTGTCCCAAGCATACCTACCCGCTCAACCGATACAACTCGCCCAATGTGAATTTTGCCTAAGAAGGCAGTCTGAAATGGTTGGCCCAATCAAATCAGCCGCCGGCCGTTAGGCCCGGTTCTCACGGCGAGCAACGTGCGGCCGTGAATGGATAGCGAGAGACATCGACCGAGCGAGCCGCACGACGGTGCTGGCAGAAACCGCGGCTAACGCCGGGCGGCTAATGCGCGAAACGTTTTCAATTTCACAGACGACTCTAAAACTACTCGTCCGATTCGTCGGACAACAACTTGAGTGCCGAGTCGTGGCTGTCGCCGCCCAGGTCGCTCACGCGTGAGAGCACGTCGATGAGCTGATCCGTTGTGACGCCAAACGGATCATCGGTGCTGCTGCTGTCGATCAACTTGGTCAAGTCGGTCAGCACAGAATCACGAGCTTGGCTTCGAAGCGATGATTGAGCGAAACCGCGCGGTGCGATTGGACCAATCGTGTTGTCACCGCCGGGTGCCAGCGATTGTCCCGACTCATCGTCGCTCTTTTGAGTCAAGTTGTCATCGACGTCGGGTTCACCTTCGCCTTTTTCGTCAGGCTCTTCTTCACCGTTGTTGACCGTGCCGGCAGGCGTCGAAATGTGATTCAGATAATTGATCACCAGCAACGCATCCAACGCGGTGACAAAGCCATCGCCGTTGACATCGTAGCCGAAACCAGGATCACCAAAACCAACCGGTCCAGGACCGTAAGTGTTGAGGTAGTTGATGATCGTCAAAGCGTCCAACGAGCTGACGTCACCATCGCCGTTGACATCGTGAGGTTCGGTGTCGTTGTGGTACGGCGTGTCATTCTCGATCACTTGGATCAGGAACGTTTCCGTCACCGGATCGACTCCGGGCGACTGCGAGCTCGCGGTGATGTCGACTTCAATTTCCTGTTGGTCCGCAACCAGAACCGCAACGCCTTCTGCCAACTTCAGCGTTGAGCCATCGAACACAAATCGTGAATCGTTGACTGTCAGCGTGTGATTGTTTGCCGCGGGGTTTCCAGCGATGCGAAGTTCGCCAACGGTTGCACCGGCGAGCTGTTCTTCCACCGTAGCGGGCGTGAGTGCAAAGCCGGTTGGCGCTTCTGGCAAGTCAATCACTTGCAACGTGATTGCTTTTTCAAACGAGTCGTCCAGGTGAGAAACCGTGACGTTGATCACAATGCTTTCTTCCGCTTCGTAGTCAACGGCGATGCCCGGTTTCAATCGCAGGCTTCCGCTGATGATGACAAAGCGGTCGTCATCGACTTCGAAGTCGTAAAACTGGTCGTCGTCTTCATCGACCACCGTGATCTCGGTGACCACGTCGCCTTCGAAGTTTTCACGCACGGTTGCGTTGCCTGGCAACACATCCTCGATCGGATCATCTTCATCGGTGATCTGCAACGTCGCGGTGTGGATTAAAGGTTCTTCGAAGTCAGGATCGTGAACCGTGATGATCAACGGAATCGACCATTCATCTTCCCAGTTCAACTTGTCGGGGCCAACGAAGATCAAATTTCCGTTGCCGTCGACGATGAATCTTTCGTCATCGATTTCGATGATGTGGTTGCCTTGTCCGTCACCATCGATGACTTCGATTTCACCAATGATTCCGTTCACCAAAATGTTTTCGGGAACCGGTTCGACGTGGGGCACGACCTGGACGGGAGCTTCAGGCACATTCACGACCGTGATGTCCAACACATGCTCGGTGAAATCGCGTCCGTCGTGCAACCAAACGGTGAACTGATCTACGCCGGCGAAGTCTTCGATTGGAACGTAAGAAAGCGAACCGGCCAGAGTTACCGTCGACACGCCAGCACTGGCTGGTTGCATCGGCAGCAGAATGAAATCGTCTTCATCCGTGTCGGATGCGTCGCCATAAACCGCGGGAGCCGCACTGGTCAGAACGGTGTCCTCGTCCATCGTCCAGCTGGGCGGAGTGTCGTATTCCGGTGCCGTGTTGGCTCCGATCAAACGCATGCCAAACTCGATCGGGGCCGCGTCTTCGTTATTGGTGATTTGAACTCGGTGTGGAGCCGGCGTGCGAAGGCTCATCTCCGCCAATCCAGCCGCACCAACGATGGCGACGCGTCGCAACTCGGGATCGAGCGAGATGCCTTGTGCGCCGGACATGGATGGCAGATTCAACGATGACAAATCAATCGCCAGATCGACTACCAAGTCGCCGGTTTCGGCATCGATCAATCGCAAACCAGCCTCAACCGGATCGACTGCTTCAGGAGTCAAGGTGACGATCAAACCGCGAGCCGCATCGATCGCGACGGGCGCGTCGGTCGGAAGGCTGTAGAGAGTTGCCAGGTCAGTGGTTTCGAGATCGTGGACCGTCAATCCATCCGATTGTCGGACAACTAGCAGCCCGGCTTCGTCGCTAAACGCAACCACCTCGACACCGCCATCGACGATGATTGGATCGTTGGTTAACAACGAGTGGTTGGCATTGCTCCAGACCTGGATCTCCAAACCATCGGCGAAGCCACCTTGTCCGTCATCAATTTGCGTCGCACGAGCCAGAATCGAACGGGTGGGGCCGTCCGTTGAACGAGGTGCTGAATCGCCAACCAACCGAGTGTCAGTTGAAACCAATGTGCCTGTTGCTTCGGCACTGAGGTTGGCGGTGTCCACGGTCCAAATTTGCGACGAGCCATTTTCGTCCGCTTGCAGCAACAAACCTCGGCCGACGTCGTCAATCGCATGATCAACGAACTGCGGTGCCAGATCACTGTCTTCGAACGGTGTGAATCCGGTGAGCGCCGCATCGATGATGAAGGCTTTGTGTCTGACGGCATTGTCGCCCAATGCGATCAATTCGCCGGACGGTGCACGCCAAATGGCTTGAATGCCGACGCCCAAATCCAACGTTGACGCGACCGATCCACTGCTGGTCACGGAGTGGAGCGATGTGCCTTTCGCAAAGACGGCGGGCAACACGTCTTCTTCCGGCGTTCCCGCGTCGAGAACAAAAGCGGGGGTGACAGCCGTGATTCCCGATTCGCTGAGGAACGGGTTGGCCGTGATCACCGTCGGCGTCGTTTGGACTTGCGAGTCGGTGCCATTGAAAACACGAATCACGTGCGTGCCGTCACCAAGTCCATCAAAGACAAATTGGCCCGCTTCGTCAGTCAGCCCGTATTGTTCGCCCTGATCGAGAGTGTTGTTGTCGTTTTGGTCGACAAACACCAACCGATTCGCGAGCGTCGATTCTTCCGCTTCTTTTTTCAGCGAATCGTTGGCGTCGTGAAAGACCGAACCGACAATCGCGGCCAAAACGCGGCGATCATCCAGCGTCTGCATTGCAAGACGACGTCGAGTCCCGCGCGACAGATTTCGCTGGGAGCGGCGTCGTAGGCTCGTCAGGGAAACACGCGGCATCGTGACGAATTCTCACATGTCGAGGCGGAACGGATGGGCAGACGTTTTATGGTGGACGTCACGGGTGGGCGGAAAGTTCCCTGGAAGCGGCACCTTTCGCGTTAAAATCCGACGAATTGTCACGCGATTGTTTGGATGGTTTTCCAGAATCCATTCCCCGACGCTCGTCGTCGTCGCTTATTATAGACGACGACCGTTTGGCTCCGAGTAGCCTTTTGCTCGGATTTTTGCCGGAATCATCGCGATCGAGACACCTCCCGCACGCCCGTGATCCTCCGCAAAACGCTTGATTGAACGTCCGCAAAGCCTCTTCACCATTCAATTCATCCCATGCCGACAAAGCCCGCTGATCTGTCGCTGCGTTTTTCTGCCAAATCTGCCCGTTGGGCGATCTGTTTGACGGCGCTTGGCCCGCTACTTGTCGCAACAGCGTTTTCGTCTGTCGCGGTTGCTCAGGGCCAACAGGCCACGATGCAAGCGGCAGAGCGTGCCGCGATGGAGGCCCAAGGTGGACCGTCCGGCTACGAAGAAATGGAGCCGGGCTACGATGACATGGGCATGGGGGATGACATGGACATGTACGACGCTGAGATGGAAAACCAAGGGATGGGGGATCCATACGGCGAATCGGGATACGGTCCCGGCTACGGCGGTCAATCAAACTCTCGCGGCGGAGGCGACTTCAAACCGTCGCCAATCGTGATGCTGGAAGTGTTCCAGCTCGACTGGTCACCACTGACCGAGCGTGTTCAGCAAGTCCTGACGTCCTCGGAGGCTTCGCAACAGCCGGTGGCTTTGGGGCCCGTTCTTCGCAACGAAGCCCATGTGGCGTATCGATACGGCAACTTGCCGTTGGCTCTGCAGCTCTTCCACGGCTTCATCGCTCGTGGCAGTGACGCGGCTGAACAACAGATGGATCAAATCAAGTTCAGCAAGCATTTTCGAAAACCGCTTTGGCACCTTCGAGTTGGCGTGAGCCTCGGGGTCCACGGCGATTCCTCCACCACTGATCCTTCGCCCATCACCGACTCGGGAACATCTCGAGGCATGGGGAACGGCGAAATGGGTATGGGAATGGACTCTGGCATGATGGACATGGAAATGGAGATGGCAAACTCCATGCAGGGAATGGAAGACGCCATGCGAGAAGGGATGGCCGGGATGGAAGAAGAGATGGGGATGGGTGGCATGGACATGTATGAAGAAGACATGGGCATGGCCGGAATGGGGATGTCTGGGATGGGCATGTCCGGACGAGGCCGACGCAATCGAGCCGCTGCTCCCTTGGTTCCAAAGGCGGAAATGACCGATTCGGAAGTCAGTGCCCGCATGGAAAAGTTTTTGGGGCTGGTCGCCGACACCGTCAAAACGGGGCTGTCGAAACGAATCTCCGATGGCAAGTTCGGTCACGCATTGGTTGACGTGAAGGCTGAGTCCACGACACAAGGTCACACCGTCAACGGCGACTCGGTCGACGAAGCACCCCAACCCATGTGGATTCCCAGCGTTCTGTTCGTCGGCGAAGGCAACTCGCGTGACACGATCAAAACCGCCCACAACCTCGAGTTGGATTTGCTGTTCCATTTCGACGTGGGACTGAAAGAAAATCGAATGGGCGCGGTCAGCAACATCAGCCGCGTGAAGGTGATGGATGCTCGCACCGGCAAGACGTTGGTCAGCTCCGCCGCGATGGACAATACCGAAGTCGAACGCATCACCCGCGTCGGACGCGGTTCGCCAGCCGCGTATGTCGATGAGCAAATGAAGTCGTTGTGGGCAGTCGTCGATGAGCGTTTGACGTTGTCGGACTTGCCAACCCTCAGTCCCGAGGTCGCTCGCAAGCGTGTGGCTCAGGTCTTGGGTGACCGGTCAATGACGCCGCTTCGAAAACTAGCCGAAATTCGCTACTACGGTTATCGCGGCTGGTTGACGCCCGACGAAGTCGAACAAGCTTTCGAAATCACCGGTGGTCCCGATGCCATGAAAGTCCTGCACGGCAGCGAGTCACAGGCAATCGAGGCGATCCACAAATTGGTCGTCCAATCCGAAGTCAGCGACTCCTGATACAGAGCCAGCTCGCTGCTTTCAGTCACAACCCGCAGCGTCAGCAAGGATCTTCCACGTTGAGATCCGCCGACTCAGGGCCTGAGTCGCCGACAAGTGTGCATGTTCGCCGCGTCATCAAGCCCATCACTCCGTAGCCGGATTCGCCAGAATTCGGACCCCAGCGACGCCCAACATCCCGTCGCTTTCCGATTCACAACCCGCCGCGTCAGCAAGGCTCTCCCCTGTCCAGGATCCTTCGACTCAAAGCCGGAGTCGCCTACCAGGGTAAACCCGCCTTATAAGCAACGCTCACCCAACCCTAACGCTTGCCGCGACTTTATCGATCACGCAAACCAGGGCCCCTCTGGTCCACCGATTGAACGTTGAGGGGGTAACGTGACGAATGAGACAAAGCATCAAGGCTTCCTGTTCGCAGTTCGCGATGAGGAGCCAGTGCATCGCGACTCAACCTCATTCGGCCCTGCAAAAGGACTTGCCCGCCATGGCGACCACGTTCCCAACACAACGCACGTTGCTCTTCGCCGCAATCCTCGCAGCGACAGCATTCGGCGGCATTCGCACCCAAACAGCATCGGCGGACTGGGGTTCGTTGGTTCACCAAATGCACGTCGGCTACCACCGCAATGTCGCTTGGCCGGACCCCTTCAATGAAGTGGACGCGCTGCAAGTCGTGATGCCATTTGAAGCGATGAAACGCAACGGATGGCGGATGCACAACACCATCGGACACGAGCTGTTTCGTGGCGGTGACGGAGCCCTCTTGGCTGCCGGCCAAAATCGCGTTCGCTGGATCGCCACCCAAGCACCTGAAACTCGCCGTGAAATCTACGTCCTTCGTGGTGCCAGCCAAGCTGAGACCCAGTCGCGTCTGAAATCGGTGCGAGACGCGGTCGACAACTATGTGTTGGATGGCCAACCTCAACCGCAAGTCTTGGTGACAACGATCGAGCCAGCCACATCGCCAGGTGTCATGGCTACCAAGATCAACCGGGAACGCCTTGAGCAAATGGCCGCACCGAAGTTGCCAACCACCAGCGCAGCCGGACAAGCCGGTATCACTCAGTAAAGCTGTTTGAGGACCCGAGTCCGCAAGACTTCGTACGATTCAGAAACCAACAAAAAAAGGCGACTGCGAGCCAAGCTCACAGTCGCCTTTTTTCATGTCGTATCAGCGACGCCCATCGCCTAGCCATCAAATCCCAACCCGCCGCGTAAGCAAGGCTCTTCCCACGTAAAGAACCGATTCACAGGCCTGAATCGGTTACATGTGAATGCGTTCGCCGCGTCAACAAAGCCATCATCGCGTAGCCGGATTCGCCAGAATTCGGACCGCCACCCCTGTAGCCGATTCAGGCCCTGAATCGGCCCTCCGCGCCTTCAATCGCAATCCCGCCGGAGCCCTCCAGTTCGCAACCGGGCTCACAATGATTCAGTCCGCAAGGCCAGCAGTCCAAGCTGCTCCAAATCATAACCCGCAGCGTAAGCAAGGCTCTTGGCGAAGCGGCGAACCGACTCAGAGCCTGGATCGGTTACATGTGAATGCATTCGCCGCGTCAACAAAGCCATCATATCGTAGCCGGATTCGCCAGAATTCGGACCGCCATTCCCGTAGTCGATTCAGGCCCTGAATCGGCCTTCCGCGCCTTCAGACACAATCTCGCCGGAGCCCTCCAGCTCGCAACCGGGCTCACAATGATTCAGTCTGCAAGGCCAGTAGTCCAACCTGCTCCAAGTCACAACCCGCAGCGTAAGCAAGGCTCTTGGCGAAGCGGCGAACCGACTCAAAGCCTGAGTCGGCGACGAAAGCAATGCCGAGCCCTGGAGTCGGCGACTCCACTGCACCTTGCTTACGCGGCGGGTTATGACGAGCGAAAGCCAAAAGAATCCTGAATCGTTGAGCATTCGATTCACCGCTCAAACATCTCAACCACCTCAATCCTTCGTCTCAGCTTCCACCGTCATCGCCGCTCGGTGTTCTTCCGCCAAATCCTCTTGCCCTAAAGCCTCAAAGCAAACGGCAAGCGATTCGTGAGCCGCATTCGCCAGCGACTCTTCCGCCAAAGCCCGTTCAAGGTCAGGGATGGCTTCCAGGTGCTTCCCGAGCTTCGTCAGAATCTGCCCGCGGGTCTCATAGAAGTAAGCATTGGGAGTCGACACACTCTCGATTGCTTGCTCACTGATCTGAAGGGCTTGTTCCAGGTCACCGTCTTCCTTCTCAGCCATTGCGACTGCCAAGTTATTCAGGATGGCCGAGCTGTGAGGCAAATGCTCCGCCGCAAGTTTCAAATGCAGCGTTGCCTTTTCAGCGTCGTCGTTCAGTAAGGCTGCCGTCCCGCGGATGAAATTCGCGATTCCCGGCGAAGACCCTTTGACCAATGCCGCTCGAATCTTGATCAGCTCTTTGTCGTCGGACTCCAGCGTCTTGAGCACCTGATCCGCAACCAGGCTGAGCACGCGAGGGTTATTGGGGGCGTACTGCAACGCAACTTGCAGCATCTTCAGAACCCGCAAACGTTCTTCAACGGTCTCGTTCGGTTCCGATTCAATTTTGTTGATCCAGACGACGATCGTGTCGCCCATTGCCTGTTGCAACCCAGCCTGATGCTCCTTGGTTTTCATCCGGCCAATTGATTCGCTCAACAGCCGCACCGCGTCAGCGTGTTTCTCCAGGAAGATCAACGCTTGCACATTCGCCATCGCCAACTGAGGGCTGGCCGGTTCTTCCTCAAACAGTTGCTGAATCTTCTCAAGCGTTGTTTCCGCGTAACGGGTGGCCGCGTCATCCTCACCTGCTTGGCGAGAAATCATCGCCGCTTGCAATCCGAACATCGGCTGAACCGACGCGAGCTGAACCAGATACGGGACCGCCTGATTTTGCCGGTTGGTGCGAATCAGATAATCCGCATAGGCCTTCTTGATGCCCAGATCATCAGGCAGCTCTTCACTTAATAGACGAAGCAACTGTCCGAATTCCCGCTGCTCCTCATTCTCCAGGTCCGCCCACTTCTTTTGTTCATAGAGCTCCTGCAACAACCACCGAGCCGCACGCGGATCACGCTGCTGAGCCACCAGCCCACGCATCAACGACTGAGCTTCCTCTGTCTCATCCTGCTGATTCCGAGCCACCGCCAACCGATACAATGTCTCCGCCGACTCGTCGCCCTCATCAATTTGCCGCCGAATCAACAGGTCAGCCGTCTTGTAGTCGTCCCGTTCAAACGCATCAGCCAACTGTTCGCGGATCAACTGATTCCGCCAAGAAACGTTCTTTCCCGTCGAAACGAACAGCAAGATCGCCAAAGCAACCGTTAACGCCAACGCGGGGATTGCTGTAGAGGCACGTTTCCACGGAATCGTCCGAAACCAGGCAACGAACCACTGCCCAAACCATTTGAACCACTGCAACGGATTGAAGTACCGAATCATGACGACACCTCCAGGTTGGCTTCTGCCTGAGCGTCTGATCCGATCGCTGAGCCACCATTGGCCGCCTTCACCGCGGTCGCAATCTTCTGACGCAGTCCGTCAAACATCTCATCAATCCGATCAATCGTCGACGCGTCAAGCTTCTCAGGTGCAACCACCCAAAGCTGCAACATCATCATTGGTTCGATTGATTCGTCCAGACGTTCAGCTACATCGGCTAGTCTGCTTCCTAAACGCCCGGGTCTCTCGGGGGGGGAAACAAAGTTTCCTGATGGGGTGATTGCGGAATACCAAAGGTGACCGCGAGCGTCAGTGTCACCTCCAAAGAGAGCGTAAGCAAAAGGTTGAAATCCAGAATCTGCGTCTTCTGACTCGGTCGTATCGGTTAACTCCAAGATTCGATTGAGCAGCCTCCAATTTTGGTTCTCGTAGCAAAGACATAGTTCGTGCCATTCCGCATACGTTTGGCTCAAGACAATTTGCCCGCGAACGGGCACGCCCTTGACGATGGATTCGAATGTCCAAACATCCGCATTTTGGCCCAGGATAGGATTGTCACCATCACGAGCTTGCTGATGATTTTTTAATTCGAAGCCATTGTTTCCCGACGCAATGAATTGAATTGGTGGTTCGAAAATGAGCCCATCAACAAACATGCCCTGAGCACCTTCCTCCACGCCGACGGCACTGACCTTCATGGCCGAAGTCGAACTTACTGAAAGCAACACAACTGCCAATACCGCCATTGCTGCTGCAATGGGCTTGGCTTGTAGACGCCCAAGTAGACGAGCCAGTTGCAGCTGAAACCCGAGCTCTTTCGGATCGGAACCAGCCTGGTTACTGCGGTAGTATTCGCCCACTGCGTCAACGTTTTGGCCGTCGTCAACGAACCAATTCCAAAGATGCAAGACTGGATTGTCGGGGTGTTCGTCCGACGTCGTTCCGGTCACGTGCATCAGCGTCATGATCATGCCATCAAATGACCACAGGAAGAATGCGGAGATCGCCAGCGTGGTGTAACCCAGAATGTCGTGCGCCCATCCCGAAGCGAGATCCAATGACATCCACTGATCAGCAACTGCGACCATGGACACCCGCAATACGTTGCCACCCGCTGCGAGAATCAACGCGACGATCAGATAGAAGGGAGCAAGCCACAGTTTCCGGCGATTGATTGCAACGATCAACGTGCTCAGAAACGCCATCGTGAACACCGATTGAATTCCGCTGCACGCCTCAGCCACAAATAATTCTCGGCTTGGCAGTTCGATCACATTGCGAGTTACCGCGTGCGGAATGGAAAGAACATCGAGGAGCAAACTCGACATCATTGTGGTCAAATGCTGCAATTGGATCACCAGCAATTGGTCGTAACCGAGCGGCAAACGAATCAGCAGCAACAACGGCAGAGCGAGGATCAACAGGCTCTTGTCATCTGGGCCACGCATCACGCCCAAGCTCGCCGCTGCGTAGCAGACAAACGCGATGGACATCATCCAAGGTGACCTTAGGCTCCAACTACCGATCATGGCGAGCACGCCCACTGAGATCAGCAGTAATGAACTGATTCGAGAGGGGGCGTAGAAGTAACGATCGCTACGAGACCATGCCAGCCAGACAACCGCGCCGATCGCAAACGGAAAGTACTGGTAATGGTCCAGCCGCCACATCCGCGAAAAGTAGATGCCCAGCATGGGAATGCACGCGGCAAGCAGTGCCACCCAGAACCAGGTCCAAACGGACAGGATCACCGGAGTGCGAACAGGAGCCAGCGGCACCTTCGCCTTCGTCTTCATGGGAGCGATCGCGGGAGAATCTTCGGTCATACTGCGGTCTGTTGTTCGGGGGGAAAGGTCGGTCCCCATGATAAGGTGAGGCGGCATTGAACGCCACAAATTGCCAGCCGATTGTCACCGCAATCGCGAAAAGAATACCGGCTAGTCCCGTTCAACCGGTAGCGGGAATCGCGAAACCTAAGAAGTCGACGGTCATATCCGAATTCTTGGCGAATCCGGCTACTCTGCCGACTGTCGCGTCACAACCCGCCGAGTCAGCAAGGTCTTGACCAAATTGTTTTAAGGTCGTAGCTGGATTCGCCAGATTTTAGAGGACTGATGTTCGAAGGCAAATTCCTGGCCAAGTCTGCACAGGACATTCTGCTTGGTTCAGTGAGCGGTTGATCGCCACAGAGGACACCGAGTTCACAGAGGGCGGAGCGAGGTTTGATGAAAAGCTTTTGGATGGCCTCAGCTTATTCAGATTGGCAAGAGCCTAATGCGAGGGGGAGAGGTGCACGTAGCCGACTTAGGCCTCTAAGTCGGCAATCCAGTACACAAGCGAACCTCGCTGGTCCTCGCTTCCGAATTCACCGCCAAACCGGCTACAAATCCGACGAGCGTTGTCCATCCCGTCGTAACCCGCCGCGTCAGCAAGGCCACGACCAACTTGCTTTAAGGTCGTAGCTGGATTCGCCAGATTTTAGAGGACTGATGTTCGAAGGCAAATTTCTGGCTAAGTTTGCACAGGACATTTCGCTCTATACAGTGAGCGGTTGATCGCCACAGAGGACACCGAGTTCACAGAGGGCGGAACGAGGTTTGATGTACGCTTTTAAGTGGCCCTAGGTGTTTCAAATTCGCGAGTGCGTATTCCAAGCCTAGAGCGTGAGGGACTGAGAAACGCAACTCTGTGCCCTCGGCGATCTCTGTGGCTGAATTCCTTGTCGTGTCCGAATTCTAGGCGAATCCGGCTACACGTCCGAGCGTTCTTGCTCGATCGATGGAGCAGTTGCTGGCGGCACAGCGATTGGTCGTGCACTCCGAGCGGCCTGTCCTCGACCGGAGACAACCACGGGACTCCGTCGTTGTCCCGCCTTCGCACCATTGTCGGCCGTCTTGCGATAGTATCGATTGGTGTGACGCCCGTAACGATAGTAGCCGTAGCCTTTATAGCCATCGTTGTTGCTACCTTCATCCGATGAGTTGATCACCACACCGAGTAATTTCGCACCAACATTGGCCAAGATCGAGGCAGCTTCTTTCGCGTTTGGCTTGCTCTTGCGACGAACCTTCAGTGCCATCACGACGCCATCAGTCATGCTGGCGGTGATACTCGGGTCGGTCACCACCAACAACGGCGGAGTATCCAGAATGATGTAGTCATACTCTTCCCGAAGAACATCCAACAACTCGCTCATTTCGGGCAACGTCAACGCTTCGGCCGGGTTCGCGGGGATTGGCCCCGAAGGCATCATTTTCAATGTACTGAGAGGTGTATCGTGAGCTGCGTCGACGTGTTCGCATTTTCCGTTGAGCACATCGACCAAGCCAAGCTGATCTGCCATGGCGAAGTTGTCCGTTACCTGAGGCCGGCGAAGGTCACAATCGATGATCAGAGTACGTTTACCCGACTGGGCGATACTGCATGCCAAGTTGCCGGCAATCGTGGACTTCCCGTCACCGGGTAGCGGACTGGTGACCTGAAGAACCTTCCCTCCCTCGACACCAGCCAATTCAAACAGAACCGACGTCCGACAAGACCGAATGGACTCGGATGCCACGGAGGATGGGGCATGCACGACCGCCAAGTGCGGGTCAAGCAATTCAAATGGATTTGAGGCTTCACCTTTCTTACGTTTAACGCGACCCTTGAAGAATGGGACGTGAGTCAAGATCGGTGCACCGACGGCCGCGATGATTTCCTCTGGGTCTCGGAACGTGTTGGCATTCTTTTCCAAAAGCACTGCGAGTCCGCATCCAAGGGCGAGGCCCAGGAAGGTTCCGATCCCAAGCATCTTCATCAAGTTCGGACCAATTCGATAAGCCCTGCTCGGAGCTCGTAGTTCAGATACCTGAACACCTCCTTCTTCCTCGGTGAGTTCGACTCGAGCCATTTGTTCGTCGAGCTGATTGATTAATTCGCGATTGCGGTCAATCTGGCGGAGCATCGATGCATTTTCTTGTTCGTCTTGGGCCAGCTTCATTGCCTCGATCCGTTCGCCAGCGATTTGCGAATCAATTTCGGAAATTTGCTGTTTCAGCAACTGCACTTCCGCTCGGGAAGCGGTCAAGATCACATTGACCGCTTCTTCGGCACGTTTACGAGGGTCGACACCTTCCACTTTGTTTTGTTCCATCAACTCGACAATGCGCTCCGACTGCTCTTTGACCAAGCGTTTCAGCTCACTCTTCATCATGGTCAGTTCCGCATCAAGCGCCTTAACCGTTGGGTGTTGTTCACCGAACTCCGCCGCAAACTTGTTGCGTTCGATCATCAACGGGACCAATTGTTGATCTAGCTCGATTTGGGCAAGTTGAGCGTCGCCATCACGCATGTTTTGGCTAATCTCATTTGACTCAGGCATCTCGAAGGTTTTGCCCATCAATTGCCCGATAATTGAAAGTCGCACAAGCGGATCATCAGCCTCTTTCGCGATGCTCTCAACTGCCGACAGTTCAACGGATTGACTACGGAGCGTCTCGAACAACTCGCTTCGTCGTTCAGTCAAATAAAGCTGACGTTCGCGGTGCGGGTTGATTGCCTCCCCGTTTTCATTCCAGACCAAAGAGGCCTTGGTTCGGAACGCACGATAGTCTTTCTCCAACTCGCTAAGTTTTGGCTGCAAGTTGTCGGTTGCGTCCCGAATGAGACGAAGCAATTCCCCACGTGAGCTCTTGTGCTTTTCCGCGAACAGCTGCTGCAAAGCAGCGCTGTAGGCTTTGACGGCGGCTTCACAAAGCTCCGGATCAGAATGTTCAAAACTCAATGACGCCACGAGTGATGAGGCTGACCTAGCATCCTGAATGTTCGTTTCGAACTTGAGTGCATTGTTTGCAAGTCCTAGCAATGCAGAGGGATGACCCCCCAGCGATTCGCGAAAAACTTCCATGCTCTCATTCTCAAACGCGTTGCGAGTGACTTTGTCACTCAACAGTTGCGATCGCAGAATGTCGATCGAGGGGACACCACCGATTAAATCGCCGGTCATCGTGTCGATGACCGCAGGCCGATCCGATTCGAACATTAGCAACGTTCCGGATTGAAACGACTCCGGTGTCTTGACAAAAACCAGGAAGCCAATCACCGCACCGAGAATCGTCGGGACCAGAGCCGCCCAGCGATAACGCCAGATCGCACCCATCAGATCCGCCGATTCAGCCGTTTGGGCAGAGCCACTGCTGCCCCAGCCTTCGTTCATCGCAGGGTACGAGCCCATCGCCGCCTGTCCCATCGTTCCAGCGTTTTGCGAGGGATACGACGCAAAGGAGTTCGGGCCGCGTTTTCCGGCCGATGGTTCAGTTGAATTTGAGTTCGGGGTCATCCGAAGTCCGTGATGAGAAGCAGAGGAGCGGGGATGGAACGGTAAAGCGGAGGAAATCTGCTATCGAAGCAGTCAAGTGTAAGGAGCCACCCGCCGTAGGGCTAGGAATTCTGATTCGGGAATATTAATTCCGAAGGTTTGGTGACGGCCATCCGGAACGTTCGGATTGCCCGCCAGAATCGTCAAAGTCGATGGAATCGACCATAGTAGAACAGTTGTCCGCAACTGTTCCGCAAATCCGGTCGAAACTCAGGCCCAGTCGCGCCAATCGATTACACCCCGAAAAGTGGCATAGGCATGTCAGCCTTTTCGTACCCCACATCTTTTCAGAGACGCTTGCGTTGGGAATACAAGCGGTTTGGAGCCAAATATCCCTGTCCAGGAATTATTAGTGTTCGATTAGCGGCGATTAGTGTTCCCTTGACCGCTCTCGTGGAACACTAATCCAGTCTGATCGGACACTAATTCTTCGGTGTTTCGAGATGTGGGGATAAGAAGGACTCGGCCCGTGGAATTAAATCACAGGCTGGGAAGCCTGCCGCCACCAGAAAGTCCCCTCTCCTTCTGGGAGAGGGCTAGGGTGAGGGCCAAGCGTGACACTGCTCACCGTCTCAGAAACTGAGGCAGTTTCCGAAGCGGTTTGGTGAACCACAATCCGATTGGTGGTTTTAGCCCGTTGATCAACCAAGCCTGCCGCCACCAGAAAGTCCCCTCTCCTGTTGGGAGAGGGCTAGGGTGAGGGCCAAGCAAGATACTGCTCACCGTTTCAGAAACTGGGGCAGCTTCCGAAGCGGTTTTGTGAACCGCAATCCAATCGGTGGCTTCAATCCGTTGATCAACCAAGCCTGCCGATCATCGCGATTCGCGTTCAAACGATTTGTCAGGCTGGCATTGCTGGCCCCACCGACTCGCATCTTGACGGTCACACGCGGCAGATATGCCATTCTCGCCCTATGGCGAACCATCATTCGGACCAGCAACTCGTAGTCAGCCGCCGTGCGAAGGTCTTCATTGAACAGACCAAACCGCTCGTAGAGTTCACGACGAAAGTACACGGTCGGATGCGGCGGCATCCAACCCCTTCGGAACTTCCGGACGTCGTAGGAACCGGAAACCCAACGGCGATGCACACGGTTTTGATCGTTTGCATCGACATATTCCAGATCAGCGTAGACGCCGTCGACGTTGGGATTGGCCATGAGCATGGAGACGTCAGCCAGGACATTCGCGTCTGCCAGCCAGTCATCCGCGTGCAGAAAACCGATGACATCCCCGGTGGCGGCCCGCAGTCCCTTGTTCAGTGCGTTGTAGATTCCCGTGTCGGGTTCCCGAATCGACTTCGATACTTGATCACCAAACTGCAAAATGATGTCGGAGGTGCCATCGCTGGAGTCCCCATCCACGACGATGGTTTCCAGGTCCACGTTCCGTTGAGAAAGAACCGATTTAACTGCATCGCCGATCGTCTCGCGGCGGTTATAAACCGCGGTGATGGCTGAAATCTTCATGGTTGATTCTTCGGACAAGCCGGGTTGCCGATAACTTTGGTGTTTGCGGGCACGTCGTTCAGTACGACGCTACCCGCCGCGCACATACTGTTGGGGCCGATCGAAACACCGGGGGCAACAAAAACACCCGCGGCGATCCAGGACCCATCGTTCACCACGATGGGGCGGGTTACTAAATCGAATTCGGGAAGGTCGAATCGGTGCGATCCAGTGCACAGGAACGAGCGTTGAGACAGACAGCAATCATTGCCAATTGTCACCGAGGCCAGATTCAAGATTTTGACACCTTCTCCAATCCACACGTCATTGCCAACAGTTAGGCGCCACGGGAACGCGATGTCAACTTGGCTTCGGATTACGACCCCTTTTCCGACTCGAGCGCCGAAGGCTCCCAGTAGCCACACTCGAAGCTTGGAGGGCAAGGGAATTGGAGGCATGAAAGCAACGCATTTCACAACAAGCCAAAGAGCTTCGGTAAATTGCGAAGCCCCGCGTTCGAACTTCGATCGGTATCCTTTTAGTTTCAAGTTGACAATTCAAATATTGAATGGACGATGTGAACAACCCCCAAGCTCGTTGCTTTGGGATCTCAGGAATCGTTCGGAATCTAGTTCGGCTATAGCGGAGCGAGCCGCCCGGCGGGCTCGCGCCCTTCCGCTACCTATTTGAATCCCGAATGTTGTTTCCGAATGGTTCCTGAGCGTACAGTCAAGCTGGCAGAAAATCGGCAAAGAGTGATTCTTTCAATCCAATCTGACGCAATTTGGACGTGAATCGTGACCAGCCAGCCAATCATAGACCGAACGAAATTTATTTGCGATTATCTTCCATGAAAATTGTTCTTCAGCAAACGCTCTTGCCATCTGTGATCGAATTGCCTGTTCGCTTTCTTTCAGGCGTAGGATGCTTTGCAATCCGCTGGCTATAGAGTGCGGTTCAGGAAGAATCTTAACCGCACCCCCATGCTCATAACCTTCAGAGAGATTGCATTTCGGAGTGATCGCAGCAACCAAGCCATGAGACCATGCTTCAAGAACTGCCATCGGCATACCTTCGCTATATGAAGGAAGTACGAATGCGTTCGCCGATGAGAGTGTCGCCGATTTTCCCCCGTCGAAGACCGGGCCGTAAAACCCAATGCAGTCGCTGAGGCCAGCGTCTGCAGCCTGCTGTCGAAGAGCTTGCAGGTGGTTTCCGTCGTCCCAGCCAACTATTGCAAGAAACCATTTGCAAGTGACGGGGTCCTGTTCGTTAAGCATTCGCCAAGCTTCGATCAACTCAGATAGCCCCTTTTTGGGATGAATCCTACCCAAAAACAGTAGCACGCGACGGTCTCCGCAATCATTCTTCCAGGCAGGCTCTTGCCCGATCGCAAATTCAGGCGAGTCTACCCCGTTGGGAATCAGGCAAATAGGAGAACGAATGCCAAAAGCGCGAATCGCTTCATATTCACCTTCGGCCAACGCATGCACACAACCAGCCTGTCCCAAATGTTTTGATTCAAAAGCAATTGAAGCAACTCGCTTTTTTACTGGCGACTGATCAAGTGCCCACTTGTCTAACATTCCTTGTGGTGAGACAACCCAAGGACGCTTAGTAGATTGGCCCCACTTTAGAACAGCCATCGATGGGTATTGCCATAGTCCATGTGTGTGAGCAACTTCTGGGCAAAGCTGTTCAAGGCGACGATGGAGCCCCGGGCTATAACGAACAGCCGAACGAACTTTGGCCGGGCCACAGGCGGGGAACGCCTCCCCAGCAGCGGCACCAATCTTTTTGGAGACGTCACTCCAGTACTCGTCTTCCACGCTTAGTATTGTTGCGGGGTACCCCGAATTAACCAGTGATGCTGTTAATCGCAATACGATGGGAGCAAGTCCGCCGGCAGCACGCGTTACTGACGAGGTGACCATAGCAACCCTGGGCTTTTCTCGGCGGTAATCTATCATGTAGCTAATTTGACTCAGGCGATGATGTGTTTGCAAATCAGTAGTATCTGTTTTGGACGCAATCAAGCTTTTAAGGCAGTCAAAACAATTAATACCTGCCACCATTGCTCGTAGTTTGCGTGTTCAAGGTTCTTCAGATCTGCGTTGGGTAAAACTTGCGTTCTATGTGAAGCAATTCGGATTTTCTGAAGTCTATGCTTTCGTTCGATTATCTGACGTAATGGTAAAGTCGAGATTAGGCAAGCGTTGTTCCATGGCAAACCAGGTTATGAAAACAAAACCTGTTGCGAAAAGAAAACGGAAAAGCATAGCTTCCAGCGTTTGGAGGATCAAGTAGATAGATAAAGCGGCCATGACAATGTACGCGGTGCCCCAGAAATGATTGCCCAGCATCGCTCTGTGCCATGCAAACCAGTAAGAACGCCCTACGGCGAACAACGCGAAAACATAGAAGTACCAGAACTCCAGGTATAGATCGGCTACAAGGCCAGGGGCGGCTCCGACAGATGCATGGAAACCTACTGTGCTAGCAAAATCAAGTTCTCCTGTGCCCAAGTTGCTTCCTTTCGCAGCGAGGTTTGGTATCGAAAGGAATTCCGATGCGAACTGATACTTTTGAGGCCAAATTTGCGATGGAACAGGCCGTATGAATACAACAGTCAGGTAGCGTTTTCCGTAAAAATGAATGTTTTGAGCCTGTGATGCGAGCATGACCGCACCGCCGTAGATGTACTCAGTTCCAGAGCTCGATACGACAGCGTAACTTTTAAGCCCTCGGTCAAGACTGACTCCGTGTACTAAAGATGTTTGCTTTCGATTTGCAACAACGGCTAGCAGTAGAATGCCAAGCGCGATAGCAAAAATACTCAACCGAAACACGCGTGGTCGTCGGCCAGTTGCGAGCCATCGCGAGATTGCAATTGTCAGGAAGCCGGCTGCGATGAAGCCGCGTCTTCCTCCTACCAGGCCATGGAAGAGTAGGGGGAATGAAAAGGTGGCAATCCAAAGGTACTCCTTCCATCCCAGCTTTCGATTGGAGATTGCCATTAAAGTCGTTGCCGGAATCGACAGCCATGGAGTTTCTCGGACATAGCCTATGTCCGACCAGCCCCCGCCTTTTCCTCTTCCATAAGCTTCTGAAAATCCTCCAACAGAATGAATGCAATATAGGTAGCCAATGATGCTGGTTACGCCTAAAAATACACTTATCAATCGCAATCCCCGGTGATCCCGGGCAAACTGTCGCCCTGCGGAGACAGGTTCTGCTGAGTTTGGGCCGTTGGAGCCAGCGAATAATGAGATCAAGCCAATGAGATTTAGCAATGCGACTTGTTGGAATTGATTCGGGTCAAGGTATGAGTGAAATCTTGTGTAGTCGCTCAGCACGAGCCAGGTTGGTTGTGCAATGTAGACTGCAATCGATGGGAAGGCAAATAAGAAGGTAGGGTGTAGTGGATCGTGGCTTCGCTTCCAAGATGATTGGAGAGCAATTGCAATGGCGAAACCTGTTAGTGCGATGTAGAGAAACGCCATGTAGTTAATTCTTGTTGGTTTAGAAGGCTGTGGGAACTACTACCCTTCGGGTAGTAGGCAAGTTGTGACTGATTCCTTGATGGCACTAGCGAAACGCGGTAGTCCCCATGAGTCAATCTTGCTGGAACCTAGTCTCACAACTTCCTTCCGAGACGAGGAAGGGAGAAAATACACTTTCTGAAGCATCCTGCGTAGCGAATGCTCATCCCCCGCTTGGAAAATAAAGCCCGTTTTTTCATGCTCGACCAATGATTCAGTGCATCCGCATTCGGTTGAGACGATGACAGGAGTGCCGGCGGCAAGTGATTCGTTGACTACCAGTCCCCATTGTTCGTCTTCTCGGCTTGGCAAAACCGTAGCAATCGCATTCTGATAAAGATTGGGCAGAGTTGCGTACGATTGGAATGGGACAAGAGATAGGTTTTCATTCAATTGATACTTCAGTCGCATCTTGTTCAGTTCTCGATGCATTTCCCCTCCGCCGACTAGCCTTAGTTCTGGCGGATTGTCAATCGACGAACTCCACGTTGCATACGCTCTTATTAGGAGGGGCCAGTCCTTTTTTTTGATCCAACGCCCGATGCCTAGGAAATAGGGGCGATCCTTTGTTTGTGAGAAATGACCGGTGTTGCTAGAGTGGTCGCTCCGTCTACTGGAGAAGTATTGGTTGTCAACGACGTCAAGGCCCAGGTGAATTTTGTGCCTCGGCATGCCGAGCGAGACTAGGTATTCTGCATGGCTTTCACCTGCCGTTACAGCTGCTTGAAATGTTTTCACGTATGCAGATTTTGCCCATTCCGAGATTCTATTGCGCTTTTTGTCTGACGCGCGACTATCACTCAGAAGCACTTTCGGCGTACGGTTTCGAAGGCACCATCGCCAAACACGACGAGAAGTTGGGAAGCCCCATCCGTTGATGAATACGATGGTTGGTCGGTATGAAGCAAGTGAATGAGATACTAAGGTGGGGGCACTTTTGACGTGAGTCCATTCTCTATTTTGATTCTCCTCGCAGGACCATTCATACGTCGAATCTGATGGGTCAGTTTCGAAACCACATAGGTGCCAATCATCCGCGAGTGCCTTTGAAAGGGCGTCCAGACGTGCGAAATGATATGGTCCAAAATGCGGCCAACAGATAGCCAGTCGCTTTTCGATATGAGCAGTCATTGGTGCGTGTTCGCTGAAGGAATGCCGTGGACTAGATGTGTTCTGCTATCGCTAGATAGTCAGACATCATTTGTTGTGGTGTAAATGCTGATGCATACTTTGCTGCTTTATTTAAGGCGTCTGCACTAAGGGGTTCGCCTAGGGATCGTATTATCGCATTTGCAAGTGCTTGCGGATCCGCAGGCGGGACGAGTAGGCCCCAACGTCCCCCTGCGAGTATCTCGCGACAGGCCGGAACATCGGAGGCAACGATAGGCAATTTTGCAGCCAAGCCTTCCAGCAGAACGCTACCAAGACCCTCTCGCGGTGTGGTTGAGAACACGAAAAGGTCTGCGTTCCCAAGAAGTTCTGGGATATCGTCACGCGTACCAAGAAATTTGACCGCAGCAGAGAGTTCAAGTTCGTTGGCTAGTTTTTCTAGTTCCTTTCGAAGTGTTCCGTCACCTGCCAGCAGCAATTGGAGATTGGGAATCCGTGATAGGACGGTGGGTATCGCATGTAGCAGAGTTTTGTGGTCCTTGTGACGTTCTAAAGTCGCAATCATCACTACCGTTGGCGGTCTATGCGAAGATCGTGAATTTCTGGCATGCTCAGCTCTTTCTGCCACCTCAGCAACACGGGTGCAATTCCGGACAGTTACGAACAGATCTTTCCGTGTACCAGGGACTGCTCGCATGGAATCCCGCACATAGTCTGAACAGCACACCACGCGACCTCCGAGTAGCGTCAAGGGCACGGCGATCGCATCAAATTTCGGAAGAAGTATTCGATTGCCGGTTGTCTTGGTGAAGACCTGTTGCGAAAGATTGCGTGAACTCGTTTGATTCATGCCCTGCTATGGAGACGGCAATGCTTTCGCAAATCGATGTGTTTCACGACTGCTTTGATCAGGTCGAAGACCCTCGCGTTCCCGGACGAACCACGCATCCGTTGAACTCCATTTTGTTCCTAGTGGTTGCTGCGACGATCGCCGATGCCGACGGTCCCGAAGAGATCGAGTGTTTTGGAAATGAACGACTCGATTGGCTCAGTCGCTTTGCAGATTTCCCTCACGGCATCCCCTCGCACGACACCATCGGTCGAGTCCTGTCACTGATCAAACCAGAGCAGTTTCAGCAAGCTTTGCTAGACTGGCACACACAACTTTGTCAGCAATATCGCGACGCCGAAGACAAGCTTGATCGTGATGAAGAGCAGTCTCTGCCCATTCATGTTGCGATTGATGGCAAGACCGCACGCGGCTCTTACACCAACGCTGAGAAATCAAACGCAATTCACTTTGTATCCGCTTGGGCTTCCAAACATGGAGTCACTCTTGGGCAAACCGAAGTGGATTCAAAAACCAACGAAATCACAGCAATTGATGAGCTTTTAGACTTCATTGATGTCCGTGGCACCATTATCACGCTCGATGCAATCGGAGCCCAGAAGTCGATTGCTGAGAAGATTCATCGTAATGGCGGCGACTACATTTTCGCGATCAAAGACAACCATCCCAAGTTGGCCAATGCCATCCGTGAACACTTCGAGTTGGTTCACGAAGAAGGGCTGAAAGCCAATGGAGTGAAGTCGAAGAAGACGGTGGGAAAAAAGAGTGGCCGACAGGAAGAACGATTCTACGCTGTTTGCCCGATACCACCTGAGATGAAAGCCATGACAGATCTCTGGGCAGGTGCGACGAGCATCGGCCAAGCCATCACGCAAACGGAGCGAAATGGAGAGTGCCATGTCGAGGTTCGTTATTTCCTGCTCAGTCGACCTGCCCGGGTAGGAGAGTTCGCAATCAGTGTCCGGAGTCACTGGAGCGTGGAGTCCATGCACTGGGTGTTGGATGTCGTGTTCCACGACGATGCCAGCCGCATTCGGACCAAGAACGCGACGGCGAATTTCACGTTCATCCGTCGTTATGTGACGACGCTTCTCAAGCAGGACACTACCAAGCGAAGTCTCAAGCAGAAGCGAAAAAAAGCGGGCTGGAATACCGACTTCCTCGAGAAACTCATGTTCTCAGCATGATTTTGATGCGATCGCCGTGCGTCAAGGGCCACATAACATATCGAGTAAGGAAGTCGCCACGAAGTCCTCGATCTGCAGGATTTCCCGCGTGCGCGATCAGTTTTTTGCATCCTCCCAATCGAGCACCAGCCAACACCCAACTGGAGAATCCGCCGCTCCAGCAAATAGTGAGATCCGGTTGCAGGTCGCGTACGACCTTGGCAGTGTTTTTCAAGATACTTGGGAACTTTTGAAGCCGGGATTGAGCCAATAGGTTAGATTCATAGTAGCTATGTGCAGAAGTTTTTAGCCTGCTGCTTAAGTCTGCCGGCGTTGAATTGAGGCAAAACACTGACTGTTGGTGTTCACAGTCCATGGCGAGCCAATCGAGCACCAAACGCGGCGTACCCTCCGCACGCGGCGTCGACAAAATATGCAGAATTTTCAAGTCGTAACCTGTTTTGATTTAGTCAACGGAGTGCATACTACGTCCTCGAAGTCCTCCAAAGTTGTGGCCGAACCATCCAGCTTAGTCGACGAATAGTTCAATTCCTCTAGCAACAGTCTTAACTCATCTGCTTGTTGTTCCTTTGGCCACCAAAACGGGTGCACCCCGATCATCAACTTCGGTCGATGTTTTAGAAGTGTTTGATAGGCGCCGCGCAGGACTTGCAACTCGGCCCCCTCGACGTCAATCTTGATAACATCGGGAACCAGACCGGTGTTGGAACAATAAGCGTCGAGTGTTCGTATGGGAACTTGAACAATGGTCGTTTGGTCTGGTTTGACATGGGTAATTTCATGCCCGGCTTCTTGTCCAAAATTAAGCGAGTTGCTCGTGTGCATGCCGTCACCGCCCAGAAGATAGAAATCGGTCATTCCTTCGTGGTCACCCACGCAAAACCGTTCGACCCTGAACGGATTTATGGCCGAAGCATTCATGTTGAACTCCAGTACCTTCAAGTTTTGTGCTGATGGTTCGAATGCGACGACCGTTCCACCGTCTCGAACGGCACCGTCGGCGACGAGCGACGTTATCCCGAAATTTGCGCCCACGTCAAAGACAACCGAAACATCCGTCGCCAACTCGCGAAGCAGCTCAAATACGCGATCGGGGTCGCTGTCGAGTTGTAGTCGATAGCAGCGCGGATGTACGCGAATTCGGCCGCGGCTAGCGAGATGCGTCGAAAGTGAGATGGCGATGCCCGGATGGTTGACGGACATCTGAACGTACTGTCGCCAGAGTCTCTTGAGGATACTAATCATGAAGCTTTTGCGGAGTTCAAGGACATGGTTTTTTTCGACTCGCTTTGATCCGTTTGGGAATACGCAGGTTGAGAGTATTGTTGCTTCCTTCGTCCAGATGTCTCAATAGATTCACCCGATTCGTATCGGCATTACTGTAAGAAGGAGAGTTCATGGGGCAACCAGCATTGTGTCGATTGACTTTCTGGAAAGATGCGTTGACGGTCATGCAATACGTTCAGCAGTTTTGGACGAGACGAGACGAAATGGAACGAGCTCTTTCCCGGCCCACAAACGTTTGAACTCGGCTATACAGCGATCCCAAGTCAAACTAAACGAATGCTCTTGAGCTGCTCGACGAAAGTCACACATGCGAGATTCATCACGCAGTAGTGACTCAACCGCGTCAGCAATTGTTAGTACATCATTTTCGGGTGAAAAGCGGAGACCTGCATCCGATGGGATTGTCTCTGCGGGTCCTTCCGCGGCAAATCCGATGACTGGTACGCCGGCACGCAGGAATTCGATAATTGAAAACCCCAACGCCTCGCGACTGCTAAATAGGCAGCCCAAGTCGCATTCGGATAGAAAACGAGGGTAAGCCGTAGGATCCGATTTTTTATCAATGTAGCCCGAAAGGTCTACGCCACTACGTTGGCCTATGGAATCCGGTATCGTACCGGCGGCTCGAACGATCGCAGGCAGTCCACGACGTTCAAGTTCGTCCCGTACATCGCAGATAAGGGGTAGCCCTTTGCGTTTCCAATCCTTTCCAACGAACCCAAGTACGGCGGGGCGATCAAAACCTGGACGACCTGTTGGAGCCAAGAACGACCAGTCCTCTGGGAGGTCGAGGTTTGCTCCTGGTAGAACGACGTGAACTTTCGTGGGTGACGCTCCGCAATCTTTTATCGCTGAGTCGGCCGCCCATCGAGAGCGAAAAACTATTCGGTCGGCGAGCGAATAGTTTTGTCGTTCAATGTCTAAGAGTGTTTGCCGAATGTCATTGGGGAGGCGCACGTCCAGGCCTCTCCCGGAGGTCAGTTGCGCGGCCGTGGCGTCAAGATAGTAGGTGATTGATCCGCCAGCATCACGTACAGTTTGAGCCCTCGGGAAGTGTTGGCTGAAACTAATGACGTCGCCCTTAATCAATTCCTTCACCGCGTTTTCAGCATGCTGAAGAAACGCGGAGGAATATTGATAGCCTCCCATTCGGTGCCCGCGGATCATGCGGTTCACGGTCCAGGAAATTCGCCTTGCTTTGAATTCGTTTAACCTAATTCGCCCACCTCTTTGCGCAAATTCGCCATGGCGGGCGGCATTGAGAAACGCATGCGGTATCCCACCGTGGCATGACGGACTTTCGACGTCACCGATCGCTAGCACAGATCGGTTCAAGTGACCTTCCTTAGTTTCGATTCTGTACGCAAGAGACCATCGGCCAAGAGATCGAGTCCGCCCCTCGGGATACAAGTCGCGCTGGACATTGCGACAAGACGTTCGGGAGATTCCAGCAGTGAGGCAATCGCAGCGGCAATAGCTGGACCCGTCGGTTCGTCCAGTAGCAACCCGTTGACGTTTGGTTCCACAACACTGCCGCAGCGGTGGGTTGCGACAACCGGCAGACGCCATGCTTGAGCTTCCAACTGAGTCAGAGCAAAACCGTCCGATAGCGTAGGTAATAGAAAAACATCTGCGTCGCGGTAGTGTTGACTGACCTGCGAACGAGCGGCAGAACCATGCCAGGTAATTGGCAGTCCATCGATCAACTCGCTCAAATTCTCGATGTCGGTTGGTCCAACGAGGTGGAATTCGATCGGTTCGTCGACTAGCTCTCTTGCCGCATCGATTAGCCGAGCCACTCCCTTTCGAAGAATAATTTGACCCAGGAATAGCGCGCGTAGGGGACGTTCACGAGTAAAGCGATCTGGGAAATTACGTCGAAATTCCGGGGCGGCCGATGGGACCTCGGCGAGCGGAAGTACTTCGATTCGACTGGGATCAATACCGCGACCGATCAAGCAGTTTCGGCTCCAAGTTGAATTGACAACGACTCGGTTCGCATGCTCGATTTCTTCCCTCCAGCGTTCAACGTAGCTCTCGGGGTAGCGTTTCCAAGTCGTGCGAAATTCGGGGCGGTCAAAGTGTTCTTGTTCAACGATATCCGCTTCCGCAGGGCCCGGGTCGAATTGGCCAAGTACTGTTTGGCAACCGACCCTTCGAGCGAATTCAAAAAGGTCTCGGCACGCGTGAGCAAAGGCGAAAACAGTTAGGCAATCGCCATTCGAATCGATGGACAAGAAATCCTGAAGACCGTTCTTGCATAGCCTATCAAATCTCTCGTTTCTTGCTGCATAATAACTGGAAGACTCCTCTCGGCGGACCCGCTGCATTGCTTCGATGCGCGCAAATGTGAAGGGGAACGAACGTACGGCATACTCGCGGAGGTCCTCGTGCGAACGGCTTCGTAAGCGTCTTGCGATCGCGCCGGGCATGCGTCCAAGGAATGAAGAATCCTTGTTCCAGATGTCGGTCAAGAGCAACGCTAATTCGTTGCGGCCCGCCAAAGCGCGTGGAATCGCATAGTGTTCTCGCGCACCTTGTTGTGCGCAAATCCAATTCGGTTTGGCTGCGTCAGGCACCGGTCGGAAGCCCCAATAGCTCGGCGTATGCCCTGGAGTAATGGTCTGGATGAAATCGTTCCCTTGCGAGATCTTGACCCGCCAACGCCAGGCGAAAACGGGCGGCCTGATCGGTGATGAGCTCGGACAGTGATGACGCCATCGCTGTTGAATCAAAGGGGGGAACGAGTCGAACCGACGGGCCATCTGGTCGAAGGTCGAAGAAGTCTCGGATGGGGCCCACATCCGTAAGTACACAGGGCAAGCCGAATGCCATTGCCTCCGATACAGCGTTGCCCAACCCTTCGTGTTTTGTCGTTGCATAGGCGAAGAGATCCCATTCCGCCATCGCACCGTAGACGTCATCTACTTCACCGACGAAGCGAACCGAATCATTCAGGTTCAAATCCTCGCACAACTGCACTAATACGCCCCGTTGATCACCATCGCCGATCAATTCGAGTCGGACACTTTTTTGCGATCCGTTGTGGGCCAACGATTCACGAAGCTCTGCGAATGCTTGAAGGAGTGTCGCATGGTCCTTGATGCGGCTGAGTCGAGCTGTCATGCCAATGGTGAACGGCTTGTCGGTTCTGACAGACTTAACATCGGCCGGTGCCTGTGGCCACTCGATTCCGTTGGGTACGACCTCCGTCGGAAAGCGTCGCAAGTAGCGGCTGCGATGAAATGAATCGGCGACATGTTTTGAACAGCAAATGTAATTCGGTAGTTCACCCTTTGGCGGGTAGAGACGGTGAAGCATGCAATAAACCCAGTCGGTAAGTCGCGACAAGCCGATTGCTGGATTCCCGCCATGGATCGCTGTCCGTATCCCATACGCCGAAAGCAGATGAAGGATTTGTGGCAACTTTGGCATTCCATGCCATACAATCGCAGCATCCGGAAGTCGTTGATTGGCCTTCAATCGTTCCAGGTATTTCTTGAGACAAGGCGAGATCTGCAACGGCCAACGGCTTGTTTGTCTTGCAATGTGGACTACCGCACCAGAATCTTTCCAGTCACTTGTCATCGGCCCATCCGGGCCTAGCACAAAGGCATCGTGCCGCACAGTCAACAGACGTTCCATGAGAACCAACGCGTCGCGTTCTACACCACCCCGTCCGGCGCCGACCAGGACGTGCAGCAAGCGTGGTTTTTCAGCAATGTTTTTGTTAGTGTTCACGTCGATGAGTTGTTCGGAATTCAATTTAAACAACGATAGCCGGGCGATTCGAATCTTCGCCGGACTTCATCCGGATTCTTTGTCGCTAGGATGTCGCTGCAAACGCCGTCTTGAAACGGGCGCTCAAAATTGACTGGACAAACCTTCGGACCTCGTAAATCGCATTCAAGTTCAAACAATGTATAGCCAGCATCTTGAAGGAGATCTTTCACAGGTGTTCGGCCAACCAAGTCCTCGACCAATAGGTGTGGGACCGAGTGATTAGAAATCAACTCCCCCGCGCCTCGTAAAGCTTCAAGCTCGTGACGCTCGACGTCCAATTTGAGAAACACCGGGGCCTTACCATTGAGAAGATGGTCAAGACGATCGCTGGAAACTTTGCGCTGACGGTGATTTTCATGGTGGACTTGATGTGTGACATAGCCAACACCGCTGTTGGAGGCGTAGTCTTCCGATTCGCAGGCGATGATTTCCCCGCTTCGATCACTCGCGGCAGCCTGAATTAATCGGACCGTCGTCCCGCCGGTATCCCATTCATTGACGTTGCGCTGCAAAGCGGCAAATGTCTTGGGATGCATTTCGACGGCGGTAACCGTCCCGGTTTTCCCAACTGCGGCGACCATTGCCGCCGTGACGACGCCATAGTTGGCACCAACGTCTGCGGCAACATCTCCTGGATCAAGTAAGCGAAAGCTGGTCTCGCAAGCTTCTAACGCTGTCAGCCCATGACGAAGGACTCGATGCCCGATGTAGTCTTGCGGTTCAACCCAGACTGGGTATCCCCACGGTAGGATCCGCCGGACTGGGCCAGGACGAACGCCGAGTAGTTTTTGAAGCATTGCTTGAAATGCTTGCTGAGGACGGTGAACAAACTCGGGACGTAAAAACCGTTTCTGGATCTTATTTAGCGACATCTGGATTCTACTTTTACTTTAAGTTTGTACTTCGTGTTCGTACTTGACTGCACATCATTTTGAATGCCTTCAAAATGTTAGGCTTCAATGATCTGGCACTCGGGGATGCGCTGCTGAAGTAGTTCTAGCCCGAGGGGACTGATGGCCAATACGTCGCCCCATGGCTCACGCGAAATCTCGAGTGTTGAATTCCGATTCCGGAATATTCCGACGACGTACCCGCTTTGTTTTAGAAGCTCAATAAGTTTATGGTCGCCCTTGCCGTACCGTCGCGCCATTGACTTCCAACAAAAATAGTGGCGGTCGATGATTCTCTACCAAGTGGACTGCACCCCGCAGTGCGGCCAATTCATAGCCCTCGACATCGGGTTTCATCATCGCGTATTCTCAATCGTCCAATATGTCATCGAGTCTTTTTGCTTCAACCGACCCGTGGGAAGATTCGGCAGGCTGATTGCCGCGAATGTCGTCCAGAACGTGTGAGATTGAGTCTCCCAGTGAAAATCGGATCGTTTGGTTCTTGTCCGATACTGCAACGCCGTGAATGGTCGCGTTGATTCGTTCAGCCGTAGGTTCTCTTCAAGCCGCCGTCGCTGTTTTACTCCAGCTTCCACGCACGTCAGGTCATTGGTTTTCTTAGAGGCCAACGAAGTGAACAGTCCGATGTTGGAACCTACGTCAAGAAAGGAGTGTTCGGGGCGAAGATAGCGTTCGATCAGGGATAGCGAATCGGCTGCGTAACGGTCACCAAACAAGGCAACGTCGGTCGCGATGTTGCTATCCGGATACCAAGCAAACGTGAGACCATCATGGACCATCACTTTCCATCGTCAATTGGATGTGCGGCGATGCACAAACCAATGATCGGACCGGATAAAGGCCGACAGTCGTGCCTCACTGTTTCCGGGAGCGTTCCAGACTTGGTAGATTCGCGTAGGGTGGGATCGCAGGATTCTTTCATTGCTATGTTATGGACGTCGGCATCAGGGAGAGTTGTATCATCGCGACTGACACTATGACAATCCTTACCACCGCCGTTTCAGCTAGGTTTTGTAGGTTTTGACTGTCCAGCTAATTTTCGATAGATGACCGACATGTCTGACGCGGTATCGACAAATGTTCTCGGCGAAGAGACGCCGGATCGAAGTCTTTGTACGAGCCCAGATTCTTCGCGGCACCGTGTCAGGCATGCGGCAAGGTCCAGTGCCGAACCAGCCTCAAAGAGCAGCCCGTTTTCGCCATGGCGAACACGTTCCGCGATTCCTCCGAGATTGCTTCCGATAACGGGTGTACCGGCGGCGAACGCATCGAACAGTGTTAAGGGACCCGTCTCTAACCAGATCGATGGGACAACGGCCACATCGAGTTTTGCAAATTCAATGCCCAATTGGTCATTGGGCACGATCCGCGGTTTCACAAATCGACTATCATTTGCGATTCGATCCAATAGTGCTCGACCATAATCAGAATCCCAACCGCCGCCGTACAAACGTACTTCGATCATGAACTCTGGTGGCAGCCGTTGAATGGCATCGACTAAGACGTGAATTCCTTTGATCGACTCGCACCTTCCCGCAAATCCGACAACCAATGTACTACGTTCAGGGAATTTTGGAGATGGATCACGAGGTCGCTCCGAACGTCCACCGGAGGGAACCAAAAACAATTTCGATCGTTCCAATCCATTTCGAAGCCAGATATCTTCGCACCAACGCGCAAGCACGACGACAGCATCAGATAGCTCTCCGAATTCGATGACCGAATCTCGAAACCATCGAGTCATCTTGCGGGCATTGAGCAAGCGGCTTGCAATCGAAGTGGACTCTGGATCAGGTGCCGGCCACTCTACAAGCCCGATCAAATTGCCTAACACCGGATTCAAGCCAGACGCACTCATTCTGCAAGCCGTGCACCGACGCACTCGGAGTTCTCCGTCGCAAGGCGTTGTTCCCCAACGCAACAGGTCGTGATGAGGACAAATTTGCCCCGGACTATGGAAGGTCAGAACTGCGGGCAAGCCTCGATCCTTCACCATTCGCAGATGAGAGAGGCTGGCGCCGTCATTTTGATCATGAAAATGGACGACGTCGGGTTGAACGTCGGTTAGCAACTGATTGAAGCCTGGTAGATCACTGAACTTGCGTCCGTAAAAAGCCTGCCGCGAACCGTATTCGGACGCCGGTGGCAAAACATGAACAGGAACCCCTTCATGCTCATAGTCACCAACTTCCGCTGGATGGACACCTGAAGTCGTCACAGCGACCTCACTATCGATCGCGAATTCTCGCAATGCAGTCGCCAGAGTATGCGAGTAAACCTCTTTCCCAGCGGCGCGCCAGGGTGGATACGATCCGGGAAGATGAAGAACCTTCACTTGATAACCGAACGATTCGACCGTTTGGTCAAATCAAACGAGCTGTTGGAGGGGATAGTCAAATTCATTGATCTTGAGTCGATGTCGTCGGGAAAGCCGTTGATTGGAGACCTTGAAATTATAATCCAATCGTTGTCCTTGCTGGCTTGATTAACACTTGCGTCGTACGGGAAGCAATTTCTCTGAAATTGGTTTTAAGGCTTTATCGACGAGCAGTTCTCCTATCGACGACGGAATGTACTTTCGATTCGCTACATCTTTTAGGAGGAGCGACCGGAGTCGGTTGTAAGAGTATTTCGTCAGTTAGTTGCGTGGTGGTTGACGCACCAGGTCTTCCGTTTTCTGCTCATCCACGTCAGGAAACTCTAAAATTTGTTTTGCGAACGAAATGAGCGAAGTTGTTAGTTCCTCAAAGACAAGGACGCCAACGCGATCTTCGTTAAATAAGTCTTTATAGACCTGAATTAGCTCGTCGAAATACAGCGAGCTTATCGCACTTCTACTCGAATTCTCGATGCAAACGTCGAGCCATTTACCAAACGATAGGCGGCTTTTACGCTGGCTTCCCGGGCCAATGGGGAGTGCGGGGCCATCGAGTAAAGACTCTCGACAATTGAATGCTGGCTGCGAATCACAACAATTATCTTTGCATTTGCAAATAGTGAACTCAATCGGTTTGCTTACGTCACGACATCCACGTAATAGGGGGGGGGGGGGGGGGGGGGGCTCTACACTGACAACTGTCGATTTTGGCGGGGAAACGTCGATGTTCTTCTTGAACAGGTTGGCAACTTGAAACTCGAATTTCGCGTGATCAAATCGGAGCAGATCTTCCAGTTGGATTGAATGAAATATGTTTAGCCTCCTAGAGAATCTTTCGAGCTCCTCACCCTCTAGAGTTTCCTTCCACGTTCCCGGTCCGATATCGTTAATCTCTGGGGGCTGTAAAAACAAAAGTTCTTGCAGGCTCGTGCTTGCTGCTTTCGGGTAGCTAATATGAAGAAACAACCTGCTCATGGTTAAGTGAAGTATTTACTTGTCTTCGAAATGCGAAAGGAATCGTCGCTCCGAATTGCCAGCGCGAAATTCGACGATGCCTCAGTCGAGACAACTACCGGAATAGCGGCGATAATCAGGTCGATTGACTCCTAGTCGCGGGCGGTACGGCAATCAAGTTTGGCTGATGTGTTGTACCAGTCGCGAATTGTTGCCATATTGAAGCCTTTCCGTGCTGTTCGTTCAAAAACTCCAAGCGATAACCGTATTTGTGCAATAGCTGATGTACTTTCAATGCGTCGAATCCAAAGCGAGCTGCGTGTTCTTCAATCGACTCGAAAAATATTGTTGGCTTTTTCTTTGGTGAAAGAGTGCGAGTTGCGCCTGACAACACCGCTTGTTCCCAACCTTCGACATCCATTTTGATTACTGATACATCTCCGCTGATTTCGAGGTCATCAAGCAATCCGTCAAGCGTACACACTTGAACGGGAATCGTTCCTGCGCCCGATTCATGCGTAAGATGATGCATTCCGTCGTTTTCATCCTCGATGACTTGCATGTTCAAGGTCCCGGGTGATTCGCCGAGGGCAACGTTTAACGCAACCACGTTCTCGCATTGGTTCCGTTCAAGATTCTCTTTCAATCGTTGAAAAACGTGGGGTACAGGTTCAACGCAAATGACTTTTCCATTTGGCCCAACACGGCGTGACGCAAGCAGGCTGTATTGGCCGAAGTTTGCTCCAATATCAATGCATACATCGCCCGGTTTCAGTGTCCGCAGAAATCGTTTTACGACTTCTTTTTCGTACGTTCCGTAGAGCAGCACTTCGTGTCCGATTACGGATGAAGGCACGACCGGAACGACACACCTCGAACCACCCGATAGAACAAGGTCCATCGGATTGGTTTGTTGCAATTCTTTGCGAAACAACAGTTCAAGCCAGCGACGCTTCGTCGGAAAGTCTGGAGTTGCATAGCTAAAGGATCGAATGTGATCTTTCCAGTGTGGTAGTTCATTTGTCATAGCTTCGTCACCCGTAATGATTGTGTTGCGATTGCGTCGCTAGATTCAAAAAGGCCCTCGCAAATTCCTTGATCTTTACTGTGTAACGATCGACAGCCATCTGTTCTCTGCCCGCATCGAAGCCTGTAGTCGCCTCGTCGAGTGAATTGCACATCAATTTTGCAAGCGATTCGTAGCTCGTTGGATCAAAATACTGTGCGGTTGGGCAGGCTTGTTCGCGGTGAACCGGGATGTCTGAGAGAAGTATCGTTTTGCCCAAACAGTGTGATTCTTCAACCGAGGTGTTCCAACCTTCGAAGTGTGATGGCTGAATGACGGCATGTGAATGACGGATCAGTCCCAGCAGTGAATCGAACGGAATCTTGCCAACCAATCGAATGCCCTGCTTAATGGAGGGTTTTTCCAACAGTCGATCGATCGTTTCCTGGTGATTTCGGTTTCGAAGGTCTTTCCACTGCCCCGTGCAGACAACACATGTCGACTTGTTTTTTTTCGAAAGCATCTCGACTGCTTTGAAAATAGTTTCGTGATTCTTATGAGCCCAGAACTGATTGCAGACGATGAAAAATTTATCTGGTAGGTCAAAACGTTTCTTCAGTTCTGGTAGTGACGGAAGTGACTGCTCGATCAGTTGCGGAAACGTTGCAACGCGGAACGGTAGGACCGCCGTTTTGGAGACGTACTCCGGGAAAAGCTTTCGACAGTCGTTTTGGCTCGCATTGCTGCTGAGAACTACTTGTTGAGAGTCGCGCAGCACGCTTCTGAAGTAGCTTTGGGCCTTGACACTATAGTCGTCGGGGCTGAATTCGGGGCGCACCAAACTTTGAAAGTCTGCAATCCAATGTGCACTTTGGTAACCAACTTTCTCGCGATCGCCCGTAGCACAATAATACGCGAAATCGATGCCTTGCTTCACGAGTTCAGCGTGTAGTTGAGGTTGGTGGATACCGCGAATCGTATGGAATCGGTTTTTTAGTCGCGTGAGAACTGAATTTGATTTGGATTCATGGCTCGGGACTTCGACGACTTCAAAATTTAAAGAGTCGGCGTCTAGCGTTTGCAACGCCGTAAGAAGGTTTTGGATGTAGTTTCTGCCACCCTGCCAGTCGGAATGGGAATAGTTGATGATTCCTATTCGGTGCGGTTGATTCATATTGATCTGGCGGCAGTGCGGAAGAGTGCACATGCCGTTTGGGTTTCCTTAGGATTCAAGTCGATTTTTTGCGAACTCGTAGATCTTCGTGATTCCGGCGCGAAGCGAGGTTTCAGCCCGCCATCCCGTCTTGCTGATCAGGTCGATGTCAGCACGCCAATTTAGTGGCATCCCCGGGGCGTTCCGCCCGTCAAATTTGATCTCGGGATTTCGCCCGGTTGTCTCACAGATTAGTTCGAGGGCAGTCTTGATAGATGTTTCTTGGCCACTTGCCAAGTTGTAAACAGGTGCGGGTTCCAATTGCAACGTGGCGATTCTATAGATGGCTTGGGCCGCATCTTCGCCATAGACAAAGTCTCGACTCTCATCTCCGGTCCCTGAGACTTCGATCACTTTGCGGCTGACGACTTTGGTTAGCAAGTCCCAGATCACTTGCCGTCGAAGTCCGGGGCCATAGGCCGAAAAGATGCGAACAGAGGACGTTGAAAGGCCATAGATATTGCGGTAGCTAGAAAGCAGGGACTCGCAATGGAATTTGTTGAATCCGTAGGGTGAAAGCGGTTCGACGACTGATTTTTCGCTGATGGGCAATGTCTTTGGATTTCCGTACACGGCGGCCGAAGAGAGGAACACGAATCGAGTGTTGTTTGAGTGACGTCGGAACGCGTCAAGCAACCAAGCGGTTAGCTGTGGACCGTTTTCGTAGTCATGAAGCGGGTCGGTCATTGAAAGTCGTGGATTCGCATTTCCTGCGCAATGGACACAAACGTCGGGCCGCTCGCGGCGAACCGCGTCTTCGAGCAATTCGTCCGGAAGATTGCAGGCGGTCATTTCGTATTCAGCAGCTTCCGGTTTGGCACGCGGACCGTAGCGTCCGAACGCAAGTACCTTCCATCCCTCACTCGCGAACCGACTCGTGATCAGAGAACCGAGGAAACCGCTGGCACCGGTAATCAGCACTGTTCTCACTGTTGAATCTCGCGTACTAATATTTGCAAAACACCGTTCATCGCGTGACTAAAGCTCAACGGTTTCTCCCGTAAGTACGTCGACGACCGGCAGGCCTCGAATGGACTCAAGTCTTTCTTCGCGTCGAATTCGGATGGATGAACCGGAGCGAACACATTCGCTGAATCTAGATTCGACGTAACCTTCCTTTACGGACAACTCCTTGATCTTGCCCAATCGGTCGCGTTTCACGAAGTAGCAATTGTTTCCAGCGGTGTTGCATCCGATGAATGCGTATCCCTTAGACTGTGCGAGGTGGCAAAGCGCAGCAAGCGAAGCGCCGTAGTAGAGGTGCGGATCATTCGCTTGCTGTCGAACGAAACTTGGATCATAGGGAATTGTAATCGTGCGTTCGTCACCGAACACGCTGTTGAACTCTGCAATCACGATTGTGGGGTCAACAACATCGATGCTTTCCCAAACCCAGTAGTCGTTTCCATCGATGTCGACACTTAGGATTCCGATGGGGCCAGAAATCCCAGCGTTCTTGATGATGTCGTTGATGTTATCACGGTTGATAAACATTGCGATTGCCGTCAAATCGTATTTCCAATGCAGGTCTGAGTTCTGCACCGAATTCATATTCACTTCGCTTCCGTCAATAATGAGGCCTCGCCAGTTGTCATTGACCAAGAGGAACCTTGTGTTCGATTCCTGGTAATCTTCGACACCGAACTCCACAAATACTTGATGTCGCCGCGGCAAGTTGATATGGTGGATCAGGTGTTGAATAATTCCGTCATCCCCATATTGAGAAAAGACTTTGAACTCGGCCTTCGCAAGCGGTGCGTCGGGACCGAGTCTATGTTCATTCAAGGTTGCCTGCAGCTTACCCACGCCGGTCAGTAACGCCGCAATCCCGGGGCTTTGCGCGATGCTATTCGAGCTGGCACGGCCAACGATTCGCTCAAGTCCTTCTGTGATTTCTTTTTTCATAGTTCAATTCTATGTCGTTGTTCCAATCATGGTCGCAGGTGTTCCCGCAACAATTGTATAAGGATCTACATTTTTGGTAACGACCGAGTTCGCTGCAACGACCGCTCCTTTTCCAACCGTGACACCTTTCATTATCGAGCTTTTCATGCAGATCCACGCATCGTCTTCGATCACGATCGGCGCTGACTGAGTTTGTGTTGGCAGCAGATACTTGTCTGTAATCAATATGCCCTCGGCGTCCTTGCGTCGCTCCACGCTGTCTAGCGGGTGTGAGTTGGTGTCATGGATGTCGACCGTATGCGATATGAGGACGTGGTTTCCGACCTTAATGCTGCTCTGTGACCAAAGTCGCGTGTTTGGGCCCACGAAGCAATTTGATCCTATTTCGATGTGCCCCCCATTCCATAGCGTTAGGAGCTGTCCTTCGATTCTGGTGTCCTCGCCAATAGTTATGACACCTTTCGAATCGAGCTTCATGATTACGCAGTCATCACCAATGATTGCGTTGCACGGTCTGCTCAACAGAGACATCATATGCCTTTGCCTCGCTCGAAGCCTGGAGTCCTCCAGGATGTGAGAGACTTTTGCTAAAACTCGATCTAACATTTTCATGCGAAGTGTCCGAGTAAAACCGTTAGCTTTGCGCATGTGGCAGGATCTGAATGCGTCTAACTGACCATCCTACGAATTGGCGGACATCCGTGAGGCCAAGGCGATAACCAACAAACAAAAAAACAACGCAGCAGGACAATGCGGTTGCCGTCATTGCGATGATAGGGGGCAGTGCCGCTGTGTATGTATTTGAAATCGAAGTTGATATTGCTGCCATGACGCATGTTAGAAGCAATGGGATCGTGAAATGGTTTGATCCAGTTCCCTGTACATGATCTCCAGCGAACCTTCGGAACTGCAAGGGAAACATCCAACCGACGGTTGCAAGCGAGGCGAATGAGGCGGCAAGTCCGATCCATGCGACGCCGAACGTATTGATGACAATGGGCGCAATAGCAATTGTTGCAAAGCCGCAAAGGATATCGCCTATTGCGGCGTATCTATGTCGGTTCATACCGGCTAACGCGCCACGGTAAACTGCCACACACGCCGAAATACCGCCGCTAACGAAAACGCAGATCGTCATCGTTGAAGAGACGTCAATGTCTCCCCCTGTCCACGCGAAGATGAATTGGGAATTGAGTGCAATGAATCCCGTTCCAACAATTCCAAGAAACACGAATACTCTTCGTAGCATTGTCATAACCGTGGAGCGAATCCATTCTTTGTCACCCTCTCCGATTGCTTGGCCGTATGCCGGCTGAAGATTTCCGTTTAACTGCAGAATTAAGCTTAGTGGAATGCTAAGAAGGGTCATTGGAATCGAATAGAGAGGAACCCACTCTGGACCAATGGTCGAGCTGATTGAAAGGACTGGTGCCGTCGTCGTCATGACAACCCCAACCTGCATTACCAGGCTCTTGGCCCCGCTTCGAAACTGATCGCGAATGTGTCTCGATTCCCACACTGGCCCGATCGCGAATGCCCAACGATGTTTGAAAAAACAGTGTATCGCGGCTATGCACCCGCAGAATACAGTCCCCATCGCTCCCAGGGTGAATAACCATCCAAGACTTAATCCGAGGTAGGCAACGTATATCATGAACAATGTATTCAGCAGCGTGGCAATTCCTTGGTAGGCTGCAACAACCGGTGTGTCTTGGAGGCCGGAGAATAGATTGTATATCGGAGAAATAAGTAACCTGACAGTCGCCACTACTCCTAGGCCGAGAATAATGCCCGGCATCTCGGGGTGGGGCGGTAGGAAATGAACGTTTAGGTTGTCCACTAGCGTAAAGTAAAGAATGAGTGTCATTGAGGCCGCTACGAGCACGGAAAACACAGCTAGGGACAAGCTGTTTCTTACGATCGATTGTATCGCGGGTTGGTCTTTTTTGCCATGTGCTTGTGCTATCAATAGCATCGAGGCCCAGTTTAATCCACAATTTGAGAACATTAAGTAGCCAATGAGGGAACTGCCTGTCAGCATCAGCCCATAGCGTTCCTGACCTAGCCACTTTAGATAGAGCGGTACACTTACTAAAGAAATCGCCAGCGAGAGGATGCGAAAGCCTTGAGATACTAGTGTAGTCTGTGTCGCCTTGAGGAGGCGGTTTTCTTTAATCGTCATTTATGCGAGTAGATGTTTGGTTTTCGCGTGTTTGCGGGGCACCGACTCGGTGCGTTCGTCATGTGCGAATTCCCACGATGCTTGGTTGGTTCGAATGTGGTTTGCCCGATTGTTCTTGTCGTCCGGAATTAGTCCCGACGATTCCAACTATTTTCTGTGACTGTGTTTCATGGATTAACACTCATCTTCGGTTGTGCGGTGTTTGGATGATGTTTTTTAGATTGTATTGCTGGAAGTCTAACCGCGGTTGAATTGAAGGGACGGGGGAGGTGATTGTTGCAACCAGTTTTCGTTGTCGAGAAACCATTGGGCAGTCTTGAGGAAACGGCTTTTGCGATTTCCAGGCGAGCTAACGTTTGATGTTGCTGGCGTCGATGGCGTTGCAAAGACTGTGGCCGGAACGTTCGGTGACGAAGGAGATAAGTTGCTAGATATCTCCGCTTCGAGTTGCGAGAAGGTGCAAGAGGCGTTCGCTCCTCGCAGCTCGCTTGTTTCGGCGCGGACTTCGTCCGTTTGGGTGGCACCTGCTCGTTTTTTTGAGACCTCATCCAGGGCGCTTATTCAAGGGCTGGGGAAGGATGTTTTGCGGATTCGCTTTTCGCAATCGCCGCTACGGGCGGTTTGGTCGATTGGGGGAACGTCCAGGGCAAAGACGACGCAATCGTTAGAAACCGGCGAGGGGCTAGTTGCTGGTGGTGTCCGAACTCTGGCAAATTCGGCCATGGGAGGTGTGGCGAACGAGCCTTGCTACCGCAGCGGGTCATGAAATGGGATGCTAGGCCGTTTCCAGGCGATACAACTGATAGTCACCGGAGTGGATGTTTTGCCATCAGGTTTGGTTGTTGAGGTACCACTGGACGGTCTTTCGGAAGCCGCTTTGGAGATTTTCCTGCGGTTCCCAGCCGAGTTCGCGTTGGATCTTGCTGGCGTCGATCGCGTAGCGGAGGTCGTGGCCGGGGCGGTCGGTCACGAAGGTGATGAGCGAGGCGTAGCTTCTCTCCCCCTCACCCTGACCCTCTCCCCCTGAGGTGGAGAGGGAAGTTTTGTTGCTTTGACTCTCTCCTCGGGATGCTCCATCTGGAGTGGAGCGGGGGGTGTTGTTTTTTTGCCCCCTCACCCTAGCCCTCTCCCCCATTTCCGGGGGCGAGGGGACTTTGGGGCAGAGCTCATCCATAAGGTTGCAGATCAGGTGGACGAGGTCGATGTTTCGTTGTTCGTTGTTGCCGCCGATGTTGTAGGTCTCGCCGGGAGTGCCTTTTTCAATGACCGTGAGCAGGGCGCGGCAGTGGTCTTCGACGTACAGCCAATCGCGAATGTTTTCGCCTTTGCCGTAAACCGGGATCGGTTCGCCTTGCAGGCATTTGAGGATCGCGACGGGAATCAGCTTTTCAGGGAATTGGTACGGCCCGTAGTTGTTGCTGCAGTTGGTGACCAACACGGGTAACCCGTACGTGTCCTGCCAGGCTCGGGCGAGGTGGTCCGAGGATGCTTTGCTGGCCGAGTACGGTGAATGAGGGGCGTAGGGCGTGGTTTCGGTGAACAACCCGGTGTCGCCGAGGCTGCCGTAGACCTCGTCGGTGGAGACGTGCAGGAAGCGAAAGCGGTCTTTGGCATCGGCTTCCAGTGAGCGGTAGTGTTTGAGGCTGGATTGCAGCAGGTTGAAGGTGCCGATGACGTTGGTTTGGATGAACTGGCCGGGGCCATCAATGCTGCGATCGACGTGGCTCTCGGCGGCCAAGTGCATGATCGCATCGGGTTGGTAGTCGGCGATGGTGGCGTCGATTGCCGCGGCGTCGGTGATGTCGACGTGCGCGAATCGGTAGTTGGGGGATGACTCGATGTCAGAGAGGGACGCGAGGTTGCCGGCGTAGGTCAGGGCGTCGACGTTGAGGACTTGGTGGCCGGCGGACAGAGCTATGCGGACGAGGTTGCTGCCGATGAAACCGGCGCCGCCGGTGATGAGGAGTCGTTGGGGAGTGGTAGGTGGCATAGGTGAGGATGGCGACAAAGAGGCTTTTGTCGCCTACAGGTTTGGAGGGCGACGAACGGGCCTTCGTTGCCTACAGGTCGGCGGGCGATTGTTGATGCTTCGGGGATGACAGGCTGGAAGCCTATCCCACACTTAGGCTTGCTGACTCGGTGGTGTTTTGGGGTGGCGACGTAGGGAGTGAGCGACAAAGATGCCTTTGTCGCCTACGGGTTGGGGAAATGATGGGATGGTCAGGCATGGTCCGAATTCTGGTGAATTCGGCTGCGCGTGGGCCTTGCTGACGCTGCGGGTTACGGTGGTGAAGGAACCGGAGCTAACGCTCGTCGGCTGAGGTGTTGAATCCGGATTCTTGGCGAATCCGCTGCGTAGTGGCCTTGCTAACGCGGCGGGTTATGACAAAAGCCGGCTGAAGGCTGGAGTACTTGCTGACGCTGCGGGTTATGGTGGTGAAGGAACCGGAGCTAACGCTCGGCGGCTGAGAAGGTGGAATCCGGTTCTTGGCGAATCCGCTACCTAGTGGCCTTGCTAACGCGGCGGGTTATGACAAATGCCGGCAGGAGGCTGGAGTACTTGCTGACGATGCGGGTTATGAAAAGCTTAAAGCTAATCGCTAGTTGCTAGAGGCTGATCACTTCAGCGATTCAACGTCAGCGGCGGTCATTTGTTTGGCTAGCTCGAGAGCGGTCGTGGTGGGGGTCCATTCGAGTCGTTGTTTGGCGTGGGTTGGGTCGCCGACCAGGCGAGTGACTTCTGCCGGTCGCATGTACTTGGGGTTTTGTTTCAGGTGGTTTTTGTACTTGAGACCGACGCTTCGAAACGCGGCGTCGAGGAACTCTTCGACGCTATGTGTTTTCCCTGTGGCCAGGACATAATCATCTGGGGCGTCTTGTTGAAGCATCAGGTGCATGGCGGTGGTGTACTCGGGAGCACTGCCCCAATCGCGGCGTCCATCGAGGGAACCGAGCACGATTTCGTCGTTCAGGCCCAGGGAGATTTCCGCGGCAGCCTTGGTGATTTTTCGGGTGACGAAGGATTCGCCCCGTCGTGGTGATTCGTGGTTGTAGCAAATCGCGTTGCAGGCAAACAAACCAAACGATTCACGGTAGAGCTGGACCATCTGGGTCGCGAAGGTCTTGGCGACGCCATACGGCGTGACCGGTCGCATTGGCGTGTGTTCGTGCTGAGGAAATTCGTCGGGGCGACCGAAGATTTCGCTGCTGCTGATGTGCAGGAACCGCGGTTGTTTCTCGAGGTCGCGAAGAATTTCAAGCAATTTGAGCGTGCCCATTGCGGTGAACTGGCACGTTGATTCGGGGATGTCGAAACTGGCACCCACGTGGCTTTGCCCGGCCAAGTGATACAGTTCGTCGGGCTGAGTTTTGACGAGCACGCGGCGGATGGTGGTCGCATCATCCAGGTCCGCATAGTGCAGAAACAAACTCTTGTTGTAGACGCCCTTGTTGTGGAACAGCGGGTCGAGTCGAGTTCGAACCGTGTTGCTGGTCCGCCTGACCAGGCCGTGGACCGTGTAGCCTCGGTCGAGCAGTTGCTCGGTCAGGTACGAGCCGTCTTGCCCGGTGATGCCAGTGATGAGTGCGGTAGGCATATGGAGTGGGAAAGGGACTCAGGGGCTCAGAGCCACAGGAACTCAGGTTGTATTAGCGGAGTGGCGCGAGCCACCCGGTGCGTGCTCGGAGGACACTGGGATAGGCTTCTAGCCTGTCGATCGGTTGCTGGGAATCGGAGCTAACGCTCGGCGGCTAATAGGGTTGGTGTTGGGGGCGACGAAGAGGCCTTCGTCGCCTACCAGGCTGTTGATTTATTGAGCCGCACCGCGTTAGCGGCGGTTGATTAGACGCCAACCGGGGCTAGCGCCCAACGGCTAATGATTGTCATTCGGTATGCGACTAAATCAACAGCCTGCTACCTGTTGAAAGGGGATGACAGGCTTCTAGCCTGTCGATCGGTTCTTGGGAATCGGAGCTAACGCTCGGCGGCTGATAGGGTTGGTGTTGGGGGCGACGAAGAGGCCTTTGTCGCCTACCAGACTGTTGATTTATTGAGCCGCACCGCGTTAGCGGCGGTTGATTAGGCGCCAACCGGGGCTAACGCCCAACGGCTAATGATTGTCATTCGGTATGCGACTAAATCAACAGCCTGCTACCTGCTGAAAGGGTATGACAGGATGGAAGCCTATCCCACTAGGCCTTGAGGACTCTTGTTTGGAGTTCGGGTGGCAGTTTGGCAGTGGCGTTGCGGGTGTCGACGATGAAAGTCGACCATTGGGCGAGTTCATGAATGTCGAGGCAATCGTGCCAAGTCGAGATCAGGACCAGGTCGTATTCTTGAATGGTTGCTTCGTCCCAGGCGACGCTGGGTTTGCCGGCCCAGTGCGAGTGCTCTCGCGATGGGCGAATGACGGGGACATACGGATCGTGGTAGTCGACCTCAGCACCCTGCGAGGTCAGGCGATCCAGGAGTTCGTAGGAGGGTGATTCTCGGTCGTCGTCGACGTTGGGTTTGTAGGCCAGGCCAACCAGTAGCACCTTGCTGCCGTTGAGGGCTTTTTTGTTTTGGTTCAAGGCGTCTGCACAGCGACGAACGATGTGCGTGGGCATCGCTCGGTTGATCTCGCCGGCCAGTTCAATGAACCGTGTGTGCACGCCGAATTCGCGGGCTTTCCAAGTCAAGTAGAACGGGTCGATCGGGATGCAGTGACCGCCCAGTCCAGGGCCGGGATAAAAGGCTTTGAAGCCAAAGGGTTTGGTGCTGGCGGCTTGGATCACTTCCCAAATGTCGATGCCCATTTGGTCGGCGACAAGTTTTAATTCGTTGACCAACCCGATGTTGACGCTGCGATAAATGTTTTCGAGCAGTTTGGTCAACTCGGCGACTTGTGTGCTGCTGACCGGGACGACTTGATCGAAAACGCTGCCGTAGAGCGCTTCGCCTGCCTTCAGGCACGCTGGCGTGTGACCGCCGACGACTTTGGGGATGTTGGTGGCGGCGAACTCGGGGTTGCCGGGGTCTTCTCGCTCGGGTGAGTAGACTACGTGTACATCGGTGCCGACGGTCAGGCCGGCGGCTTCAATACGAGTGACCAGTTCCTCGGCGGTGGTGCCAGGGTAAGTCGTGCTTTCGAGGCTGATCGTTTGCCCTGCACGCAGATGTGGCAGGATCGATTCGATCGTGCTCACAACATAGGAGAGGTCGGGCTCAAAGTGCTCATCCAGCGGCGTGGGAACACACAGGATGATCGCGTCGACTTCACGGATTTGGCTGAAGTCTGTTGTGGCGGCGAGATTGCCGGATTGGATCGCCGTGGCGATGGAGTCCGCCGAGATGTGTTTGATATAGCTGGTGCCAGCGTTGATTGCCGACGTCTTCTTGTCATCGATGTCGAATCCTACTGTTTTGAACCCGCCGCCAGCATAGGCGAGTGCGAGGGGAAGACCGACATAGCCGAGTCCAACAACACCCACCGTGGCGCTACGATCTTGAATCCGTGAAGTGAAGTCTGTTGGCATGAAGAGAAGAGGCGATCGCTTCGGGGAAAGAAAGTGGGATAGGCTTCCTGCCTGTCTGTGAGGGTCAAAGAGACTTAGGACCACAGGGACTCAGGATGAACGCATTCGATCGCCGAATGAAGGCGGCTTTGCGACACACATCCGGCAATTGTTACCTTGGCGGAGCGTCGCTGGCTCGATCTGGCTTACTCGTTAGAGCCGCCTTGCTGACGCGGCGGGTTGTGATGGGAGTGGCCGACGGGGATCCGAATTCTGGCGAATCCGGGCTACGGGGTGGGGCTTGCTGACGTGGTTGGGCGTGCTGTTGGGAACCGGAGCTAACGCTCGGCGGCTAATGAATCTGGTGGGGAATTGGGGGGCGACGAAGTGGCCTTCATCGCCTATGGGTGGGCCCCGGGGGGATGACAGGCTGGAAGCCTATTTCACGCTTCAGTTATGAGAGTGACTTTTGTGCCAACTCGGTTTTGGCGAGTTCGAGGTCGTGTTCGACCATCAATTCGGCCAGTTGTTTGCAGCTGGTTTCTGGTTCCCAACCAAGCTTGGTTTTGGCTTTGGAGTAGTCGCCCAGTAGCAGGTCGACTTCGGTGGGGCGGAAGTAGCGAGGGTCGATCTCGACGTACTTGTTCCAATCCAGATCCAAAGCTTCGAAGGTATAGTCGAGGAATTGGCGAATGGTTTGAGTTTCGCCGGTGGCCAGAACAAAGTCATCGGGCTCGTCATGCTGGAGGATTCGCCACATGCCTTCGACATAGTCTTTGGCATAGCCCCAGTCTCGTTTGGCGTCGAGGTTCCCAAGATACAGTTTGTCTTGCAGTCCGAGTTTGATTCGCGTGGCGGCACGCGTGATTTTGCGAGTCACAAACGTTTCGCCTCGACGTGGCGATTCGTGGTTGAACAGGATGCCGTTGCTGGCGAACAAGTCATAAGCGTGCCGGTAGTTCACCGTTTGGTGAAAAGCGTAAACTTTGGCACAGGCATAAGGACTTTGTGGTTGAAACGGTGTCGTTTCAGTTTGAGGTGTTTCGATCACATCGCCAAACATTTCGCTGCTGCTGGCTTGGTAAACGCGAGTCGCTTTTTGCTTGTTGAGTTGGCGAGCGGCTTCGAGCACATTGAGTGAGCCGAGGCCAACGGTCTGGACCGTGTAGACAGGCGAGTCGAAAGAGACGCGAACATGTGACTGGGCACCGAGGTTGTAGATCTCGTCTGGTTGAATGTCCAAGACGAGATTGGTCATGTTTTGACCGTCGGTCAGATCGCCATAGTGCAAGTGCAGGTTGGACGACTCGTGCGGGTCTTTGTAGACGTGATCAATCCGGTCGGTGTTGAAGGTGCTGCTGCGACGAACGATCCCGTGAACCTGATAGCCTTTTTCGAGCAACAAGTCGGTGAGGTAGGAGCCGTCCTGGCCCGTGATGCCGGTGATGAGTGCGGTTTTGGTCATGGCTGGGATGAGTGGGAAAGTGACGCAGGGGCTCAGGGCCACAGGTTTAGGGTTTTCCGGATTCTGGCGAATCCGGCTAGGGATTTAGAGGGAGTGCCTTGCTAACGCGGCGGGTTATGAAGGAAGGATGTCTTGCTGACCGTTTTGTCGACTTGGTCGTCAACGACGTTTCCATGCCAGTAGGATGGGCACTCTTGCCCGTCAGAGTTCTGGATGTCGGCCACGGTGTGGGTTTTTCGAATTCTGGCGAATCCGGCTACAGAATCAGAGGGAGTGCCTTGCTTACGTGGCGGGTTGCGACAGCGGGCGGAGGCAGGGGGTGATTGGTGACGGGAGGGCTAGCGGCCTGTTGATTGAATGAGCCGTACCGCGTTAGCGGCGGTTAGTCAGACGCCAACCGAGGTTAACGCTGAATGGCATTTACTTCACCCTCCCTCAGGGAGGGTCGGCCCACTTCGGGCCGGGGAGGGCGAACCTAAAACCCGGTGGGTAGCCCTCCCCTCGCTTCGCTCGACCCTCCCAGAGGGAGGGTGGATTTGTGAAGTAAGTGCCAACCGGGGCTAACGCCCATCGGCTAATTGTTTTCACTCGCTATACGACTAAATCGACAGGCTGCTAGACCGAGCGGACTTCGCCGGATTGGATTCGGTGGTGATAGTCGGCGACTGTTTGTGTGAGACCATCGTCCAGACGGATGGTCGGCTGCCAGCCGGTGGACCGGATTCGGCTGATGTCGGTGCATTTGACGGGCGTTCCGTCGGGTTTGCTGGCGTCTTGAACGATTTGCCCTTCAAAACCAGTTGCGTCGGCAATCTTTCGTGCGAGGTCGGCGATTGTCAGGTCGACCCCCGTGCCAACATTGACCCAGTCGGGAGGGTTTTCGAGCTGGAGCAGGTGTTCGACTGCGGCGGCCAAGTCATCCACGTGCAGAAATTCGCGTCTAGGTTTTCCGCTGCCCCAAACGGTGACCGAATTGGCGTTCTCTTTCGCAGCGTCGTCGAAGCGGCGAATGAGGCCTGGGATCACGTGTGAATTATCGGGGTGGTAGTTGTCGCCCGGGCCATACAGATTGGTTGGCATCGCACTGTGAAAGAGGGCACCATGTTGTTGCCGGTAGTACTGGCAGAGTTTCAGCCCCATGATTTTGGCCAGGGCGTATCCTTCGTTGGTTTCTTCGAGTGGGCTGGTCAGCAGAGCGTCTTCTTGGATTGGCTGAGGTGCCATGCGAGGGTAAATGCAGGTGCTGCCCAAAAACAGGAACCGAGAGACACCTGTCTGGAACGCCGCGTGAATGGCGTTGGCCGCCATCATGGTGTTGTCGTAGGCGAAATCGGCTGGGTAGGTCGCATTGACGTGGATGCCGCCGACTTTGGCTGCTGCGAAAATGACCGTGTCGGGGCGTTCCGATTCGAAGAACTTGTTGACAGCGGCTTGGTTGCAAAGATCCAGTTCGGTCCGAGTCCGCGTGACAACTTGCAGGTCATCGCGGTGGGCGAACCGGCGGAGGATGGCCGATCCGACCATGCCTCGGTGTCCAGCAACGAAGATCTTTTGGGGCATTGTTGGGAAGTGGGAAAGGGCCGCAGGGGCTCAGGGCCACGGGGAGTTGCTTCGGTGGGGACGGCTCGCTTCCTGGCGGAAGCATCGGTTGGGGTGCCAGGTGGAACCTGGCCTACGGGAGGCTTGGCTGGCCTTGCTGACGCGGCGGGGTGTGGTTGGGACGCAGCAATGTGGACTGGGAAATCGTTTGGTCAGCGCGGACTTCGTCCACTTGGGTGACACTTGTTTCATTGTCACCGCCGGTGGGCCGGAAAGTTCAGCCAGAGTGAATTCGTCGCCTAATCGGACTTTCCACATCTGGATGATTGTTAAGTGCTCAAACTCGCGACACCGTGTGCGACCTGGTGGGGCTGCACGCATTGCACGACTTCAAGGTATCTGGTTCAGGTCCATTTTAGCTTCCTGAATCAAATTCGCTTCCCCCTCCACAACTTTTGATCGCCCCCGTTGGGGCACATCAGCAGCGGCGTGGAAAGCTACTCAATCCATAGCACGCTGAGCGGGCGGCGGAGCAATTTCCAGGGGATGCGATGAAGATTAGTCGGTGTCCCGGATTGTGGACCGGCGAACCCGCGAGTGCTGGCGTAATCGGATTCATTTTCTGTTAAGCTCTCGCTACAACCCACACCTCGCTCGTTTTCGGCCGTCACAATGTGCACCGCCGTCTGATATTTTCGTCCCGATTCGACCGGTTCGCCGCCCCCCATGCCGATTCAAGTCACTTGTCCAAATTGTCTGAAACGGTTCCAAGTCAGCGACAAGTTTGCTGGGAAGCAGGGGCCATGTCCCGCCTGCAAAAAAACGATTCGGGTCCCCGACGCTTCGGAAGCCGTCACAATCCACGCGCCCGAGGACGATGGGCCGAAGGATTCGAAGGGGCAGAGTGTTCTCAAGCCGATCACTCGGAAAGACCGAGATTTCACGCGGCGGCACCTCTATATCGCAGCAGGCGTTGTACTTGGGATGCTCTTTCTAGCTCTCGGGTTCCGTTTTGCGATGGGTGGGGCTCCGCTTTGGGCTCAGATTATCGGGATTTTGCTGCTTGCACCGCCCGTGGTTCGAACGGGCTACAGTTTCGTCCACGACGCAGAATTGGAACCCTATGCGGGAGTCGAACTACGCAACCGAGTCCTGATCTGCTCGGCCGTTTACGCCGCGATTTGGTTGGTTTACGCATTCGTTCCCGCGTATGTGTTGGAGTTGGATCATGCCAACGAAATGTCATGGACGACGGCCGGGATCGTTTTTTCTGTCATGATCCTGATTGGAGCGGCGGTTTCGGTTGGGGCTTTTGAGTTGGAATTCGTCAGCGGCTTGGCTCAGTCAGGTTTGTACTTCGTCACCGTGATTTTGCTGGCCCTGATCGCGGGCGTTTCGCTCGCGGGGCAACCCGGTGCTCGCCGAGAACTCGATCCAGATTGGGAAGACGAAGAGTTCGTTGATGATCTCGTGCAATTGAGTTCCCCGATGCAGATGACCGGGGTGGCTGAATTAGCATCCATCGATCGAATCGGACAACTGGCTGGCACGGTTCAGGGCTCGTCCGTTTGAGCGACTGCAATTCTGTGTCTGTTCCTGAAGTGCATTTGATGGATCGCGGGCCATCGCGGTTGCGGATTCCGCCCGCGATGGATGTACCAGTAACCGCTCGCGTCCAACGGTTGATCGACACCTCCCCGATGAGAAGACTGGCGTCGATCAGCCAGCTCGGGTTGGTTTCGATGGTTTATCCGGGAGCGATGCACAGCCGGTTGGAACATTCGCTCGGCGTCTACACCTGGGCGCTGCGAGTACTAAATCAAGTTGGCCAACAGAGCCCAGTGGAACAAGGCTCAGCGAACCAAATCGCCGAGGACATGCGTGCTTCTGAGTCGTTCATCGTTGCGTCTTTAGTGCATGACGCTGGTCATTGGCCGTTTTGCCATCCCATCGAAGACATGGGCCAGTCCGGTATGCCGCGGCACGAGGAACGTGTCGAAGCGATGTTGCGTTCCGGGCCTCTCGCCGACGCACTGGCAGCGGACTGGTCGTGCACCGCCGATGACGTCATGGCGATCGTGTGTCCGAAAAAGATCGATCAGTACCCAGCGGCAACTTCATCGGAGCACATCGCGTTTTATGCGAGTTGCTTAAGTGGGCCGATCGATGTCGATAAATTGGATTACCTGCAACGCGACAGTCTGCATGCGGGAGTTCCGTATGGCCGAAACTTTGATCCGATGCGAATCATCGCTTCGTTGGTTCGGCATCCGGATCGGCCGAAGCTCGCCATTCACGAAAAAGGACGCACGGCGGCGGAGATGATGGTCTTCGGTCGTTATGTGATGTTCAGCGAAGTCTATTGGCATCACACGGTTCGTGCAGCCACCGCGATGTTGCAGCGAGCTGTTCACGAATTGCAGCAATCTGCCGGTGGCGAGAAAGCCGACATCACCGAGTGGATGGACCTGAGTGAGTCAGCTTGGGTGAGGCAGTTTGTCGATGCCGCGGATCGTCGTGGTGGGCCGGTGAAGAGTTTGGCGGATGGATTGTTCGGGCCGACACGGAAGTTGCTCAAGCGAGCGGCGCAGTTCAACGTCGAGTCCGGCGAAGACATGCACCAGATGCTGGCGAGGCGTCCGTATTGGTGGCTCGCGTCTTGTTCGCAACCGTTGGCCACATCCATTGGCGATGCGATTGGGAAACCCGTCGAGCCGGAATTGGTTCTGATCGATGCTCCACCGGTCAAGCTGGAGGTCGACATCAACATCGACATCGTGCTTCGGTCGGGCGAGGTCGCGACACTGGGTGATGTTTCGCCCGTTGCGTCCGTGTTAGCTAATCGCCAATTCGACAATCATGTCAAGCGTGTGCGAGTGTTTGTGCCCGAGTGGGTTCGTGATCGTTTGGCTGACTTGCCCGGCGATTCGATGCGAAGATGGCTGACCGACGCGGTCGCTGAAACTGAAAAACAGTGGGCGTGACTCAGCATTCCTTTTTGAATGGGTGGGCGGAATCAACGTGATTGAGATAGAGATTGTTCCCGACCACGAATCGGCGTCAGCGCGAGTGGCGGGATTTATCGTCGAGCAAATTCGTCGCAAGCCAGCGAGCGTTCTTGGTCTGGCCACTGGTGGCACTCCCGAGCGAACGTACGAACTTCTGGTCGAAAAGGTGAACGCAGGTCATCTTTCGTTTTCGCAAGCGACCACATTTAACTTGGATGAGTACGTTGGGTTGCTACCCGATCATCCGCAAAGCTATCACGCTTACATGCGATTTCGGTTGTTCGGCGAAACGGATTTTGATGCGGAGCGAACGCATTTGCCCAAGGGCACAGCGGATGAACTGTCGGACGCGGGTGGTCAATACGAGGCGTTGATTGCCGAGGCCGGCGGCATCGATTTGCAGTTGTTGGGCTTGGGAGCGAACGGGCACATCGGATTCAACGAGCCTGGTGCGACGGAGGACAGTCGCACGCGGGTGGTGGATTTGACGGAGGAAACCATCGCCGCGAATGCTCGGTTCTTCGATTCACCCGAGGACGTTCCGCGGCGGGCGCTCACGATGGGAATCGCGACCATTTTGGAAGCTCGTGAAATTGTTTTGATTGCAACCGGCGAGTCGAAAGCGGAGGCGGTTGAGCGATCCGTTCGCGGCCCGGTCGCGCCGCAGATGCCGGCCTCGTTCCTTCAGCAGCATCCAAGTGTCACGTTTGTGTTGGACGAAGCCGCAGCAAGTTTGTTGGATAAGCGGGCATGAGCGTCACGTTGCTGGTCGGTTCGCAAAAGCAGTTGGCTGATGGGCTGCCTTGGCTTCGTCAATTCGCGGAATCGATGAAGTTGCGTGCGGACGTTCTGGTGCTGGGACTGGATCACCGGACGCTGGAGCTTCGCAGTCAAAAGGAACTGGAGCAAATCGGGCTGGGTTCGTCCAAGCAAGCGGCCACGAAATCACCCCATCGCGTCGAGCGGGTCGAATCCGATGTGGAAGCGATCTCGCTGCAGTTGGCCAAGTGGGATTCGCGTTTGTTGTTGATGGTCGACGATGTGGATGACGACCGTTTTCAAGCGACGTTGTTCGATCGATGTGCGATCAAATCGGTTTGGCTGAGTTCGAAGGGAACGCCGCCCGAGTCCTCTCGCCATGTCTTTTCGATCGACGATTCGTCTGACAAAGTGACGCGATGGATCTCGCGGCGTTTGTTGGGGGTGGATCCCGGATTACATCTGGGGCACGAGTGGTTGACCGAACTGGCCAAGCAAAGTCAGTCGTCATCCAAATCTACGTCAGAGCATTCTGATCCAGTGGATGCGGCGATTGCGAAAGCCCTGAGTTTGGAGCGGCAGCGCTGTGACCGTGGTGATTTGATTTGGGTGCCGTTCGGTTCGAAACCTTCGTCTGAGCCGCACTATAAAGTTGCACGAGCGTTGCTAGGGCAATCGACCCAAGCTTCGGTGGCGTTGGTCAGTCAGAAAGAGAGTTGGAACCAATCGTTGTCGGCGAGCGTTCGGTATTGGGCCAGTCATGTGGCCGAACCGATGGATCGCGACGCTCGGTTGGAGTTGGCTCGTTCTCTCGAGGAAGGGTCCGAGCCCAGTTTGGAGTTCCTCGGTTTGATCTCGGCCGCGGCGATGTTGGCCGCGTTTGGTTTGCTGCAAAATTCGGCGGTCGTGATCATTGGTGCAATGTTGATTGCTCCTTTGATGACGCCGATCATGGGTGCGGGGTTATCGCTGGCTCACGGCAATCGTCCGTTGTTCCGGCGTTCGCTGCTGTCGATCGGAATTGGTTTCGCGGGTGCGTTCGGATCGAGCTTCCTGTTCGGATTGCTGGTTCGGTTGGTGCATCATCCAGTCGTGACGGATGAGATGTGGGGCCGTTGCAATCCGTCGCCGTTGGATTTTTGTGTCGGTTTGGTTGGTGGCATGGCCGCTTCTTACGCTCGCACGCGAAGCCATTTGTCGTCGGCTTTGGCGGGAGCGGCGATCGCGGCGGCGCTGGTGCCGCCCATTTCGACCGCGGGTTTGCAGGCATCATTCAATGTCTGGGAATCGACCGAGCGTGGATGGCCGGTCTTTGGGCCGCTGATCTTGGTCTGCGTCAACGTGCTGACGATTATGATTGGGACATCGTTTGTGCTCTACGCTCGCGGTTTGCGAGTCGAATCGGGGCACAAGTGGGCGACGCGAATGACGGTTTCGTTAATCACGTTATTGATGTTGGTGCTGGTTTGGATGATGCACCTGGAGACGTGGTTGTTTTGAGGGAAAGCCCCAGTTTGTAGCTCGGTGGTGCTTCGCCGAGATCGGCGTCGAGTTCGCTGTTGGGCCGAGGGATGTGGGTTGGTTGTGGCTGGGGATTGCCGTAACTCCGCTATCGCTTCGGTACGGCCTACGATGTTGCTCGGTGGTGCTTCACCGAGATTGGGTTTGGGTGCATTGTTGGGCCGGGGGCTACGGTTTGGGTGCGGCTGGTGGTTGCCGTAACTCCGCTATCGCTTCGGTACGGCCTACAGTCGCTCGGTGGTCTTTTGTTGAGGTCATGGCGTCACGGTTCGTGGTCAGCTGGGGTGCTGGCGAACTGATTCGCGTAGCACGACGTCGCCGCCCAGTTTGGGAAGGTCTGGTTCGCTGCCGTTGATCATCGCGATGATCGCGGTCGCTGCGGCCTGGCCCATCTCTTTGCCGGGTTGGCGGATGGTGGTCAGTGGTGGCACCATCCACTTCGATTCGGGTTGATCATCCACGCCAATCAACGAGACCTGATCGGGAACGGAAACCTGCCGGCGATGAAGAGCCAGTCTTGCACCGAATGCCATCAGATCATTCGCGGCAAAGATCGCGGTGTAAGGCACACCCCGTTGAGCCAAGGTCTCGATCGCTTCCGCAGCCGATTCCGCGTGGAAGTCACCGTGGATGATGTGGTCATCAGTCACCTCGATACCAGCCTGCTGCATCGCGTGCCGGAACCCGGCAAGCCTGCCGATCGCATCGATGTGATTCGCTGGGCCAGCGATGTGGACGATTTCTCGATGACCGTGGTCGAGCAATGTCTGGGTTGCGTTGGCGCCGATTTGGAAATTGTTTGTTGCGATGTTCGCGCCATCCCAGTCCGGCATTTCTCGGGCGACGACCAAAGTGGGTTTTTCTTCGCCGAGCTCTTCGATCTTTTCAGAGGGTGTGTCGCCCGCGATCAAAATCAATCCGTCGACATTTCGTCCCATCAGAGTTCGGGCGGCGTCGAGAAACAAATTCTGATTCAGCATCGCGTCGCCGACGATGGGTGAGAATCCGGTCCCATTGAGCCCTTGCATCACACCTTGCACGACCGAGTCATAAAACGGCGTGCCGATGTTTTGTGTCACGATCCCGATTGTCATCGATCGGCCGCCCGCCAAAGATCGAGCGACTTGGTTGGGTTCGTAGCCCAGTTCTGCCATGGTCGCCATCACGCGTTCGCGCTTGTCGGCTTGGACAATCAGCGGGCTGTTGAGGACTCGCGAAACCGTGCTTTTGGAGACTTCTGCTCGATTGGCAATGTCCTGGATCGTGATCCGGCCTTTTGACATCGGGCGTGGTCTCATTGGGGAACGGGCGGAAAGGATCGTTCTGAATGGAAGCGAACGTTCGATTCTGATTCTAACCCGATTTGGCCAAAAATCGCCACCACGCGAGCCCACGTGGGGCGTTTGCTTGGTGCCTCGGTCGAGCGTGCCGGTCAGGCTTCTTGCACGACGATTTGGCTTCGCCGGCCGTGGAAGGCCAGCGTGGGTATGTTCGCCGGAAGTGGCTGTCTCGCGGGCGAGATCATTTCGCCGGCGGATTCAATTCCTGCAGCGACTTGCCCAGCCGTTTCCGCGGGGCGGCTTTTCGGCCGGTCGAGCGAGTGCCCTTCTTTGCCGGCAGGGCTTGTTTGCCTGCGGTGGGTTCCTGCAACAACGCCGCGACTTGCGGGTTGATTTCGGACGACTCGTCAGGAGTGCCGATTTGCTCGACCGCGTCGCTCACGCCCAGGATGACGGATTGGCGAACGCCGTCTCGTAGCCAGTCGAAAAAATTCAGGTTCATATCTCAATTGGGTGGTTGGTGTCGGTGAAGGATCGCTGCCGATGGACCGAGGATTTCGGTGGTTGGGCGGCTGCGATCCGTTCACGGGTTTCAGATCACGTGTCATGCCTCACGTTCGTCGCCTGTAAAACAATCGTCGGCGGGGTGTCCAGACCAACAAACGCATTGTGACGAATTTCCGACTTTGGTAGGCTTCTCGGCTAGGCGCCGCGGCGAGTCCGCGGGGACGCCCCCCTCCGGCTGTAGTTTTACAATCCACACCACCAACCCAGGTGACGGATCGACGGGTCATTTGCCGGAGCCCGATCGATACGATTTCACCATCGGTAACGTTTTTATGGTTAACCGCAACCTCATCCGCTCCCTCGAAGACGACGATATCCTCGGCGATTTGGCGCTGCTTGCCCCGGAGGACGAGGCCGAAGAATGGCTTCTCGACGCGATTGCTGCTGAGCAGCAAGATTACAACTCCGGCAAAATCGTCGACGGACGAATTGTTGAACTGAACGACGAGTGGGCTCTCGTCGACGTCGGCTTCAAAAGTGAAGGCACGGTCGGACTGGATGAGTGGGGTCCCGAGGAGGACCAGCCGAAGATCGGCGACACGGTCAAAGTTCTGATCGAAGAGATGGAGGATGAGCTCGGTGCTGCCGACGATCCTTATGGCATGATTTCGCTGTCCAAGCGAAAAGCCGAGAAGATCATCGAATGGGAAGCGATGATGGAAACGGTTGCCGAGGGCCAAGTGGTCACCGGTACCGTCATTCGCAAAATCAAAGGTGGCTTGCTCGTCGACATCGGCGTCAACGTCTTCCTGCCTGGTTCGCAAGTCGACATCCGTCGTCCCGGCGACATCGGCGACTTCATCGGTCGTGTTGTCCAAGCAGAAGTGCTCAAGATCGACGACACTCGTCGCAACATCGTCATCAGCCGCCGCAGCTTGATCGAGCGTCAGCGTGAAGAAGATCGCGCTTACTTGATGCAAGAGCTGGAAGTCGGCCAAATCCGCAAGGGTATCGTCAAGAACATCGCCGACTTCGGTGCGTTCGTCGACCTCGGCGGCATCGACGGTTTGTTGCACATCACCGACATGGCATGGGAACGCATCGGTCACCCAACCGAAATGCTGTCGATCGACCAAGAGATCGAAGTCAAGGTTCTGCACATCGACCGCGAAAAGCAAAAAATTGCTTTGGGGCTGAAGCAAAAAGATCGCAACCCTTGGGAAAACATCGAGACCAAGTACCCGGTCGAATCGGTTCATCCTGGCGAAGTCGTCAACGTGATGAGCTACGGTGCGTTCGTGAAGTTGGAACCAGGCATCGAAGGCCTGGTTCACATCAGCGAAATGAGCTGGACCAAACGGGTCAATCATCCAAGCGAATTGGTCAACATCGGCGACAAGATCGATGTCATGATCTTGGGTGTCGATCCAGAAGGTCAGCAACTGTCGCTGGGTATGAAGCAAACGCTGAAGAACCCATGGGACGAAGTCCTCGAACGTTACCCCGAAGGCAAAGACGTCAAGGGCAAGGTTCGCAACCTCACCAACTACGGTGCATTCATCGAGTTGGAAGAAGGCATCGACGGTCTGTTGCACGTCAGCGACATGTCCTGGACCCGCAAGATCGCTCACCCGAGCGAAGTGCTGGAGAAGGGCCAAGAGATCGAATGCCGTATCCTCAGCGTCGACGAACAACGTCGCCGAATCGCTTTGGGTCTGAAGCAACTCGACAACGACCCGTGGGATGGCGACATTCCAGACAAGTATCAGCCCGGCCAATTGGTCAAGGGTGAAGTCACCAAGATCACCAACTTCGGTGTCTTCATCGGACTCGAGGACGGCTTGGAAGGTTTGCTGCACATCAGCGAATTGGCTGAGCACAAAGTCGAGGACCCTGAAGAAGTGGTTAAGGTTGGCGATCCGATCGAAGTCAAAGTGCTTCGCGTCGATACCGACGAACGCAAAATCGGTCTGTCGCTCAAACGAGTCGACTGGAGCGAAGAGCAAGAGAAAACCGCCGCAGCAGCCGAAGCCGCCGAGTCGGGCATGCCGACTCCGATGGACGAAGGCGATTTGAAGGGCGGTTTGGGTTCGGCTGGACCGTTGATCCCGACTTCGGACTCCGAATAGTCCAATAAAATTTCAACGAGGGCAAATCGGGTGCTTCGGGATCCGGTTGCCCGGTTGGAATCGATTGTCTTCGTTGTGAACGCCTGTCGCCCCTTCACGGGCTCGACGGGGGTTCCAAGACGCAGGCATGAGCTGCTCATATCGAGCGGCATTCGCATTGAACATTGACATGTATGACGGGCGTTTGATCTGCTTCAGACGCCCGTCTTTTTTTGCGCCGTATATTTGATTTCTGTCTACACGGCCAAGCGGAGAGCGGAGATTTGTCCTCGTTCAATGCAACCACTTTCATCAATGTTCGCTATGAGACTCAATCGCCGCGAAATGATTGGCGCAAGCCTGGCTTCCGCAGCCGCAGTTGCCAGTTCAGACGTCTTTGCGGCACCGGCCATTCACAACGGAGAAAAACCGGTTGTGCGTGTTCTCGGGACACACGTGACTTTGCAGGAAGACCTACGGGTTCGCGCGGAGGCTGATCTGGGGATCAGGCTGGAATTCTCGCCGGGTGGTAGTGCGGAGGTTCTGCACCGAGCGTCGACGCGTCCCGAGACGTTTGATTTGTATGAGCAGTGGTCCAACAGTATCCGCGTGCTCTGGCAGGCGAACGCGATTCAGCCGATCGATCGAAAAAGGATTCGGTACTGGGATGAAATCAATCCGCTGACCCGCGAAGGTCGTTTGACTCCCAAAGCGAAACGCGGTGCCGGCGATGCACCGAATAAGTTGCTGTTCATCCAGCCCGATGGAACGTTGGGCGGCCAACCGACCGACCATGTGACTTTCCTGCCTTACGTGCACAACGTTGACTCGTTTGGTTACGACGCGTCGATCGTTCCACGTGGTGTTCCGTTCGAGACTGAATCGTGGGCTTGGTTGCTCGATGAGCGTTGGGCCGGTCGAGTCGCAATTGTCAACGAACCCACCATTGGTCTCTTTGATCTGGCTCTGGCCGTTCAAGCCAAGGGTTTGGCTGAGTTCGAAGACATTGGCAATCTCAGCGAAGCCGACTTGGAAACGCTGTTTAAGATTTTGGAACGCTATCGACAGCAAGGTCATTTTCGCGGTGTCTGGAGCAGTGTTCCGGCATCCGTTGATTTGATGAGCCGCGGTGAGGCGGTCATCGAGAGCATGTTTTCACCAGCCGTGTTCGATTTGAAAGGTCGCGGGATTGATTGCGTCTACGCCTCGCCCAAGGAAGGCTATCGAGCTTGGCACGGTGTGATGTGCTTGTCGTCCAAGACAACCGGTCCGGTCAAGGATGCCGCGTATGAATACATGAATTGGTGGTTGTCGGGATGGCCGGGAGCATTCATTGCTCGCCAAGGCTATTACATCTCCAACCCGCAACGTTCGCGTGAAGAGCTTAGCGAAGCGGAGTGGGATTACTGGTATCAAGGCAAACCTGCCGCGACAGATTTGCTTGGCACAACTGGGCAGGTTGTTGTTAACCAAGGGCAACGTCGTGACGGCGGTTCTTATGTCAAGCGATTCAGCAACGTTGCGGTTTGGAACACGGTGATGAAATCTTACGAAGCCAGCCTTCGACACTGGAATGAGTTCCTGGCAGGATGAGCACCATGATTTCTCAATTGATTGGGCGAACGCTTCGGCAACGCATTTACCTCGCCAGCGCATGTTTCGTGCTGCTGTGCGTCTTGGTTGCTTGGTTTGGTATTACCGGCCAGTCGGCTTTGTTGGAAAGCTTTGCCGAGTACCAACGAGCTGAGAACACGTCGGTCGCGGTTGAATCGATTGAGAGAAAGGTTCAGGAACTCAAGTCTCGCAGCGAGCGATATCTTTTGACCGGTGCATCGGCTCAGTACCGAGCCGCACTCAGTTTGCAGGATCAGTTGGCCGACGAGATCGAACGCGCGAAGGGAGAAACACCGGCGATCCAGGACACTTTGGACCAGATGGAAGGCCACCTGAACGTGCTGAGCGATCAGCTGAAATTGGCCGCCGAGGAACGAGATCTGCGATCGCAGTTGGTGCAAATCGAATTGCCTGCGAAGGCGGAACGTGTTCGCGAAGCATTCAACGCATTGCGAGCGGAATGGATGAAGTCTCCTGTCGAAAAGGAGCCGCAAATACGTCAACACGGTAGTGCTCGCGGTGCGTACGTTGCGGCTCATCGGTCGTTGCTCGAATACTTCAATCATCCAAAGTCGGAGAGTTTTGATCTCGCCAGTCAGCACTTGGAAAAATCGCGATCTGTTTGCGTGGAGCTGAAAGAGGATCCTGCAAATCAGCAAGTTGACATTCAGCTGCTCATGGAAGAGTTGCTCGCCAGTTTGAGCGAGTTTCAAAGAGTCGGCACGCGAGCCTTTCAGGCAACCCGCGGCTACATGGTTTATTCGAATGTCGTGATGGCCGGCGAGATATCTGAGTTTAGCTATCAATCGTCTCGGCTGAAGTCGTACGTCCAAGAGCAAAAGGCGTTGAACCAGCGAAACCGCGAAGCTTCGTTCCGACGGTCTCAGTATTTAGCGGTGGGAGCGGCGATGGGAGCAGTGTTGTTGGCGATTTTGCTGGCGACCAGTCTATCGATGGCGGTCGTGGGGCCGATCGGACGTCTGACGGAGATGTTCCAGCGTTTGGCCGCTGGTGAAACGATGGCGATCAGCGATGAGATCGGCCGCACGGAAGAAATCGCACAAATGGTCAATGCGGCGCGAGTCTTCAGCGACAAGAACCAAGAAACGACTCAGTTGTTGATTCGTTCAGAAACGCTGAGCGAAGAGCTGGCAAAGAAGGCCGACGCGCTGGTGGAATCGAACAAAGAGCTTGATAATTTTGCCTACATCGCCTCTCACGATTTGAAATCTCCGCTGCGAGGGATCCAGCATTTGGCGAGCTGGGTTCAAGAGGATTGCGAAGACATCTTGCCGGAAACGTCGCAGACGCATTTGGCTCACATGCAATCCCGCGTCCGCAACATGGAATGCCTGCTTGATGACCTGCTCAATTATTCGAGAGTCGGCCGCGTCGATGCACGCCCCGAAGTAGTGGACTGCAGTGAAGTGGTTTCAGGAATCGTCGAAATGGCGGATAATTTGGAGGACTGCCAGATTTCGTGGGAATCGCTTCCGACGTGTTCCACGGTTCGGACGCCACTGAAGCAGGTCTTGCTGAATCTGATCACCAACGCAATCAAGTACAATGACAAGGGTGCTGAAGGCCGCGTTAGAGTGAAATGCGTCCAGGATGCGAACTGGTACAGATGGGAAGTCAGCGATAACGGCATCGGGATCGAGCCTCGGTTTCACGAAAAAGTGTTCCAAATGTATCAGCGAGTCGCTCCAGAAGTTTCCGAAGGAAGCGGCATGGGACTTGCGATCGCCAAGAAACATGTGGAACATTACGGTGGAGAAATAGGAATCCAATCGTCACCGGGAGAGGGCACCACGTTTTGGTTCACTTGGCCGGTACAGATCGAAACGGTGAAGTCGCCATCCAACGGCGAGCTCGCTGAAGACCCCATTGCAAACGTGCCCACATGAAACCGTCTCCTGTCGACAGTTCGAACCAAGACGACGTGAAGCGTCCGACGTTCCTTTTGATCGAGGATGACGCAGTTGACGCTGAGGCGTTTCGCCGCGCAGTGAAACGCAACCAAGTCGATTGCGAATTGGTGCACGCCAGCGACGGTGGCGAAGCATTGGAAAAGCTGCGCAGTATGGTCAACGAAAACGACGACATCGGCGTTTTGGCGTTTCTCGACTTGAACATGCCTGGACTCAACGGCCATGAATTCTTGGCGGAAGTCCGCCGGGACGAATCGTTGAAACGGCTAGCTGTCTTCGTTGTGACGACTTCTCGTCACAAACGTGACATTGCATTGGCCTACGACAAGAACGTTGCTGGCTATTTCGAGAAAGACGATTTGGCATCGGTGCTCGAAATCGCACGCCAATTCGCGGGCCGTTTGGTCTTCCCGACACTGGGCGGCAAAAACGACTGAGCAAAGGTTGGGATGAGTTCATTCCCGCTGATTGCTAAGAGGTGTCGGGTTTTCGACACCGGTTCTGATTGTCGCTCGACCGACCGACTTTTCGGTTTTGGCGCATGGTTGTCGATCGCGGCGGAAAAAGCGACAACATCGGTGCGAGATTGTTCACCGCCTGTGTGAACCCGTTCCGAGTTGAAGTCTTCTTAGTTGCATCATGTCATCATCCAATCTTCGCGTCGCTCTCGTTGGATCGACCGGTTACACCGCACTCGAAGTCGCCCGTTTGCTACTCACCCATCCCGGTGCGGATCTGGTGGTTGCGACCAGTCGCCAAGACGAGGGCAAACCGCTGTCGGAAATTCATCCGATGCTGGCCGGACGCTGCGACGTGACACTGCAACCACTCGATGCAGACGTGATCGCAAAATCGGCTGACGTGGCGATGTGCTGCTTGCCTCACGGTGCATCCGCAGAAAGCGTCAAGCAATTGGCCGAGGCTGGCATGCGAGTGATCGACTTCAGCGCTGACTTCCGGCTCTCGAGTCTCGAAACGTACCAACACTGGTACGGCGTCAAACACCCATGGCCTGAGCGGATCGGTGACGTCGTCTACGGCATGCCCGAATTCTTCGCGGACGAGATTCGTAGTGCCGACATCGTGGCCAATCCAGGGTGCTATCCCACGTCCGCAATCATGCCGCTGGCTCCGCTGGTGAAGGCGGGATTGATCGAAACCGACGACATCATCGTCGACAGTAAATCGGGAGTCTCGGGCGCCGGTCGTTCACCCAAATTGGGAACGCTCTACTGTGAGACCAACGAATCGATCTCAGCGTACGCGGTTGGAACCCACCGCCACGCACCCGAAATCGCGGACCTCGTCGAACGAATCGCAGGTGCTCCGATCGAAGTGATGTTCACGCCTCACTTAACGCCGATGGATCGCGGCATCCTGTCGACCATTTATGTGAAACCAGTTGGCAAGGCGGGTTCGGTCGAAGATGCCGTCCGCGCAATGATGAGTCTGTTGCGAGACACTTACTCCGACCAACCTTGCGTTCACGTGGTCGATCACTTGCCCGCAACGAAGTACGTCGCAGGAACCAACCACGTTCAAATCTCGGTGCGTCCATCGGGCAAACGAGCGGTCATCGTTTGTGCCATCGACAATCTCACCAAGGGTGCCAGTGGTGCCGCGGTGCAAAACATGAACGTGATGTTTGGATTGCCAGAAACGGCTGGGCTGTTGATGTGATTTCAAACACGTTGGCGTGATGTTCATGCCGCGGATGTTTGCAACTTGACTTGGACTTGAAACGTTGTTCTGCATCGGAGCTTGTTATGCCAGAGGTCACACCGTTTGCCGCCTTGCGTTACAACCTGGATCACATTCGGTCGCTTTCCGAAGTGGTTGCACCGCCCTATGACGTCATCGATGTCGATTACCTAGACGTCCTTTACAAACGTCATCCATCCAACGTGATTCGCGTGATCCTGAATCGCGAGGAACCTGGCGACGAGATTGACGAGACCTACTCACGAGCATCTGGTTTCGTCAGACAATGGATTCGCGAGGGTGTGCTGAAACAGGACGACGAACCGGGGTTCTATCTCTATCACCAAACATTTGAGACCGACGGCAAGGATGGTGAGGTCGGAACCGTGACCCGGCGCGGGTTCATGGGACGAGTTCGATTGGAGCCCTTTGGGAAAGGCAACATTCACCCGCACGAAGAAACTCACCCGAAGGCGAAAGTGGATCGTCTGAAGTTGTTGAAGGCAACCGAGCAAAACAACAGCCCGATCTTTGGTTTGTATCCCGACGATGACAACGCCGTCATTGAATGCTTGGAAGCTGCCAAGGACGATGTCACGCCGATCGAAGCGACTGACGACGCGGGCGTGGTCCACACCGTTTGGCCGATCACTGATTCCGGTGCTAGCGCGACGGCTAGTCAATTGTTAGCGGACAAGCCAATGTTTGTGGCGGACGGACACCATCGATACGAAACCGCGTGTGACTACCGAGACTTCGTCGCTGAGCAGGCCGGTGGGATCGCTCCGGATCATCCGGTGAACTTCGTGATGACCATGTTGGTCGGTATGAATGATCCGGGGCTGGTTGTGCTGCCGACGCACCGGTTGATTCGCGGCACTCGTCCTCTGCGATCCGAGGAATTGATCGAACGACTTGGCGACCAATTTGATTGTGAAACGCTGAGCGGTGGCATGTCCGCGGCACCCGACGCTTGGACACGGATCCAATTGGCGAATCGTCAAGGTTTGATGGCGTTGTATGGCGCGGAAGACGAGACATGGGTCATGGCCAATGCGAACGAGAAAGCGATGGCTCGCATGTCCGAGCTTGCCGGCGACCAAAGTGAGACATGGCGATCGCTCGGAGTCAGCTTGCTGCACAAATTGGTGCTGGAGGATTCCTTGGGAGAATCCAATCATCCCAAGCCAACTTATGTCCACGAGGTCAGGGATGTGCTCGCGGGATTGAAAGGCGAGTCGCAAGCCGCGGAGTCAGAAGGCGACGGCCAGTACACCTTCGCGGCGCTCGTGATGCCAGCGTCAGTAGCGGACGTCGAGAAGATCAGCCTGAATCACGAACGCATGCCCGCCAAGAGCACCTACTTCTATCCCAAATTGCTGAGCGGTTTGGTGTTTCACCGGTTGATGCCCTGAGCGGTGCATGGGTGCGATTAACGAATTTTGGTGAATGTTACGTTTGGGAGCGATGAGGGCGGATGAATTTGGCCGTTGGCCAAAGCGTCTGGGTGGTGCGTTGCAATACCAGGGGCGTTGCCCGCTGGCTATGTTGAGTTTGGCCTTTGGCCAATGCGATTGACTGGCCGACGGCCAGTTGCAACGAAGCCAGGGGCATCGCCCCTGGGAGACGAACCAATATCGAACCGTTTGGCCAACGGCCAAAATCAATGGATCAACGGAGACCACAATGCCCCAGTCATTGTCTCAACTCTATGTTCACGTGATCTTTAGCACGAAGGACCGGTTCCCGTTCCTGAAAGACGATATACGTGACCGGGTCCATGCGTACCTGGCCTCTGTGCTACGCGAAATGGGTTCGCCGTTCGTTGTAGTGGGTGGCGTCGACGATCATGTTCACGTTTTGTTCAAGTAAGCCGCTTTCGCGGCGGTTTCGGTTTGGTGGTGGAACGGGCGCGTTGCGGATTGTTGGAAGCATCCTTTCAGGAGGAGCTGTTCGCTGGGAACAGCTCAACAACTCCTCCTGAAAAGGAACACAACGTGTCCAAGTTTAGCTCAAACGGTTCGCAAGATGCACCTGGATCCCACTTCCCTGAAAGTCTTCGCCTGAGACTCTCCGAAGACTTGCACCTGACCGGCAAGGCCAAACGAACTCACGATGGCTACATCCGAGCGGTCAGGCAGCTCTCTGATTTCGCCGGTTGCAGTCCCGACCAGGTGAACGAGCAGCATGTGCGACAGTTCTTCTTACACCTGAAAAACGATCGCAACTTTGCTTATGGATCACTCCGCGTGGCCTTCTCGGGCATCAAGTTCTTCTTCACGCACACCTGCAAGCGTGACTGGGAAATTATCAAGATGCTCAAGCTCCAAAACATCACCACGTTGCCGGAGGTGCTGACGATCGAGCAGGTTCATGAACTGATCGGCTCAGCGACCACGCAGCGAATGTTCGTCTATTTCTGGACTGTCTATTCGCTGGGACTCCGACTCAATGAAGCGTTGCATCTGCAGGTCAGTGACATCGACGCCGAGCGAGGCTGGGTTCATGTCCATCGTGGCAAGGGAGCCAAGGACCGGTACGTGCCACTGCCGACGACGACCGTTCGACTTCTGCGAAACTACTGGGCCAGTCATCGACATCCAAGCTTTCTGTTTCCGGCAGATGGACGAAAGCATGACCTCGCCAAAGACGGCGTCAGCGAAGCGACGACCCCGATGAGCGAAACGGCCGTTCAAGGAGCAATGAAGCAGATCACGAAAAACCTCCGCTTTGGCAAGAAGGTCAGCATCCATACGCTACGTCATTCCTATGCGACGCACTTGCTCGAAGCGGGCGTGGGACTGAAGGTGATTCAAAAGTACTTGGGGCATTCTTCGCTGCAGACCACGATGGTCTATCTGCATCTGACGGATACGGCCGAAGCCAACGCTCGCGAAGAAATCGAAAGGCTGTTCGGTAGTCTACCTGGCAGCGGCGAGTAAACCCGCTCTCGCAAATGCCCACGGTTGCGGAGGCTCTTCGCCAATTCGCACCGGCATACCTGCAGCAACACGCCGATTCGATCTCGGTCGCCGAAGACAAAGTTCTTGGCGCGATCACTCGTTGTCGCACCGGTGCGCTCGGTGGTGTTCACTACCAGTGCGGCGGTTGCGGAAGCGATCACTGGGTCGGACGTTCGTGTGGCAATCGGCACTGCCCAAACTGCGGTCACCAGCGGACGCAGGCGTGGATTGAAACGCAGGCTGCCAAGCTGATGCCGGTTCATCACTTCTTGGTCACTTTCACGGTGCCCCGGGAGGTTGGCTTGGTGCTGCGCGTTCACCAACGTGACGGTTACCGATGCTTGTTCGATGCGAGCAGTCAGAGCATTCGCGATGTGGGATCGGCAACCAAGAGCCTGAAAGGATGCCAACTTGGATTCTTCGGCGTGCTTCATACCTGGGGTCGCGATCCGGCCGTCTATCATCCGCACGTTCACTATGTCGTTCCTGGCGGCGGAGTGAAACTGGATGAGCTTGGCCACGCCCTGTCATGGCAGAGCACACCGAAGAACTTCTTGTTCCATCACGGCACGTTGATCCGCACCTATAAGGCGAAGCTTGCCGAAGAGCTTCGAGCGGCAGGTCTTTATGCCCAAATCGATCGTGAAGCTTGGTCGAAAGACTTCGTTGTCGACATCCAGCCGGTTGGGCACGGCGTTCCGACGCTGAAGTACCTGGCACCGTACGTTCATCGAGTCGCGATCAACGACAGTCGCATCATGGATGTCAATTCGGAAACGGTGACGTACCAAATCCGTCGCAAAGGGAACGTGATGCAGAGCAAGACCGTTGCCGGCGACGACTTCGTGGGCAACTTCTTGCAGCACGTGCTGCCAACGAACTTCATGAAGATCCGCCACTACGGTTGGATGAGCGGGAACAGCAAGGTGAAGGTCGAGGAGGTGAAGTGGATGGTCTGGCTGATGCTTGGCTGGACGTTCTGGCTGGGCAGCGGCTACGCGCCACAGGATGAACCACTGACCGTGCCGATGAAGTGTCGCCTGTGCGGCGGTGTGATGCGAGTGATCGAGGTCAGCTACACCTCGTTGTCGTCGCAGGGCATCCGCCCCGAGCACGGGCTGACTTACTACGACAGTGGTTAACGCATGAACCAGGGAAGCGAAACGACCGAGCGAATTCGAACGTCTTCAGAAGGGCGAATGGGGGCGATATGTCGCGACGGCAATCTCAAGCTCAAAACTCATCGGGCAATCAGCGTCAATCCGCTTCCATGCAACTCTTCCCCAGCGAAACTGGCCGAGAGCAAACGGCCGATCAGGAAGTCACCTGCTTCAGAGCCAACCCGCCTCTTCGTTAGAGAACGCAGCCGGGAAGCAATTCCCAAGAGAGACTTAATCAACGCCTCGTCATTCACCCCCGGGCATCTTGAACAGAGGACTTGAGCTTCGGCTAGGCGACGCGTTCTAAACCGCGGCGAACGAAGAAAACTGAAAGAGAAAGTGACTCAACCGCCGCATCCACGCGAAGTCAAATCCTTATTGGTTTGACATGAGCCGAATCCATCCGGCGAAGGACTTTGTGGAGAAGGCCAAGCGGGAGACGTCCAAGTTTGTGAAGACGCTACGTCCCAACCTGGACAAGTTCTATTGGCAACGAGGGTACGGGATCTTTTCGGTCTCCCCAACGCATCGTGAAAGCGTCGTTGCCTACATCGAGAACCAGCAGGAGCATCACCGGGCAACGACATTCCAAGACGAATATCGCGACTTCCTCCAACGATATGGGATCGCGTTTGATGAACGATACGTTTGGGAGTGATGATCGGTTGCATTTGGCCGTTGGCCAAAGTGTGTGTGGTGCGTTGTAAGACCAGGGGCGTCGCCCGCTGGCTATGTTGAGTTTGGCCTTTGGCCAATGCGGTTGACTGGCCAACGGCCAGTTTCATCGAAGCCAGGGGCATCGCCCCTGGAACTCGGATCGACATCGTTTCGTTTGGCCAACGGCCAAAATCAATTGGGCCATGGAGACCTTGGTGCCTCAGCCATCGGCGAGAAGGCCATCGTCGAATTTTGGCGAACGATATGTTTGGGAGCGATGAGGGCGAAGAGTTTGGCCTTTGGCCAATGCGAACAGACTGGCCAACGGCCAGATTCATCGAAGCCAGGGGCATCGCCCCTGGGACTCGAACCGACATCGATCGGTTTGGCCAACGGCCAAATTCAATTGGGCGACTTGGCTTCCGAATTCTGGCGAATCCGGTTACCAGCTTCACTTGATTCTTGGCAGAACGGTGTTTAGGGTTTTGCGGAGGGCGGCGCCGCTGGCTCGGAGGCCTTGGACTTCTTTGGGCCACAGGTCGATTTCGAGTTGATCGACGACACCGGCGCGGCCAACCACCGTGGGGACACTGAGTGCTACATCGTGGATGCCGTAGCAGCCCGACTGCACGCTGCTGACGGGTAGCAAGCACTTGCGATCAAGGATCACGGCGTCGATCACATCGCGAATTGCGATGCCGACGGCAAAGCCCGCTCCGCCTTTGCGTTTGATGACTTCCGCGCCGCTGCCGCGAGTCCGGGTGAACAGTTGGTTGGCGAGGGCTGGGGTCCAGCCGGGGAATTTTTCCAATGGCAAGCTACCGATCGCCGCACTGCTCCAAATCGGAACCATCGTGTCGCCGTGCTCGCCCAAGATCAACGCTTTGGTTTGCGTTGGTGGTGCCTTGAGTTCCTCTGCAATCAACGAGCAGAATCGGATCGTATCAAGCTGAGTTCCCAAACCGATGACTTGTTTGATTGGCAATCCTAGCATGCCTGCGGCGACGTAAGTCAGGATGTCGACCGGGTTGCTGACGACCAATACGATCGCGGATTGCTTCGGCCCTGCGGCTTTCACGTCGCGAAGAATTTGCACGAACAAGTCGGTGTTGCGGTTGATCAGGTCCAGACGTGACTCATCGGGTTTGCGACGCAGCCCCGCGGTGATGCAGATGACGTCGCTGTCAGGAATGTGCTCGTAACCACCGCCCACGATCGTTTGATCGGCAACACTCGGCGAACCGTGTTGCAAATCCAACGCGTGACCCACGGCCGTTTCAACGTTGACGTCCAGCAACGCGATTTCGCGAGCCAAGCCGCCGCACTGCAAGGCGTAAGCGGCACAAGATCCGACGAGGCCGCCGGCACCAATGATGGAAACTTTCATGGGATCAGTTGAGTTGAATGTTGGGGGATGGTTTGGTGGTGTTAGCGGAGCGGCGCGAGCCGCCCGGTGCGGTACCGGAGGGCTCGCGCCCTACCGCTAGGAATCCGAATTCTGGCGAATCCGGCTACCTAGCTCGACGCTTTCATCTGACGCATGACTTCGTTGGTGATCAGCTTCACGAGCTGTTCCTCATCAACACCAGCAGGTGCCGACGAAGCCGAGCCGGATGTTTTGATCGGTGGTGGTGGAGCGAATGCACGACGTTCCACACCCGAGTCTTTCCACGAATCGCGGAAGATGTCGTTGGCGCAGATGTCGCAATCTTCGTACTCGGACGTGTTGCGTGGGTCTTTGAAGCCCCATTTGTCTTTCAGTTCCAGCAACTCACGTGACTTGGTTTCGTCCAAGTATGACACGTTGCCCAGTTGCTTGGCGAGCAACAACATACGGCAGTACGAGTCAAGAATTTCAGTCCACCAGTAGGCTCGTTCAACCGATTCGCCATAAGACACGGTGCCGTGGTTGGCCAAAATCATCACGTTCGTTTTTTCAACGAAAGGAATGATCGTGTCGGCGAAGGCTTGTCCGCCAGGTGTTTCGTACTTGGTGATCGGGACGTCGCCGAGGAAGACTTCGACTTCCGGCAAGATGCACTGTGGAATCGGCTCGCGAGCGATCGCGAACGCGGTCGCGTGTGGTGGGTGGCAGTGAACGACGGACTTGATGTCAGCACGTTGCTTGTAGATTTCCAGGTGCAACAACGCTTCGCTGCTGCGTTTTTTGCGACCAGCGATTTGTTTGCCGGTCATGTCGATCATCGAGATGTCGTCGGGCGTCAAATAGCCTTTGCAATGCATCGTCGGTGTGCAGAGGACTTCGTTTTCGCTGACGCGGACGGTGATGTTGCCGTCGTTGGCCGCCGCGAATTGACGGTTGTAGATGCGGCGACCGATGTCGCACATGTCTTGTTTGATCTTATGGATGTTTTGCATGACAAGTGGTCCAAGTCAGGAAAGGGAGGTCGAGAGATGGGAGATGAATCGGAACGGGAGGAGCGTTCCGAGTTGAGTTTTGTTGGTCACGAGGTTTGAACCTCGCAGTGGTCAAGGATGGCAACGATGGAAGCATCCGTCGGTTTGACTTCGGGACGAAACGGAGCGGCGGATTCAGGCCCTTCGGCCAGAGCGACCCAGTCGCCGTTTCTGCTGCCAACCAGATCCCAAGCGACGATGGTGTCACCACCGATCGGTTTGGCATCGTCCTGGTTGACTTGAATTTGATCCGCGGACTCCACGACTTCGACACAGCGAAGTTTGTAGCCCTTCATCGAAGGATGCATTCGCGAAAGCGTCACGGTTCCAATCACACGAGCGATCTTCATCAAGTTGCCTCCTGCGACGTGGAAGATGTGCTGAGCTGAGCGATGCTGGTTGCCGCATTCACCAACGCAACGAGGTTGAACCGCTGCATGTCGAGGACAAATGTGTCGGCGTCAATTTCCGATGCGAATCGCGGGATGTCTTCGAGACGAGTGATCAACACCGCTCGTGCACCCGACTGGATGCGACCGAGCAACGCGGTCGCGGGATGTTTCGTGACGATGACGGAGCGGTGAGCCCGTGGGCAATGATCGACGCCGCGAAGCGCAAGCTGTCGAGCCAGCGCGTCGCGAATGGATTTGGAGGAGGTGTCGGTGTGCAGTTGAATGAATCGTTTGCCGGAATTGCTCGCCGGTTTGATGGCAGCGGCGGACGTGCTTTCGGCTCCGGCCAGGGAAATGCCACGGGCTCGCATTTCGTCGCGTGCGGCGGGCGTCACGATGCCTCCGGACAACTGAACCTGGGTGACTCCCGAGGGAATGCCGCGAATCACGTCGACGCTGATGACTTTGTCGCTCAGGACGTGAGCTGAAGGGGCATGCGTGGCTGGTTTGGACGTCGAACCGTTGGTGTTGGTTTGGTCTCGCAACCGGCGCAACACCTGCTCCACGATCGACGCGATGTCGACGTTGGTTGGCGTAGCGGTTTGGGTTGCGGGAGAGTTCATTGTTTTGGTTGGTCGGCGGGTTCGGCAGAATTCGGTTGTTGAGTTGGGGTTGGAATCACAGGCTGGAAGCCCATGCCACTTCACAGACTGGAAGCCTATACCACTCCTATTTCTTCTTGTTCTTTTTCTTCTTCGCAGGTTCGTCGATCAGGCCTTGGACGCTCCATCGAGCGGGGCAGGTTTCGAAACCGGTCATCTCGCGGATGGGGCCGGTTTCGCTGGTCAGCATCACACGATCACCAACCCGGCACCCGAGTTCGTCCAACACGAGCAACGGTGCTCCGTCTGGTTTCTCGCCAACGCCGGTAGGTTGAACGAGGACGAGACGTCGGCCTTGCAGTGATTCGTGTTTGACGGTCGCGCGGGTGTGACCGATGACGCGTGCGGGTTGCATTCTCAGACCACTCGCAGTTCGTCGATCATGCTGCAGCGTCGTTCGCGAGTGAACGTGTCAGGTGTCGTGACGCCTTCGCCGGTTGGACCCGCGATGGAGAACGACAGGTATCCTTCGCCGCCCAGTCCCAATGCGGCCATGCAAGGTCCGTTCTTGACGTACAAGGTGGTGTCGAGTTCCTTGCCCATCTTGGTCATGTTGTGAACGTTGCGCGAGTGAATGATCGCGGTGTGGCGGAAGCCGTGTTCGTAGTGCTTGGCCATCGCGATGGCGTGATCCACGTCGCGGGCTCGGACGAAGGGGATGAACGGCATCATTTGTTCGACACTGACGAAGGGATGATGCTCGTCCGTTTCACCGAAGATCAATTCGCACGATTCGGGAACCTTCACACCCGCAGCAGCGGCCAACACGGAAGCGTCTTTGCCAATGAAATCTTTCGCGGCGGCGTCGTGGTTGTCGTCACCGACTTGGGTGATCGCGACCGAAGTCAGCTTTGCGATTTGGGCTTGGTCGAGCTGAACGGCTCCGGCACGTCGCATCGCGGCCATCATGTCGTCGAAGACCGAATCGACGACGAAGACTTCTTTCTCAGCGATGCACAACAAGTTGTTGTCGTACGCACCGCCTTGGATGATGCAGCGAGCCGCGTTGTCGAGGTCAGCGGTTTCGTCGACGACAACGGGTGGGTTGCCCGGGCCAGCAACAATGGCTCGTTTGCCACTGTTCAGAGCGGCACGGCCAACGGCGGGGCCACCGGTGACACAGATCAATGCGACGTCGCGGTGGCCGAACAGTTCAGCCGCACTTTCGAGCGTTGGTTCAGCGATCACGCAGATCAGGTTGTCGATGCCGACTTCGCGAGCGATTTCTTCGTTGAAGCGACGGACACCTTCGGCGGCAACCAAGCGACCTGATGGGTGAGGGTTGACGACGACGGCGTTTCCGCCAGCGATCATGCTGACGGCGTTGCCGGTGATCGTTGGCAGGCTGTGCGTGACCGGGGTGATTGCCGCGATCACGCCAAACGGGGCTCGCTCGATGATGGCCAGGCCATGGTCACCGGAGAAGGCTTTCGTTTGCAAAAACTCGGTGCCCGGCGACAGTTCGCCGAGGGCTCGCAGTTTTTCGATCTTGTGTTCGGGACGACCGATTCCGGTTTCTCGCATTTCCATCAGCCCGAGCTCTTCGCAGTTCTCGATGCTGATCTTGCGAATGATGTCGATCACACGTTTGCGATCTTCCATCGGACGCTGGCGAAGTTGTTCGAACGCACGACGAGCCGCGGCGACCGCATCGGAAGCGTTGCCGAAGATGCCGTGGCTGCCTTCAAAGGCGTTCGCCGGATCTGGCATGCTGGGCATCGGTCCGACTTCCGCGAGCACTTGAGCGACCACGCTGCGAATGGTGTTTTCGTCGAGTTGCATGATGAGAGATGAATGAGGGGTGATGGATTGGATGGGGAAAGCGATCGCACGGGCTAGGTGCTGACTTTCACCTCTTTGGCATCCACGTGAACGGAATCGACCAAGCCGATGACGACCGCGTCGATGGGAAGTGTTTTGGTTTCGGGAGTCAGGCGAGCACTGCTTCCTTGGCACACCAGCACCAACTCACCTTCGCCAGCGCCCAACGTGTCGACCGCGATGAAAGTGCGTCCCGTTGAGGAAAGCTTTGCACGCGTTTTCTCATCAAGCCGGTATGGCTCGACAATCAACAGTTTGTGACCGGTCATGGATGCAACCTTTTGGGTGCAAACGACCGATCCGGTGACGCGGGCTAGGAACATGGAAGTGGTGGGTTGAGGTGATGTGTTGGGGAGATCGACGCCAGGTGGAACCTGGCCTACAGTGCTACTGGGCGGCGAGAGCACGGAGGCTTCGCTTGGCCACGATCCATTCTTCGTTGGTGGGCAAAACCAAAATTTGAGTTTTGCTGGACTCGGTGTGCAGGCTTCCTTCGCCACGCATGCCGTCATTCTTGGAGGCATCCAGTTCGATGCCAAAACCTTCCAGGCCCGCACAAACGGCGGCCCGGACAACGTCGCTGTTTTCACCAATTCCTCCGGTGAACACGATCGCGTCCAAACGACCCAGCGCGACCATCATTCCGCCGAGGTGTCGGCGAATCTCTTCGGTGTAAACACCGAGAGCCAATTTCGCGTCGGCGTTGCCTTCGGAAGCGGCCGACTCGATGTCACGCAAATCCGCCATGCCTCCGGACAAACCTTTCAGTCCACCTTGGCTGGCGAGCGTCTTCAGGACTTCCTCGAGCGATTGGCTGGTCCGCTCCATGATCAACGGGATCGCGAAAGCGTCGAAGTCGCCCACTCGGTTGTTCTGCGGGACGCCGGTTTGAGGTGTCATGCCCATCGTGGTCATGATGCTCTTGCCGGAATCGATCGCGGTCAGCGAGCTGCTTCCGCCCAAGTGACACGAGATGATCTTGGCGTCGTCGCGACCCAAGACTTCCGCGGCACGTTCGGCAATGAAGCGGTGGCTGGAACCGTGGAATCCCCACTTTTGAATTTGCATTTCACGCGTCCATTCCGCAGGGATCGCATAGGTGCGACGCTCCGGCGAAATCGTGTCGTGAAATTCGGTTTCAAACGCGGCAACCAACGGTAGCTCCGGAAAACGTTGACGTAACAATTTCATCGCGGCGATGTAGGGAGGGTTGTGCGCCGGTGCGGCGGCACTCATCTCGTCCATCGCTTCAAGCACTTCGTCATCGACGACGAAGGTGCCACTTTTGCGTCCACCGTGAACGGCTTTGAATCCGATCGCGGCGACTTCATTGGCCTCTGTCAAACATCCGTTTTCAGGATGGGTCAGTTGGTCCAAGCAGGCTTGAACGGCAACCCCATGATCCGGCACGGGCATCTGCGTTTCTTCGCGAAACGTTTCGCCTTGATGCGATTGCGTGACAATCACTTCGCATTGACTGATGGGTTCGCCAATGCGATCGACGGCCCCACGAGCGAGCACGCGAGAATCCGGCGAAGCGTTCGCAGATTCAAAGTCACCGGACATGTCCAGCAGCTTGTACTTGAAACTGGTCGAACCCAAATTGGCAACGAGGATCAACATCGAATCACGGTCCTTGTGAAAGAGGTTTCACGCAGCGTGTGTGAACCAGGTTGTGAATTTCGCAACCGGATCACACGGCGGCGATCAATTGAAGTAAGCGTTCATCAAGCCTTCGGCTGGACGAGCGATCACGTGGCTGCTGACCAATTCGCCAACTTGTGCGGCTGCGGCGGCACCGGCTTCGACGGCCGCGCGGACGCTTCCGACGTCACCGCTGACGACGGTCGTGACCATTCCACCACCGAGGTCGACGCGTTTGACAACAGCGACGTTGGCGGCTTTGGCCATCGCGTCGGTGGCTTCGACCAACGGCAAGAGGCCCTTCGTTTCAATCAAACCAATGGCATCGTTCATTTGAGATTCTCTAAAAGTTGTTTTGGTGAGGTGGGAGACAATCGGGGTGACAGACGCTGCTGTCGCTCGATCACTTTTTGCTGGCCGAAGGCAGCTTCAGGATCTTTTCCAAATCGCCGTGAGGACGAGGGATCACTTGAACGCTGACGACTTCGCCGACGCGACCGGCGGCTGCAGCACCCGCATCGGTGGCAGCTTTGACAGCGGCGACATCGCCGGTGACAAACACGGTTGCCAAGCCAGCACCAATCTTGTCCCAACCAAGGAACTGAACGTTGGCGGCTTTCATCATTGCGTCGGTTGCCTCCACTGCTGAAACGAAACCTTTGGTTTCGATCATGCCGAGGGCTTCACTGATTTTGGCCATCTTTTGAGATACCTAAAAAGGAAAGGGGAAAACGTGAAAGGGTTTGAGTTGGCAGGTTGCCAACGGTTTCAATCACCGGACCAAACTGGCGCCGGCGAACGGTTTGAATGGATGGGTCAGTGCTGGCAAGCACAGCCTGATTTCTTCAGTTCAACGCTGGTCGCTGCATCCAGGTTGCAAGCGTTGCCTTCGTCCGTGTCGATGTGAACTTCCAATTTGGCCGCTTCATCGGCGCGAACCAAAACGTCTTCGAACGAGACGCTGCAGTCAGGGCTGCGAACCGAAAGTTGCATCATGTCGCCGTTGCTGACGCCGTAGTACTCGGCGTCGGCGTAGTTCATGTGGACGTGGCGAGCAGCGCGGATGACGCCTTGTTCGAGCTGAACGCTGCCGGCAGGACCGACCAACACGCATCCGGGCGTGCCATCGATTTTGCCGCTGTGGCGAACCGGTGCGTTGATGCCCAACGAGATCGAATCGGTCAGTGCGAGTTCGACTTGGCTGGCTCCACGCGTTGGTCCGAGCACGCGGACGCTGGGGAGCATCCGTTTGCGAGGTCCGACGACCATTACGGTTTGCTTGGCGGCGTAAAAGCCGTCTTGGTAAAGGTCTTTGTCGGGTTCCAAAACGCTGCCGCGGCCGAACAGGATCTCGACGTGTTCGTCGGTCAGGTGGCAGTGGCGGGCGGAAATGCTGACACGCAAGTTCGGTTTGCCGTCGACCCAACCAAGAGGTTGCTGTCCGGCGGATCCGACTGACGGTGCAGCCGTTGCCAAACCCGATTGACGGATCGCGTTGCGAACGAGGGATTCAATGCGTGAACGATCGACAGCCAAGCTCATGAGAGATTCGCGTTGTTCAAGGAGTGGGTGGGGGAGGAGTTCGATGGGGACGCGGTCGGAGCCGGCGCCGATGTTTTCTGCGGTGACTGGGGCGTTGATGCCTGGGCCATCGATGACTGGGCCGACTGCGATTGAGTCAACGGGGACTGGGCCAAGCGTAGTTGGACACCGGCGGATTCCAGCCACGCTTTCGCGTCAGAATCCAGCCCGTCGTCCGTGACAACCGTGTCCATCTGATGCAATTCGCAAATCCGGCTCAAACTGGTTTTCCCGAACTTGCTGTGGTCGGCCAGCACGATGCCTCGCTCGGCCGATGCGAGCATCGCCTTTTCGCTTTCCACCAGCATCATGTCGCTGTTGAAAAATCCGCGAGGCGAAACGCCGGCGACCGACAAGAAAGCGGTGGTGACGTGGATGTTTGCCAGTTGCGAATCGGCCAGAGGACCGATCGTGACCGAGGTGCGACCGCGAACGCAGCCGCCGATCATGACCAAGTCGATTGAATCGCTGGTGGAAAGCAAATGCGCGACCGGCAGCGAATTCGTCACGACTTGGAGTGGCCGATGGATGATCAGGCGAGCCAATTCGTAAACCGTGCTACCGCCATCCAGCAAAATGGTGTCGTGGTCGGCGATCAATTCCGACGCGGCTCGGCCGATCGATTGTTTCGCAGCCCAAAAATCGTCGTTACGGGATTCGAAGACGCTGATCGTGTCGGAGTCGCCCGTCCAATAGACACCGCCGTGGGTGCGGCGAGCCAAACCGGCTTCTTCCAGCATTTCCAAATCACGACGGATCGTCGATTCGCTGACCGACAATTGCGACGCCAGTTCGCCCAAAGCCGCGAATCCGCGGTCTTTGACCAAATCACGCAATCGATCTCGACGTTCGTCGGTGGTCACTGAGTGGGGCGCTGTGGGGATTGGGGCGCTGTAGCGAAGAATCTACCAGGCAGTTCCGTAGCTCAGTTGCAAGATTTCTTGCAGGGCGACAGGTTTCTGCCATCGGCTGGTATTATTCTTTCAAGCCTACACCATTGCAAGCGTCCAATTGTGTGGATTTGGAAAAGATGGGAGGAATGAATGTCGCTATGCGTTGGGCTGGGCGGCGATTTCGGGATTGTCAGTGATAGATACCAACCACCCACTGGTCCGATCGAGCATCTCGAACGCGTCGATCCCCACTGATTCCCAGGAATAGATGGAAGGCTGGGTGGATAGGGAAGAGTTTGAGCCGTCTGGAGCTGTCGACGCGATCGTGACGTTTGGAAGATCTCTTTCACGAAAGAGCTCTAAGGCGGTGAGCAATTGTTGCCGCGTTTCAGCCCATTGCTCCAAAACGTTTCGCTGGATCGCCGAGTCAATCGGCTGCCACACAAGTTTGACTTTCTGCGTTCGATCACCGGCGGATCCATCTGGGTTGGTCGGCTCCGGACGCCGGAGCTCGCACAGCCTTCCACCCTCCGCTGCCAATTTTGAGCCATCCAGGTAGACTCGTCGCAGTTGATTGTCCGCGTTGAATTGGTAGACCCGGTCAGGGCCATCGTAGAACGCCGCTCCACCGCCGGTTCGCCAACCGATCACCCATTCTCGGCCGCTCGCTCGGTGCAGCAGTCGAGCTCGCTCGGGCAAATTGACACCTTCCAACAGTAAATCTTCGCGGTCGTGAGTTTCGCGTGCCATCGTGTTCAGTTTGTTTGTTGGACTGAATTTCTGTTTTGACCTGTCGCTGTCTTTATCATTTCAACTTCCTCGTTTGGACGCCCTATGAGTTCTGATTCTTCGATCGATCAGAACGACTTCGTCGTCGAGGATATGAATTCGGTGGTGCCAGTTGCATGGTGGGAGCGACTCGGCAGCGGCATGATCTCACCGGGGATTGGCTTCGGCATCGTGGCGGGGATTGCCTCCGCGGTGTTGTACACGCTCGCCAATATCTCGCTACGAAACGCCATTTCAGTCGATCCGTTCATCGTTTCGACTTTCAAAGCGGCACCGACCGTGTTGGTGCTGACTCCCTATTTGGCGGCGGTCAAAGCCAGCGGGCGACCGATAACGACCAGTCGCCAATGGATTCCAATGTTCATTCCAATTTGCTTGATCGGACAAGTCATTGGCAATGGTGCTTTCCAAGTGGCTCTCGGCAGCATCGGCTTGGCTGCGTCGGTGCCGATCACGCTCGGATCGTTGCTGATCGGCAGTGCGATTTTGGGCCGAGTTTTGTTGAGGGAACCAGTTCGCACGCGGACGTTGATTTCGATTGCCACGCTGATCATTGCGGTGATCGTGCTGTCCCAGTCTCGCGCAGTTGAACCGGTCGAGTGGAGCTCATCGTCCGCGGATCTCTCGGAAGAGCCGGTGGATTGGTTGCACTCGCCGATCATTGGAGCGTTGTGCGCGGTCTCGTCCGGATTGGCCTACGCTGTTTTCAGCACGACGATGCGTTTCACGATGAAACGCGGGATGCTGGCGTCGATGGCGATGTGGATCAGCGGTGTCTCCGGCACATTGGCGTTGGCCGGAATCGTCGCGGTGAGAACGGGATGGTCACCGATCGCGGACATTCCTGCGGCGATGTGGCAGTCCATGATCTTGGCTGGAATCTTTAATTTCACCGCATTCGTCGCCATTTCAACGGCATTGAAAGTCCTTCCCGTCGTCGCGGTCCACCTGATCAATGCGTCTCAGGTCGCGATGGCCAGCGTTGCCGGTGTGATCGTTTTTGACGAACCAGTGACAAAGCTGTTGGTGATCGGCATTTCGTTGACGCTGGCTGGACTGACCATTCTTGCCACCCGACGGAGGCCGGCTCCGGATCCATGGCCCACATTCCAGTCAACCTTTCGTTCGGAATAACCGATACACACGTTAAGACCCGTCGTGCCGTTGCAGAATGCTTGATTGCAACGACTGCACCTCGGGAGGAACCCAACGTGATGTCACCGACCGCGGAAGAAAATTGACTGTGTCAGAAAAACGCCAACGTTTGGCCGCTTTGTTGATTGCAACAAGCTTGTCGACGTCTTCGTGTCTCGCCACCGTGGCCGTTCAAGCGGACGAACCCCAGTTGGCTGCGCCGACCTTGGCCGCGCCGGCGATGAGTCTGCCGGAGACGATGCAGTTGCCGAAACAATTGAGTTTCCCGGCGTCCGGCAGTGATACCGCAACAGCGAAGACGCCACCCGCGAAGGGTTCGACCAGTTTGGTGCCATCGAAGTCGTTCGATGGAATTGACGGTCCCGCACCATCCAACGCGATTGAACCGCGAGTCGCCGGTCCCGCCGTTGTTGTTCGCGAAAACAACGATCCGACTCGATCCCATTTGCAATTCCGCGAGCAAAACGGTCAGTGGAACACGAAGGGCGGGCCAATCGGATCGGCCATTCAATTGCTGCCACCTCAAATGGCCGAGCCTTCCAAGATGGAAGAGCCTGTCTTCTTGGGCAATGCGGATGTCATCAGCACCAATGAAAGCGTGCAAGCACCACGCATGGTGACTCGCCAAGACGCCCGGCTCAACGGCGTTCGAAAGACGTGGGAAGCGGACGGACCTCTGTTCACACAAACCGAGCCTTCGATGGTTCTGCGCGGTCCCGAGTCGGCGGAAGCGGAATTGGAACCGCCCACGAAGGGGCAATTGGCGGAAACACCACCGGATTTGTTTGATCCAACGAAGATGCCAGCGGAATTCGATTCGCGGCCGACAAAATCCGTTTCGGATCGTAACGGTGCATCGGCTTGGAACGGCGACGACCATTCCAACACGACACTGTGGAATGCTCGACGAAATGTCGATCGAGTGTCACCGCTTCGAGATCCAGTGCCATCGACAACCATGGCGCCGATCGGTAGCGGGGCACTGCCCGCTCGCAAGGTTCCATCTTTGCAATCACCTGCTCTGCAATCGCCATCTCTGCCACCGATCCAAACGGAATCGTTGCCGAGCCTGCCGGCTTTGAACGCACCGTCGTTCCAAGCACCCAAGGTTGAAGAACAGATTGACGATCTGCCGCAGAAAGTCGATGAGCTGACTAGCAAGATCGAGGAGCTGACTCAACAACTGAACGCTCTGAAGTCCAGCAAGCCGGAGCCCGTCGAAAATACCGCTCCCGAAAAACTTAAGGCACCACCTGCCACGCCGAAGATCCAGGTACCTGCCAATGTGATCCCGCCGAGTATTCCGCAGAAGCGATCAGCGATTGAATCGTTGCCGGAAATAAAACCAATCAACGAGTTGGATGCGTTACCGTCCCTGAAAGATGCTGGTTCGTCGGTCTCTCAGGAAACCGTCGGCAGTGGTTTGCAAGCCGGTCAGTTGTCGTTGGAGCCGCCAAAATCGCTGACGGTACCAAAGTCAGCGACGAAGCCAAAGTCGTCGGGAAGGGAACTCGATTCAGCGGACAGCAGCGAAGTGGATGCCGCTCGAAAGTTGAACGAGAGCATTGCGGAACAACTCCGTCGCGAGGCGGCTCGTGATCGGATGCAAATTCAGAACCGTGACGACGAAGTCTCTTTGCAGCCCGCTTCACCGCGTCGCTCGACCAATGAGTCATCCCGATTGAACGCCGCGAAGCGAGATCAGGGAATCTTTGATCAGGAAGAGTCCGACAAACTCTCTCGCGTGCCATTGCAACCGGTCGAACGCGATCGACTGATGCCGCTGGAGGATGCACCCGCCGGATCGGTTAGCCTGCGGGATATCCGCGGCAATGATTTGGATGAAGCTGATTTGGAAGAACTGTACGACGCAGAATCCAATGCCGAAGAATCAGACTCCATTGCCGAGAAAGACGACTCAATCGAGCAACGACGCCTGCGTCTGGCTCAACTCGACGCAACCGGTCGAGCGAAAACTCACAGCGGCAAAGGCGCGGCACCGAACTTGAGCACCGGTGTGATGCGAATGCAACAACCGATCGTGCAGTGTCTGCAGCACTACTATGGTCAACGCGAAAAGGCCGATGGACGAAGCAATTGGGGGATGATGCATGCCGTGATGGTGTTTGGTCCGGACACTCGCTTGATTGCTCGCGGTCGCGACTACAGCACGATTGCTTGGATGGCCGGCAACAATGTTTGTCGCGGCCAGCGGTTGATGGAAGTCGAAGGCGGAAAGATCAAGGCCCGTGAAGGCGTTGGACTGCAGGGACACCAAGCCCAGTGGTTGGCCGTGCTCGCGATGGCTGGTGTGCCGAGCGACTATCCTTTGTACGTCGATGGCGAGAAGTTCAGCGTCGCTGATCTGGTCAAAGTCGAAGCGTCCAAGTGCAAGGAAGGTGAAGAGCTTACTTTCAGTCTGATTGGATTGTCGCACTACCTCGACACGGAAACGACTTGGGTCGGTGCCGACGGCGAGCGTTGGGATTTCTCACGCTTGATCGCCGCGGAACTCGATCAACCGGTGGTCGGTTCGGCTTGTGGCGGAACACACCGTTTGATGGGATTCGCTCACGCGTTGCGGAAGCGACGGCTTGAAGGCCAACCCATCGACGGCCAATGGGCTCGCGCGGAACAGTTCCTCGATGACTTCGTCGAGTACACCTTGCGACTGCAGAATCGTGACGGTTCGATGAGCACGGATTGGTTTGAGTCACGCCAAGACAACGGTGACTTGGACCGGAAAGTGCAAACGACCGGTCACATGGTCGAGTTCTTGCTCACGCATTTGCCGGACGAAAAGTTGTTGGAGCCCGAAGTGTTGCATTCGGTCACGTTCTTGTTGAACGCGATGTTGAAGGGACGCAACAACGATTGGTCGATCGGTCCCAAGGGGCACGCGTTGCGATCGTTGGCGTTGTTCCATCAGCGGGTCTATGGCGAGCCAGCCTCGCTTTCGAGTTCACGCAGCGTCGCAAGGCAACGCCAGCCAACCCGCCGATCCCGCTAAAGGTTCCAAAACAAATTCGCCCGCCACGTAGGCCATGTTTCACATGGCGTTGGGTGAAACGCCGGGCCGGTTGACGCACGCGAAGGAGCGTCGTCGATGGTTGACGCCTCGCTTCTTGCGAAGCATCGGCTCGGGCGCCAGGTACAATCTGGCCTACAAGGACTACGCGGACACGACGTTCCGTAGCCGGATTCGCCAGGATACGGATGCGCTCCACGTAGGCCATGTTTTACATGGCGTAGGGTGAAACGCCGGGCCGATTGACGCTCGCGAAAGAGCGTTGTTGGGGTGGACGCCTCGCTTCTTTCGAAGCATTGGCTCGGTCGCCAGGTATAACCTGGCCTACGTAACGTTGGTTACAAAACAGTGAGTAGCCGGATTCGCCAGAATTCGGACGCTACCGGACGACCTCGCTACTTTTGATTGCTGAGGATGTAGTTCAGCAGCTCGAAGACTTCGTCTTCGGTGTACTGATCCAGCAATGCCTTCGGCATCATCGAAGTCGACGTTTTGACCATTTGCTCGATCTCATTTTGCTCAATCACGGTGGGTTCCTTGGCCTCCGCGTTGGCGAGCAATTTCACGACGTCGTCGGTCTCTTCGACCAACAGACCCGAGAACGTTTGCCCGTCGGCGGTGAGGACCAGGTGCATCGCATACTTGTCGTCGATGCGGTCAGATGGATGAAGAATCTCCTTGAGCACCTCGCGCGAATCGCCTTTCCATTTGCTGACGACCTCGTCGAGTGCCGGGCCGATCTGTCCGCCTTTGCCGGCGACTTGGTGGCAACTTGCACAGGTGGCTTGTTCAAAGATCTTCTGGCCGATCTCGGCGGTTCGACCCCGCAAGCCTTCGGTCAGCTTGTCGCCTGCGAAATCGTCGATCGTCCACGCTTGCACAAACGAACGATTGTTTCCGATTGGATCAGCCGGTTCATACGGGGCGGAGTTGTAGGCATCGAGGTCTTCGACGACGACCATCACACCGTACATGCGGTACCAGTGTTGAGGGAACGTGCAAACGTACGGGTACTCGCCCGGTTCGGTGGGTGCCGTGAACGTCAACGCTTCTTTTTCGTTGGAGGCCACCAAGTCGGTGCTATGCAGCACCAATTCTGAGTCGGGCACGTATTGCTTGCCCTGAAAACCACCGCGAGGTCCGGCTTGCAGACCGAGTTCGGCCACCTTTTTCAGTTCGCCTGGAACGGTGATGACCAAGTTGTGTGGCATGCCGTCGTGGTTCTCCAAGACAACTTGCACGGGACGTCCCGCTTCGACAGCGAAGTAGGGCACGTCGTAACGCATTTCTTCGTCCACCGTTTTGATGCGAACCAAACGCACGGTGATCTCTCGCAAACGATCACGAAATTGCTTCGCTGTTTTGGTCGGCAATTTGGCGATGGCTCGGTCGGCGACTTGCATCGCGTCGATAAACGAGTCGCTGGTGCGGTTCCTCGCTTTGGTTCGCTCGGCAAAGTTGACGAGATAACGAGCCAACTTCAGAGAGGTCTCGGGTTGATAGGCCTTCTTCGGGATCGCCAGCAGCGTGGTGATTCCGTCTTCGCGATACCCTTCGCAAGCTAGGTTTCCAACGCGTTCAAACGTGTCGTTCCAGTCGCCTGGGACTACCGCGAGTGTTCGAATCGCAGCAGCGACAACCTCTTTTTTGTCACTGTTGGACATCAGGTCGACCACTCGTTCACGTTGCGATTCGCGATCCAGTCGGTCTGGAAGCATCGCGACTCCGGTCAACCAATTGACCTTCGCCGCATCGGATCGCTTTGTCAATTCGAACGATGCGACGTCGTCACCAGCGACAATCAATCCAGCCAGCGCGATGGGAGCGATCGCGGCATCATTCTTTCTGGCCGCAGCGGTGAATCGGTCCTGCAACGATTCCAAGTTGCCGGCGGGAAGCTTTAGCAACATGTTCGACAATCCGCGAGCGGCTCGCAGGGTGACTTCTCGTTTGGATTTGTCTCGCCAATCCAAGTTCTCGATGACGCCGAGCAACACATCGCCAGGATCGGAGTCTTGCAGAGCCACCAATGCGTCGAGCGCGGCACGTCGGTCTTGGTCGCCCACTTCGCCTCGAGCCAGAATCGCGGCATGCAGCGGTTCGTACTTGGGATCTTTCGAATCTCTTGGGACAGCCAACAGGACTGGCGTCGACAATCGTTCGATTTGATACGAAACAATCTCAGGTGAAAGATCAAAGAAGACAGGCAAGGCGGCGTTGTAAGGAGCGACTTTGCTGCCGTGGCCGTCGAACGTCGCACCGGGATCGGTCAACAGGTGGACTTGATCAACTGCGTATCCAACCTGAGGTTGAATGTGCCCGGCGTGAGCGTGGGCCGTTTGAGTCTGCGTGTTTGCGTCTTCTGGTAAATAGGGAGCGCGACTGGCAATGACCTGTTCGAAACGCTGCATCGTTTCTTCAAGAGCGTAGTCAAGATAGTGATCCATCGGCATTTCTTTGACACGCAGTGCCGCTCGGATCAAACGATCTTGATCATCCAACGCCCAAGGTTCGCCGACCGCGTGCGAAACGCCGCGAAGAGCTTCCATGCGGACACGAGGATGTTCGTCGGTCACAAGTTCTTCGTAACGCTGTGTCGTGCCTTCGATTCGATCGGCCCAATAGGACAGCACACGGGTGGCGGCACTGCGGGCTCGATGATCGTCGCTGCTAAGGACTTCGGTCAGCAGTTCCTCGTTGACTTGGTTGTGAGCTTGATGCAGCCACAGCAATTCCAAAAGATCATGATCGTCGTCCTCGGTGGCCCGACAATCCGCCAGTTTCGCATTCGCGGCGGCGATCACTTCCTTCGTTGACCGAGCATGCAATTCGCGACGGACACGATATGCGTGTCGTTGGTTCTTGCGACCGACATCCGAGCACAATTGATCGATCAGGTCGGGCGTGCTGGTCTTCGCGATCACGGGCAATTTCACCAGCGGACGCTCCTTGTGAGTCAATCGCCAGATGCGGCCGTGGCTGTGGTCGCGACTTGGGTCACGCAAGTTGTGTTGCAGGTGACCGATCAACGCATTGTGCCAATCGATGATGTAGAGCGATCCATCCGGTGCGATCTCGATGTCGACGGGACGGAAGTTTCCGTCGCCACCACCGACCAACATCGGTTCCTCGGTGGCTTCGTAGCCGGAGTCCTTTTCCACCACTTCGTGTCGAAGCACGGCGCGGTCACCGATCACGTTTGTCACGAGAAAATCGCCTTGGACGTCATCGGGAAAGTGCTCGCTGCTCAGGAAGCGACAACCAGCCAACGGGCGAATGCGTTTCGGGTAGAACGTTTGGTAGTCGACCAATCCGTCGTCGTAGCCTTGCTCTCCGGCAACACGGCGATGTTGAGAACCGCCCGGGTGTTTGATGGGGTAGTCCAGTCGTGTGCTGATTCCGGTTGCCCAGTAACTCTTGCCAGGCGAAGCGTCACCGATGAAGTCTTGTCCCCATTCGTTGAACCCGAATCCCCAAGGGTTGGCGAACGCGAAGTTCACGTGGACGCCGAATTTCTTGGTCGTCGGGTCGTAGCGGAACACGCCGCCTTCCAAGTTTCGTGTCAGTCCGTAGGGGCTTTCAATTTGCGTGAACTTGAATGTGCCTTCTTGAGCATACAGGTGCCCGCCGGGTCCGAAGTCGAACGCGGCCAAACCGTGGTGCGAATCGGCGGTGTCAAAGCCGACGATCGCTCGAGTTCGCTTGTCCGCGACATCGTCGCCATCGGTGTCTTCCAAGAAGTAGATGTCGTGTTGCCCGCCAACGAAGACGCCACCACGCCCAATTTCAAACCCGGTTGGTTGATGCAAGCCGCCGGCAAACGTTTTGCACACGTCCGCGTCACCGTCACCATCGGTGTCTTCCAGGATCAAAAGTTTGTCGTCCATCGGTGACTTGGGTTGCCAGTGCGGGTAGCTCGGCATGGTCGAGACCCACAATCGGCCCTTGGAATCGAAATCCAAAGCAACCGGGTTGGCCAGTTCAGGGAACTGTTGCTCCGAAGCGACCAGTTGAATTTCGTAACCATCCAGCAACGTGAACGTTTTGAGTTGTTCGTCGGTCGTCAAGTATTCCAACGATCCAAGCTTGCCGCGTTTCGCGTTTGGATCATCGGGCCCACCCACGTTGGTTTTGGGAATGATGAACGGCAGTGTGTTCGAGTCATCGATCGGTTCGCTGATGTTTTCGCCACCGGCGATCGCCCACACGCGAGCGTCTCGGTTGGTTGTCATTTGGTCGAGAATCTCGAGTTCCCGGTTCATGACCGAACGGTTGTTGTAGGTGCCGTCGCTGCCGGCGGTGCCACGTTTGCCATAGATCGAATAACCGTTTACGGCTCGATAACGATTGAACCAATGAAAGTTCTTGTCCGCGACAGCGGCCAGCAGTGCCGGTTTGGTTTGTTTAGGCACGTCGACTTCACCAAGCAGTCCACGGACCATGATCGGGGCGAGTGCAGCGTAGCCATCGGAGTTCAGGTGCCCACCGTCCAATGTCAATTGTTGTTCGCTCTGTTCAAAGAGTTGCTTGGTTGGAGTGAACAGATTGACGAACGAGACACCATTCTTTTCGGCAACGACTCGCATCGTCCGAGCGATTTTGCTCAGTGCCGCGTTTCTCGGTTCTGCGTCGGGAAGGTTCGGATCATCGGTCGCTTCGAAGGCAATGGGTGAGACCAACGCGATGCGCGGGTTGTTCTCTCCGTTGTAGATCTGCGACTGAGTGTGTTGAATCAGCTCATCCAGTTCGCTCGTGAAGTCACGGAGGACTTTCTTGTGATCCAATCCTTCGCGAAGGCGATACGATTCGTTGTAGCCAAAGAACATAAGCACAACGTCGGCGGCGCTGTGCGTGAGATGTTCGTCGGGCGATCCAAAGTCGAGGCTTCGCAGGCGGATCTTGGGCTCGTCGCCGGGAGCACACAGGTTGCGGATCGTCAGGTCCAAATCAGGTCGCGCGGCATGCAAGAGAGTTTCAAAGTGATTCTCATGCTGCATCCGTTCGCCAAGAGCGTTGCCGATCAGACAAACGTGGTCGCCTGGTTGGAGCTCCAACGCGGGCGGTTGAGCCTGGACGATTGCGGAAGGGAAAACAAACACCAACGCCGCGGTGGCGAAGAGATAGCGAAAAGCTGTCATCGGTTGGGGATTCACAAGACAGGAGGTGGGATGATGGCGAGACACGCATGGTTGCCAGATGGCGGACCATTCATGCAATTTACAACAGTCGCGAGAGCGACGTGTTTAGGAACAGGGATTGTTACACGACTTCGATGAATTCGTGTTGCGAGTCCCGGAGAATCGCCCAGCGATTGTGCTGATTCGACGCTTCGTTTTCAACGACTACGTTCAAATATCCAGAGGTGGCGGAATTCGTTCTCGAAGAGAAGCGAATTGCGTCGTTGTGTTTCGGCGACAATCTCAACGCGATATCACGGCCGATCCAGATGATCGAGGTGCTGCTGGATCAAACCTTTCGGATCCGGATTGAACGGCAGGCGAAACAATTTGGAACTCATCGGGTACGGATTGCCCGCCAACGCGTTGACATGCCGCACCATGTTGAAGATTTGCAAGGCCTCCGTCGGTGACTGACTCAGTTCCAGCGTTCGTTGAAAAATCGGCCGAGGATCTTCGACTTGCAGAATCGCGGCGAGTTGAGCGGCTCGCGATGCGACCAGTGGCTCGGTATCGAGTGTTCGGCGATGCAGCAACTTGACGAACGTCTCGTCCGCCGCCATGTCTCGGTTGGCCGATCGATTCCATGCCGCGATGGAACTGGCCGCGACCAATGCCCAATATCGCTCGAGCTTATCTCCGCTGTTGATTGCTGATAGCAATGCCTTGTTGGCTTGCTCCCATGGCATCACTGCGATGTTGGCGGTGTCGATGTAGCTGGCAATCTCACTTGATAAGCGTTTGCCGTTCTCGACTGGAGCATCAATGACTTTCAGCATGCCGGCCTCGGTCAAAAAACCGAGATCATTGGTTTGCTTCAGATGCGCGTTCAGCTTGGCACGCAATTCTGTCAGTCGATCGCCGTGGGCCGGGTCACTCGCCAAGTTGTTCACTTCATGCGGATCGTCCGCCAAGTTGAACAACAGCTCTGTTGGACGAGGCTTGAAGAACTGACTTTGAACGTTGTTGAGTTTGCCAGTGTGATAGCGGTCTCGCCACTGTTGGTACGCCAGCATTTTGTATCGATAGTCCGCCCACATCGCGTCGGGTTGGAACGACTCAAATGAGCGAATCAATTTCCAATCACCGACTCGGATCGATCGAACCAGATCGTACTTTTCATCCATTCGGTCGGCGTAACCAAACGTCGTGTCTCGCGTGTCGACTTTTGCCGAGTCGATTCGCGGTCCGAGAAAAGCTTTGCCGTCGATCGGGCCGGCTTTGTCCAGTCGAACACCCGCCAAGTTCAATACCGTGGGGGCAAAGTCGATGAACGAAACAAAACCCTTTGTGCGAGAGCCCAGTTCGCGATCGACCAGGTTGCGGTAGTTGTTGGGAATGCGAACGACCAGCGGCACATGCAGTCCCGCTTCGTAGATGTAGCCTTTGCCTCGCGGTAGCACGCCACCATGGTCGCCAAAGTAAAACACAAATGTGTTTTCTAGCTCGCCGGATTGTTCCAATTGATCGATCACGCCTGCGACCTTTTCGTCGATGACGCTCATCCGATCGCGATAGAACGCGGCGGTGTGCCGGAAGACTTGAGTGTCCGGAAAGTAGGGTGGCAGCGAAACGGTTTTTGGATCGAAGTCCGTTGGCTTTTGCAACGCGTCGACACCGAAGTGCAATCTACTTTCGTGCGACTCGGCAAACGTGACGACGTGAAAAAACGGCGTCTCATTGGACGGTCGGTTTTTCCAAGACGCTTTTCGCGAGGAATCGTCCCAAGGCTCCATCCGCTTTTTCGCGTTGTAGTCCTCTTTGGAACTGTTCGTTGTGTAATACCCGGATTTCCGCAGCCACGCCGGGAACATTTCGACTCCCTCGGGCAATGTGGCCAATTCCGTGCGTCGATGAAACTGAGTTCCAATTCGAGGACCGTAGCAACCAGTGATCAACGTGGTTCGGGCGGTGGAGCAAACCGGTGCGTTACTGAAAGCTCGATCGAAGGTGATCCCGTGAGCCGCCATGGCTTCGATGGCGGGAGTCTCGACGCCGGTTTCGTCGAAGTGTTTCAAGTAATGCTTGGAATTGTCTTCCGACATGATCCAAACGATGTTTGGACGAGAGGCCGAATTCGGGGCTTCGCTCGTTGACTCCGGTTGGGCATAAGCAACCGCGGGAGCAACGAATAGAATTGCCATCGAACAAGTGACGGCACGGAACGTCGACTGAAACATCTTGGGCAAGACCTTTGGGTTTGCAGGCGGGACCGGTCACGATGGTGGGCGTCGATGTGAGGCAATCGCGAACGAGTGGGACGTTCTTCGATGCGACCGGATGCCCCCCAATGTATCAGCTTGTGTTCACCAATCAGCGGAATCGGGGCCGTTCAAAACAGAAATGATTTGTCGGGCGATGAACAACTCGTCGCACCGGAATGATCTGGCGTACGAGCTGAATCGGTGCAACTGATGCAGTTTCTCACTGGCGGATGCCAACCGTCGAAAGATGTTTGTGGTCGCGGGTGCTACCCAGTTTCGCGAAATGAAACAGAATGACCGACGCAGTGACCGACACATCTGTTTCCGCTTTCGATCCATCCGAGCCCCGAATGAATCCTCTGTTTGACACCCACGCTCATTTAAATTCCAAGGACTTCAACGACAACGTTGCTGAAGTGGTGGATCGGGCTCGTCAGGCTGGCGTGGTCGGTATCGGTGTGATCGGAATCGATCTGGCGACCAGTCGCCGAGCGGTTGAATTGGCAGCAGAGTTCCCAGATATGCTCCACGCCGTCGTCGGGATTCAACCCAATTCAGTCGCCGAGTCTTCCGAAGGCGATTTCGCGGAAATTGAAAACTTGGCGTCGGCGCCCGGTGTTCGCGGGATTGGCGAAACAGGACTGGATTGCTACTGGGACGACACACCGATCGAACAGCAGCAGATTGCATTTGACCAACACATCGATCTGGCCTGTCGAACCAACCTGCCGATGGTCATTCACATGCGAGAGAGCGGCGAGCTGATTGCGGAGCAGCTCGCCCGGCAATCGCGGCTTCCCGAGGCAGTGATGCATTCGTTCACCGGTGATTGGGAATTAGCTGAGCGTTGTTTGGAGATGGGATTGATGATCAGCTTCGCTGGGATGGTCACGTTCAAAAAGAGCGACGATCTTCGCGAGGTCGCCAAGCGAGTTCCGGAAGACCGATTGTTGATCGAGACGGATTCGCCGTACTTGTCGCCCGAACCGCTGCGAGGAAAACGGCCAAATGAGCCCGCCCGGGTGCAACACATTCTGCGTTGCTTGGCGGATGTTCGGAATGTGCCAACCTCGACCTTGGCGGAGGCAACGACCGCCAATGCGAGGCGATTTTTTAAGCTGTCGTGAATTCAGCGTGCTGGGTTCGATAAGATCAGGGTTCGGTAAGATGCCCCGAAGAGGCCGCTGGGATCTGATTTTGTGTGCCGAATCCATCGACTCTGGATTCCCGAATCAGATCTTCATCAAACCTTCAACGAAACGGCGGTTTGTGGGTGGTGCCAAACTTCACATCTTCCACGAAACTACACGCAGATCGGAAGATATGAATCTCCTCTCAAAACGCAGCATGCGGACGAATGTCAAAAACCAAAGTTCTCATCGTTGAAGATTACCGGCCGTTGGTGGAAACGCTGGAGTACCAGCTGAAACGAGCCGGCTACGAGGTCTATCGAGCTGCCGATGGACGGGAGGCTCTCAATCAGGCCAAGTTGTACTTGCCCGACGTGGTGGTGCTGGACGTCGATCTGCCAGTCTTGAGCGGTGTGGAGGTCTGCAAGCAATTGCGATCCGATGCGACGACCAAGGACACGCTGATTTTGATGCTCAGTGCGTTGGGTGAAGAGTCTGACCAGGTGGTTGGGTTCGCAGTCGGAGCGGACGATTACGTCGTCAAACCAGTGGAGAGCTACAAGGTGCTGCTCCAGCGAATCAAGGCCTTGCTGCGTCGTCGCGAACCCAGCATGGACGATGCGGACGCGATCTCGCGATGCGGCGTGACGGTCGATCGCAGGCGTTTCGTCGCGACGATCGAGGGGGAAGCGGTCAAGCTAACCAAAAGTGAATTCCGGCTGCTCGATACTCTGATCCGCCAGCCCGGACGAGCCTTCGACCGAAGCGAACTGGTCGATGCGGCCCTGGGCGAAGACACCATGGTGCTGGAGCGAACCATCGACGTCCACGTCCGAGCCCTCCGCAAAAAAATGAACGCACACGCCGATTTAGTGGAAACCGTCCGCGGGATTGGCTACCGGTTCCGGGAGGAGTAGGTGGGCTTTAAAGCAAAACGGCGTTTTGAGTGTCACGAAAAAGTAGAAAAATCCAAAAAACTTGGAGCAGTACGACACTCCCCCGACAGTTTGTGTACGCTCTTGGAGACGGTTTGGTAAACAAATGCTGACGCTTCATCGACCGGGTGGTCACGTCTCTGTGTTATTTTAGTGTGCTAGTTATGTTTCAGATTTCAAAGATCTACTTGGCTGCCCTTTGTGCTGTGGGCTTTTTTGCTGGTAGCTCTAACGCCGCTGTTACGATCGTAATTGATTTCGACGACGTTCAGGCTGACAACTCCGGTAGTTCACAGATCGAGATTGGTACCTCTTACAGCGAGAACGGTTTTAATCTGACGAACCCAGACAATCCACCAAATTTCGGTGCATTGTCCTACTATCAACCAGGGAATGGGAACTACATAACGGGGTCAGGTTTTGCCGTGTTCTCCGATAATCCCGGTTCCACCGTCACCCTGACCGAAGCCAGTGCTGCGGAGTTTAGTTTGACATCAATAGACATTGGAAAACTGACCGATGGGCAGACAAGTCCTTTCTCTTTGACGTTTGTTGGGCAGCTTGCCGCTGGAGGCACTGTTGTGGAAACAGAGACGGTGTCAGTAACTGACAACCAGTTTGGAACGATATCTTTCACAACCTTAAACGCACTGTCTTCTGTGTCATGGAGTCAGACTCCCGGGCACCAATTTGACAACATCACATTGGAGGTCGTTGCGGTGCCTGAGCCGACTTCCTTGGCGTTTCTGGGGGCTGGCTTAGGCTTCGGGGTTATTCGCCGCGTACGACGCAAGCGAATTGATGGCGTGGTTGCTTAGTAACGTTGCGTTAACGAACGCTTGACACTAGTTGCCATTGTTCGCCTCCACCAAATAGCCACCTTCGATCCGCAGTTTGTTGGCGGCACTTTCTTTTATTGTTTTGGATCCGTCGAGTGACAAGCGGTGGATGTGGTTGATTTGCCAGCCGCTGCTTTTTAAGTCTGCGATGAGTTCTCGGCGCGAATAGCGATGCAGGAACATGTCCGGGAGTCCTCGGTAGGCGTAGGTTGCGTCGCCGAATTCGTGGTCGCGGCTGATGATCGATTTCAGCAAGCTTTTGGCGAGCAGCCGTTTTCCGCCAGATTGAGCCAGCGATGCGTAGCGGTTGTGGACGTGCAGGAGGAGCTTGCCTCCTGGTCTGACAATGCGTGAAGCGTGTCGGAGAACCTTCCGGCGATTCTCTCTGCCTTGGATCATGCCCAAAGTGCTGAACAGGCACACCGCTCCCGCGGCTGAATTGTCGGCCAAGCAATCGAGCTGGACCAAGTTGGCTCGGAGTGGAACGATCGATCCTGTTTGATTGCCCTGAGATTCGGCACTGGCGGATCTCGCTCGCTCGACCACGTGGTTCAGCATGGACTGAGACAAGTCGATTGCAAGCACGACGCGGCCAAGTCGCGATAACTCAGTGGCGGCTCGGCCCGTTCCGCATCCCAAATCGAGCACCCAATTGTCTCGATCAGAAAAAACTTTTTGGTCGGCCCGACCAACCTCCCCCTCGGTAGATTCCGCTGTCTGCCGGCCGGAATCGATAGATTCAAACACCTGACGCAAGAACGTCTGGTCCAACGCACAGAGCGGCGTTTCCGCCACAAAAGCATCGTAGTGGTTGGCGATGGACCCTTGTTGGACGTATCGCCATGTTCCTGGTGCGACACCTGCTGGGCGTCGCCATTGGGATTGTTCGATTCGGGTGGATGATTCCCGTCGATCGGGATGCGAGGACTCGGCTGGTGAAGCGATTTTTTCGGGCCGAGGATCGGTCATCGTGGCTGGTTCGATGTCAGTGGAATGGTTCGGGGGCTGTTTCAAAATGGACTCGCGATCTTATAATCCGCGCCCGCAGCGGACTGGGTGACTGTTTCGCCCGCCGCTTCTCTCCATCTTTGTTCCACGAGACAGGAATACGAAATCAGTGGCTATTAAAGTAGCAATCAACGGCTTTGGCCGAATCGGACGTTTGACTTTTCGCAACCTGATGGAGCGAAGCGACGAGTTCGAAGTGGTCGCGATCAACGATTTGACCGACAACCGCACTTTGGCCATGTTGCTGAAGTATGACAGCATTCACGGACGTTTCGACGGCACTGTCGAGTACGACAACACTTCGTTGACCGTTAACGGCAAGAAGATCGTCGCCTTGGCTGAGCGTGACCCACGCAACTTGCCTTGGAAAGACCACAACGTTGACATCGCCATCGAGTCAACCGGCTTCTTCACCGCACGTTCTACCGCCGACAAACCTGGCTACGACAGCCACTTGGCCGCTGGTGCAAAGAAGGTTGTGTTGTCCGCACCAGCCAAAGACGGCGCTGACCTGACCTGCGTGTTAGGCGTCAACGACGACAAGCTTTCAGCCGATTTGAACTGCGTCAGCAACGCTTCTTGCACGACCAACTGCTTGGCTCCCGTCGCCAAGGTCCTGAACGATTCGTTCGGAATCGAATCAGGCTTGATGACCACCGTTCACGCATACACCAACGACCAAAACGTTCAGGATCAGCCTCACGCTGACTTGTACCGTGCACGTGGTGCTGCTCAGAACATCATCCCAACCAGCACCGGTGCTGCCAAAGCTGTCGGTTTGGTGATTCCTGAATTGCAAGGCAAGTTGACCGGGATCGCCATGCGAGTTCCAGTGCCAACGGGTAGCGTTGTCGACTTGACCGTCAACCTGAGCAAGGAAGTCACCAAGGAAGACATCAACTTGGCGATCCAGACCGCTGCAGAAGGTCCAATGAAGGGCATTCTGTTCTACGCTGTCGATCCAATCGTCAGCAGCGACATCGTTCACGACCCACACAGCAGCATCTTCGCAGCTGACTTCACCCAAGTCCTCGGCGACAAGGGCAAGATGGCCAAGGTCGTGTCGTGGTACGACAACGAATGGGGCTACTCGAGCCGTACCGCTGACTTGTGCAGCAAGCTCGGAAAGATGCTCTAAGAGTGTGAAAGAGCCTCAGGACCACAGCTCATCAGAGCAAAAGTTCTGAATTCCAATTCAAGCGCGGGGTGTGGTGATTCGGTCATCACACCCCGTTTGCGTTTGATCTTACTCATGGCCATACTCAACCTTTGATTCCGCTCCCCGCCTGTGGCCCTGTGCCACTGTGGTCCTTTCCACTCTGCATCCCATGTTCTTTGATCGCGTTGAAATTGAGTTCCAAGCCGGCAAGGGCGGCGATGGCTGCATGAGCTTTCGCAAGGAAAAGTACGTTCCCAAGGGCGGTCCCGATGGGGGCGATGGCGGCCGGGGTGCGAGCATCGTTTTGGAAGCTCGCCTGGGCGTGAACTCGTTGGCCCAATTCGCGACCCGAAAGTTCTTCCGAGCTGAAAAGGGTGGCTTCGGCATGGGGGCTCTTCGTCACGGCAGAAAGGGCCGCGAAATGCGTCTGTTTGTTCCTTGCGGGACGAGCATCATCGACGCGAAAGACGGCTTCGTCATCAAAGACCTGACTCAGGTCGGAGAAGAGTTTGTGATTTGCCGCGGAGGCAAAGGCGGTCACGGGAACGCTCGGTTCAAGACGCCGCAGAACCAGGCACCACGAGAACGCGAATTGGGCCAGCCCGGTGAAACGCGGCACGTGATCATGGAATTGAAATCGATCGCCGATGTGGGGCTGATCGGAAAACCAAACGCTGGCAAAAGCACTCTGCTTTCGCGGATCAGCAGTGCTCGACCCGAAATCGCCGATTATCCGTTCACGACGAAGTATCCCAACCTCGGAATTGTCGACGTCGACATCGAGCGATCGTTCATCCTGGCTGACATTCCCGGGTTGATCGAAGGGGCCAGTGAAGGCATCGGGCTGGGACACGAGTTCCTGCGTCATGTTGAACGCGCCGGATTGCTGGTTCACCTGATCGAGCCAACTCCGGTCGACGGCAGCGATCCGATCCAAAACTATGTCGCGATCCGCGAAGAGTTGCAGCATTACGACGAGTCGCTCGCTGATCGCGATGAATTGGTGGTGATGACCAAGTGTGAATTGGACCCGGATGGAGAAGTCCGTGAGCAATTGCAAGCTTATTTTGACGAGCACCCGGCCAACCACGCTCGTGATCTGCGTTCGATCAGTGCCGCAACGGATGTGGGACTGAAAGAACTGGTTGGCGAAATCATGACTCGAGTCGCCAAGCGTCGCGAGGAAATGATCGAAGCGGGCATCACTCCAACTTTGATTCGCCAAGACGACGCTCCCGTGACACCCAAAAAAGAACGTCGCCTTCCACCTCACAAGGCTGCCGCAACGGGTGGCTTGTCGGATGAGGTGCAGGCACAAGATATCCAGGGTGCCGCTACGTTGTCCGACACTGGCAAAGTCGTGCCTGGCGAACGCCGCGATCGTTCGTCTTGAAGCAGTCGGCAGGAACATGGCAGACGAGCAGTCCCCCGCGAATGAGCAACCGCTCCACGATGAATCGCCTTGCGATGTCGTGATGGTGCGAGTCGGCATCGATGTTGGCAACACCGCGATCAAGGTTGTCACTCAAGCATCGACCGCTGTCGAAGCGGCGCAGCCAGCAAGGACGCGAGGTCCACAGTTGCGATCGATTTCACTGCGTGATCCAGAGTGGATCACCAAGTGCATCGAGCACTTGCAAACGCTGGCGGAGAAGGTTGCGGCTTGTGAATCGCGAGAATGTGAATCCGTTTGCTATGACGTTCGGGTCGCGAGTGTGAATCGTGGTTCGGCGGAACCGTTGGTGTTTGCTCTCGACGAAGCATTCTTCCAGTGCATTCGCGTGCGATTCGTGACGCATGAAGACGTTTCGATGCCAATCGATGTGAACTTCCCCGAACGAGTCGGGATCGATCGATTGCTCGGAGCGGAAGCTGCATTCCGGCGTCACGCGGCACCGTTGATTGTGGTCGATGCCGGAACCACGGTGACGGTCGATTTTGTTTCCGCCGAGGGAGTGTTTCGCGGCGGAGCGATCTTGCCTGGTTTGGAAATGCAGACCGCGGCACTCGCGGCCGGGACGGATGCGTTACCCAAACTCGATTGGGCATCCCACCGGTGTCGAGAGATGCCGGAGGGACCAGGCCGAGACACGGTCGCCGCGATGCGACTGGGCGTTCTCGCGTCGGTCGCGGGGGCCGTTGAACGACTGCTTCGTATCTACGGCGGTGCGGCAACTTTGGTCGTAACCGGTGGCGATGCGGGATGTTTGGTCGATGCCTTGCCAGCGGAATGCGACGCGGTGGAAGAACCTCATTTGGTCGCGCAAGCACTGTTGGATTTGATGCTGCACGAATAAGTGACAGAGCTACTGCCGTTGAGAGCCCCCTAATGAGGGTCTTCGGGCAAGTCCCCTGCTAATCGCATTTCGGGCTCCAATCTTTGATGGACATAGCGGTTCTCGTTTCGCTAACAGGCGATTGGGTCCTTCGTTTGGGACCACGTGATCGCATTCTATGAGCCGAACCCTGGCGGCTTCCAAGCCAAAGCTTGCCGGTTATTCAGGCTTCAACGGTTGCACGATCGCCTGGTAGTTCGCGCAAACCTTTTTGAGCAGGAAAGCTTTTCCGGCATGGCCGACGAGGACGAAAGCAATCCTTGTCGACAGGCGGTCGCAACGAAGTTTTGGCAAGCTGAAATCGCAGCAACAATCGATAGCCAACACGTGCACCGCTGAAGACTGGCACCGATGGATCGCGTCTCATTGCTTTCCCCTCCCTAGCAATCGATGCGTGAACTGCGATGCGGCGGCCCTCTCGTCCAAGGATCCGGGCGAGACCCAAGGGGCCGCCGCCAGATTGATCGCAATCACGTATTGAAAGCACGTCGAACACACTGGCGAACCCAACCATGATGGATCCTTTGCAATCCCTCGAAGAATTCGCGTCGATGACGTCCGAATTCGGCGACCCCGATTTCAACCCACCACCCGCGAAACCTCGCGCTTCGTTTTTGCTGGTCGTGTCCGCTCACAGCACGTCGCTGACCGATGGTCGATGGCAATTTGTGATCGAGACATCGGATGGCAAACCCGTGATGGAAGCGGACGATCAAGAATTTGGCGACTTGAACCGTTTGTCATTGCTGGCGGCGGTACGAGGCCTCGAAGCAATCGACGGTCCCTCGGGCATCACGCTGCTGAGTCACAACCGATACCTGATTCGATCACTGACTGATTCATTGCCGAGATGGCGCCGCAGCGATTTCGTTTGGGATCACTTCGGCCGTCGTGTTGAAGTCCAGCACGCTGATCTGTGGCGACGCGTCGACCACGCTTTGGGAATCCACGAGGTTCAAGCGTGTTTGGTGACGTCGCGTCTGGTCAGTCGCAAACCCGAACACGTCACGCCCGATGGAGCGATTCCGGCGGCTGAAGTCGACGCTTCGGTTGCCCGCGGATCCACCAAGTTGAATGGCGATTGGTCGAGAATCGACCAACCTCACTTAGGGCCGCCGGCTCCGAAATCCAGTCGGGCAGTTCCTACCGCCAACGATCGCCTGCGTGACTGGTTGCTGAGTACCGCAATTTCGGCCAACGGCATTCAACGATCCAACCCAATCAAAACGTCCTGATTTCAGGCGTGTTTTTGCATTTTCGAACTCATTTTCAATCAATTCACTCGTAGTCCAGCCATGAATTCGCAGCTTTCATTATCGACCATTCAGTCACTCGTGGATGGCAGTGTGGCGAACCCGGGTAGTTTGTTGGGCCGTCACCCTGTCAACTATCGGGGGCGAGAAGCCACATCCGTTCGCGTGTTGGAACCCAACGCAGAATCCGTGTGGCTGATCGATTCGGCAAGCGGTTTGCGACGTCCTATGCGACGGTTGCATCCCGGCGGATTCTTCGAAGCGATCTGCGATGAGCCCATCACCAAGCCCTCCACGTCCAGACTGCAAATGATCGACAAGACCGGTAAAGAAATTAAGACGACGTCACCTTACACCGTCCCCAGCATTTTTAGTGACCTGGATCGCTATCTGATCGGTGAAGGTCGCCACAATCAGTTGTACGAGCGACTCGGCGCGCAGCTCCGCGAAGTCGATGGCGTCAAAGGCGTCAACTTCGCCGTTTGGGCACCCAACGCTCGGTCAGTTCAGGTCGTCGGCGATTTCAATGGATGGGACGGACGCGGTCATGTCGCCCAGCCCGTCGAGTCGACTGGTATTTGGGAATTGTTCCTGCCCGGAGCAACAGTCGGTCAGAAATACAAGTTCCGAATCCAGACCCAGCACGGTCATTGGATGGACAAGTGCGACCCGATGGCATTCGCCGCCGAACTGCCACCGCTGACCGCGAATATCATCACGGACATCAACACGTACTCGTGGAATGATTCGGATTGGTTGCAGCAACGGGCCGAGATGGACCCGATGCACACTCCGATGAACGTTTACGAAGTTCATCTGGGCAGTTGGCAAAAGGGGCCCGGCCGAACCCACGGTTGGTTGGACTACCGAGACTTGGCAAAACGGTTGGTGGATTACTGTCACCGCATGAATTTCACGCACGTAGAATTGATGCCAATCAGCGAGCACCCCTTCACTGGTTCATGGGGCTATCAAAGCGTTGGCTACTACGCGCCGACCAGCCGACACGGATCGCCGGAAGACTTCATGTTCTTCGTCGATCACATGCACCAAAACGGCATTGGCGTTTTGATCGACTGGGTCCCAGCTCACTTCCCGAAAGACGATCACGGTCTGCGTCAGTTCGACGGTTCGGCGTTGTACGAGCATGCGGATCCGCGTCAGGGCGAGCACCCGGATTGGGGCACGATGATCTTCAACTTCGGTCGCAACGAAGTGAAGAACTTCTTGATCGCCAACGCGTTGTTCTGGTTGGACAAGTACCACATCGATGGTCTGCGAGTCGACGCGGTCGCATCCATGTTGTACTTGGATTACAGCCGAGAAGACGGTGAGTGGATTCCGAACCGGTATGGCGGACGGGAGAACCTCGAGTCGATCGACTTCCTGCGTGATTTCAACATCGCGGTTCATGAGAATCACCCCGGTGTGATCACGGCGGCGGAAGAGTCGACCGCGTGGCCGGGCGTTTCGCGTCCAACGTACGATGGCGGTCTTGGTTTCACTTACAAGTGGAACATGGGATGGATGAATGACACATTAAGCTACATGCGGAACGAACCGATTCACCGCAAGTTCCATCAGAATGAGCTGACGTTCAGTCTGATCTATGCCTTCACCGAAAACTTCACGTTGCCACTATCGCACGATGAAGTGGTTCACGGCAAAGGGTCGTTGATCAGCCAAATGCCAGGAGACATGTGGCAGAAGTTCGCCAACCTGCGATTGTTGTACAGCTACATGTGGACTCACCCCGGCAAGAAGTTGCTCTTCATGGGCGGTGAAATCGCGCAGTGGACTGAGTGGAATGCGGACGATGGTCCTCAATGGGAATTGCTAGACTTCGACACGCACCGTGGAGTCCAACAATTGGTTGCCGACTTGAACAAGGTCGTGATTGAAAACCCTGCTCTGCACTGGCACGATTTCACAGGCGACGGCTTCGAGTGGATTGATGCTCACAACGCGGAAGACAGCGTTTTGGTCTACCTGCGAAAGGGTGCCGAAGGCGATCCTCCGATCCTGGTTTGCAACAACTTCACGCCTGTCCCGCGAGACAACTATCGCGTTGGTGTGCCGGCACAAGGTTTCTGGAAAGAGATCTTCAACAGTGACGGCGAAGCGTATGGCGGATCAAACCTGGGCAACTATCCCGGATGTCAGACGACCGGCATTGAGCACCACGCTCGTCCGGACAGCATCGAAGTGACTCTGCCGCCACTGGGAACGACGATCCTGCGTTTGGAATCCTAGCAGCCTGTTGATTTAGTCGTATACCGAGTGACAACAATTAGCCGATGGGCGTTAGCCCCGGTTGGCGTCTGACTAACCGCCGCTAACGCGGTGCGGCTCATTAAATCAACAGCCCGCTAGGCCCGCGACCGGTTGGCGGAGACCCTTGACGTCGGTCGGCCACTCTTGGCCGACGTTTGAGATTGGCATGCACCGGGAAGACGGGCAAAAGTGCCCGTCATGCGTGGAATGGTTGGCGACTTTTTGGGTGGATGAAGACTTTGTCGCCGGACTTGGTTCAGGACTGTTGAGCCTTAGCGGCTTCCAAGTCTTCGAACGTTCGCAGGTGATAGTCGATGCCGACTTTGTCGAGCACGCGGCATAGACCGCGAGCGGCGATGCCAAATCCATCGGGACCGCTGAAGCCGCCGAATTGACCGCCACCACGAACGTGAGGTTCGAGGTCCAAGTAAATGCCTTCGACTCCGCGTCGTGACATTCGATCCGCGAGCGTTGGCAGGAACGTTTTAAGGTCTTCGAAGATGCGTTCGTGGGCGCTGTCGCCTTGGTCGGCCGGCACAAAGTGACTGGCGGATTCTTCGTCGACGTGATCAACCCGGCCGTTCAGTGATGGGTCTTTGTAGTCCTTGATGTGCAGCCAACCGAGCGACGGTTTCATCGCCTCGTACTGGGCGTAGACCTGATCCGATGTCAGACCCTGCATCACCATGTTGGCTCCATCAAAGATCGTGACGAGAGCTGGGTTGTTGACCTTCTCTGCGATCGCGGCAAGTAAGTCGCCGGTTTGGCCAACCAAGTTTGCTTCGACTTCCAAGCCAAACGTCAAACCACGTTTGTCGCACGCTTCAGCGATTTGCCCGAGTTGGTCGGAGACCTGATCGATGTGATCTTCGGGCGACGTGCCTTTGGGGTGATAGAACGAGAAACCGCGAAGCAATTTGCAGTCGAAGGCCTCCGCCCGATCGCAAGCAGTTTGCACGTCTTCGGCGAGGTATTTTTCAAATGGAATGAACTTGTTCGAAGTCCCATCCTCGACGTCCAGCAGCTTCACCTTGCCAATCGGCGAGCCGATGCTGCTGACCGACATTCCATACTCTTTGTGCAGTTCCTGAAGCGTCTCAATTTCGGAAGGTTCCAGCATCATCACGTTTTTGATGCCATTTCCGACATCGACGAAACGAATCGAGTAGTGCTGAAGTCCGATGGCGGCCAGAGCTGCGAATTGCTCATTGGCTCTTTTTGAGAACGCGGATTCGTCGGCGAAACCAGACAGAATGACGGAGGACATGGCGCAGGCGGATTTTGTGAGGAAGGACGGGGAATTCATGCCGTGATCAGATCACGCTTCGTCGGGGTAGGTCACGATGATGTTGCTGTTCAGGCCGCCGCGTGGCGTCCATTTGCTCTCCACGGTGACTTTGCGAGGCTGGACGACGGCGACAAAGTCGTCCAGAATTCGGTTGGTGACTTGCTCGTAGAAAATTCCTTCGTTGCGAAATTTCTGCAAGTACATTTTCAAGCTCTTCAGCTCCACGCAAACACGGTCTGGGACGTACGTGAAAACGATCGTTCCATAGTCGGGTTGTCCCGTTTTCGGGCAAACCGACGTGAATTCCGGGCAATGATGCTCGATCGTGAAATTTCGTGTCGGGGCGGGGTTTTCAAAAACTTCGAGAGTGTCTCGAAAAGAGGCTGTGTCGCTCACGTGGTTTGGTTCACTTCTAGAAACGCGGTGTCGTTTGAAATCGGTCGATCATCCAGTCGATGTTTTACCCGCTGAGCACTCGGCGGAAACCCCCGGGGACGCACGCGCCTCGGAATCGTCGCTGCTGATTTCAGAAACCTTCGTCAGTCGTCAAGGCGAAGGCGAATTGACCGGCACCGAAAGCGTCTTCATCCGGACCAGTGGCTGCAATCTGCGGTGCTGGTTTTGCGACACGCCTTACGCGTCTTGGAAGCCCGAAGGAACGCGGCAAACGATCGAGGACTTGTTGCAATTGGTCGCGAAGTCAGGCGTGAAGCACGTGGTGCTGACCGGTGGAGAACCTTTGATTGCCAAGGGGATCGTCAGCTTGATCGATCAGTTGCGATCGGCGGGGAATCACGTGACGATTGAAACCGCTGGAACCGTCGACCCTGGTGCGAGATGCGATTTGCTGTCGCTCAGCCCCAAGCTGCGGGCAAGCACTCCAGACGCGAAGGATCACCCGCGCCTGGCAAAAATGCACGCTGAAAGGCGGTTGCCGATCAACACGATGAAGCAATTGATTCAATCCGCAGAAGCGACCCAGGTCAAATTTGTGGTCGATTCGGCCGATGAATTGCCTGAGATCGATGAGGTCGTGCGGCAATTGGAGATCGCAGCGGATGCCGTGTATTTGATGCCGCAAGGGATCTCGGTCGAACAGCTGGACGCCGCACGGCCATGGTTGGAACCGATGGCGATCTCGCGAGGCTATCAATATTGCGACCGCATGCAAATTCGTTGGTTCGGCAACCGCCGAGGAACCTGATCGGCCTGGGCACCAATTCGCAAATTTTTTTGTGCGAGTGAATCGGTGCGAGAGAAGGCCCTGTTGGCGGGAAAGGGTTCGCGAGAAAGGTCTGTGCGCAAAAAAAACGGCGTCGTTTGAGAAACGACGCCGATCGAATGTTTGATGTGGCGGTGTGGTCTTACAGCGACAAAGCGTCTGCTGGGACCAAGACGTCACCCAGATCGTTCATGCCGGGTTTGATGTCCAGCTCGAAGCGACTGCGACGCCATGATTCCTTCCCACCGTCGATCGTGACTTCGTCGATTTTGCCGGCTTCGTGCGTAACGCGGAACATGACTTCGCCAGTTGGGATACCTTCGATGGTCAGCGTTCCGTCTTCACCGCTCACTGCAGCGTAAGGGTGTTCCAAAACCACGACGTAAGCACGCATCCAAGGGTGAATGTTGCACTCAACCGGAATTGCAGCCGGTTCTGGCTTTTCCAGAGCGACTTCTTTGTTAGCACCAGCTGGGATCATCAAGTTCTCGGCCTTGTTCGCGAAGAAATTCAAATTCGCGTTGTGACCGACAGTATCGGGGTTGGTGATCTTCAGCGTGTCACCAGTTTGTGCGATCACGTAGTGAGGCTCAAAACGGCACTTGTCGTTGGCCAATTCGTGAGTGGCGTTCTTTGGAGCGACATCATCCAATTTGGTTCCGCCACGACCGGTGTAGACGTAGACCAAGACATTTTTGATGCCTTTCGTCTCCGAGTCGACCAACAATTTTTCGTTGGGAATATCGTGCTGGCCGCAGAACGCGATGTCTTTGTTCGGTTCAATCAGCTCCACTTTGGGAGCGTCTTTGGAGTCGTAAACGAAACGCATTTTCAACGTTCCGGTTTCGGCCATGGCCATCGATGCGGTCAGTGCACACGCAGCGGCGGTGCCAGCAATCAGAGGACGGATATTCAAAGGGGTTTCTCCTAGAAGAACGATTGTTCGGTGTAGGTGGGTGACGACGTGACGATGCGTTTCGCAAAGCCTATCTGCGGGTGTCGTCGTCAGAAAGGTGGGCATTCCATTGTATCAATCCGACAACGAAAGTCCAGGAATGGGGGGGCGAAACGCGAATGAATCATCAAGCAATCGACTTTGCCGCCGACGGATCTTGAAGTCCCTCACGCGGTCAGCCGACCCGGAAATCGAGCAGGTGAATGCACTCGTTATCTGAAACGAAATGAACTTGAAAGGAGTTCGTAGATTCTTTGCCAAACCGAAGCCGATTCGACCGCGATTTTCACTCGCCCAGAGGCACCCGCGACGCATGTCGCGGGTGCTGTGACGGAATTGTCGATTGCAATTTCAATGACATAGCTGGTTCCCGGCGTCCGTGTCGCTTGATCAGCTCGGTGATGGTCTCGTCGGGGAGCGTCGATTCGTGGGTCGAAGGTTTCTTCGGAAATCTGAACAACCCGGCCGCGAAAAACTTGATTGGGCGAGGAGTCGCGAATCATCAAGGCTTCGTCGCCAAGCGAAATTCGTTGCCGCTGAACAGAGCGAACCACTACCTCGCCTCGCCATCGGATGCAGGGGGGCGTTTGTTGGTCAGCAAATGGCGGTTCTCCGAGTTGCGGTGATCGAACTGGGCGGGCAAATTCTGTGTCCAGTGAAGCGATACTCAGCAATTCAGTCCCCGCTTCGAGCAGGCATCCACCGTTTTCTTTGGATGTGGGAAAACCGGACCAAGATGCTAGCCGAACCGCGGTGCGATCCATCGCCGGATTCAAGCCCGGCCCGATATCCAGTGGATTCGCATCGGCATCCAGCAAAGCGTCTGAAGCGGATTGCGGATTGCTTTGAGCGATTATCACGACGCCATCACACGGAGCGGTGATCGTTAGCGAGTCACGTCGCCGAATTGCTGCTGCCAATCGGTCTCGCATTTCGTCCAGCAACGCTTCCGCGGCGGGCAGCTGCGAACTGGCTTCTGGGACCAGCGTCTGCGACGCACGCAATCCTTCGAGTCTCATCGTTTGTTGACGGACGTCACCTTCGGCTTCGAGAACCTCCAACTCGATTTCTGGATTGGACAGTTCTGCCAAGACATCGCCGCGGCGGACCGTTTGCCCCGGATCAACATGGATTTGGCTCAGAATGCCGGGTGAAGTCAGGTGCACACGGGTTTCTTGCTCCGGCAAGATGCGAACGGTGCTGTAGACATGACGCGGCAACGGAACCGTTCCGGCAAAGACAACCATGGCGAGCAGGGTGCACCATGCGATGGCTCGTCGGGGGCGAATGTTTCGGCGGTTCATAGGATTGTTCCAAAACCGACGCAGCCACACCAACCCAGCCCACAGCATGGAGGCCGCTGCGACGAGGGCGATTGCTTGGCCAATGATTTCTAACCCGTAGGGTCTCAGCGAGATCCAGATAAAACCGATGATGGTCGCCATCAAGACCCATCGATACGCAAGCGAAGTGACCGCATAGGCAAGCAACCACGTCGAACGTTCCGCGGGTTCGTGGGGAGCTCCCGTTTCCACACCCAAGAAAACTCGCGATAAAAACTGCCCCCATCGCCGTTGGGCTCGTTGAGCCAAGTTGGGCATGTCGGTCAAATCCGACAACAGATAGTACCCGTCGTATCGCAACAGCGGATTGGCGTTGAAAACGATTGTGCTGACTCCGCAAACGATCATCACGTGGGAAGCAATCGTGTGGGTCAGGCCCGCCGGCGTTCGAAGCCAAACCCACGCCGCGATGGATGCGATGAGAACTTCCGTGGCAATGCCCGCCAAAGCAACCGCCGCTCGTTGCACACGACTGGGAATCATCCACGATCCGCTGGTGTCGCAGTACAACGCGGGTGTGAAAACGAGCAGCATTGGACCGATCGACCGACACTTGGCACCAAATCGCTCTGACACCACAGCGTGCCCCAATTCGTGCGCGACTTTTGTGATAGCAACCACGACGGCCAAGATCATTGCGTTCTGCAGTGTCAACCACTCGTGTGATGCGGGCAATTCCGCAAGATAACGCTGGCGGTGAACCAGCATCATCACGGCTGCGGAAAGGACCAACGCCAAATAAGCGAGCATGCCGAATGGAGCAAGCAACGGACGAACGATCGGCATCAGGATCCGCATGATCGGTGCTGGATCAACTCCAGGAAACCGCATGAACAACCATTGTGATGCCATCGCCAAACGTTTTTGCCGGCGGTCCGCGTCCGCTCGCTGGAGCAAAGGTTCACCTTGCAAGGCCGACTGACTAACCGTCAATCCGCTTTCGTGAAAACGGAACAGCAACGCGTTGATTTGGTTGGGGCGAACGCGACGATTGGGATAGCGAGCCTGATACTCATCTCGCAAATCATCCAGGCTGCATTGCCCATCAAGTAACGTCAGCAGAAAGTATTCGTCTTCGCGAAGACGGTGATACTGTCCCGAGATCGCATCATGGACGACCGCCCAACCCGCATGACGATGAGAAACTCGAACCGCTTTCAGGCCGACTTTGTGGTGAATTCCGAGCGGCCGACGCGTTGAAGAATCAGTGCCGGTGTTCATGTTCGAAACCGAAACAAAACGTTGCGGTGGAACCAAGCGACCACGTCATCCAGTGCACTGGAAAGATAGCGACGACGGCCACAAACGATCTTTGCGGTAACCTCGGCATCCCCACGGAAGCCGCCATCCGGAATGGTGTCGATGTCGGCGACTAAGTCCACCATGTTGCGGCCATCGGCACGTTTGCGAGCGACGCCTCCGATCGCGGACAGATTCGCATGGAACGTCTCGGTCGGTCGCGTTTCGATGGCGAATTGAACGGGAAGATTCAATCCCGCCGCGTGACGTTCGATGACTTCGCCAGCGCGAGTTTCCTCCAGCTTCAGCTCCAACTCCCACGGTCCGTCGCGCTGAACGATCGCGAATAATCGGTCGCCGCGAGACACCGGCCGATCTTTCAGCCGTTCGTTCAATCGCCAACCGACTATCTGGCCATCAAAGGGGGCTTTCACGGAAAGCATGTCCTTCATCTCACGATTGATTTGCAATCGTTTGTTGAGTGAATCGATTTGGTTCTCGAGCGTTTGTTGTTCAAGGATGCTCTGTGCCGAATCGCGAGAATCGTCGGATGCGGCCAGCAACATCGCTCGCACAGAACTCAACTTTTCAGTGGCGGTCGCGAGCTGTCCCGACAACGCCTGGGCTTCGCGGGTGAGTTCCGGATTCTCGAGCTGGACCAAAACGTCACCCTGGCGAACGACGTCGCCATCTTTCACCTTCAATTCGTTAACGACGCCGTCGATCCCAGCAAACATAGCTTGCCGAACCGCGGGACGAGCCAGCCCGGTCGCAACAACATGATGATCGACTTGAATGAACCAACCGGCCAACAAGCCGACTGCCAACAACATGCAACCAGCCAGGATCCAGTGGCGGGTGACTCGGCGAGTTGCGGCCGCTGCCGGGCGTCGAACCGGCAACGCGAACACACTGTCATAGCGAATCGCATTGCTGATGGCGGAGGACGACTCTTCGGCGACTTCCACCATTGCCGGGGTGATTGATGTCGATGGTTCGCCCGAGAATGTTTCCAGCATCAGCATCGCAATCGGCATCGGCTGGCGACGCTGTTTTTCGCGAGTCTCCTGATCCGATTCGTTGCACGTGTTTTCACCCGCAGCAACTCTCGTGTCGTCGACCGATTCGAACAGCGGAATCATCAACACCGACAACACCCCGGATTCGTCCAAGTAGGTTTCAAGCGGTGGAACCAGTTGCGGTGACATCGATGCGGGATCAATCGTGTCCGCGTCGGCCGACGGTGGCAAGGTCAATGGTCGCTTCAAAACCGAAACAGCGTCGGCCAATTGATTCATCGAGCGAACCAGTGGCGAGCGCAGGTCGATCACCGATGAACCGCTGATCGCGGCAACTTGGTATCGAGGCCGTCGTGCCGACGGATTCTTGGCGAGTAACACGACGGATCGTTCGCAGGGCAATAACCGAGGAAGTTCTGACGCGATGCGGTACGCGGTTGCCGTGGGACTTAAGTCAGAATGGAATGCTCGCAGCGCCGATCGAATTCCGCGAGAAGAATCCAACGAGTTCGAGATTGATTTCGAACCCGCATCGGGGACTGACAACGTTTGGGAACCCAATTGCGGAGTTTGTGATTCCGCATCCGCTTCGCCCATCGTTTGACGCGCGGCGGTAGAAATTTCTGCTAGCGACCTCATCTCGGAAAGCATCTGCCCGGCGGGCAATTGCGAGCCATGAATGATCAAGAGATTCGCAAACTGCGGTGCCGGCAAGATCTCGACACCCAACGCAGTGACACTGGCCGCGGTGGACTGGTGCGATGGTTCGTTTTTATCTCGGGCGATTTCGAATGATGCGACCGATGGCGTGAGCGCGCCTAACTGTTCTCTCAGTTTCTCACGGTCCAAGCTCGCAGCAATCGATTCACTGCGAATGAGCATGCGGGGTTGCGGGAACGACGAGTCTTGAACTGCCACCACCGCCGCATCGAATGTTTCGGCCAAGTGCGTCGCCAAGCGATGAAGAAAGTCGGCTTGGTCACGTGACTCATTCGCGATTCGCTCGACCGTCTGGTGCGTCGACATCGTCTCCGCATCGGATTCACCCGACGGGACGGAAGCGGTTGTGGAAGCATCTAAACGGTTCATGCCCCCAGCATAATCAAGCCCCCCGAAAGTGTGGGGGGGGGCGGTTGTGTCAGCATTTGAAGGCTCGACTTCGGTCGAGGATCACTCCAGTTGAGCGAATCGGCCGTCGGATCCGCACGCGAAGAGCTTTGTTTTTCCCGCTGACAAACAGTGAAAGCCAATGTCTGACAAGGATGTCCAGTTCGTTCCATCATGAGACAAATCGGTTCCGGCTGGACCGACGGCGATCAATGCTCTGGCGAGCGGGCTGGCTTCGGGGATCGCCATGACGTCACTGCGGAAGGATTCTGGTTGACCCGCGACACGTTGCCAAGTTGCTCCGTCATCCAGGCTAATGCAGGCCGTGACCTTCGACGTTTCGGAAGCTCGGTAATCTCCGCCTACGCAGATCAGAGGTTTCGTGGCGTCAACTTCGGCGATGGCCGGCCCCTGGCAAATTGCGAAAATGCCTGCGGCTTGCGAGCTTGGCATGGGGACAGGAATAGCATCCCACGGCTGATCCCAACCCAACCGTTTGTACAGCCGACTAGTTTCGGATTCTGCACCTCCGGTGCCGAACCACAACTGGCCGTCCGGACCAAGCAACAACGATGAGTTGCTGGCCGCGAAGGCTGCTTCACCAGGGCGAGCAAGCGGGATCCCGTTGGTTACCTTTCGCCATGATTTGCCACCGTCGTTGGTTTCCACCACAAGCAACCGACCATCGACCGGATCGCTCACCGCCATGCCGCGATCCGCATCCCAAAATTGCATCGCATCAAAGAACGCCGATTCTGATTCGGCGCGATAGGTTTCCTTCCAAGTCGCTCCACCATCTTCGGTTCGTAACAACACGGCCGGCGTTCCCGCACTGGCAATGCATGCGACGTTTGCACTGAAGGCGCAGACGCAGCGAAATTCAAGACCATCAAAACCGGCGGGGCCGCAAGGTTGCCAAGTCTCTCCACCATCGATCGAGCGAATCACGGTGGCCTCCGCTCCACTGGCCCAGATCACATCGTCATCCACCGCAGAGAGCCCCCGCAAGCTGACGTTCGTTCCGGTTTCGCTCACGTTCCAATTGGAAGACACGACATCCGCAGCGACCAAGAGGCGAGGGGGCAAAATCGCCATCGCGAGAAGGATGAAGCAGCGAACGGCGACGCATTGCTTTGAAAACATTGAATTGGTTCGTTGACGAGGATCGCAGGTGGAGAACTGATTCTACGCGATGCACTCAGAACGAAAAAACGCGGCTCAGCGAATGATCGCTGCACCGCGTTCTAAATGGAATGGTCACTCCCTGACGCTCAATGACGTGTCTCGGGAGCCGATCTGCTTCGTTCGATCAAACGCGATCGATGTACTTATTGATCATGTGCTCGAGGTACTCTTGGCGGCCGCTTTGGTTTGCGTCGACGTCGCCCTTCTCGAGCATGTAAGCTTCCAGTTCCGCGAAGCCGACTTCACCGGCTTCGATCTTGGCACCGATTCCGGAATCCCAAGTCGAGTAGCGGTTCTTCACGAAATCGGCCAATTCGCCGCTGGCACGAATCGCAGCAGCGATCTTCAAACCTTTCGCGAACGCGTCCATTCCGCCGATGTGAGCGTGGAACAAATCGATGGGCTCGAAAGATTCACGACGCACCTTGGCGTCGAAGTTCACGCCACCGGTGCCGATCCCGCCGTGCTTCAGAATCATCAGCATGGTTTGGGTGGTCAGGTAGTAATCGGTTGGGAATTGGTCGGTGTCCCAACCCAACAACAAATCACCCGTGTTGGCGTCGATGCTGCCCAGTCCACCTTGTATGCCCGCGTAATCGAGCTCGTGCATCATCGTGTGACCCGCCAACGTCGCGTGGTTGGTTTCGATGTTGAGCTTGAAGTGCGAATCCAGATCGTAGGCTCGCAGGAAGTTCATGCACGCGGCCGCGTCGCTGTCGTACTGGTGCTTGGTAGGCTCTTTCGGTTTGGGCTCGATCAAGAACTGACCGTCGAATCCGATCGACTTGGCGTAGTCGACTGCCATGTGGAAGAACTTGGCCAAATGGTCCAGTTCTCGTTTCATGTCGGTGTTGTAAAGGTTTTGGTAACCTTCGCGGCCGCCCCAGAACACATAGTTTTCGCCGCCCAGACGCTTGGTGACTTCCAAAGCCTTTTTGACTTGAGCACCGGCGTAAGCGAACACGTCCGCGTTGCAGCTCGTCGCGGCACCGTGCATGAAGCGTGGGTTGCTGAACATGTTGGCGGTGCCCCACAGCAATTTCACGCCGGTCGCTTTTTGCTGTTCTTCCAGCACATCGGCAACCGCGTCGAGATTCGCGTGGGTTTCTCGCAAGTTGGCTCCTTCGGGGGCCACATCGCGGTCGTGCCACGCGTAGTAAGGAGCCTGCAGTTTGGTGAACAACTCAAAAGCAACGACGGCACGCTTTTGTGCGTTTTCGACGCTTTCAGATCCGTTGTCCCAAGGCCGAACCGCCGTTCCGGGGCCGAATGGGTCTGCACCGGTTCCTCGGAACGTGTGCCAGTAGACGATGCTGAACCGCATGTGGTCCTTCATCGTTTTTCCTTCGATGACTTCGTCGGGGTTGTACCAGCGGAAGGCAAGCGGATTGTCGGACTGAGGGCCTTCGTACTGAATGACGGGAACATCGGGGAAAGCGGTCATCAAACGGATTCCGTGTGTGGCTGCGAGGTGAAAAGGGCAAGTCAATGGAATGCACCAATATCAGAAGTTGGCGGAAACGCGACAAGGGGGTGAAACCGGTTTCAGTCTCGCAGTGGTGCCGGAATGGACTTTCCGGTTCCGTTTAGGGCGACGAAAACGCTGCCAGCGGGTCGGCGAGGTGTTCTCGGACCTGGTCAGGCGGCCGTCGCAGCCGCTGGCCGCGCATTTCGGGGGGATCGAAGCGAGCTGGAGTTCACGGTTTGCGGCCGATAGCCACTTTTGCTCGGCGTGATCGATTGCCAAATCCGAAGAGTTTCTGGGTGTCCCTGCGTCGATGGAGGTCGTGTAGTCTGACTTCACCCTCCCAAAAGGAGGGTGATGACATACGTGTGGCAATTCAACAGCTTAGAAACTGCACGACCTCGATGACTGGAGAATCCACTAGATTTGTTGTTCGCCGGTGGGCTGATCGAATCCAGATTGCCAATTTTGCTTCGGACTGCGAAACTGGCGTCCAGCGTCCCGCCGCCTGGAGGTGGTGGCTTTCGAAACTCGCACCGGCAAATGAACGACGTGTCCTCTGCTCCCTCTGAATCGCTTACCGAATATTTCCCCGAAGACCTGCTGCATGTGGTCCGCGAAAACCAACCACTGCGTGAAACGTTGTGGTTGGGCATTGGCGGCCCCGCACGCTTCCTAGCCGAACCGGTCGAAATCGATCAGATCGAAAAACTTTACACCGCCGCTCGCGAAAAGCAGTTGGCTCTGCGTGTCCTTGGACAAGGCAGCAACGTGCTGGTTCGAGAAGCCGGATTTGATGGGTTGGTCATCAAGTTGTCCGCTCCCGCGACCAGTGGGCTGGAAATCCAGGGCCAAAAACTAGTCGCCGGTGCGGGAGCCAAGCTGACTCACGCGGTGATCAAAACGGTCGGTGAAGGATTGGGCGGACTGGAACACTTGGTCGGAATCCCTGGCAGTATCGGAGCAGCCGTCGTCGGGAACGTCTCAGCGGAAGGTCGCGACATCGGATCGGTCGTGGAGTCGATTGAGATCATCGATGAAGAAGGCAAACGCAAAACGCTCACGGGCGACGAAGCCGGGTTCGCTCACCGTCAATCCACTTTGATGGGAACCGTGGTTCTGTCCGTCACGTTTAACTTGGAACCCAAGGACGTTTCGGCACTCACGAAACGCATGCAAAAGTTGTGGATCCATCGTGGCCAGCGCCGTCCATCGGAATCCAATCGCATCGCAATGCCGTTCATCGATCCCGATTCCATTTCGGCGTGCGAGTTGATCAATAGCACCGGACTGGCGGGAATTCGTGAGGGCGACGTGTCGCTCGATTCGGCGGCACCGCACTACTTGATCGCCCACGAAAACGCGACCAGCGATCAATGCGTGAAACTGATCGGGCGGGTACGCGAACAAGTCTTGATGCAAACCGGGATCGACTTGCAGTTGAATCTGCAAATTTGGTAACCGTACTCGGATGACCGAGTCGCCCCCGTCCGAAAAACGACCACGATTGATCCGGCGCAAGCGCGGACTGGAAGTGGAACAACCATCCACGATGGTGGGATGGGTCCGCGGAATGATCGCCGCGCCAGCGGTTTTGTCGATCCTGTGGCCCGCGATCCTGTTGGTCGTTGGCTACGCCGCCTGGCAAACTTGGGGAGCCAAGTACGTCGCGGTGACTTATCACGGGATCGATCCCCAAAAGATTTCTGTGACGTCGCCACCGGAATACGTGCGGACGGACATCGTTGATGTTGTCTACACCGAAACCGCGATGAAGGACATGTCGCTGCTGGACAAGCAAGTGTCCGCAAAAGTGGCTTCTGCGTTTGCGAGTCACCCGTGGGTGCAGCGTGTTGTCGGCGTGCGAAAGAAAGCAAACGGCCGACTCGACGTGCGTTTGAATTATCGATTGCCCGTTGCCATGGTCTACGTTGATGATCCCAAAACCGGACCTGGTTTTTTGGTGGTTGATGGCGAAGGCACTTTGTTGCCCAGCGACTTTGCACCCTCCGAAACCGATCACTATCTGCACATCATTGTTCCAGGTGCTTATCACACCGGCGGGCTAGGTTCGCCTTTTGGTGACACCCGAGTTCATTCCGCCGCGTTGTTGGCTCGATTGCTTGCACCCCATCGCATCGAGCTGAAATTGAAAAGCATCGGGGTGCATGGCGATTTGCGGCAAAACCCGATCGTTCAGCTCGAAATCGCGAATGAGGATGGCGAACGTTGGTTCTGGGGCAGTCCTCCCGGCGAAGAGGTTGCTGGCGAATTGCCCGCAACGATGAAGTTGCAAGCCATGTTGGCCGGAGTGCCAACTGGATCGGATTTACGACAAGTTCAACTTCAGCCGTAGCAAGCAAAGCATCACCGGCTCAGCTAATATCTTCCCTTCGCAGTCAATTCACCTCGCGGAAGGAATGTTCACTTGGTCCGGATTCATCTCGCATTGTTGTTTGTTCTCACGCTTTGTTGCGTGAATCTGTTCTCGGCGGATCGTCCCAATGTGTTGGTGGCGATATCGGACGACCAGTCCTTCCCGCACACGTCGGCGTACGGATATCAAGCGATTCAAACGCCGGCCTTTGATCGCGTTGCAAAGACGGGAGTCTTGTTCAACAACGCCTTCACACCCTCGCCAGGATGCAGCCCCATGCGTGCTGCATTCTTGACCGGACGCAATATTTGGCAGATCGAACACGCCGGGACTCATGCCAGTTCCTTTGCGAGCAAGTACGAGGTCTATCAGGACCGGCTTGAGAACGCGGGCTACTTCGTTGGGTACACCGGCAAAGGTTGGGGGCCGGGAAACTGGAAAATCAGCGATCGTTCGAGGAACCCTGCCGGGCCATCGTTTTCGTCAAAGAAGTCGAAGGCTCCCGGCGGAATCAGCGGCAACGATTACGCAGCCAATTTTGACGAGTTTTTGAAGGCCCGGCCGGACGACAAGCCTTTCAGCTTTTGGTTCGGATGTCATGAACCGCATCGTGTGTTCGAGAAAGGCATCGGGCTGAAAAATGGGCTGGATCCGTCCAAGGTCGTTGTGCCCGCTTTCTTGCCCGACACGCCCGAGATTCGAAGCGACATCCTGGACTACTGTTTCGAGATCCAGTGGTTTGACCAGCATTTAGGCCGAATGCTTGATTCGCTTGAAAAAGCGGGAGAGCTCGACAACACGATCGTGATCGTGACCAGCGACAACGGCATGGCGTTTCCGCGGGCCAAAGCAAACGTTTATGAATATGGCATCCACATGCCTCTGGCGATCAGTTGGCCGAGCGGCGCGAAGGGTGGACGCGTGGTCGATGACCTGGTGAATTTGATCGACGTGACGGTGACCATCTACGACGCGACCGAGGTCCAACCGCCTGAGAAGACACCGCTGAGTGGTCGCAGTTTGGTCGAGCTGCTTCGGTCCGACCAAGACGGAATCGTCGAGCCGACTCGTGACGCTGTTTTCTCCGGCCGCGAAAGGCATTCTTCGGTGCGGTATGAATCGCTCGGGTATCCTCAACGATGCATCCGAACGGACCAATACCTCTATATCCGCAACTTCCGTCCGGAACGTTGGCCGGCTGGTGCACCCCAGAAATTTGGTGCGGGAAGTTACCCGAAAACCAATGTCGTCTTGGCCAAAGAGTTGGGGCCGATGCACGAAGGCTATCACGACATCGATGGTTCGCCTTCGTTGTCGTTCTTGGTCGAAAACCGCGACGACGCGGAGCTCGCCAAGTATTTGCAGTCGGCGGTTGCCAAGCGACCTGCAGATGAACTTTACGACATCCAATCAGATCCCGCTTGTTTGAACGATCTGTCGGCCAAACCTGATTTCGCAGAGATCAAAGCCGGCTTGAGCAAGCGTTTGAATGATTACTTGACCAAGACAAACGATCCGCGAGTGTCAGGTCCGGATGGCGGTGACATTTGGGAAACCTATCCGCGATACAGCGGTTTGCGTTGGTTCCCCGAACCTGAGTGGGCAAAGCAGTCACCGGATCGCGTGCCAAAGATGGACTGGTTGGAACAGCGTCGGCCCAAGGTACAGGTGAGCGACAAGTGATGTGGTGGAAGGACACGAGCCTCAGGTTCCTCACCGGGCGGCTTGCGCCGCACCGCTAAGATCGTCTTTTAGTGTTCACGCCTTCCTCAGTAAAGAAGCATTCAATCGAGACGGAACTCGATCCGCGTTCGGTGCGGTGAACTATTCGATCACCGCGTTTTGTTCGCGAACGTCGGCGTAGACGATCGCGGACAGCCATACCAAACAGATGACTTGTCCGACCAAAGCAGCCACCGCGATCGCGATCGCCCCGTAGGATCCGACGAACGCGGCGGTCAATCCCAGCATGACGACGGAAGCAACGATGCGGCATCGGATCGGCGCGAGCGGTTTGCCTCGGCCTTTGACGTAGCTGTCCAACCCTTGCAAGATGCCTTTGATCGCGGACACCGGTGCGAGCCACCAAGCGAACACAATGGCGGGTGCAAATTCTTCGCCATAAACGAGCTTCACCAACGGTCCGATCAAGATGATGAAGGCGATGGTGGAAACGGTTTGAATCGCGATGGAGCCACCAAGAATTCGGTGCACGTCCGATGTTCGCAGTCGTTTGCTGCGATCCGCCGCGGTATTGAACAAGTAAATGCCCAGCGTGTTAGGAATCACCGTCAACGGATAGACGACAGGAACCATCGCTGCGTAAAAGCCCTGCGTTAGAAGTGGAACCAACCACATCACGAGCAACAATCCAATCGCTCGGAAAGGTCCGTCGCCAACATGGAAACGCCGTAGGGGCGGCTTTCTTTCAAAAGTTGTTTGACAGGCGGTTCGCTGTTGCCCGTGGCTAGTTTGGGGAGTCCGATCACACAGGCGGCCATTGAGATTGCCGATGCGATGACGAACAACACGCAAGCCAAATTCAGCGTCACGTCGGTCACGAAGGCAGCAACCAGCAGCAATGCGGGAAACGCGGCGGCGGAAACGAATCGACGCACGTTGTACTTCGAGAAGTCACCTGCCCCGCGATCGACCGCGGTCATGATCAGCATCACGTGTTGGCCGATAACGCTGAACGCGCACAAGCAACCCAGCGACATCAGATAGGCTTTCTCGTCGGGCAACGCGATCACATTGCAGAGCACAACCAATCCGGTCGTCACGACGCCGGTGGTCAAGCCCAACCACATCGCCGCCCGTCGAAGTTTGATCGTCTCAACCGTCCGATCGGCGGCGTAACGGCAGATGACTTCCACGCCGCCGAACAAACCGATGTAGAGCAGCATCTGCACATACAGAACGGTCGTCGCGTATTCGCCTCGGCCGACCGGTCCGAGCAGTCGGGCCAACAAGATGCCTTGGCCCATCTGCAACGCCACGATTCCAAAGGCAAAGCCGACTGTCTGGGCAAACGAAAACGCTTTGGCGAACTTGCTCGGGGGAGCAGCGTTGCCGGCATCATTGTCGGAAGGAGCCTGATCGGCGATTGCCGGACCGGGGACAGCCTCGCCGGAGCTGGTCAATCCAGCGTCCGCGTTTGCCGGAGACACGGAGCAATCGCCAACCATTGGCTCGCCGCAATTGGACTGACTGGCGATGGTCTCGGCAGTGCCAACTGTTGCCACGCGGTCGTCTGACGCCCCAGACCGATCGCTCAGAATGCTGGAGTCACCTGTGGAAGATGAGTCGTTAGAGGTTCGATCGGATGGCATGTTGCGGAGCAGTATAGTTGCGATCAGTGCATCCGCTTGAGGCCTGGTCAGTCGATTCCGTCAACGATTCGAACTTCCGGACCCTGCCAAAACTGCATCGCTTGGTACCCGCCGAAGACGAAGACGGCGATCGTCATCGCAAAGGCGGCGTAGATCTTCACCTTGTCCCAGTCGACTCGGTTCAGAATGCTCGTTGTGGCTGCACCTTTTACTTTTGCAGAGGGGGGCGATCCCGAGCCGCGTTTGTTTGTGGCGGCGCCTCTACCTGATGACGTTTGATCGGGCGGTTCCGCCGCATCGTCGTCGATAAATTCTTCGTCGTGGTCGAAGAATTCTGAATCAGGACGTGATGGTTCAGGATTGGAGGTTTTGGCGCGAATATCGTCGTAGCGTGCTTCGCGAGCGACGGTGTCTTCGGCTTCCAAAAACGACGCGATGTCGACTTCCTGCCATGCTTCTCCTTGCAGCAACGAAACGGTGGGCGACTCGGAGACCGCCCGAGTTGAATTGGCTTGTCTCGCCGAATGGTCTCGGTTTGCCCGCTTCGCGTCATCTTCGTCTTCGAAGCCGGACGCGGTGTCAAATCCGCGTTCGTTCACCACCGTGTCTTCTCTTGGGTCGATGGCGGCGATGTGCTTGCGTGCCGCATTTTCTTGCGACTCGATCACCAATCCAAATGCGATTTTGCCGCATCTCAATTCTGCGCCGTCGACGAGTTCGATCCAGGTCCGACTTGGAATGCGGGTTCCGTTGACTCGCGTTCCCGCGGAACTGTCGAGATCGAAGATTCGGAACCGTGGCTCGGAATCGGCCGGCGTTTCCCAGTGCAGCAAGCAGTGTTTTCGACTCACCGAGCGGCTCTTCGGCCGGATTTGGCAAACGCGATCGCGACCGATCATGTAGTACCCCGATCGAATCTCCGCGACCATACCGGCCCGGCTGCCGGTTGCCAAAATCAATTGTGCGGAGCTATCGGTCACCAGATTCTGTCGGTTGTGCATCGGAGGGAGGGATCCGGTCCGACCACCAATGGGCCGCCCCGCTACTGCGGTTTTGATCATAACAAAAACAAGTCAATATTGCCGGGGTTTCAACCGCCGTTGATGATGACGATCTCTTTGCCACTCTCGGTGGCTTTAATTTTCGGTGCCGCCGGCGCATCCGGTTTCGCGATCGTGTAAACGGCCATCCCCAGCACTGTCATCAGGGCGATAACAGCGATCGCCAACCCCATCCCCAGCATCAACGTCTGATTTTGATTGGAATTGGATCCGGTGGATGAATGATTGTTTGATGCCAGGCCAGCACGCGGCGGCGGTGGGCTAGACAATCCAGACGTTGATCTGGGGAATGCACTTGGTGTGGTCGCGACACCGATATCGGGCAGCGTGCTGAAATCAAACTCGCTCGAATCCTGCCACGTTTCGTCAGCATCTGAGCCATTGAAAATCGACTGGTCATCCATCGTCGCTTGATAGAGTTGACCTTCGTCGGTCGTGTCCGATGTCGACGCGATCGCGGCGAGCGGTTGATGGTTCTTCTGTTTCAGTCCGGCCGAGCGGCGGATGCGATCGAATTGGCCGATCAAATCCACGGCAGATGGCGGACGATCGGCGGGTTTCTTGGCCATCATCCGAGTCAGCAAACTTGCCAGTGGTGCGGGGCAATCCGGACGCAGCTTGCGAACGTCGGGCACGGGGGCGGTCTGATGTTTAGCCAGTCGTTGTGCCACTGTGTCACCTTTGTACGGTGGACGACCGGTCAGCAGAAAGAACAACGTGCATCCGAGCGAATAGATGTCCGCTCTGGCATCGACGCTGTGACTGTTGAGAGCCTGTTCCGGTGCGACAAAGTCGGCTGTTCCGGTCAGCCGACGTTTGCCGGTATCGCCCGAACCTTCCGACCATCCGATGCGAGCCAGACCCATGTCGCTGACCTTCACCACGCCATCGGATCGCAACATCAAGTTGGACGGTTTGATATCGCGGTGAATGATTCCTCGCTCGTGAGCGTGAGCCAATCCGCCGGTGGCTTGATACATCGCATCAATCGCGGCGGCGATCGACATCACGCCATCGCGAGCGACGACTTGATGCAAATCGATCCCGTCGATGTATTCCATCACGATGTAGAGTTTGCCGTTGGACTGATTGAAGTCGTACGCGCGAACAATGTTTGGATGGTCAAGTTGGGCCGATGCACGAGCCTCTTCTTGAAAGCGTTGAATTCGGCGTTCGTCACGGCTGGAGTCTGAGTTCAAGATCTTCAGCGCCATCTGACGCTTCATGACACTGTGTTCACCCAGATAGACCATCCCCATGCCGCCTTTGCCGAGCGGGCGAAGCAGTTTGTAGGCACCTAGAAAGAAGCCTTTGCTCTTGCCGGCAAGCAACTTGCTGGATTGCCATCGCGTCAGCAAACCTGCGTTCTGCATGCCATCGGCGAGACGCTGCGGAGTGAACCGGGTGTCGTCGGTCATCAGAGAAGCAACGACTGTTTTGATCTCGTCCAGTGTCACCACACCGGCAGCGATGGATCGCCGCACGAGTGCACGGGACTCTTCATCTAGGATGGGCGCAGAGGCGGGAGGGCTCTCGGCAGACATAAAGACATCGCATCAATGAGAGGTGAACCGGTCGTGTCAGTTTACCAATCGACACCCGGTTTTGCGAAGGAACACACTCTCTCGTTTCGACCGTAAAACCCGCGGTTTATCGTCGATGACGATGAAGTTTTGATGAACATTGTTTCGAATGGGTCCGCTCATTCGATCACGTCGGGTTCTTCCACCTGAAACACTTCGTCGGGGTAGTCGACTCGGCAAAGGAACAACCCTTGAGGCGGCGCGGTCGGGCCTGCCATTTTGCGGTCGCGGCTGGCCAGGACCTCATCGATCCAGTTAGGCGATTTCTTCCCTCGGCCGACCTCCAGCATGGTGCCCATCAGGTTGCGAACCATGTTGTAGAGGAAACCTTCTCCATCGATTTCAAAACACCAGTGCTCGCCCTCCAGTTCCGCTCCGGTTGGTCCGGTGGCAACGCGAGGAATCCAACGAGCCGAATGGATTGTCCGAACGGTCGACGGTCGTTCAGCGCCGGTTCCCTGAAACGCTTTGAAATCGTGACGCCCGACGAACTTTGCCGCTGCCGATTGCATTGCCGAATGATCAATCGGACCACCAACGCGATTGACAAAGCGATTCGCGAATGGATCGCGACTGCCACCGACTTGAACGAGATACTGATACTGCTTTCCCGTCGCATCGGCGATGGGATGAAATCGTTCGCGAGTCTCACGGACCGCTTTGACGCGAATGTCGTTTGGCAGTTTGCTGTTGATCGCGCGCTGCAGGGCAACCGTGTCGGCCTTCCAAACCGGTAATACACATCGAGCTACCTGCCCGATCGCATGAACTCCCGCGTCAGTTCGGCCACTGCCCAAGACTCGCACCGGACGACCAGCCAACGGTCGAATGACGCGTTCCAGTTCGGATTGAATCGACCGCTGTTCAGGCTGGACTTGCCAGCCACAATATTCGGTACCGTCGTAAGCGACCGTCAGATGAAACGTGCGAGGGCGATCGTTGGCTTGCAATTCATTTCTCTTTGGAACCGGTTCTCAATGACTCACCGCATTCGATTGCGACGCCCCTGGACCCGCGAAATTTTCTGCGATGGCCAGTCGGTGCATCGAGCGGAACGCATGGACGTTCCGGACACGTCGGGTGCATCCGAGGTTCCTACGGGCAATGATGTGCCCGGGCAGGTAACCCGGTCGGAGTATCATGCCATCTATCGACGGCATTTCAATTGCCCCACTGGATTGGAAGACGGTGATCAGGTGTCAATCGAAATTGACCCGGAACCGAATCAGCGTTTTGTGGTGCGACTGAATGAACAGGAGATCGGCACAAACGACCTGGCGGGGATGCAGGTTGAAACCGCCAGCGAAGCAATCCGACTGCCACTTCCGAAGCCGTTGTTGGGGCAGAATCAAATCGAGATCGAGTTGCGATCCAACGAGGCATCGAGTCCGCCGCTTTGCGTCTCAGAAGTCGCCCTACGAATTGATGCGGCGGTATGACGAGAGTGGCTTACATTCCCAGTCTGTGCTCGCACCGGATAGCTTTAGATTGCTCCACCGGATGGGAACCAACACCACGTTTGTTTACAGGTGTTGTTCGATCAACCGGATCATTGATTGAGAAGATTCAACCGCTCCGACGGTGGTTGTCTTTGGAAACAACAACTTAGGAATCGTTCCGGCGCCCGCACGCTGGTAAAGCTGCACGTGTTTCTGGATGTACTCGGTAGGAGTCGGACCGCTGACGATCGATTTCAGCTTGGCTTCGTCAACGATCTTCGATGCATGCGACAACGCTTGCGAATAGTTGGACTTGGACTCGAACAGGAACGAATGGAAATCGGCAAACTTTTCTCGGTCGACCAACCAAACCGCGACGGCTAGCTTTGCCAAATCACAAGCTTCGCGATGCGAAGCGTGCGTGCTCTTGATCTCAGGATTGCATTGGCCATCAAGTGGAACCGGCAACATGATGACGGCCAATCGGTCACCAAAGTGTTGTTCGGCGGCCTTGAGTGATTCGTGAGTCCGTTGGCAATGCGGGCATGTGTAATCGAACATTTCGACAAAAACCATTTCCGCGTCTGGCTTTCCAACGAGCGGCCAATCTTTGGTTGTCAATCGAACACCACCCAAGATTTCCGCGGTCTTTGGAGTGTCCGATGCGGAGTCCACTTCCGCCGAAAGCAACGACGCTGGGTTCACCATTGCCATTGCGAAACGAGCCGCATCGAATTCAGCGACTTGGCTGATCAAACGGTTTGCTTCATTGATGTTGCTGACCGATTCGGGTGGAGCAAACAGTCCATCGATGACTTCACCTTTTGCAGAAGCATCGCCGGCCGGTGCTTCGAATACGCCAGGTGCGGCGAATGTTTCAGAACCATCATTTGCTCCAGGAGCACTGAAGGTCGCCGGTTGAGCGGTGTGTTCGATCACTTCAAATGTCGGTGGTGGTTCCGTGGCGACTTGCAGCGTGATCAACACAGCCAAGCCTGCCGCTGCGGCGGGAGCGACGTATCGAAGTGATGGAGCATGAGTCGGACGGCTGAACAGATACGTGCCGGCCAACACCAATCCGGCGATATGAGCGACCATGCAATATGGGCACAGGTGACCAAGTGCGAAGATTTGAAGACCCAGGAACCACAACGCCGCACCACCAGCCGTCAGAGCCGCAACGCCCAGAGCACCCGTGCGAACTCGTTTCCAGAACAGGCTGATCGGACGGAACAAAAGCAACGAGATGACGGACAGGTGAGTCAGAATCGCTGGGACGCTGACCGGCACGGTGGCAACTTTCGACCAACGACTGTGCAACACATGCCCGCAATCAAAGACACTTCCGCCGGAACAGCCTGCGACCGGTGACGAGGTGAATGAGGTGTACGCCAGGTAACTGCTCGTCACCAAAGCAATGACGCTGCACGCCAACATTGTCCACCATGCAGTCACTCGGATACGAGGCACCGCACCGCTCGTCGGCATCCTCCAATTGAGGGGCGATTGAGGTTGGCGGTTGACCGAGGAGTGCAGATCGACAGTGGCCATGATGGATCCAAAGAAAAGTCTGGTGGGAAATCTTGTTGCGGTGGATCATCGGAATTGCAGGTTGTGTGCCAATGCGATACGCCGCCATTCAAAATCCAGCAAATCCCGGCAATTGCACGGATTGCAGTGCTCACGGGCGTCGGTGCGACCATTGAACGACCAATTTGAAAGCAAATGAACCATCCGCAGATGTCCGAGAGGCGTTCGTCTTAGGCCCGGTAGAATTCACCTGAAACGCTTGTCGTCAAAAGTGTCGCATTTTCTGCTTGTGACCGTCTCAATTTGGGAAGGGGCGGCGAGCTGGGCGAGATCGTTAGACTTCAGCCAAGAGGGCTGTAGGTTCGTCGGTATTCGGTCGGAGTGATGCCCGTCGACGCTTTGAATTGCCGTGTCAGATGGCTTTGGTCGTAAAACCCGGTGGAGGCGGCAATGCTGCCGATCGCTTCCTGTGTCGACTCGAGCAAATGTCTGGCGACACCAACTCGGACTTCGCGGATGTAGTGGTTCGGCGTGATTCCAAACAGCCGAATGAATTCGCGGTGCAGCTGGCTGGGTGACAAGTTGGCTTCCCGTGCCAAGTCCGCGACCGCGATTTGTTCGCCATAATTTTGTGTCACGAACTGAACCACCTTGAGCAACCGCAAATGTCCGCTCTCGGGGGCATCCGAATCATGGTAGGGCCGCTTGACTCCCGCCAAAGCAACCACGTCGCCGGCTTGATTGAGCAACGGAATCTTATTGCAGGAATAGATCTGAGGGACACCGCGGCTGTCGGGAACCAGCCAAATTTGATCCGTCAAAGTCTCGCCCGAAGCGACCACACGTCGATCCTCCTCGATGTACTGAGTTGCCGTTGCCGGTGGAAAGAAATCGAGGTCGGTTTTGCCAATGATCGACGATTCATCCTCGACGCCAACGACGCGGCACACCACGCGATTGGCCCGTAGATAGCGTCCGTCAGCCGCTTTGACGTACATATAGACTTGCGGCAAATAGTCGAACAGCTCCAAACAGGCCATCGGGTTGGCAATGCTGTCAAAAAGATCGGTTCGCCAGTGGTTGATGTCAGATAGTGCTTTTGTCATGCGAGGATTTTACAAATCAATGCAACGAATCGGCAAGACACGGACGAATCGGTTGACAATAATGAATGACTGGTGGCGGCGGCCTCGAGATCAGCGGCTTCGAGATCATTCGTTCCGACCTTGCCGTCGCTGCCCCGCCTTTCGTCGAGTGCTCGCCATCATGCGAGTGAACTCGCAAAGCGACCTCCCTCCCGTCGCTGATTTGTCTCCTATCCGGTCACGCAGATTGAATGAGTGAACTCATCGTCCATGATCTTCGAAGTTTGAACGATTCACCGATTGGCTTGATTGGGTGTGCGCATTCGTTCGAAACAACCGAGCTGTCTGAATCGCATCCGCATCCACCCGCGGAGAGTTCTCGATTCTTTGGCAATCCGGTCTGTGTCATCCTTCTCACGTCGCTTGGTTGGATTATCACCTCGCTCGTCAGTGTGACTGCTCTGCAAGCGGATGACGTTTCTTTCTCCCGCGATGTTTTGCCGGTCTTATCGGACCGATGCTTTCATTGCCACGGTCCTGACGAAGGCAACCGTGAGGCGGATCTGCGGTTGGATGTCGAGTCGGCCGCCAAAGAGGATCGTGGCGGATACGCCGCGGTTCAGCCTGGTGATTTGGACAACAGCGAAATTTGGTCTCGGATCATTTCTGACGATGAAGACACGTTGATGCCGCCTCCAGATTCACATCGTAAACCGTTGTCGGAGAAAGAACGCGAAGCGATTCGACAATGGATTGCTGAAGGAGCACCCTGGGGCAAGCATTGGTCTTTTGAGAAATTGACTCGGCCTGAGGTTCCTGAGTCCGATAGCGAGGAGTCCGACTCAAATCCCATTGACGCATTCGTTGCTGACAAACTTGCCGAAAACGAATTGTCACTCAGTCAGCCTGCTGATCCAATCACACAGCTTCGCCGGCTTTCGTTTGACTTGACCGGCATGTCGCCGACACCCGACCAGATCGCTCGGCTAAGTGACGCCACTGACGAAACCCGAGAAGAAGTCTGGAAGAGCGTCGTCAAGGAATGCCTCGAATCACCGCATCACGCCGAACGCATGGCTATGTGGTGGCTCGATGCCGCGCGGTATTCCGATTCGGATGGTTTCCAACAAGACGGCACTCGCGAAAACTGGCCTTGGCGTGATTGGGTGATCGATCAATTCGCCAACAATCGGCCGTTCGACGAATTCACGATCGAGCAGTTCGCCGGTGACTTGTTGCCAGACGCGACCGCGGAACAAAAACTGGCGACGTGTTTTCATCGCAATCACATGACCAATGGCGAAGGCGGACGCGACCCCGAAGAATCTCGCATCGACTATGTCATCGATCGAGTCAACACGACCGGAACGGTTTGGTTGGGGCTGACGCTTGGTTGTGTGCAATGTCACACGCACAAGTTCGATCCGATCACGCACCACGATTACTACTCATTGTCAGCGTTCTTCAACAGCATTGATGAAGATGGCAATGCTGGGATGCGAGCCAAACCGTATCTGGAATTCGAGTCGCCCAAGGTCGATCCTCAAGCCGAAGAGTTTGCGACGTTTGTTGAGGAGTGCGTAAAAGCTGAAGTCGCCGAAAAACAGCGAGCTGTTGAACGCTTCGATACCTGGCTGTCCGAATTCCAAATCGACCCACCAGCGGAACACTCGGTGTGGCACACGCCATCGCCAAAGCTAAACAGCAGCGAAGGGACCGAATTCGACATCCAGGACGATCGCATCGTTCAAACGAAAGGGCCGACGCCGGTCCAAGACGACTACCGCGTGGTCATGCAGATACCTGATGACATGCCGCGTGTTACTGGGGTTCGCATCGAAGTCTTCCCGCACGAATCACATGTTGACGGACGGTTTTCACGTGACGGAAATGGCGAGTTCACGCTAACCAGCGTTCTGGCGATGGGCCGTCGAGATGGCAGTCCCTCGGAAAGCCAGTTAGAGTTTGTTCGTGCCAAGGCGGACTTTGAATCAGATGAAGAACGCAAGACAGAATGGGACAAACGTTACGCGAAAATCAACAAGACGCTCAACGACGACGCTCGGGACGGTTGGACAACCGAAGGAGCCGAAGATATTCAGCCACACGTCGGTGTGTATGAGCTTGCCGAACCATGGGACGTCCAACCCGGCGATCGATTCGTCGTTTTGATGCGTCAACGTTCCACTCACGGCCATGCAAACATCGGACGCTTCCGAGTTTCGTTGTGCTCGGAGTTTGGCGAAACCGTTCGCCGCGTGGATGGTGGCTCCCCCAAGGCTGAGTTGGTTCAAGCATTGAACAAGCACCGAGATGACGAAACCGTCGATGAGTCAGATGCCAAACTAATTGACGACGAACTTCGCAAACGTTTGCTGGAACAATTCTTAATCGCTGATTTGGAATACCAAGACGCCAGCGGACGATTGAAACGAGCTCAAAAGCAACTCGCCGATTTGAAGAACCAAGCCAAACCTCGCAAGGTGATGGTCTTGAGCGAACGGGAGGAACCTCGCGAAACTCACGTGCTGTTGCGAGGAGTTTGGGATGCGAAAGGCGATGTCGTTGAACGAACCGTTCTGCCGAGCGTGCTGGAATGGCCCGCCGAGAAGACTCGCACTCGTTTGGATTTGGCCAATTGGATTGTCGATCCCGAGAACCCACTGACCGCTCGTGTGATGGCCAATCACATGTGGCAATTGATGTTTGGTGCCGGTTTGGTGCGAACGCCGGGTGACTTTGGTTTGCAAGGCGAACTGCCAACGCATCCAAAACTGCTTGATTGGTTGGCGGTGGAACTGATCGAAAGCGATTGGGATCTGCGGCATCTGCTACGACTGATCGCGACCAGTAAAACGTATCGACAAAGCAGCGTCATTTCACCGGAGTTGTTGGAACTCGACCCCGAAAACCGTTTGCTTGCACGAGCACCCCGGTTCCGTTTGCCTGCTTGGATGATTCGCGACAATGCATTGCGAGTCTCGGGATTGCTCGATCCAACCGTCGGCGGCCCGCCCGTGTATCCCTATCAACCGCCGGGCGTATGGGCGGAGATCACCATGGGACGGTTTGACTATCAACCTAGCCTCGGTTCTAGGCAGTACCGACGGACGATCTACGCGTTCTGGCGTCGCAGCAGTGCACCGACGTTTCTGTTCGATAGTGCCCAGCGTCGCGTTTGCGAAGTCGGCGTGCGACGCACGAACACTCCGCTGCATGCACTGACGTTGATGAATGACGCGACCATGTTGGAAGCGTCCCGAGCATTCGCGGATTCACTCGTGAAGCAATCCGACGCATCCGCTTGGGCTGATCAAGCAAATTATCTATCCACCCAAGTATTGTCTCGCCCGCTCAGCGACGACGAATGCGAGGCGTTGCGAATGGTTTGGACGCGAACAGATGACTACTACGGCGATCACGTTGACCAGGCAATCGAGTTTTGCACCGTCGGCCAGATGGAGTCGCCCGATGCTAGCGTAGCTGCCAAAACCGCGGCTTGGATGACGACCGCCAGTTTGATTCTGAACTTAGACGAAGCCATGACGCGTGAATGAGTTTCACCAATCCATTCATGTCAAAGATCAAACGTCACGGCAAACAATCATAAGACGCCGCCTTTCATTCAAAGATCCAATGCATCACCAAGAAACCCATCTGCAGCTCGGTCGGCGTAGCTTCCTTTCGCAAGCCGGCTTTAACTTCGGTGCTCTCGCCGCGGGTGCGATGCTGGGCGACGAGCTGGCCGCCAGCGAGTTGAAGTCCAGCCTGCCGCACTTCGCGCCCAAAGCCAAACGCGTGATCTTCTTGACCCAATCCGGCGGTCCTTCGCAGATTGAGTTGTTCGATCACAAACCAGAGCTGCCAAAGCTGGCCGGTACCGAACTGCCCGATAGTGTCCGCCAGGGCCAACGGCTTACCGGGATGACCAAGAACCAAAAGCAATTGATTCTGCCAGCGATCACAAAATTTCACCGCCACGGTGATTGCGGACGATTGGTTGGCGAATGGTTACCGCATATCGGTGCAATCTCCGACGATTTGTGCTTTGTGAAATCGATGGTCACTGATGAGATCAATCACGCACCGGCGATGACAAAATTCTTGACCGGTCACCAGCTCCCCGGTCGACCCAGCTTTGGTGCCTGGGCGAGCTATGGTTTGGGCAGCATGAATAGCAATCTGCCCGATTACGTCGTGCTGATTTCAAAAATGAAGCGGCCCAGTGATCAACCTCTTTATGACCATTATTGGGGCAGCGGGTTTCTTCCGTCCAAACATCAGGGCGTCAAGCTGCGTAGTGCAAAGGATCCGGTTCTGTATTTGAACGACCCCGATGGCTTTCCACGGGAATTGCGTCGTGAAATGCTGGACGGATTGGCGGGGATGAACCGTCTGCACCACACTGAAACTTTGGATCCCGAAATCGAGACCCGTATCGCTCAATATGAGATGGCGTTTCGGATGCAAACCAGCATTCCGGATCTGACTGACTTGAGTGATGAGTCCGACGAGACATTTGAAATGTACGGTCCCGATTCGCGTCGGCCGGGCAGCTACGCCGCCAACTGCATTTTGGCTCGGCGTTTGGCCGAGCGTGACGTGCGGTTCATTCAATTGTTTCATCCCGATTGGGACCACCATTCGCGGCTGAGTTCCTGGTGCGTTTCGCGATGCGTTGATACCGACCAACCCAGTGCCGCGTTGGTCAAAGACTTGAAGCAACGCGGTTTGCTCGACGACACGTTGATCATTTGGGGCGGCGAATTCGGACGCGGAGTCGCTGGTCAAGGCAAATGGGATTCACCCGAAGCCGGTCGCGATCACCATCCCCGCTGCTTCACGATTTGGATGGCCGGGGCTGGTATCAAGCCCGGAACGTCATACGGGCAGACGGATGACTTCAGTTACAACGTTGTCGAAAATCCGGTTCATGTACGTGACTTACACGCCACAGCACTTCATGTGTTGGGCATCGACCACGAGCGTTTCACCCACCGCTATCAAGGTCTCGATTTCAAATTGACTGGGGTGGAATCGTCCAACGTCGTTGATGACATCTTGGCATAACTTTCGCAGCTTCGCTTGGATGGTTTTTGTTTGGCCGCTTTTCCCTCTCACCGTTCCTTCGATGCTTTCATGACTCATTGGATCAAAACAGTTGGCCTGCTCAGCGTGCTGAGTGGATTCGGCGTGGTCGCTCACGGTGACGAGGGCGAACATTCCGGTCAGGATGCAGCGCACACCCATGCGGAAGCTTTGCCGGAAACGATCGATTTCAACGAACACATCCGTCCGATTTTTAACTCTCACTGCGTCGCGTGTCATGGTGGAGTGAAGCAGGCAGGTGATCTGTCGTTTGTCTATCGCGACAAGGTTCTGCCGCCGGATGGTTGGGTGGTGGAACCAGGAGATCCTGATGAGTCGATCGTGATCGAACGAATCACGACCGACGATGAATCGGTGATCATGCCGCCCGCGGAACACGGACCGCCACTTCCAGAGTACGAAGTTCAACTGATTCGGCGATGGATCGAGCAAGGTGCAAAATGGGGCGAGCACTGGGCGTACGAAAAACCTGCACGCCCCGCCGTGCCCGATGTCGCCAACGTTGATTGGTGTCGACAAGCGACGGACCGATTTATCTTGGCAAAGTTGGAAGAAAATGGCATCTCACCGGCCGCCGATGAAGTTCCAACGCGTTGGTTGCGACGAGCTTCATTGGACTTGATCGGTTTGCCACCCACGCCCGACGAAGTGACCGCCTTCGAGGCGGCGATCGAAGCACAGCAAGAACATGCGTACGAAGATGCTGTCGATCGGCTACTGAATCGTCCCGAGTTCGGCGAACGATGGGCCAGCGTTTGGTTGGATCAAATTCGCTACGCCGATTCGAAGGGTCTCGGACTCGATGCTCCTCGAAAAGCATGGAAGTATCGCGACTGGGTGATCGATGCGTTCAATCGAGACATGCCCTATGACGAATTCACCATTCGCCAGATCGCGGGCGACTTGTTGCCCGATCCCACTATTGAAGATTACGTCGCGACCGCCGCCCAACGACTCACGCAATCGAACGAAGAGGGCGGGACCGATGACGAAGAGTTTCGAATCGAGGCGATTCTTGATCGCGTCAACACGACTTGGCAGGTTTGGCAAGGAGTCACATTTGGATGCGTGCAATGCCACAGCCATCCGTATGACCCGTTCGAACATGACGAGTACTACGAATTCGCGGCGTTCTTCAACAACACCACGGACTCGGACTTGGACGAAGATTGGCCGGTGTTGAAGGTGCCGGTTGATTCGGCTCACTACGATCAAGCGGCCAAGCTCGATTCGCAGATCCGCCCTTTGCAACGGAACATTTGGGCTCAGGAGTACGAACTGCTCTCAGATGAAACTCGTTGGAAACCGCTGACCGGCCTGGCGGCTTCGACCAACAAGGCCACGCAAGTCGCTGTGGAAACGGTCGGTGATCATGACGAATACCACACCGTCGGAACCGTAGCTCGAAACACGGACATCACACTTCGGTCGCCTTTGCCAAAGTCCGTCGATTCACTCACTGCGATCCGTTTCACGGGCATGCCGCTGGACCCCGAAAAGGCGGTTGCCGATTCGGAATGGGGATTTGTCCTTTCGCACGTCGAAGCCAAGTTAATTCCTGCCGATGGCGGCGAACCGACACCGATCGAATTCGCCGATGTGATTTCCGATGAGCCTGATCCGTTCCATGATCCCAACGGCAGTCTCAACGATGAATCGAATCACGGATTCGCCGCGTACACACGCATTCACTACCCCCGCTCCGCCGCGTTCTTGCTGAAGGAAGCTTTGGCTGTCAGCGAGGGATCGCAAATCGAATTCACGATCAAGCACCGGATCTACTTGCTGTCCGCTTTCTCGTTGGTCACTCGTCGAGGGCATTTGGCGGTATCGAGCGATCCAGAGTTCCAAGCGTTGTTGACGGATCAGTCCCTGCAGGATCAACGAAAAGAACTTGCCGAATTGAAATCTCGACGCGACAAGATTGAAACCACGACGGTGCCGATTTTGGCCGAACGAGAGTCGCACTTGGCTCGACCCAGCCACGTGTTCATTCGCGGTCTGTTTTTGACGAAGGACAAGCAAGTCCAACCCGACACACCGCAGGCCTTCCCGCCTTTGTCGGCCGGCGATCAACCGCCGCGGTTGGCTCTCGCACGTTGGTTGGTCAGCGATGAGAACCCGCTGACCGCGCGGGTCGCGGTGAACCGAGTTTGGGCTCAGCTTTTTGGAATTGGCTTGGTGGCAACAGAGGAAGACTTTGGTTCTTCCGGAGAGGCACCATCGCACCCGGCTTTGCTCGATGAGTTGGCGTTGCGTTTCAAAGACACTCACCAGTGGAAATTCAAACCGCTTATTCGAGAAATGGTGCTGTCTCGGACTTATCGGCAATCCAGTGTCGTTCGAGATGATCTGATGGACGTGGATCCGGCCAATCGGTTGTTGGCACGTGGTCCCCGACACCGTTTGGATGCCGAGACCGTTCGCGATCAAGCTCTCGCGATCTCTGGATTGTTGAGCGACAAGATGCACGGGCCGCCGGTTCATCCACCCATCCCCGACGGTGTTTGGACTCCGTTTGCATCTTGGGACAAATGGAATACTGCGAAGGTTGATGACGGGAATCGCTATCGACGTTCGCTTTATACCTACACCAAACGCAGCATTCCGTTCCCCATGTTCGCGGCCTTTGACGCTCCGTCGCGAGAATTTTGCACGCCTCGCAGGCTACGGTCCAACACTCCGGTCCAAGCCCTGATGACGCTCAACGATCAAACTTTCGCGGAGTGTGCCAATGCCTTCGCCGCTCACATGAGAACGTTGTCCGACGATCCTTCGGAACAAATCCGGTTGGGTTTTGTTCGTGTAGCGTGCCGAGAGCCTTCCGGTGGCGAACTTGATGAATTGGTCGGACTGCATCAACAACTTGGCCAATTGAATACCGGCGATCCCCTGGCGATGGTTGCCAATGTGCTTTTGAACCTCGATGAGGTCTTGATGAAATGATTGACTTCCAAACCATGCATTCAACGAATAACGCTTCGCGGAAATCGCTAGCATCGGAGCTCTACGCTGGCTCGTTGCAACACTCGACGCGTCGACACTTCCTGCGTGATTCCACGTTGGGTCTGGGCGCGATTTGGATGGCGATGCAGCAGAACCAGGCATCGGCGCGAAACGTCGTGGTCCCTCAGCATTCACCAACGAATCCGCTCAGCCCGATCAAGCCGCCGCTACCGGCGAAGGTCAAGCGTGTCATTTTCCTGCACATGATTGGCGCCCCCAGCCAACTGGAGTTGTTCGACTACAAACCGGAACTGAAACGACTCGATGGCAAAGATTGCCCGCAATCCTTTTTGGAGGGCAAGCGTTTCGCGTTCATCCAAGGCACGCCCAAAATGCTGGGGCCGCAGTATCCGTTCGAGCAACACGGTGAGTCGGGAGCTTGGGTTTCCGATCGGATGCCACATTTGGCAAAACAGGTCGACGACATCTGTTTCATCAAATCGATGCAGACAGATCAATTCAATCATGGGCCTGCGCAACTGATGGTCCACACCGGGCAAACTCGGATGGGCAATCCATCGATCGGATCTTGGGTCACGTGGGGATTGGGCAGCGAGAACGAAGATCTTCCCGGCTACATGGTGTTGTTGTCGGGCGGTCGGTTGCCTCGAGTTGGCAAAGCCCTGTGGAGTTCCGGATTCTTGCCTTCGGTTTACCAGGGCGTCCAGTGTCGATCCAAAGGCGATCCGGTGTTGAATATTTCCGACCCGCAGGGCACGACTCGAGAAGCCCGACGAGCGATGTTGGATTCGCTCAATCGTCTCAATCAAACTTCTCACGAAACGTTTGGGGACCCCGAGACCATCACTCGAATTGCCCAGTACGAGATGGCGTTTCGAATGCAATCGGCGGTGCCCGATGCGATGGATATTTCCAAGGAACCACAACACGTCCTGGACAGCTACGGTGCCGAGCCCGGCAAGGAATCATTCGCCAACAACTGTTTGCTCGCCCGACGATTGGCTCAGCAAGGCGTTCGGTTCATTCAGCTTTACGACTGGGGTTGGGACTCGCACGGTGCCGGAAAAGACGAAGCGCTAAACGAAGGCTTCAAAGACAAGTGCAAACAAGTCGACCAGCCCACCGCTGCGTTGCTTGCCGATTTGAAGGCCAACGGAATGCTCGAGGACACGCTCGTGATTTGGAGCGGCGAATTCGGCCGCACGCCGATGCGTGAGAACCGTGGCGGGACCGAGATGACCTTCGTCGGTCGGGATCACAACCCGTCCGCATTCACGCTGTGGATGGCTGGCGGCGGTGTCAAAAAAGGAGTGACGTATGGCGAATCAGACGAAGTGGGCTACACCGCGGCAGTTGATCCGGTTCATCTGCGAGACTTCCACGCGACGTTGTTGCATTTGCTCGGGTTTGACCATCAGAGCCTTGTCTATCCGTTCCAAGGTCTGGATCAAAAGCTGACCGGCGTCAAACCAGCCCAAGTGGTTCAAGGCATTCTCGCATGAGGAAGTGAGCCAGGTTGATTGGGTATATGGCTGCTTTGGCGAGCCATTGCCTTTCCGGGACAATCGGGATCGCCAGGTGAGACCTGGCCTACGTTGATTTGCGATTTGCATTCGAGAATTTGCACTTTGGAATCACCCCGTTTCAAGATGATGCCTTACCGACGCCCTTCCAATTTCTTTTCCATTGCGCGAAGTTTCGCGTCCAATCTTTTGATCACTGCCTGCGAGCCCGGATTGCGGATCAGATTCACTGTTTCATCTGGATCCGTCGTTAGGTCGTAGAACTCGTCGCAGCCTTCATTGTGTCGATCGCGGATCAGCTTGTATTCCGGCGTGCGATAGCCGCGGAGCGATGCGACGGCGTAGTTGATCATGTCGTACTCGAAGTACTGGGCTTGGTCCCAGTCGTCCTGTAGTTCACCCTTCAACAGTGGCGACAAATCGCGGCCGGGCAAGTCTTTGGCTGATGAGCCATCGCCGGCGATCGCACATAATGTCGGGAACCAATCCAAATGCGATGCGGTGGCTTCGATCACGGCCGAAGGTTTGACCACGCCCGGCCAACGGACGATTGCCGGTACTCGCAGTGAATGGTCATAAAGATTTGGTCGGTATTTGTCCGAGATCACTCGGGTACCTTGGTGAAATTTGCCTGGTGGCTTTTGCCTGGTCGCCCAGATCCCGTTTCCTTTGTGGTAGATCCCGTGATGGCCCATGTTGAACCCGTGATCCGAGGTGAAGATCACAATGGTGTTGGACGTCAGTTCTTGTGCATCGAGCGTTTTCAGCAACCGCCCAAGATTGCGATCGACTCCTGACGTGCTCGCCAAGTACTCCTTCATCTTCTTGCGAACCCAGTCCGTATCAAGGTCCGGGTATTGAGGGATCGTTGGATCCATCTCTTCGTATGGCTGCCAGTCTTCGGGTGCGACAGGCAACCACCGACCGTGAGGTGCTCGGGTGGACAGGCACAAGAAGAAGGGGCGGTCAGCGTTTTGTTCCACGAAATCAATCGCATGATCGGTCAAGATATCAGTGGTCAAACCTTGGAACTGTTGAACCTTTCCGTTGAGTTCCAATTCGGGGTTGTCTGGCGTCGTTCCACCTCCCGTCAAACCCATGAACGAATCAAATCCGTGTCGCGTCGGGTGCTTCCCCGAATCGCCGTTCGCTGTCCAATCACCGAGGTGCCATTTGCCGACCAAACCGGTTGTGTATCCCTGTTGCTGCATCACTTCCGCGAAAGTCACGGTGTTGTCGGGATCCAAATGAATCGGTGAATCGGGATCGTAGAGTTTGTGTCCGGGTTGTGGGATAAAATCCTTGATCCCCAGTTCGCTGGCGTAGCGACCCGTCATCAAAGTTGCGCGAGCGGGACTGCACACCGGCGTGGTGCAAAAGAAATTGCGAAAGACGGCACCTTCGGCCGCCAAACGATCCATGTTCGGCGTCGAGGGAATTGGCACGTCCGAAAACTGCCCCGATCGAACCGCTTCCGCGAACGCCCAGGGTGCTTGGTCGTCGGTCAGTACCAACACCACGTTGGGTTTCGCGGCCCAAGCCGTACCGGCCGAGAGTGTGCCCAGTACACATACGCACCCGAGCAAGCCAACTGACATGGCTTGTCGGAGAATCGAGTCAATCATCATGATCAAAGCAGCATTCGAACATTGTCGGTGAGTCATTGGATAGAGCGGCAGATAATATCCTCCCAAGTCAACGGTTGCGCTCGAGCGGCGGAGCAGTTTTGCCAAGTCAATCGTTCTCGTTCGCCTCGAAGTGTGGTTCTCGGATTGCCCGCACCTTTGTGACTTCGCGAATGCCTGTTTCGACGGGCTCCTTGGTATCATCTAGATCGTTCGAGCTTGTCGGCTTGTTTTCTGCTTTGATGACCCATCATGTATCCGTTGGACTGAAATGTTTCGTACTCTCACGCTGCTCTTGGTCATCTTCGGTGCACCGTCGTTTGCATGGTCACAGTCCAACGAAAATTCGAAACCCTTGACCGCGAAGCCGGGAGAAAAGTGGGCGATCAAATGGAATCGATCGGACGATTTCAATCGTGACTCGGTTGATTGGAAGAAGTGGAACAAGAATCCCGAAAACTTTGGTGCGTGGACTTGGGACAATGAAACAAATGCAGTCGCCGCAAACGGCGTGCTCACGCTAACGGTCCGCCGATTGAGGCAGGACGACACCAAGGCATCTCGGCGGGATCAAAGCGGAAATCCGACGCCGTTCACTTCCGCGATGCTGAAGTCCTACGCGGTAGGGACGTACGGATACTACGAAGCGAGAATCAAGGGTTCGCCTGTGTTTCCCGGCGTGTGCCCTTCGTTTTGGATGTACAGCAAAATCGACGACTCGATCATCGAGAAAGAAGCGGTTCGCTACAGCGAGATTGACGTCGTGGAGATGTCTCAGCGAGGAAATCGTATTGAGGGAAACGAACGGATCATGGATCACAATCTCCACTCGATCTTGTCCAACGGAACCGGCGGCATCGCGGGCAGAAGTTGGCAACGCCCCAACGACGCGAGATTTAAAGCGACCCAAGCGATTGAGTATCACGCTCCATTCGATCCTGGGCAGGACTTTCACACCTATGGATGCAACGTCGGACGTGATGAAATCATTTGGTACGTCGATGGGATCGAGGTCGGGCGGCAAGAGAACACGTTTTGGCACCGGGAGATGAACGTTGCAATCTCGCTGGGTTTGCGTGAGCCATATGCGGTGTTCGGCAACAATCGTTTGCGTGCCAACGAGTCACATCCGGCGACCGAATTCCCAACCAACATGCAAATCGACTATGTCCGGGTGTGGGAACTGGATGAGTGACCGTGAAGTGTGCTTGGCCGCATGGACCAATTCTTCTACGAGATAGGTTTCTTTGGATCACCATGCGAGCCTGAAAGACAATTGGTATTCTTTATCACTTCCATTTTCGATCGCAGGTGATTCCGATGAACGAACCGAGTCCGTATCAGTCGTCTGAAATGGCCCCTCAGAACGAAGTCTTGCTGACCGATAGTGGTTATTCGATCGGCGAAGGGCAAATCGCTCTGGCTTGGTTTCTGTTTGTCGTTGTGGCGACCATTGGCGGGGCTGTCGCCGGCGCGTTCGCAGGTGCTTTCATTGGAGGCGTTCTCGGTGGTTTGGGTCAGCCCACACAAGCGATGCGAATCGCCAGTGCATTGGCGGGATTTTTTGCTGGACTGCCGGTTTCGTGGCTGACCTTTCGATGGCAAGTTCGACGACTTCTGGCAAAAGCTTCCGCTACATCCAATTAACGACAATGGTGATATTTGGTACCTGGTTCAGTCCAAAGCCATCCGCATCGACAACCGCAATAGTCGTTACGCGGTCACCTGAGCCAGAACGGTATGCTGTTTGTGTCGAACTTGGATTGACTTGTTGAACGTGAAGTCGGGAACTGAGATGAGTCTTGACTATGAGAGACGCGGACAGTTCGCTCTGGTTCTCGCAACTGTGAGGCGGACGCAATCTCTGCCCGGCGGTGAAATCCGCGGTCTGCCCAATGGACGTGTTGTCGGCGGATTGAAAGGATTTCATTTGTTCGCGTGTCAGCTCGCCGAGGCCGAAAAAGAAGATCAGCACGGGCGGACACACAAATCGTTGGACCAGGTGACTCAATTGAGAAACGAATTCAACGTGATCGCGAGTCGTTGGCAATCATCGATGGCCGGATTGTTGCAAGGCATCCGGTCGGGCCAGGACGTGAAAAACTTGGAACGTCTCAAGCGGATGAAAGCAGCACAGCTCGAGATGGGGCGATTGATCGACACCGCTCAAAAGGCATTCAAGGATTTGATTGCTAATTTGAACACTGCCGAGTCCGACGCCGGGAAGAATACGTGCGATGAATGATAGAGCGTCACCGAGCGTGACGACCCAACGGATGAAAACGATTGAACACCCGGCAAGTGACAGCGTCTTAAATCCATATCAAAGCCCGCCTGAGTGCACGGAGATTGTTGAAAGCGATCCCGATCAGAGCATGTTTGAGCGGGAGCGTAGCTTTGCGGTGCCGCTCTTGATCTTGTCGACGGTTGCTCTGTTCATCAGTCTGACTGGGACGCCGACGGCAAATCTATTGCGGTCTTACCCGTTAAGATTGAATGGGTATCTCGCTTACGTTTTGGCGATCGTGGTGCATTTTGTTCAGTGGTTCGGTGCACGCAGCATGTTCGCGGGTAGGAAAAGGGCGTTGTCCTATCTCGCTGCGATTCTGTGCTCCATTCCGATTCTGTCCCCGCTTGTCGCTTTCGGGGTCCCATTCGGCATGATGGCAGTCGTTGCGCTGATCCTCGGCGATGTTGGTGTTAAAGGAAAACGAATTCCCGCCACTTTGGATTCATAGGACCGAGTTGTTTAATCTGAGGTCGTTCTATGTTTCAGCGATCCAGGGAACTCGCGTCGTTTGATTACGGACAGCCTGGTGAGCGATTTTGACGTTTGCCACGGTTGATCATGGAAACCGTGGCTAGCGCCATGCGGCTGATATGTCGAGCGTCAACAAGAGGTCATGTTGGCGATGGACGCTTGGATCAAAAGTCAGATTTCGCCGAAGGTGCCTTTTCCGAAAGGTTGAAATGCTTGATTAGGCTTTGTGAGTGTTGTTGGACAACGTCGGGGAATTGGACGGCAACGTTTTGGCTCTCGTTTGGGTCGTTCCGATGATCGTAGAGTTCTTCGGCGATGACATGGTGGTCTTGGATGGATCTCCACTGGGTATATCGCCAGTCGGCAGTTCGGACGGAGTATCCCAAAGCGACCCACTTCTCGCGTGGTGCATAGAACGGATGTTGGTGCTGAGTGAACGCGGCGGTCTTGAGCGTTTGATTGGGGTTTATCAGCAGCGATGAGAGGTCGTCACCTTCGAGATTTTCGGGCAAGTCGTTTGCGATACCGGCGAGCGAAGTGAGCGTTGGGTAAAGGTCGACCAACTCGGTCAAGCAATCGGTTCGGGGCTGCGTTCGGTCGACTCGTGGATCGGCGATGATGAGTGGCACTCGAGCGTCGAGTTCGAAGTTGCTGGTTTTGCCCCACAAGGTCTTCTCACCAATATGGAATCCGTGGTCCGAGACAAACGCGACGATGGTGTCGTTGTCGTGGCCACTTGCTTCGAGGGCATTCAGAATTAGTCCGACTTGAGCGTCGAGAAAACTGATCGAGGCGTAATAGCCGTGGCGAAGATGCCGTTTCAACTCCGGTGACAATTCGGCTTCCTTGGGGATTCCATCGTATCCGTGCAACTCACGCGAAATGTGCATCGCGATATCGGGGACATCAACCGGACTGGTTTCGAGCTGGGGTGATGAAATCTCATCAGGATCGTAGAGGTCCCAGTACTTCTTTGGTGCAACGAATGGCAAATGGGGACGCCAAAAGCCGACGCCTAAAAAGAATGGTGCCGCGTCGTCGGGGTAGTCACGGATGACGGAGGCTGCCAAACGAGCGATTTGGCCATCGCGGTAGGCTGTGTCGGGAACGTCGAGTGTCTCGGTCGCGGGAGCCTTTTTTAGCTTGCGAGCACGGAGAGCGACGGGCGTATTGGAATGCACCGTGTCGGCAGCATGCGTTCCCGCGTGCAAGACTTCGTCCATGGACCAAGATTGGCGGTCTTGGGTGTCGCCCATGTTGTGGAAGATTTTGCCAATGTCCTGGCAATAGTAACCATGGTTTTTGAAATGTTGAGGCAGCGTGACCAATGACGCGCCGTTCGGAGCGGTCTCGCGAAAACTTTTGCGAAGGTCATCGACACCCACCGTCGTGGGGCGGAGTCCGGTCAGGAATGATGAACGCGACGGATTGCAGACGGCTTGTTGGCAGTAGGCTCGATCGAATACCAGCCCGCGGTTCGCGAGAGCGTCCAAGTTCGGCGTGATCGCGTTGGGATCGCCGTAAGGACCGATCGCACAATTCAAATCGTCGGCGACGATCAATAGGACGTTGGGACGATCATCGCCGAGTGCTGGTCGGAGGAACAGCGCTGCGATGGCGAGCGGAGCGAACAGTCGGCAAGTCGTCGCGATGTGATTGAAAGCGATCTTCGGTGAAAACGACAACAAACTGGTCACCTGGCGTCAAACGGGGAGCAAACATGAGTTACGGAGTTTGCCCACAAGTTTAGCTGAACCGTTCGACAGTCGGAGGTTGACTGCCGGAGCGGCGCCGAAGCGGCTTGATCCGGCATACCCGGATGCTTTGACGTTGTGACGACGGTTCGTCAGATGCTCTTGGGGGCTAATGCAGCGACAGCCATCCCGGTCAGAAGGCCACCAACGTGAGCACCGTTGGCGATGCCCTGTATCAGTGGTGTCATGCAAGCAAACATAAACCCGAGCATCAAATAAACATTGAACGGCGGGATGCCCACTGGATACGAAGGTTGGAAGCGAGGTCGAATCCATATGAATCCGAAAACGCCGAACACCGCTCCGGATGCACCAACCGCCATGGGGCTTTCGAGCCAGTCCGGCAAGACGACTTGAACAATCATGCCGATGATATGCGAAGCAAGCAGCAACGATCCAAGAAACCACGAGCCGTGCAAACGCTCAACGACGCTGCCAAGAGTGAACAACGCCATCATGTTGAACACCAAGTGCATCGTCGAGCCATGCAGAAAGGCTGGTGTGACCAACCGCCAGATCTCGCCCTTTTTGATCGAGACCCATGCGTCACCCGTCGTGGCATAATCGATTGGGCTCGCAAAATTCAGAGCCACGACTAGTTTTTCTCGAGCGGTGAGTTGTTCGCCTCGGACCTCTGGGGGAGAGTTGATTTGCTCGAGAATCACTGACAGATCCAACTGCGGATTGAAGTCCGTCGAAACGCTGGCGATCCCACAGATGATGATCATGCCGATGACGACAGGGATATTGCCGGTTCTTGCAGTCCGGCCACCAAAAGCACCTGACGTCCCTCGCAGTTTCTTCTGTGCTTTTTGTTGCAAAGCGAGTTTGCGTTTCTTTTCCGCTTCCTCTTCCTTTCGCAGGCGTGCGGCTTCGGCGGTGACGTCAAACTTTGCCGCGCCGGGTGACTGTTTGAACTCATCCATGGCTTCTCGGGCCGTCGCGACATCTTTCTCGTCGCGAATCCAGATATCATGGGAGCTTTCGTCGTGGTCGACTTTCGCAGGGATCTTCAGGGTCTGCAGATAGTCGTTGAATTGGTCCGCCAGTTTGGGATCGGAAAAATTGCCGATTCGCCGCATATCAATCTTTCTTGTTCGAAACGAAAATGACATCCATGTTCTACGTTGATCACGTCAAAATTGCACGGGTGGGGACACAGCACGGCGGGGCTCAGCAAACGCCGAAATCCCGCCAAACGCGTGAGTGGACATGGGTGAGCTGTTTGTTCACGTTCGTTGTGCTGGGTTTGCCCGCGGCGGCGGATGATTTCCCCACCCCAATCAACACGGAACCTCTCGCAGAATTAAACGCCGACGGCAAGCTCGCCGGGCCCCCTCTGTTGTCTCCGCGAGAAGCAGCCGATTCGCTGGAGATGCCCGCGGGATTCACCGCAACGGTGTTTGCGAGTGAACCAGACGTGCAAAACCCAATTGATTTGGCCTGGGACCGGAAGGGCCAACTGTGGGTTGCGGAGAATTACACCTATGGTCAGCGTGGTGTTTCCTGGCGAGACGACCAACGCGATCGCGTGTTGGTGTTCAAGGACGAAAATCTTGACGGAGTCGCTGAGTCACGTTCTGTATTTTTGGATTCAGTGAGTCATTTGACCAGCGTCGAAGTGGGGCGAGGCGGCGTGTGGTTGATGTGCCCGCCGCAATTGTTGTTTGTTCCTGATGCTGACGGGGACGCGGTTCCCGATGGTCCTCCACAAGTCATCTTGGATGGGTTCACGATCGCGGAGCAGAACTATCACAATCTGGCCAACGGTTTGAGGTTCGGGCCGGACGGCTGGCTGTACGGACGTTGCGGTGGATCTTGTCCGGGGCGAATCGGCTTGCCAGGAACACCCGATGAGAACCGGACGGCACTTGAAGGTGGCATTTGGCGATACAACGTGGAAACGCGTCACTTCGAAGTGCTCTGCCATGGCACCACCAACCCTTGGGGTCATGACTTTGATCGCAACGGAGAGTTGTTCTTCATCAACACCGTCAACGGCCATCTGTGGCATGGCATCCACGGTGCCCACTTCCACCGACCATTCACCTTGGATCCGAACCCCAATGCCTACGAGTTGATCGATCAGCACGCCGATCACTACCACTTTGACACGTCCGGCAAATGGCAAGATTCACGCGATGGAGCGGCGAACGATTACGGCGGCGGACACGCTCACGTTGGCATGATGATTTACCAAGAGTCGACTTGGCCGACCGAGTACCAAGACGATTTGTACACGTTGAACTTCCACGGGCGTCGCGTGAACCGCGAACGATTGGAGCCTCATGGAACGGGGTATGTCGGCAAGCACGAGAAAGACCTGTTCCTGAGCGACGATGTTTGGTTCCGCGGGATGGAAATGTCCGCAGGCCCGGATGGCAACGTGATTGTTTTGGACTGGGCGGACTTGGGCGAATGCCATGAACACTCGGGAGTCCACCGATCCAGCGGTCGCATCTTTCAAATTCGTTACGAAGCCGGGACGCCAGACAACGTGGCCGATCGGTTGACGAAGCTGAACGAACCTGGAATCAACGTTGAGCAAACGATCGCGTTCCAGCTCGGTGGCGACCGTTGGTTCTCGCACCAGTCGCGTTTGCAGGTCGCTGAGGCTGTTGCCAGCGGAGCGGACGCAAGCGAGCTGAACGCGGAGTTGGTCAAATGGTTCGAAGATTACGATTCGACCGATCCACAGCAACGTTTGCGAATGCTCTGGACGCTCAATGTTTCTGGCGGACTGACTCGCAAAACGTTGCTCGAAAGTGTTGCCGATCCATCGCCGCACGTCCGTTCGTGGTGCTTTCGATTGATGGCGCAACACTGGCCGATTGACGATGTGTTTGGACCGACGTCGGCGAGTGTGGCAGCCGAGGAGAAGGTGCATGACGAATACCGTGCTTATTCGAGCGATATCCTGTCGCATGCGGAGGCCGATGTTGCTTCGGTACGATTGACGCTCGCGTCGATTCTGCAGCGTTTGCCTTTGGGTTCGCGAGGTGACTTAGCGGACTTCTTGACGGAATTGGATTCTGGCATCGAGGACGCTGACGATCACAACCAAGGATTGATGATTTGGTACGGCCTGATGTCGAGTGCGGAGAAGCATCCCGACGAGTTGCTCTTTGGCGGTGAGCAGTGCCAAATCCCAACGACCACACGACTCATTTCGCGAGCCTTGGCGGAAAGAGTCGACCAGCATCCGAAGGAATTTTCGCGTTTGGTGACGTCGGTGACTCGACGGCTTCGCGGTGATCACGACTTGGATGGCAAACCCAACGTGGCGTGCGCAGAAGCGTTTCTGGACGGTGTGTCAGCCGGAATCGTGGGAGTCCGAAAGGCTGAGCGACCGGAGGATTGGAGCGATTTTCAAACCGTGTTGTCGGCTCACGAAGAGTTGCAAACCAAGCACGCCGAGACGCTTCGGAAATTGAACACATTGTTTGGCGAAGGCCAAAGTGTCGGCGAGATGGCGATGATCGCTGGTGATGCGAACGCAGATGTCTTGGAACGATTGGCTGCGGTCCGCGGTTTGATCGAAACCAGAGGGGCAGATGATGCCATCGCCGATTCATACATCGTTCGATTAGCAATGCCACTAATCAAGGACCCTCGCGTTAATGCAAAGTTGGCTCCGGCGTTGTCGACCATTGAGTTGCCCGAAGTGGGAAGTTTGTTGCTCGACAACCTGAATCGATTTCGTGCACCGCGGCGATCGGGCGTGGTGGGGCTCCTCTGTTCCCGGGACGTTTTCGCCGACGTGCTGTTGACAGCGATTGAGCAAAAGAAGCGTCCCAAGGACATTTTGACCGCTTCTCATGTGCGAACGATTCTTTCACTTGAGAACAATGCGTTGACCGAGCGAGTCGAAAACGTTTGGGGGCGAATCAAGGACACGCCTGACGATCGCAAACAAGAAATCGACCGTTGGACGCAATCTTTGACACGTGAACGATTGAGTCGGGCAGATTTGCCAGCCGGCCGGGCTTTGTTTCAAACCGCGTGTGCGAACTGTCACCAATTGTTCGGAACCGGAAACAAGGTCGGACCGGATTTGACGGGGGCTCAGCGGAGCGATCTTGGATATCTGTTGCACAACATCGTTGACCCTGATTCGGTGGTCGGGGCAGATTACCGTGCGACCAAGATTGTCACTGTGGATGGAAGGCTGTTGGTCGGTTTGGTGACTCAACGAACGCGGCAGACCACGACAATCGTTGCTGCCGATCAGACGTGGGTTCTGCCCAACGATGACATCGAACTGGAGTCGGTGACTGAGCAATCACCGATGCCAAGCGGTTTGTTGCAACCGATGACGGAGCAGCAGGTGGTCGACTTGATCGGATACCTGAAGAGCCCGACCCAAGTCGCGTTGCCGGACGGGAAGTAGGTGGGCGTTTGTTGCGATGGAGCAGCACTCGATCCGAATTCTGGCGAATCCGGCTACGGTTGAACGGTAGGTTTGTTGCTTAGCACCTAGTTTTCGAACTCGGTGTCGCTGAGTTCGAAGACGACCTGGACTGACGCGGAGAGTGTCATCAGGCCAGCTTCGATTGAGCCGCCCGAGGATTCGGATCCAAACAATTGCATGCTGGTGCTGAATGGATCGGAACCTCGGGATGTTTCCTGAACGCTCAGCACGCGAGCGACTTTGGCATCGAGGGCTCCCGCCATGTCACTGGCCTTTTCACGCGCGGCAGCGATCGCTTTGATGCGAGCGGCGCGGCGATGTTGAATCTGATCGGAGTTCATCCACTGGATACCAGCGATGGAGTTGACTCCGCGTTCCAGGATTCCGGTGTAGACCGTTTCAAACTGCTTGATGTCTCGGACCATGATCGTCAACTGCCGGCTGGCCGAATATCCGATGGGTTGGTTCTTCTGCAGTTGATCACGAATGTTTGAGGTGGGAGCTTGGTTTGGAGCGACTTGCTGTGGCGTTGAGTCGCCAAAAAGATCGTCGAGCCCTTGCGACTGCTGCACCGCGTAGGTTTGCTTTGCGTATTGCCCCTTTTGACCTTTTGGGTAAATGGGTGAAAGCACGATTGATTCCGTACGTATGTCCTTGGCTTCGATCCCTCGGCTCTTCAGAAACTGCACCACGCGGTTGACTTGCTCGGAGGTTCTGCGGGCCGCGTCGGTTACCTCTTCCTCCCGTGACTCAATCGCGAAACGCAACGTCACGCTGTCGGGTGCAACCTTTGTGTCGGCGGTGGCGTGCACGGTTAATTTCGACCGAGTGTCGATGCCTTCATCCGCGATGCAGTGCGTCAACGGCAGGGCAGTGGTCGCGGTGATCGCCGCAATGATCACACGGGATTTCCAAACGTTGCGAATTGACATGCGAGGGCTCCTTGGATGGGGAAGAACCAGTGGGGCCCTCATTCTAGTGCATCCGCCAGCAATGGACTTTCACTCAGTTAATCCTTTGAATCCGATGCACCCAGTCAACGTCGCTGGTCTCAGAGGTGAGAGCATTTTTATCCGATCGACGTTTGAAATTCACGTATGAATTGTTGGACGACCGGACGATTGGTCAGCCGTGGATTGATATGAGGACGCTTTTCCAACAGCCAAGCTTGAGCCTGTTCGGGAGTCATCTCTTTATGAGCAATCAGCCAACAAATCGCGATGGTGGCACTACGAGCCCGACCGGCTTTGCAGTGAATGTAGACTGCTTTGCCTGATTCGACATTTCGTTGAATGAAGGCGACACCCGTGATCACGTCTTGCAGACTGGGGTGCGTGAAGTCGGTAATCGGCAGATGCAGTTGCTCGATGTCGTGTTTGGAATACTCATCGACGGGCCCGACATACTCTTCGCAAGTGTTGACGACACCGCCGACATTGAGTTCCGCCATTTGCGGGACGTCACGAGCGAAAGGTCGAGCACCGACGATTACCAACGGATCGATCCAGTCAAACCAATTGCGGACTTTGAGAACACGTCCCAGCAACATGTTCCACCACAACGTCGGGAGGAACACGATGCGGGCGTACAATCGCCTCAGCCAACCGGACTGGATGGGACCGCTCACGCCGTGTGGATCGCTCGATCGTCGATGGCCAAAGCGGCTTCGTGCACCGCTTCGGACAGGGTTGGGTGAGCGTGGCAGGTGCGGGCGATGTCTTCGCTGCTGGCACCAAATTCCATTGCGGCGGCGGCTTCCGCAATCATGTCGCCGGCACGCGGGCCGATGATGTGCACGCCGAGCACTCGATCGGTGGCGGCGTCGGCGAGAATTTTAACTCGGCCATCGATGTCGCCCAATGTGCGGGCTCGGCCGTTGGCCCCCAGAGGACAGACACCCTTGTTGTATTCGATGCCGGCTTCCTTCAGTTCTTCTTCCGTTTTGCCGACCATCGCGATTTCGGGGTGGGTGAAGACGATCGCGGGGATCACTTCATAATTCATTTCGGAGGCGATGCCGGCCATCTGTTCGACGCAGACAATGCCTTCTTCCATGGCTTTGTGAGCCAGCATGGCACCGCCGATGCAATCGCCGATGGCGTAGATTCCGGTCACCGATGTCTCGAATTGGTGATTGACTTGGATGAAGCCTCGTTCGTCGAGCTTCACGCCGGCTTCCTCGAGTCCCATGCTCTTGGTTGCGGGAGCGCGGCCGGTGGCCAATAGCACTCGGTCACAACGAATCGTTTCGCCGTTTTTGATTTTAATGACGCACGGCTTCTTGTCGCCTGGCTTCGGATCCACTTTGGCGGATGCCACGAACGTTCCCGTTCGAATGTCCATGCCTTGTTTCTTGAAGCTGCGATGAGCCAAGGTGGCCATTTCCTTGTCGAGACCCGGCATGATGCGGTCGAAGGCTTCCAGGACGATCACGTTGCTGCCCAGCCGGTTCCAGACGCTGCCGAGTTCCAACCCGATGTATCCGCCGCCGATGACAACCAACTCTTCGGGCACTTCGGGGAAGGACAACGCCGTGGTGCTGTTTCCGATTCGGTCGCCGTCTTCTTCGACGAAGGGAAGCTGTGCTGGGACACTGCCGGGGCACAGCATGATTTGGTCGGCGGTGACCAAAGTCGGCTGATCTTCGGCCGCACCTTCGCTGGGCGTGATTTCGATGCTGTCCACATCGCGAAGGCGGCCTCGACCGTGATAGGCGGTCACACCCCGGCGATCGAACAGCATGTCAATTCCACCGGTCAGCGATTCGACGATCTTCTCTTTGCGTTTCATCATCACGTCGAGATCGACTTCGACGTTGCTGACATTCAGCCCGTGATCGGCGAACTTATGCTGGGCTTCTTCATACAGGTGGCTGGATTCCAACAAAGCTTTGCTGGGGATGCACCCGACGCGTACGCACGTCCCACCAAAGCGAGGGTTGTCGTCGATGCAGGCAACGTCGATGCCGAGCTGTGCTGCGCGAATGGCGGCGACATATCCGGCTGGGCCACCGCCCAAAATGACGAGTTCGTGACGAGCCGTTTTCATAGCAATTGAGTTGGAGTGCGTGGCGAGAATCGTTGCAAATCAGGATGAATTGTCAGATACGCGAAGCGGTTTGTCGACCGGAGCGCAGTTGCTTTGCTGAGACAGAAATCCGGTGCGGCCGAGCATCACAAAACCAGTTGTCCGTGAGACGCAGCCGAAAGCTGCTGGCCATATCTCATCAAATGCACCCGTCTGCTGAGAGAAATTCTCTCAAGCTTGGACGTGCAGGTTCATGTGCAGCGGCGGATGCGGAATGAGATCCTGTTCACGTAATCAGACACGGGGAGTGCCGAAAACGTTCGCCCTGCTCATTGGCTGGCGATTGCCCCGTCCATCGCGATCGTGTCCGCGAAGTCGTATGGGTGGAACACCCGGCCGATGCGTTCGGCCAGCATCTGCAGATAAAGCTTGCGGAATTTCGACTCGGTCGTTTCGCTGGTGTACTGACCCGCCGTTGAGGGGAACATGAACTCGTCGATCTCTTTCCGAAAGACAACGGATTCGGTTTCCACGTCGAGGACGGTCAAAGTCACAGCGGCGGATCCGCGATAAAGTGTCGCACCTTCGCGAAGCTTCATGCCGGTCAGTTCAATCGCCAAGACCTTTTCAGCATCGACGCCTTTGCCGATGTCCAAGAAGTCCGTGTTTTCCCAACCATGGGTGTCGCGGAACTCTTGGATCTCGTCTTCGCGTACCAGGCTGATGTTTTTGATTTTGGTGAGCAATATGTCGCTGACTTTTCGTGACAAAGTCCGTGCGGCGATGTCTTCGCTGTATTGGCTTCGGTCGGTGAAGGTCACAACCGCGACCTTCGAATCCTTGAGTGCTTCGCATTCCGCAGGGACTTGGTCGGCACCGACAGCGTGCATCAAGTTTGACATCAAACCCAAGCAACCGGTTTGAGTGGTCAACAGAAGGCCGGAAATCAGCAACGACGAAACGGTGCAAATGAGAGCGGTGGATCGAGCTGGCATGATGAACGTCGGAGGGCAAGCGGCGGGGAATACAACCGGAAACTTGGTCGTAAGCACTGCCAGCAATTCGACGCCACCCCAATCCGACGCAGTTCGCAAATTGCGAACGAAATTCAGACAGGAAAGCTTCCCGCGAGGATTCCCATCCCCGCTACAAAACGACCGGGGCGACGATCAATTCGCGTTCGATTTGGAACAGCGTGACCTGCCAATCGGATTCATCTTTGTCGCGAGATGGATTCCATTGCAATTCAATCTGGATCACGTTGTCGAACTGTCCGGTCGGATCTCGCCAGTACGTGTCGACTTTTTCTCGTCCGTACTTCTGGAAGACGCGAGGGCGACGGTCGAGTTCCCACGGGATCTCTGGACCGAGTCGTTTGACATCCGAATAAGGACCGGCGCGAAACGACTCAAGCTGTTCTTGGGCGGATTGATCCAGCTTGTAGGCCGCGTCCAGTTTCATCGTTGAAACTTGGCGGTTGGGAGCCGATTTTTGCAACTCCAGCGCCAACGCTTCTTCGCCATTGGCCGCCAGTTCGAGGTACTGCTGAGCGAAGTAGGTCGCTTGGTCGCCCAGCGTTCGGTATTTCAGGTAGTGCACAAAGAAGCCGGTCGAACCGAACAAGCACGCCAGCGCCAAACCGATTCTGGCGACGGTGGTCCCAACCGGTTTCGCCTTTCCGGCGTGCTTTCGCAGCGCAAACAAGCAGATCACAATCGCCAAAGCGGGCAGCACAAGCATGGGCTTGGCAACCGCGGCGGTGAAGCTGGCGAGCGAGAGCAGAAGCCCGATGAAGGCACTGATGCGAACTGGGGCGACGTCTTCAACCACGACCGCTTCGTAGCCCGATTCGGCTCCCATTCTGGGAACATCCCGTTCGCGATTGGCGGCGGTGGCTTTCGCGGCACCGCCCAAAAACAACGACTTGGACGATTCAGGCTGGTTCATTTCGGCGAGGTTACGAAAAGAGGACCGCGGGGGAAGTGGGACCCGGGCTGTTACGCAGCGTCTCGCATTTGGGTTTGCATGCCGAAGGAATTCTTTTCGGGGAGCGTTTCGAGGTCGCCAAACAGCTTGGATCGCAGCAATTCCGCGGCTCGTTGAGACGCCCCCGGACGGGCGTGTTCATCTCGCAGTTTCTGCAGGTCTCGCCGGATTTTCGCGTAGTAGAAGCTGTCTTGCAGCATCGCTCGCATGGTTTCGGTCAGGAAATCGACCGCGGGTGCCGGGTCGCCGACCGATATGAACTCGGGAAAGAGTTTGCGTCCAGCCATCAGGTTTGGAAGCGTGACGCTGTCGATCTTCAGAACGCGTTTGCCGACGGCGTGCAGCACTCGTCCGACGCGGTAAATCACCGCTGCGGGAGTTTCGCGAGCCAGCAATTCCAGGCTGACGCTGCCGCTGACCATCATCGCACAATGGGCGGCTTCGATGATTTCGGATGTGCAATCGACGTAAAAGTCGATTGGCAAATCTTTGTCTTCTTCGGACAGTTGCTCGCGGCACCAAAGGCATTGTTTGTCGCGATACGCGGCGACGGCGAACCGCACGTTTTCACCCGACTGGCTCAATTCGCGGTCCAGTCGCCGGATGGTTTCCAGTTGAATGGGGAAGTTCGCCCGGACTTCGTGATCACGTGAACCAGGCAGGACCGCGACGACGCGATCGCCCGAGTTTTGCTGGCTTTGAAAGCGACGCATGACCGCGGTGTCAAGTTTTTGTTCGGCGACGGCATCAAAGAACGGGTGCCCGACGAGGCTGACCGGGATTTGATGACGATTGAAAAACGATTGCTCGACGGGCAAGACGGCGACCACGTGATCGACGCTGCGTTTCATTTTGCGAACTCGCCATGCACCCCACGCCCAAAGTTGCGGCGGGCAATAGTAGTGAACCGGAATGCCGTACTTCTTGGCTCGTTTTGCGATGTGCCAATTGAATCCGGGGAAATCGACCAGAACGACCGAGTCCACTGATCCGGAGCGGAAAATGTCTTCGGCTTGGTCGGCAAAGCGGAAAAATTCACGAAGCTTTGGAAGGACCTCCACAATTCCGACAACGGCGTGCCGAGTCAGGTCCAAGTCGACGCGGCAACCGGCCGCCAGCATCGAGGGGCCGCCAAAACCACGGCAAATGATTCGTTCGTCGTTTCGCATCGCCATACCACCGGGATTCGCCAATTGACGAATCAATCGAGCGGCGTGTTGGTCACCGCTGGGTTCCCCGACGGAAAAAAAGATGGTCTTGGTCACGTGTGACGGTCCCCGGCGATCGTGGAGCAAAGTTCAACGTGGGGATATAGGAAATCACGCTTTGGCAACGCAAGTTCGATCCGCTCTTGCCACTCCGCCAAGCCAACGATACGCTTCGAAATGTTGAACAGGATGTTTCACACCGTGATGGTCAAGGAGGCCGATTCGGATGCGAAAAAATGGACCCCATGAGGCAAGTAGCCTCTCTGCAACGCATCCCACGGCGTCGCTTTTTGGCTCCGGTTCGGATGAGTCATCGGCTGGCGACGCGACGATATCGATGTCCAACCGTGATGCGGTCCCGGACTCGGTCGTCGAACCTCTTTTTGCATCGTCGCAGTCTGCCGGCGGAGCAAATTCTCCCGGCGGAGCAGATCCCGCGGCCGGTGAGCAGGCAGCCGCCGAGAAGTCGGCAACCAACTGGTCTCGGCGAATCCCGCGTTTGCGAACGGATTCACGAGTCTGGCGTTTGGCTCCACGTGGCAAGTTCCCCAAGATCGGTTCGATTCAAGTCAAACTGTTGACCGGGACGCTGGTCTTGGTCGCTTTGGTGATCACGCTCGGCGGCGTTGGGATTGTCGGGCTGTACCAGTATCGAAACTTGGCCGACGCGATCAGTTCGCGAGCCAAGGAGTTGCCGATGGCAACGCAAATTGCTCAAGCCGCCGCGAAAGCACGCGACAGCAACACGCGTCTGTGCCAGATGCGTGCTCAGGCAACCATGATCGATCCCTTTGGAATGCCGCACTCCAATTTGCAGATGGAGAACGACGAATTCCACAACACCATCAACGAGTTGGATTCGGCGCTTGGTCGATATTCCACCATGGTGACGGCGAAGATCGAACAACCTCAAGAAGTGGAGGCTGGTTCGACGCTGATCAATCCTGAAACTCAGCTCGCCTCTCTGGACACCATCCGGAGCATCTTGACTGAGATTCAAAAGAATCAAAACAACCTGGACTATCTGGTCATCGATCGTCGGTCCAGTCGAAACAAAATGGGCGAGACGCTCGATGAATTGGTCGGAAAGACGCGGGCTCACCTGGTTTTGATTCACGGTCAAATGGCGGCGTTCAGTGACCACGTCAAAGGCCGATATCGACTTGGGATCGGGATCGCTTGGGTGGCCTTTGCCGCCGCGATGGTCATCGCCGCTGTGATGGTTTGGGTTTTTCAAACCAGCGTGTTGGCGCCGTTCAATAACCTTGTCATCGGTGCCCGTTTGGTCTCACGCGGCCAGTTTGGGCATCGGATCGATTTGGGAACGGGCGATGAGCTTGGCGAGTTAGCAGTCATTCTCAACGAGATGACCGATCGCTTTCAAAACAGCATGGCTCACATCGAAAAGATGTGTGACGAATTGGATCAAGAAGTGAAGGTGCGATCCCAAGAAGTGATTCGCAACGAACAACTCGCCGGCGTCGGTTTCTTGGCGGCCGGGTTCGCTCATGAAATCAACAATCCGATGGCCGCGATTGCTTGGAGCGCCGAAGCGATCGAATCGCGGATGAACGACTTGATGATGTTGCCCGACGACGAGCGATTGCTCGACAGCGAGATGACTGAAAATTGGCGTGAGAACTTGCAACGTATTGAGGGCGAAGCGTTCCGGTGCAAATCAATCATCGAAAAGATGTTGCTGTTCAGCCGTATGGGACAAGTCGAGAAAACTTCGTTCGATATTGTGCCGTTGGTCAACGACGTGATCGAAATGGTCGGAACACTCGGAAAATACAAGTGCCAATCGCTGCGGTTGTTCGGCGACGAAACAGCGATTGTTTATGCCAATGATCAAGAGATTCGCCAAGTTATCTTGAACTTGGTGACCAATGCCCTGGAGAGTGTGGATTGCGACGGCGACGTGAGTATCTATATCCACCAAGGCCCCAAGACATCGACCGTTCGCGTAAAGGACACCGGTTGCGGGATGTCCGCGGAAGTTCAGGCTCACTTGTTTGAACCATTCTTCACTCGGCGTCGCGATGGTACCGGGACCGGATTGGGACTCAGTATTTCGCACCGAATTGTTTGTCAGCACGGTGGCCAGTTGAGTGCTCGCAGCGAAGGCGAGAATCGCGGCAGCGAATTTGAATTGCGATTGCCAATCGCTGCCATCACCGAAGAAGTCACCTCACCCGCGTATGAAAGTTGGAAGTTCCAAGATGCCCAGCAAACCCAAGCAGCCTAAAGCCGACGGCATGCACATTCTTTTCGCGGACGATGAACCTCAGTTGCAAAAACTGATGGGCACCGAGTTGCCGCGAATGGGATACCGCGTGACCGTTTGCCCCGACGGGCCAACGGCCGTCGATGTTTTGTCGAAAGAACCAATCGATTGCCTTTTGGTTGATCTCGATATGCCGGGGATGAGCGGAATCGAAGTCATCGCTCGCGCCCGCGAAATTCGGCCGGAGATCGAAGCGGTGATCATGACGGGCAACCCCAGTCAAGAAACCGCGATCGAAGCGCTTCGTCACGGCACATTTGACTATTTGATGAAGCCCTGCCGACTGGCTGAGATCTCGGCTTTGATGGGACGAGTGAGCGAACGTCGTGAGTGGAACCGTTTGGTCGCTGCACTTCGGCATCGATTGCAGCGTGCCGAAGGCGATTCCGATTTGATCGGTGAGAACCAATCGATGCACGCGGTTCGCAAACTGATCGCCAAGGTCGCACCGACTGAATCAACCGTTTTGATTCGTGGCGAAACGGGATGCGGCAAAGAGTTGGTCGCTCGTGCGATCGCTGACGAGAGTCTTCGCAGTGAGCAGCCATTCGTCGCAATCAACTGTGGTGCGTTGCCGGAAACGTTGATCGAAAGCGAACTGTTCGGGCACGTCAAAGGTGCGTTTACCGGAGCAGACTCTGGACGGATGGGATTGTTCGAAGTCGCCAGTGGTGGAACGTTGTTCCTTGACGAAGTTGGTGAGCTTCCGTTGGCCGTTCAAGCAAAATTGCTTCGCGTTCTGGAGACCGGTGACATCCGTCGACTCGGCGACAATCAAAGCATCAAGGTGGACGTGCGTGTGGTTTGCGCAACTCACCGCGATTTGGAAAAAATGGTGACTGAAGGCACGTTCCGCGAAGACTTGATGTTCCGCATCAACACGTTCGAGCTACGGCTTCCGGCGCTTCGCGATCGTATCGATGATTTGCCTGCGCTGGCGGAGCACTTGCTGCGTCGGCATCGTGCTGATGGTACCAGCGGCCAGTTGTTCACCGAGGCGGCGATGGCTGAGTTGCAATCGCATCAATGGCCCGGCAACGTTCGCGAGCTTGCCAACGTGATCGAGCACGCTTCGGTGTTATGTGATGCACTTCCGATCGATGTGGAGCATTTGCCTCAGCACTTTGCTCGCCGTCAGCTTCGAGCTGATTTGGCCGATACCGCTCCGATGACGATGCGTGAGATCGAATTGCGTGCGATCGAGAGAGCGATGACTCGCCACAACGGTAACAAGAAGGCCGTGGCGGAAGAGCTCGGTATGTCGCTGAAGACGCTCTACAACAAGTTGAACGCGGCATCGGAAGCTTCCGAAGCCGCCTAGCTCGTGTGTCACAAGATCGTTGAATCAACATCCGTACGACGGACTTCCAAGTCCGTCGAGGTGAATGACTTTCGACGGACTTGGAAGTCCATCGTACGGGGAATTGGTCGATGGCTGGCCCGTCTATTCGTCGGGATTTGGTTGACATCGGCGTTTGGGGTTAAGATATTTGCGCCGCCGCGATTTCGGATTGTCGGCTCACACACGCAAACATCCCCTTCCCGCCCGGTTTTTATGAAAAGTTCTCTTAGAACCATTGCCACCGTTCTCGCGGTTGCCTTGGTCCCCGTTCTCGCGCACGCTGAGACGAAGTCGCCCAATTTCCTGATTGTGATGGCGGACGATTGCACGTACAACGATCTGCCAATGTACGGCGGCGAGAACGCGAAAACGCCGAACCTGGAGCGGCTCGCGAAAGAAGGGATGACATTCGATCGGGCGTTCCTCGCCGAAGCGATTTGCCAGCCTTGTCGTGCCGAGTTGTATTCGGGCTTGTATCCGATGCGAAACGGTTGCAATTGGAATCACTCCGCCAGTCGCCGTGACATCGAGAGCATGCCTCAGCATCTTGCTCGAGTCGGCTATCGAGTCGGGTTGGCCGGCAAGGTTCATGTGTCGCCGGAATCAGCCTTCCCGTTTGAGAGGGTTGATGGGTGCGACAAAAACTGTGTTCGCAATCCGACTCAAGAAATGCAGTTGGACTCCATTGGCGAGTTTATGTCTCGCGAGGACGGCCAGCCGTTTTGTTTGGTGGTCGCGTTGGTGGAGCCGCATGTGCCGTGGGTGATGGGCGACGCGAGTGCGTACCCGCCACGCAAATTGAAGTTGCCGCCGAACATTGGCGACACGCCCGAAACTCGGTCGGCGTTTGGGCGGTATCTGGCTGAGATCACTTACATGGATGATCAGTTTGGCCAGATCATGAATGAACTCGAGGAAGTTGGAGAGTCAGGCGATACGATCGTGTTGTTCACTTCCGAGCAGGGCTCTCAGTTCCCAGGCAACAAGTGGACGAACTACAACACCGGCGTTCACACAGCATTGATCGCAAAGTGGCCGGGCATGATCGTGCCGGGAACCAGGACAGACGCTCTGGTGCAATACGCCGATGTGTTGCCAACGTTGATGGATCTGGCTGGTGCCGAGTATCAACCAGAAACGTTCGACGGGGCTTCCTTCGCCCATGTGCTAAGACATGAGAAAGATGCCCATCGCGAATATGCCTACGGGACGCACAACAATATTCCTGAAGGTCCGTCCTATCCGATTCGATCCATCACCGATGGGCGTTATCACTACATCCGCAATCTGCAGAACGAGAACCTGTACATCGAAAAGCACTTGATGGGCGTCAAAGGCAACGGTGAGCTGAACAACAAGTATTGGCAGACCTGGGTGTTTCAGTGCTTTGAACAGCCTGAGCTACTTCGTCTGATCCAGCGATACCAGTTGCGCCCGAAAGAGGAGCTCTATGATCTTGCCAACGATCCGTATGAGATGACCAATCTGATCAACGACGAAGGGTTGGCTGGAGTCCGCGAGGAGTTGGGCCGAGAGCTGGAGCGTTGGATGGAATCGCAGGGCGATCCGGGAGCGGAACAGGATACAAACGAGTCCCTGCGAGCAGCCAAGCGTGGCGAGCATCGGTTCGGAGTTGGAACCGAAGGGTAAGGTGGGACGTAGGCGATCGGGGCCCCCGATCGCATCCGAGAAGGTCGACTGAGAGGCCTCAGTCGACTACACAGGGAAAGGTCGACTTTGAGGCCTCAGTCGAATACACGCGGGAAGGTTGAACGAGGGGCCTCAATCGACTACACGCGGGAAGGTCGACCGAGAGGCCTCGGTCGACGACGTGATTTTCGACTGGAGGCTTTGGTTGATTGCGGGACGCGACTGGGAGGCCCCAGTCGCATACGAGCTGCTTAAATAACTGGGCAGACGTCGAACCATTCGCGTTTTTGGTCGAACAGCCACTGCGAGCATTCTTCGGGGCCCCAAAGGCCGGTTTGGTACGTGTGCAGTGGCGGAGCGGCCGGGCTTCGCCACGCTTCGATGATTGGATCGATGATGCTCCAGGCCAGTTCGACTTCGTCGCCGCGAGCAAAGAGGCTGGCGTCGCCTTGCACCGCGTCCAGCAGCAGTCGCTGATAGGCGTCGGGCATTTCTTGGCCGCCGATCGAATCTTGGAAGTTGAAGTCCAAGTGGTTGGTTCGCGTCTTCATTCCGGCGTCGGCAACCTTGGTTTCGAAGTGCAATTGGATGCCTTCGGCCGGTTGGACTTGAATGACCAATCGGTTGCCAAGTTTGTTCTCCTTCTTCGATCCGCCAAACAATTGGTGCGGAACGTTTTTGAACTGGATCACGATCTGGGTCGTTCGGCATGACATGCCTTTGCCGCTTCGCAAGAAGAACGGCACGCCCTGCCATCGCCAGTTGTCGCAGTACAGTTTCAACGCGGCAAAGGTTTCCGTTTGGCTGTTCGCCGGGACGCCTTCCTCTTGCAGGTAGCCGTCGTACTGGCCGCGAACGGTTTGAGATGCGAAGTCGCCACCCGTCATCTTGCGAACACTGTGCAACACTTTGACTTTCTCATCGCGAACCAAAGCGGCGTCAAATTTCGCCGGCGGTTCCATCGCCGTGATCATCATCAGTTGCAGAATATGATTCTGGAACATGTCGCGGAGGATTCCGCTGTTGTCGTAGTAGCCAGCTCGCCGGCCGATGACGACTTCTTCGGCCACGGTGATTTGCACGTGGTCGATGTAGTTCCGGTTCCACAGCGGTTCGAAGATACTGTTGGCAAAACGCAACGCGAAAATGTTCTGTACGGTTTCTTTGCCGAGGTAATGATCGATCCGGTAGATCTGATCTTCGCGAAAAACGTTGTGGATCGATTCGTTCAGACGCTGGGCCGTTTTCAGATCCGTGCCGAACGGTTTCTCGATGATCACCCGTCGCGGTCCGGTTTTGTCGCAGGCGAGTCCCGCGGCCCCGAGTTGCTGGATCGCTTCTTCGTACAACTGTGGCATGGTCGACAGGTAGTAGACTCGACCGGTCGATTTGCCTTCTTCGATTTCATCCAAAAACGTCGCCAGCGATTGAAACGACTCTGCGTCTTTGATGTCGCCGGGCTGGTAGTAGATGTTCGGTGCGAATGATTCCCAGGCTTCTTCGCTGAAAGACTTGCCGACAAATTTGGCGGTGGTTTCGCGAAGCGATTTTCGCCACTCGGAATGTTCGTAGGGACTTCGCGAAACACCGACAATGCGAGTCGAGTCGGGCAGGCGTCCGCGTGAGAAGAGTCGGAAGAGTGCCGGGACCAGTTTGCGGCTGGTCAGGTCGCCGCTGGCACCAAAGATGACAATTGTATGTGACATGGTCTGCGTTTCGGGTCAGAAGGAATCGCGATCAAACGGAAACGGAATGGAGGTGTGCGTTGATTGGCTGGGACCGAAGTTTGTCGCAGAGTGCGTCGCCGGGAGGTTATGCAAGGCAATGCCGAGACTCAGTCGTCATCATCGTCCGGTTTATCAGGATCAAACGGTTCTGAGTCGAGGTACTCGGTACCACTGGGATCAAACTCGCTGGAACCAAAATCGTGATCGTCCAGAAAGGCTTCGTCGACATCGTCGTCGAGCGAAGTGAAATCTTCTTCAATCGTGCCGGGGTCCAGCAGGTGTTCGGGAATGTTGCGGCCGTCTTCGGGGATCCAACGGATGGTCGGTCGAGGCGGATCGGAGAGCGATTGGTCGCACTCCATCGCCAACCATGTTTGGCCTCCGGGGCCGTCGGCGGTGTCACCCGTCGTGACTTCCTCATCGCCCGCCAACAAGTACAGCGACGCGTGTCGAAGAAAACGTTCGACGTCTTCGGCGACGTATTCGGAAAGTGGGAACACCGCTTCCATGTCCGGTAAATCGAACTGGCCGTTACCAACCGTGTCCATGATTGCGAACCGATTGTCATCGACATACACCCGGACATTGGTCCACATGTCGAGCGGAGGCAGTTCCAAATTCCAGGCGTGATTGAGTCCTTGGCGAAGCACGTTCTCATCGCAGAGGACTTCACCGCCAGGATTGAAATAGCAAATCGCTTCGGGAGCTTCCAGAATTGCGGCGACGGCTTTCGTCAAGAAATGCAGTTCGTCAATCGCCTCGTAGTCATCCGGGACCAGCGGCAGATCGTCCTCGTCGTCGTCGTCTTCCTCTTCGGTGCCCAGGACATAGCTGATCAGAAACCGAATGTGACAGGTGTGCTCGGATTGGATGTCCGGCATGTCGTCCCAATGGCGCGTTTGATCGCAAGCTCGTGACAGGCAACCGGGGAACGCGAGCGGGCCGAACTGGCCCAACGACCAAGCGACAAATCGTTCGGGTGATTCGTCTGGGTCACCCATGTCATCAGGCCATGGGATTGACGAGGGAGTGACAAGCAGATGGCCGCCGACTTCTGGCCGAAAGTCATAGATCAGCGTTTCGGGCGAGTCCTCATCATCGAGAGACTCTTGGCGACCTGCCAATTGGAATTGGTTCAACCGCGATTGGATTTCGTCCAACTCGAGCGGACGGCGCAATAGCACGCACATGCCCTGGGTGAACAATCCTTTCGCCATCAATCCTATTCTCCGTGTCCGGTTTGGTTTCAAACCGCGGAGTTTACCCGCATTGCATCAGTCTCACGACCCCCGCACGCACGGCACGAAATCGCACAAAATGGGAGATTCCGCCGATGCGTCTCGCTAGCGACCAGTGGCGGGAACTCGCGAGTTTCAATCTCAACACGATCGATGCGTGAGCACGCTTGCTAGCGGCGTTTGATTTTCCCTTGCGTTCACTCGTTGAGGCCGCTGTTCGCGATGGTGGGTGGGTGCTTGTCTGGATCTGAAGCAATCAATGCGGTTTCGATCCTAGCGGGGTGATGCTCAGGGTGATGCTCGGGCGGCAAGCCGTGAATGCCACGTGACGACCGAAATTCAGGTAAGATATATTGTCATTTCGAGCGGTGTCGATTTTCCGCTTCCAATCGGGCTATTGCGAGAGCTTTTTGTAAACTTTTCAGTCACGACCGCCGATATGATTTGCGCATCTTTTGCGCATCGACTTACAACCAGCGGCGATGATGGCAGCGCCCCGATCGGGGCGAATCGGGCGACTTTACAGGCCGAAGTGACCCAATCGGGGAAGCCCGTCGTACAGAGATGCATTGATGGTCCATCCGGGGGTGGAGGGTAGAGTTGTCCTTTCATCGGCGGATGGAAAATCAGTAAAGACATTGTGGACTTATCATTTTTTTTGGAACCTTTTCCGAAAAAAATACGTTTACCAGTCGTGTGACAAATTCGGATTAAAAACACCCTTGCAGTGATACGGGTTGAACCACCGCAGGGGGATAAAATTGAGCATCGCTTGTTTTGCCAACTGTCTCGCTCGCTGGAGGGGATTGGCGGAAACCCCCAGTTTTTGCTTGCATTGGGTGTTTTTCAGCCGGTTTGGCACCGGGGGTGCTAGTAGGACATCGCTCGAATGACCGGATCGCGGCTGGCCTCTTGGTGTTAATGAGCTAAGATTTAGCGTGCAAAGGATCGTGCGGTGCGATGTCGATGGTCAGATGCGTCACATGTCAACTAAACCGGTTTGCGTTATTAGTTGATTGAGTTACAACTCGCTTTTACCCCTCGATTGCCCAGCAGCCCACCACGGCTCCCGCTCATACCTCTTCTCTGAATGGAAAAAACTGATGTCAAAACGCCTACTGATCGTCGATGATCACGAAGTTTCCCGCTTGGGAACTTTAGCCGCCCTTGAAGGAACCGGCATTGAAGTGGTCGCGCAAGCTGACAAAGCTGCCGACGCTCTGGAGATTGTTTCGAACACTCCTCTCGACACCGTGTTGCTCGATATCCGGATGGAAGGTGGCGATGGCCTGAATACGCTTGGTCGTATCAAGCTCGATCACCCCGACCTGCCGATCCTGTTGTTCTCCGGCTATGACAACCCAACCTATGTCGCTCGTGCCGTTGCACTTGGTGCTTGCGGTTACATCCTGAAAACGGCGCCCGTTTCGCGTCTGATCGAAGCTCTGAACTTGGCTTTCGATGGTCAGCAGTCCTGGACTCGCGAAGAACTTCGTCGCGTTACCGGTGCTTTGGCGACTCCTCGCATGAACCAAGACATCGACGTGCCGTTGACTCAGCGCGAAAGCGAAGTTTTGCGTCAAATGGCGTTGGGGCTGACCAACAAAGAGATCGCCAAGATGCTGGGCATCAGCTACGAAACGGTCAAAGAGCACGTGCAGCATATCCTGCGTAAGCTCGGCGTCTCGGATCGTACGCAAGCCGCCGTTTGGGCCGTTCGCAAGAACTTGGTCTGATCTCCTTCGAATTCTTTGAAACTAGTCGTCGTTTCCATGCGGATTTGGCGACCCGGGAATTCAACAGACGTCTCGCACTTCGGCAACGCAATTGTGCTCCTGCCGAACTTCTTCTCTGCGGACGTGTCTGAATCAGGGCGAGTCGAACGATTCCTCGTCCCCATGTATCGATTTCTGGCAGGTGCCGCGTTTGGTGCCTGGTTGAGCATCGCTCGCGATCGAATCACTGTTTGAGTCCAACCGCGGATGAGATCTGTCTTTCGCGTCGAGCGATCATTTCCAAGCGGAAGTGGTCGGTCGGAGGCGATTGGGCGGTCGCTGCTGGTTGCGTCGGGAATAGGGTAATCGAGACGTGACCCGCTGTTCAGACTGTTCTTTTCGGCCACATTTTGGCCCGTGAAATGTTTTGAGAAAACGTTAAACTGCTCGCTTGTTCCATGACCCCGTTTTTTGACTTTTGTTCCGGACGTGCTTGATGTCTCCCAGAAAAGGCAGCGATTTCGCTGGTCTGTCCACCGCCATTGTGACTCCCTTTCGTGATGGACAAGTCGACGAGAAACGTTTGGCTGAGCAGATCGATTTTCAAATCGACTCGGGTGTCACGTGCATCGTGCCATGCGGAACGACTGGTGAGTCACCGACGTTGACGCATGACGAGCACGAACGTGTGATCTCGTTGACGATTCAACACGTCGCCGGCCGCGTCAAAGTCATGGCTGGCACGGGCAGTAACAGTACAGCGGAAGCGTTGCGACTGACTCGTCGAGCTGCCGATGAAGGCGCGGATGCGACTTTGCAAGTCGCCCCGTATTACAACAAGCCAACTCAAGAAGGCATGTATCAACACTTCCGCGCAGTTGCGGAAGCTGTCGACATTCCAGTCTGCGTCTACAACATTCCTGGGCGTTCAGCGAAGAACATCGAAGTCGACACGATTGTGCGATTGGCAGAATTGCCGAACATCACGATGGTCAAAGAAGCGACCGGATCACTGGATCAATGCACCGCGGTCTTGGGTGCAACCAATCTGACCGTTCTATCAGGCGATGATTCGCTGACATTGCCAATGATGAGCGTCGGAGCCGAAGGCGTGATCTCCGTGGCGGCCAACTTGGTGCCATCGGTGTTGTTGGAAATGGTCCAAACGGCAGCGGCAGGTGATTACACGAAGGCTGCCGAACTGCACCATCGTTTGTATTCTTTGTGCAGTAAGATGCTGGGGCTCGCTACGAACCCGATCCCGGTCAAAGCAGCGATGCAAATGGTCGGTCGTGACACCGGCGAAATGCGTTTGCCGATGGTTCCGCTTGACGATGCCGATCGAGCGATCTTGCAAGAGACGCTGATGAAGTTTGGCATGGAATCGGCCATTGCTGGTCAATTGCAAGCCAGCGGCGCGTGATCGAAGGACGCGTCCCAGCTAAACCCCATCCACGCGGCATCCTCCATGGTTGCCGCGTTTTTTTAAGCCCGGATGACGGATGTCTGGCCGGTGCTCTGGGCGTGTCCTTGCTTACGCTGCGGGTTATCCAACGTGGGTGGTGTGCCTTGGTTACGCTGCGGGTTGTGACGGATGGCACCTATCTCCCGCGTTTCTTAGGCTCCGGCCAGCTGAGCGTCAGCATCGACGCTTTCGCCTGATTGCCAAACCGTGAAGTCGTTTTCGTCGCGAATCACACGGTTGTAGGTCGTGTCGCGTTCGATCGGATCCCGACCCGCTTCGCGAATCAGGTCTTTGATCTGGTCGACGGACATGAACTCAGGTGTCTTCGCACCCGCGTCGTGATAGATCAGTTCATGCCGAACGGTTCCGTCAATGTCATCCGCTCCGTACGCCAACGCCGTCTGAGCGGTCTCGATGCCGAGCATGATCCAGTACGCTTTGATGTGTTGGATGTTATCCAGCATCAACCGGCTGATCGCCATCGTTCGCAAGTCCATCAATCCAGAGGGCTTTTTCAGGTCCGATAGCTTTGTGTTGTCGGGGTGGAACGCGAGCGGGATAAAGACCTGGAAACCATTGGTCTTGTCCTGCAGTTCCCGCAGACGCATTAGATGGTCGATCCGGTGATAGGCCTTTTCAACGTGCCCATACAGCATTGTGCAATTGGTTTTCAAACCAATCTGGTGAGCGGTGCGGTGGATTTCCAGCCAAGCCGGCGTATTGGCTTTGTGTTCGCACAATTGGTCTCGCACTTCGGGATGGAAGATTTCGGCTCCACCGCCCGGCATGCTTCCCAGTCCCGCGGACCGCATATCGTCCAGCACCCACTCAAAAGACTTCTTGGTTTGGAAACGGAACCAATCGATTTCAACGGCGGTCCAGGCTTTCAAGTGAATCTTCGGGTAGTTCTCTTTTAGCATCGAGATGATGTCGCGATACCACTCGTACTTTCGTTGGTGGTGCAATCCGCCGACGATGTGCATTTCGGTGCACCCGTTGGCCGTTGCTTCCGCACCGCGATGTAGGATTTGCTCATCCGACATCGCATACCCGTTCTCGTCCCGGAGGTCTTTGCGGAACGCACAGAAGCGGCATCGGTACACGCACACGTTTGTGGGGTTGAGGTGCGTGTTGATGTTGTAGTAGCCGACGTTGCCATTCTTTCGTTCGCGAACAAAGTTGGCCAATTCGCCAACCTGTTGGATCGAAACTTCGGGTTCGTACAGAAACAAACCGTCTTCCATCGACAGACGTTGTTCAGATTCGACCTTGTCACGAATTTCGCGAAAACGGGCGTCTCGTTCGTTGGCTTGCATGGTGATGATTCGAAGGGAAAGGCAATGCGAAAATGGCGATTGGTCGGTGTGCTATTAACCGCTAAATGAAGCAGTCGATCACTCCGGCGGTCATCAGAATCAGGCTGACGATCGCGTTGGTATGAAAAAAGGCTTGGTTGACGCGAGACAGGTCGCTCGGCGAAACCAATCGATGTTGGTAAATGACCAAAGCGGCAGTCAGCATGACGGCGATGAGGAAAACCAGTCCCAAACCGGAGGAACCTCCCGTCCAGGCCAGCAGCCCCAGCGCTAAAATCATCGCAACATGTGAGACCGCCGCAACCCGCAGAGCGCCGGAAACGCCGCGGCGAGATGGAACGCTGTGCAGTCCTTCGGCAGCGTCGAACTCAGCGTCCTGGCATGAATAGATGATGTCGAATCCTGCCACCCAAAACGCGACTGCGACGGCCAGCCATCCGGGGACCCAGAAATCGCTGGGTTGCTGCAGCACGAATTCTCCTCGAATCGCTGCCCAGACACAGATCGGGGACAAGCTGAGTGCGATGCCAAGCCACAAGTGCGCCGAGGAGGTGAAACGCTTGGCGAGCGAATAACCACACAGAAACAAGAGCACCGGAACGGATGCAAAGAGCGGCAAACGGTTTGGCAGAAACAGCAGCGTCGAGACGATGAATCCAACGCCACACGAAATGGTGAACGCCAGCACGGCTGGGGCGGACAACGTTCCGGCGGGAATGTGGCGAGTCGCGGTGCGAGGATTCGCGGCATCAATTCGTCGGTCGACCCAACGGTTGAATGCCATCGCGGCACTGCGGGCTAGGACCATGCACAGCAGGATGCCAACAATGTCTTGCACTCTGATTTGCGGGTAGGTCACGGGGGAGGTCTCGGGCAACGGCGTCGCCCAAGCCAGGAATGCCGCCAAAATCGCGAAGGGGAGTGCGAAAATGGTGTGTGAAAAGCGGATCAGGCCAAGCCAGTCGTTTAGTTTTGCCATCGTTGTTCCCGCTTCATGCGTCCTTCCATCGTTGGATCAATCCGTTGTCCAAGCCGATTTGATCGAGGATCCTTGCGACGACGAAGTCGACCAGGTCTTCGATTCGTTTGACATCGTGGTACCAACCCGGCATCGCGGGAAGCAGCACGGCACCGGCCGCAGCCAGACGTTGCATGTTCTCGATTTGCAAAACGCTCATAGGAGTTTCGCGAGGCACGACGACCAGTTTGCGATGCTCTTTCAGGTGCACTTCGGCGGCACGTTGGACCAAATTCGATGCGGCCGAACGAGCGATGCCTGACAGGGTGCTTCCGCTACAAGGGCACAGCACCATCGCGTCGGTTAGAAATGAACCGCTGGCGATCGGTGTCATGTAGTCATCGTGCTGGTGGTAATGCAGACGCTCGTCGCCGGTGGGTCCGATCTCGTCGAATTCAGGTGCAGGTTCGCTGGCCCACTGTGGCACACAAGCGAGCAATGCATTCAGGTCCGGCGATCGCAAATTCAGTTGCAGGCCCATTTCCTGATGCAGGACCGCCGCGCCACTGGGGCTGATCGTCAGGTGAACTTCCACACTGGGATCTCTCCGCATGACTTGCAGCAAGCGAACCGCGATCGGTGCACCGGAGGCACCCGTCATCGCCAGGACGATCCGGCGACGACGTTTCGTTGCATCACTCATGTCGCCACCAAGGCTTCGCGTTCGCGGTGAGCCGCCATCTCAGCGTGATCCGTTTTGCCGCCTGGTTTTTCGCCCACGTAGATTGTCGCGACACCGAGCGTCAGCGGACGGAAGGTCACGTGCTGCAATCCGACGTCCCGCATCCGGCCAGCCAAAGCATCACCGCAAGGGAACTTGCCGACGGATTCGGGAAGGTACTCGTAGGCGGACTTGTCGTTGCGAGCCATCCACTGGCCGATGCGAGGCAACACGTGTCGGAAATAGAAGTTGTAGGCTTGCTTCAAAACCGGCAGCGTCGGCTGAGAGAACTCGAGCACCAACACTTGTCCGCCTGGTTTGCAGACGCGAGCCATCTCGGAGAGGCCCTGGTCGGTGTCGGCAATGTTTCGCAATCCGAACGCGACGGTCACGCATTGGAAGGCGTCGTCGTCGAAGGGCAGCGCCATCGAGTCCGCTTCCAGGAACGGGATCGTGTGCCGGCCGGAGCCGCCCGCCGTGTCGCGAGTTCGTTTGGATTCTTTGACGCGAGCGATCTCCAGCATCGCGTGACAAAAATCGCTGCCTATGACTTGGACGTCCGAGCCTGCCGAATCGGCGATAGCGATCGCCAAATCTCCGGTGCCACAGCAGAGATCCAGAATTGGATCGTCGCCTTTGATTTTGAGGGTTTGCACCGCTTTGCGTCGCCACCATTTGTCGATGTTCAGCGACAGCAGGTGATTCATCACGTCGTATCGCGGCGCGATTTGCCGAAACATTTCGCGAACTCGCTCGCCACTTTTGTCCAGTCCCTCGGCCGCTGGCGACGGTCGCGTTGCCTCATTCGCCGAAGCATTGGACTGGTGGGACGGGTCAACGTTTGGGACACTCATGCGACAACTTAGGAAGACAACAAGAGGGAAGGGGCAGCGGTTAAGTGCGAGTGTTGCTATTTGACATCGACGGGACACTTTTGACGACCGCCGGTGGCGGGAATCGAGCGATTCGGCAAGCGATTGAAGAGGAATTCGCGGTCGAAAATCCTGATACTCAGATTTCGTTTTCGGGCCGCACCGATCGCAGCCTGATGGTGGAGTTGTTGCAGCGAAACCGGGTTTCGCCAACGAAGATCAATTGTGGTCGATTGCGACGACGTTACGGGGCCCTGTTTGGAGCCGAATTGCGGCGATCGGGTGGCGCATTGTTGCCCGGCATCGTGCCGTTGTTTCAGGCATTGAATGCGCTGCCCAACCTCGACATTGCAGTAATGACCGGGAATTTTCCGGAGACGGCAACTCAGAAACTGGAACATTTCGAGATCCGGCGGTGGGTTCGGTGGATCATCGGCGGCGATTTGGACGTGCATCGCGACGATATGGCGCGGAGGGCCGCGATGATGGTGGCTCGACGGCACGGCGATGCTCATCAAGAAACGATCGTGATCGGCGACACTCCGGCCGACGTGTTGTGTGGCCGAGCGATCGGTGCAAAAACGCTGGCGGTCACGACGGGCGAGTTCTCCCGCGAACAATTGGCACCAGCCGAGCCGACGTTGTTGCTGGACGACCTGTCGGATACCGAACGAGTGATGCGTTTCCTGGTCGATGATGAGGTTCTGGCGGATTGACGCTTCCGTCGGCACGTCGCCGCAGTCGGCCGGTGGTGTTCGACGTACGAGGCGGATGTGCCGGGTTTGTAAATCAGGCGTGTGTGCCAGTGGGTTTCGGGATTTGGCAATTCTTGAGTGAATCCGCACGAATTTTTGAAAGTCGATTCGAATCGGTGTTGTGATCGGGTGGTTTCGTTTCGTAACGTCCGTGCCATGAACGTTCTACGTCAACGCTCCGATATGCCATTCCTCGCGGTCGCCCTTGTGTGGGTCTGCGTCGCGATGGGCTGCTCGCAAAACCCGTATTTGGCGGGCGGCGGTACTTCTGTGTGGCAACCGCCACCAAGCACCACCGCCGTCAATGGCATCCAAGCCCAGGTGGCCGAGCTGAATCGTCGAGTTCAATTGCTGGACGACAACAACCGTCAGCTCACCACGCAATTGGCTCAAAGCGAACAGCAATCTCAGGTCTATCGCGATGAGCTGAACCTGGTCCGCAAGCAATTGTCGGACACGACGCAACAATACGAGTCCGCTCGCATCGCGGCTCAAGACGCTCAGACGCAAGCACGAAGTTTTCAAGCCTCCGCACAAATGCGTGGTGGTGCGACGATTCGTGCGAACACGAACTTGAATCAAATGGCCGGCCGATTGAACTTGGGCGGTTTGAAAGTCGAACAAGACGGCGAAGTCCTGCGGGTCGTGTTGCCAAGCGATCAACTGTTCGCTCAGGGAACCGGTCAACTGCAACCTTCAGCCGGTGCGATCCTCGATCCAACCGCAGCACAGCTTCGTTCCGTGTTCCCTCGTCAAAGAATTGGGATCGAAGGCTACACCGACAATGCTCCGATGTACGGCGGAGCAGCCGGGAGTGCTCATCAACTCACATCCGCTCAAACGGGCGCGGTGCTGGATTGGTTGACACGGCGAAGTGGTATGCCCGAACAACAATTGTTCACGGTCGCTCAAGGATCGAACAATCCACGGAAAGACAACACGACGCCCGCCGGTCGTGTCGCCAATCGCCGCATCGAGTTGGTGATCTATCCCGAATCGTTTTGATTAGGTCGTTCTGATCTGGGATGCGATGTGGCGAACGCCAAAAATCGGCGGCGTTTCAGGTCACGGTGGACTGTTCAGCTCAAGTCGACTTTTCCGTCGCTGGTTCCGAATTGTTCTGCGTCGATTCCCATCGCGTTGAACATCGAAACGTATAAGTTGCATAGCCTGGATTTTTCGGGTGCAACCAACCGGCGTCCCGTGCGAACGACTCCGCCGCCGCGACCGGCCAATAACAGCGGAAGGTTTTCGATGTCGTGTTTGTTGCCGTCTCGGATGGTCGAACCGAACATGACCATCGAGTTGTCCAGCAACGTCGAGTCGCCTTCTTTCAGCGACCGCATTCGATCAATCAGATACGCGTATTGTTCGATATGCCATGTGCCGATGCGTTCGTATTCCGCAATTCGATCCGGTTCATTTCGGTGGTGCGAGATCCCATGGAAAGAACTGTTCACGCCATCGATGAATGAGAAGTTTCGACCGGTTTGAGCGTTGCCCATCATGAAAGTCGCGACGCGAGTCGAATCGGTCCAAAACGCGAGGACCATGATGTCCATCATCAGTCGAACGTGTTCAATGTGTTGTTCCGGCAGCCCTGGGCCCGGACGCGGCACGTCGATCTTGCCTTCGTTGATCCAGCGACGTTGGGGCTTCATCGACGCTTCGATGCGTTGCTCCACGCTGCGGACGCTTTGCAGGTACTCGTCGAGCTTCGCACGGTCTTCGCTGCCGAGTTGCCGTGACAGCCCGTGGGCGTCTTCGAGAACGATGTCGAGGACGCTGGTTGTGTCTCGTTGCAGTGATTTCGCGACTTTCGGATCGTGCAGATTCAATCCCGATACGGGCGGAGAGGCTGCGCCGCCACGGAACAGACGATCAAAGGCGAGCTGCGGAACGATCTCATTTGGCAGCGGCGTGTTTCGGTCTCGCCAAGCGATGTGAGAGCCGTAGATTCGAGTGAATCCGCCACCCACATTGTCGACACCCGTGTAAGCCGAGTCGACGCCGAGTTCTAAACTTGGCAGAGGCGTCTGCGAACCGATCTTTGATGCAATGAATTGGTCGGCCGACATGCTGCCCGTGTCCATGTCTCGTCCCGATGTTCGAAGCACGAAACCGCCGGACAAGAAAGCGGGCACCTTGGGCCAGTGTCCGTTTCGCATGTTCAGGTTGGGGTGATGCAGATTTTCCAGCAGCACGACTTCGTCGCGTACACCGGCCAGAGGTTTCAGCATCGGCGTCAGTTCAAATTGGTCGCTGTTTTCAATTTCCGGCGGAGTCCAATTGGCTGGATTGACACCATTGGGCATGAACAGAAACGCCGTGCGGACAGGCGGGCGATCGAGCGGTTTGACTTTGCCGTTTGCATCCACCTCCGGTGGCGAATTGTCGGGTGACTCTCCGGCCATCGCGTGCAGCCAAGGCAGACTCAATCCAACCGCGGAACCGCGTGACAATCCACGGAGCAACCGCCGTCGCGACAAACTGGCACGCTTGGTTCGAAACAGCATCGTTTAGCCTCGGTTTAAAAATGGAGTGCTTTGAATGATGGCATGAATCAACTCGCGAGTTTGCAAGTCGTTTTGCAACATCTGATTTCGGATCGAGTCGATCGTGCACGCGTCGGCTTCTTCCAAACTTCTCGCTAGGGCGAAGCCAAGCATGCGTCGGATGTATTCGTCGAGGAAAGCGTCTTGGCGAGCCATCAGGACAGCTCTTAGTTCATCAACGCCCTCGAATGTTTCTCCGCTGGGCAACCGCCCCGAGCTGTCGATTTTCGGAAGCTTCGCGATCGTCTCAGGTGCCTTCTCGATCTTCTTCTGCCAATCCTCTTCGCTTGCTGAGCCACGTTCGTGGTCACGCCATCGACCGATCACGTCGAAGTTTTCCAATGCGAAACCGATTGGATCGATCAGGTCATGGCAGGCGGCGCAGGTCGGGTTCTCTCGGTGTTGTTCGAGTCGTTGGCGGACAGTCTTTTTGCCGTTCTCTTTTTCACCGCCTGGCAGCGATGGGACATCCGGCGGCGGTGCAGGCACTCGCGTTCCAAAGATTGTTTCCAATACCCATGCACCTCGAAGCACGGGACTGGTTCGCCGCGAATAACTGGTCAGCATGTGAACGGCACCCAGTCCTAGGGCACCCGTGCGACGCGACGCTTCGGGATCGTCCGCGATGCGAACGGCAACGAATCTTTGTTGGTCGTCTTTTAGTTTCTCCGCAGCGGTTTCCATTCCGTAGTGCTTGGCTAGCCGGTGATTGATGACGACTGTGTCGGAATCGATCCAATCCGTCACCGGCCGATTTTCGCGAATCATCCAGGCCATCGTTTGGCCGACTTGTTCGCGCAGGTCGATCACAAGTTTGTCGGAGTATGCCGGTTTGAAAAAGTTGGTGTCGGGGATGACCGTGTTTCCAACCGCAGTGGTTCCGAGCCACTGGCTAGCAAACGCATCCGCAAAACGTTTCGATCGCGGGTCGGCGAGCATCCTGTCAACTTGTTTGCGAAGATTCTCAGGTTGGCTGAGCTCACTACGCTCGGCCAGGTCCAGCAATTGATCGTCGGGGATCGAATACCAAAGAAAAAACGAAAGCCGAGTCGCGAGTTCCAAATCCGTGATGCGATGAAGGTGCGATTCATCGGAATCGGATTCACTGATGTACAGAAAATTGGGAGATGTCAAAATTGCCTGCAGGGCCAGTTGAAGTGCTGCTCGAGAAGTTTCGCCTCGAGCAACCACATGATCGAACAAAACCATCCAACGTTCGGTCGTGGTTTGGTCGATCGGACGCCGCCAGGCTCGACGGGCGAAGCGAGTCAAAACCAGCTCCGCATCTTCGCGAGACACCGGATGAGTCAGCGGGTCCGCTTCTGGTGAGAGCCCCAAGATCGTTGCGGTTGCGGTCAGTCGTTTCTTCAGCGAGTCGCGACCGTATTCTTGGAACCCGCGATAGAACTTGGGCCCGAGTTGATCGATTGAGACTTCAGAGTTCTTCAGAGCGAAATCGCGGACGACGTCGGACATTTTTTGCCGATCGCGTTCGATCTGTTGGCCTTTGCGGTATTCAATTCGAGGCAATTGAAACAAACGAACATGTGCGATGGTTAATGAGGCTTGGTCGTTTACATCGCTCGCGGCGGAATCGATTTGGACAGCAATGTGGTGCTGGCCTTTGGGGAGTGACAGTGTCATCCAGTGGTGATCGTTCTCTCGGCGGCTCTGATCCAACACGGCCGCGACGATGCCATCCACACGCACTTGAACGCGAGTGTCGTCCGGAACATCTCGTGGTAAGCGAATGGATAGTCCGTATGTTTCGTCGGTGCTGCAAAGCATCGTGTGCGTTGCGATGGAGGCTTCGCCGTCCGGTTGAAACTCAACCAGCCGCGGCGTGAGCACGATCGCTTCATCGATGACTTGGGATGCCACCTCTAAATAGCGTTCCATCAACAGAGGTGGCATAAACAATGTTTCGCCGTTGTTGTTGAAGCCTTCGCCGCCGCCTCCATCGGCGGGAAACGTTTCAACGAAATCAAAGTTCAGACTGGTCAGGTCGTTGATCGCATGTGTGTATTGGTCGCGATTCAATCGTCGTGGCACAGGACGCCCCGCGAATTCACCACCATCGCAGGCGGTGGCCTTCAAGTGATCTTCAATCCATCGGTTGAGTCGCAGTCGTTCCGCTTCGGTGGGCTGGTCCGCATCCGCGGGAGGCATTGTGCGATTGTGCAATTGCTCCGCCGCACTGGACCAAACTTCGCGGCGACGTTGGATCTCATCGACCGTGATTGACTTTAGAAAGCCGACGGGAGCCTCGTCGTCATCTGGCGAATGGCAATCGCCGCAGTAGTCGACCAGCATTGGACGGATGTCGTCTTCAAACGCCGTTGTCGATTCAGGATTCGGAATTTCGGCCGCACCGATTTTGTTTGGTTCCTCGCCAAGGCAGGACGATTGCTGCGCGAGCAGGGCAAGCAAAACGATCGACGCGAGAAAAGCCGCGTGCGATAAGAGGGAGAGCCTGGTTGGCATGATCACTCGGTGGGAAAAGCAAGCGCGAGCAATTCACGAGTGCTTTCGAAGGTGGGGCGAGGTGGCGGGGAAGCCTGTGGTGGGGAACTCATTGTCGCCGCTGGCGGAGGGCGATGCAAGTTTTGCAAGCTCCAGTTTTCTAAGGCGACGTTTCGACTCGCAGCATGCTGAGGCTTTTCTGCGCGGCGTCGATTTCGAATTTGAACTCGCCCAGATAACTCATCCCAAGCATCGGATCGGCTCGCGTCGCGATTGGCTCCAGAACCGCACAAGAGACATTTTTCGCTTCGAACTGGCCGACGCGCACGGAGTCCAGTTCGACTCGTTTGGCTGAGATCTCGTCACCGTTGGCCATCACGAGACGCAGGAGTGGTGCGTCCGTTGGGATTTCAACTTTGAGTTCTTTGGCTGCTTCGGCGGTCAACGTCACCAGCGTTGCACCGCTGTCGACGATCATGCGAATCGGTTGGTTGTTGACGCTGGCGGTCACATAAAGCGAGCCGTTGCGTTCGATTTCCAAAGGAATCGATTCTGAAAAAACTTCCTGCTCGATCTTTGCGAGTCGTAGCTCGATCGTTTGCAAAATGTCTACGGCCGAGATCGATGCGGGAACGCCCTGGTTCGCATTCATGACTTGGACCGCGATCTTGACTTTGGGATCTTCCAGTGTTTTCGCGAGCAACGTTCGCAGTGCATCCAGGTCCTGCCGAATCTGGAAAACGGATTCTGCGTAGTCGGCTTGTTTGGAATTGAGTGAGGACCGTTGCTCGTTGGCTTGTTCTTGTGTCTTGGTTCGTTGTGACCGAAGTTGGCTGACGCGAGTTCGGTTGGCGTTGATCAATGCGACGATTCGATTGTTGGACGCGACATCGTTTCCCGCGACGCGCGCTAATTGCAAATTCAGTTCACCGTCTTGATTCTCCGAAGCGCGGATTTGGTCGTTGATCTGTTGGACTTGCCCCAGCACCGAATCCAGTTCCTTCTGTTGCAGAATTAATTCGCGTCGCTGTTTGACCAAAGCGGTCATCGCTCGAGCGATCTCGGCGGATTCATTCGCGATCAATGACTTGCCGCTGCGGCGCAGTCCCGCCTCGTGCAGGATTTTTTCTGCCTTCGCTTCGACACTGGCGGAGTAACGAGTCGCTCTCGCCGTTTCGGTGGGCTGGTCGTTGGTCTCGGTGGGTTCCTGTGCCGCCGCGTCCTGGACCAGAGCGTCGTTGGCCGGCGCTGGTACAGAGCCGATTGTGGCTAGGCAGATCGCAGCCATCACTGACGCCCACACCGACGAGCGGCGATGCGGACCTTCAGTTGAGTCCAACACCTGTGACGATTGGCGCGGTCGGTTGCTCGTTTGGAGGCGGCGATGGCATTCGGATTGCATCGGGCGAGCTTGACGAAAGGACGTGAGAAAGCCAGTTTGATTGACAACGGTGTTGCGGACCGAGGATTGACTCGATCGAATCCTGTCTGCAGCAAATGGTTGCAGCGAGACTCGCGTGTCGAAGCCTCGATCACGTGCAACCATGACGATTGTAGCAAGCCCTCCTGCGGGAGGAGGCTTTTTCCACCGCGAGATCACCGAGTGCGTCGCGAAAACGATGCGACTTGACCAACCGAATCGACTGAGGAGCCTTGCATGGAACCACCCGTCAAAATCAATTGCCCAACGTGCGGCCGCCGTTTTCTATCGGATGAGACGCCCGCGATGCCGTTTTGTTCCAAGCGGTGCCAGCTCATCGATCTCGGACGCTGGATGAACGAAGAGATCGGTTTGCCCCATGAAGGCGATCCCGGTGACGCACCCGTCGAGTACTTGGACGACCGTGATCTGACGCAACCAAGTCCCGAGCGGCAAAACGAGAGCTTTCATCGATACAGCGAGTAGCAGAGCGGTAACTAGTAGATCGAGAGTGACCAGCGGCGAGCGAATTGGCTTGTGATCCGAAGGAAAGGGCATCGCGGATTTTCGCCTTTGAAAGGGTTGGATCGAATGGTTGGTTGGCTTTGAACAGGAGCCCACCATTGCCGGCCGATTAGGTCCTGGGACTGGACTTTTCAATCCGACTGGTCGACAATTGCGGTTTGCGAACGAACCTTTCCCTCGGGGAAGGTTTCTTTTTTTATGTCTCCAGCCAAACACATGTAGGATCGCGACAATGGTTGAATCGGTACCAATGACCCGAGAGGGCTACAACAAGATCAAGGCCGAGATCAATCGCATGGAAAACGAAGAAATGCCCATGATCGTCCAGAAGATCGCGGAAGCTCGTGAAGAAGGTGACTTGAAGGAGAACGCGGAATACCACGCGCAGCGTGAGAACCAAGGCATGTTGATGGCGAAGATCAACGAGCTGCGTGACAAGATCGCTCGCGCATCGATCATCGATGTGTCGTCTCTTCCCAAAGATGAAGTTGTGTTCGGTTGCACCGTTACGGTGGAAGACGTCGCCTATGGCGACGAAGAACAATTCACATTGGTGGGGGCTGGCGATGAAGATTACGACAGTGGCAAAATTCTCGTTACCAGTCCGTTTGGTCAGGGGTTGGTTGGCAAGAAGGTCGGCGAGACGGCTGAAGTCGACGTGCCAGCAGGTAAGTTGAAATTCAAAATCCTGAAGATCGAATTCAATCTGTGAGCTCAGCCAAAGATGACAGCGAGCCGGCACCGGAGATGACCGGAGCTGGTGCCGATTCAGATTCGACGCCCGGTGGCGACTCGAAACCACAAAGCAGCACCCCGGAACAACAAGAACCGGGGTGCATGCCCATTGTGGTTGCATGCACGCTGCTGATGGGAATCGTGTCGTTTGTCTTTTGCGGTGTCACGACGTGGGTGTTGTTTCAAAAACGCACCGAAGTCGCGATCCGTACATTGGTGGGTTACGTCGACGTGATCGAGCAGAGCCTGTTGCCACCGGACGAGAAGAAGTCGGTCATCGCTCAGTTGGAATCGACGATCAAGGAAATGCGAGCGGATGACTACCCGCAAGAAAGGGCGTCCGCGGTGATGCAGCGTTTGGTGCGTTTACCGATCCCGCAGTACGGCGAGTTGGACGTGATCGACTCGTTCGTCCAAGAAAACTTTGGCGACGATGAACGCAATGACGCGCTGAAACAGATTTCTCGGTTGAGGCGTGCAATTGAGCTTGGAAAGGCAACGGTGATTGACGTCAATGACGTCTTGTTACCAACAACCCAAGTCGACACGACGCACCCGCTCGGCCGTGTGCTGAAGCAACCACTTGCGGCCGAAAATATTCGCGAAGTGGTCCAGCGAGCGAAATTGATCGGCGATCGTGAGAAGCTGGCCGACCAGCCTTTCGAACGCAAGCCAATCGATGAGATCTTGAAACGAGAGCTCACCGCCGCGGTGGATCAGGGCGGCTTCTAAGCCCTTTTGTTCGGTGTGAGATACCTTCGCGATTCATGTTTGAATTGGACGTAGGGTTGTCGGCGTTCGCTTCGCGACTCGCACTCGCTCGACGCTCTGCCTGTCTGAGGCATTGTCGCGATGTCCAATTTTTCGCGACGCTGGCGATCGTAGCCATTGACGATCCGCCAAAATGTCCAGCTCGAGATTGCTTGCAAACAAGATCGGCAAATGGCGCTTTAGATTGCTTTTCCGCCGTGAAACTTTGCTTGGCCAACATGATTTTGGCTCAATGTCGACGCTTCCATCGCCATCGTTTTGAGAACGCCTCGCATTTGGGGGGCAGTGGATCTCCGGCGATTTGTTGGCCGATTGTCGTTCAAGCTGCCAGAAAGGCACGCAGATGGCCTGCGTGTGACCGCAAACATCCGCCAGTCCGCACGAGATGGTGCGTTAATCCCCCACTCGAGCGAAGGGAAGGGTGTTCTGAGTTGCAATTCCCGTCGTGGCTTGGAATAATGGTATCGCTAGCGATCGAACAGACCGGCGACTGCCGGATCGCGTCGTCTCTTATCTCTTCGCCTATGGACACCGCCATGAAAACCAAACCATCCGGTTTCACTCTCGTTGAATTGCTGGTGGTGATCACCATCATCGGCATCTTGATGGGCCTGCTCATCCCCGCTGTGAACACGGCCCGGGAAACAGCTCGACGTAATCAATGCAGCACACAGATCAAAAACTTGTCCTTGGCGGCGATTCAGTATGAGAATACTAAAGGTGAAATGCCGGGGTACGTCCAAAGTTTCGGGCGTCACGACAGCTATATCGATCCATCGGACCCGAGCAACTCAGGTGCCGCGCTGGCCCCTCACATGAAAATCGGGACTTGGGCAGTCGCTCTTCTTCCTTGGTTGGATGCTCAGCCAACGTATGAGCACTGGAGCGAAGACCGTTATCCAATCCTGCACACCAACGTTTCTGGTGCTGAACATGAAGCAACTAGTGGTGCATCTGGAGATGGTTTCCACTCGTTAGCAGCACCGAACTTGGCAGTCATGCAATGTCCAAGTAACCCGGTTGCAGTCGGCGACTTTGCGAAGAACAGCTACATTTCAAACAATGGTTTGTGCCACAGTTCGGGGCCATCGAGCTTTCTTAATGCACCGTCAGGTTCCAGCGTTTTCGCTGAATCGCAGAACCGGGCCAATGGTGTGTTTAATTGCAAGTACAACGTTACCAGTGTGAATTCACGAGGAGACGGTGTTCATGAATTCGAAGGACCGCGAGTCCGCTTGGATGACTTCAAGGATGGAGCTGGAAACACAATGTTGTTTGCAGAGAGTGTTCAAGCTCTTCCATGGAGCCGTGCTGGTTTCATCAACGCTAGCAACGTGACGCTCGCCGATCCAGCTCACAAAGACGTTGTTTTTGCGGTCGAGAACGCCCGTTATGTTCATGGGATGGTTTGGCACTATGCCGATCCTAAGAACTCGGATGCCGCTTTGGCGTCATTTTGGAACAAGAACGGCAACGCTGCTCCTCAACTTCCAAATGCCGTTGTAGGTTTCTACAGAATCAACGGTGGTGGCACTTCTGTTTCAGATGAAATCTTCAACTTGCAAATGACTACAGCGAATGCCGCTCAGATTGCACGTCCTTCTTCGGCTCACACCGACGGAGTAAACGCGGCAATGGCTGACGGTGGCACGCGGTTCATTGCAGATTCCATTGACTACCGTGTCTATCAGGCCTTGCTGACACCTCGCGGGAAAAGCAGCAACGTTCCATTCCCAGAGTACGTCTACAGTGACGAAGAAAACTGAGCGTCTGTTCGCCAGCTAGTTCAACGAAGACGGTGTCCCTCGGGATGCCGTTTTTTTGTATCTGGACAGAAGGTAGTAACGCACGCTCAGTAGACTGACGACTGGATCTCAAATACCAAGGTCGTCGAGATTGACTTCGTCGAGTGTTTTGGCGGAGTTGGGAGACACGTCGGGGGAGCTTGTTTCTGCCGACGTGGTGGCGGGTTGAGATTGGGGTTCGTCAGAGGTTGCTAGTCGGACTTGCAGATTGCCGGCTTGGACTCGGACGACCTTGATGGGCTGCCCCGTGTCGATTGGCATTCCGGTGCTGACCGCATCGACCTTGTGGCCGTCGACGATGACCCTGCCGGCTGGTAACAGGTTCGATGCAGCGACTCCGTAGCGGCCTACCAAGTCAGAGAGTGGTGTACCGTCGGGAGCTGTTGCAGTGGGCATCGTGCTTTTCGAGTCGCTTGAACGCCGGTTGAGGACTTCTTTGCCAATTGCCGTTTGAGGCCAGAGTCTCAGGACGATGCTGAGCAGGATGGGTGTCAGTACAAGCAGTGCGAGTATCACAGCGAGGGCAAAGTTGAGGCTGACGGTGAATGCGATCAGCACGGCCGTGATTGCTGCGGCGATGGCGAATAGCCCGAGCAAGCCTGCACTCGGGACAAGGATCTCGGCGATGGCCAGTGTGAAGAAGAGCACCAGCAACCCGATCGTATACAGAACCGGCATCAATCCACCGCCTCGACGGTGATACGGTTTCCGAGCACCTGAATCACGCGAATGGATTGACCGGCATCAATTGCGGTGGCATCGCTCACGACAGGCACAATTCGTTCACCAAATCGAGCTTTGCCGCTCGGACGCAGTGGCGTGGTCGCTTCTCCGGTTTGTCCCATCAGATCATCGTAGTGGGCTAAACGCTCGGATTCATCCAGGTTCGCCTCGGGCACTCCCATCGAAAGTCCCGTCGCGAGTGCCGCTTGGGGCAGATACATCCGGACCAAGATCATTCCAAGAACGCAACCTCCGAGTCCACCGAGTGCGACCCAGAGGCCTCGCGTGAGTTCGCCGAGCTGATAGGCGTTCTGCGGAATCACAAACGTCTGACTCATCAGCATCACACCGATCGCGGTCAAAATCAGACCACCGACTCCGAAGATACCGAATCCGGGCAGCACAAAAATCTCGATTCCAATGCATGCTAGCCCCAGTCCAAACGCGAGAAGTTCGGCCCATTCGGCGGTTCCCGCCAGGTATTTGATCCAGAAGAAGAAGGCGAAGCAGACCAAGGAAATGAATCCAGGAAGGCCAAGTCCAGGGGCGCTCGCTTCGATCGACAGCATCATGAAGCCAATCACGAGCAGCGACATGGCGAGACCGGTTTGGCCTCCGAGGCGTTCGACCCAGCGGACGAGCCCGCGGTCGGAAAGTTCGGGCGGAACCTCGTTCAAACCCACCGACGAGGCGGCTGTCTGAAGCGATTCGGCAGTCGCCTCGGCCAATCCTAGTTCAATGGCTTGAGCGGCATTCAGTCCGGTGGCGAGTTCAACTTTTTCCATTCGTTGCCAGTCACTTGGGGCGTCCTCGTTCGATTCCTGGCGAATTTGTTCCGACGTGGCGTACCGGACTCGTCCTGACCGACGGTGAACGTAACGATGCACAGAGATCGACGGATCCAGCATTCCGCGAATCAGTGCGGCGCTGCGTCCTGTTGATTCGGCGATCATGTCGATCAATTCCGATTGCCGTCGCACATCATCGGCCGACATCGCATCCGCACCGCTTCCGCCAATGGTCGCTTCAGGTGACATCAGCAAAGGTTGGCAGGCCAATGCGATCAATGCTGCGTCGCCGCGAGCTTCACCCGTAACCCAACCACCAACGGACTGGATCGCGATGCCGGGATCAGCCAACGAGGCCGCGAGTGAGGCACTGCGATTTAGATTGCCACCGGGAGAATCGATGGCAACCAGCCAAGTGTTCACGTCCGGTGAATCGATTGAAGCCGCTAGGTTGCTCTGCCAACGGCGAACTCTGGATCCGGTGATGTTGCCTGTGACTCGGACCAGTCGCCCAACTGCCTGGTTGATTGACCGTGGATCGTCGCTTTGCAACTCCTTCAGTTCCAGCCAGTCTGAGACGGTGGCCACTGAATCAACGACCGCCGCAGCAGCGCGGATCTGTCGAAGCTGGTTGGCATCCAGTACAAGCGGTTCGCCCGCATTTGCCAAGGTGGTTTCAGACGCGACCCGTCCATCGGCTCGATCAGCTAGGAGCGAGTCGCCCGATAGAAAGCTTGATTCGCCATCGATCAAGTTGACCTTCGCGACTTCCAGCCCGGAATCAACCAATCCATCGACCAGCTCAGAAGGAATCAAAGCTCGACGCCGAGCGATGGACTGATACAGAACACCGATCGTGTCATCGAGCTGAGTCTCGAATCGACCTGCATCGCCAATTGAACCAGAAGACGAAATCAGGATTGTTTCGGAGGCCAGCGGAAGGAGCACGTCGTGGCCGCTGACCGCTCCATCAACCCAGGCAACCACCCGGACACGCTTGAGATCGGCACTGGAAATAGTCCTCGCGATCTTTAGAGCGTCCTCGAACGCGGTTGCTCGAGTGGAAGCCGCTCTGTTGCTATCCCGTGTTGGCTTGTTCTCAGACGGCCTGTCGGCAGCGACTTGATCGGCTGAGCCAGATTCTCGCAGTCGCAAAACCACGGTGGTTCGGCCATTGTCGGATGCGTCACCTCGTTTAGACGTGACAGCAATCTGAGACAGCCGGCCCAAAATTTGGTCAACATCGCGGCCGGTCAGCGGTGAGGGCACATCGATCAACACTCCGGTTTCTGGAGTCGCGATTGTTTGTGCCCATCCCGGCCGGACGAAAAGCATGCAGAGGGATGCGAACATCAAGCACCAAAGCGATCGCCCCCAGCCGGGGACAACGCTGTGCCGGAAACCAACTAAGACGAACCATTGACCGTTCATGCCCAGATTATACGGCGGATGGAAGGCGAAAGACCATGACAGGTCCATTTCGTCCGCGATTATAAAGGTCGTCTGGCGTTTAAATTATGCGAATTGCACGGGCGGGATGTCGTTGCGGACTTTAGGTCGGCGTTGTGGGTTCGGCGTCGGGAATCGTTGTCCCCACAACCGCGGCGCCGATGCTGTCCCCGAGCACATTGACCGCGGTTCGAAAGCGATCCAGTAGCCAGTCAACGGCCAGGATCAGTCCCAGATACTCCAGTGGCAATCCGACGGCACCGAGGACAATTAGCATCGTGACCAGTCCGGCTTCTGGGATTCCGGCTGCCCCAATAGCGGCTAATGTCGCGGTGACCGCGACGATCAACTGATCCGACAGCGTGAGGTCAAACCCGATAGCCTGCGCGATGAAGATCGCCGCGGCGGCTTCGTACAACGCGGTGCCGTCCATGTTGATCGTTGCTCCCAGAGGAATCACGAACTCGGTTGAGCGTTTGGAGACACCGGCTGATTCGGCGCATTCCAGCGTGACCGGTAGGGTTGCAGAAGAGCTGGCCGTCGAGAACGCGGTCAGCAACGCTTGGCTCATCGCCCCCATGTAGTGATAGGGGTTCTTCTTGGTCACGACATAGTAAATCAAAGGAAGCACGATGAATCCATGAATCGCTAATCCGATGATGACCGCGGCGAAGTACCAGCCGATTTGGCTGATCTCCTCAAAGAATCGCCCATCGGCATGCGCCTTGCCAAAACGTGCGGTCACCAAACAGAAGATCCCGATCGGCGCGAGTTTCATCAGAGCCAAGACGAATCGCAGAAGAAGGTCATTTGCTTCGGTGACCAAAGTCGCAATTGAGCGAACCCGATCCATCATCGTTGTCATCAACGCACCGATCGCGATGGTGAAGACGATGATTGGCAACAACTGCGTGTCTGCTGCGGCGGCAAACAAGTTGTCCGTGATCAGCATCAATGCCAAGTTCTCCAGCACGACGCCCATACCCGGTGCTTCGGTTTGCCCATTGGGCAGTTCTGCTCCCTGAGCGAATTTTTCCAGGACCGCGGGATCAACCGTTCCGACTCCAGGCCGAATGACGTTCACCACGATCAGTCCGATGACGACGGCCAGGACGGTTGTGCATAGGTAGTATCCCACCGCGGTCGCACCTGGTCGCCCCAATTGCCGGACGTCGCCCAGCCCCAGCACGCCGCACATCACTGATGTGAATACCAGCGGAACCACAATCATTTTCAACGCTCGGAGAAACAACTCACCGCCGATTTCGAAGTGAACCGCGAATTCCGGCGCAGTCAGTGCAACCGCGATCGCCGCCACAATCGCACCCGCAATCCAATACGTCAGTGACTGATTGTGCTTGGGTGATTCCGTCATGCTTGTATCCCTTGGAGCGTCCATCGCGCGGCGTTGTCTCTTCACTGCGACACAAAATAGCGGTTTCTTTCCGACCTCGCACGGCACCCGCGAGGAGTGCGACCTAAGTTTTGGATGGAATGGTTCGTCCCCCACCCTCATGTAATTCATTTGGCCATCGGCCACGCCTTCGCCCAATCAACGAGTAGCCTTGGATGCCCTCCTCAAAACGACGTAACACTCGACGTGCAGCAGTCGGCAGCGTTTTGTTCTCGGCCGGTCTCTTTTGCGGGACTCTCGTCGCCGTTCCCAAGCTTCACCGTGCGTTGTCATCGGAGCAAACTCCGGTCGAGATGACTTGTGCAGAGCTGGTTCAATATGGAATCGGTGAATCCTCGGTCGTGCGATTGACCGACGCAACCATTGCGGAGCCATCCGAAGAGATGGAGTTCGCCATGTTGGAACCGGATCCCAACCAATCGGCCCCGTTGCCAGTCGGAACGGGAATGCGAGCTTGGATGTCAGGTGACAAAGTCGCGATGGCAAAATCAACGATCGCGAAAACACTCAAGCATCCTCGTTCAAAGAAACTGATCGATCAGATGGTTCGCGGCGAAGTCATTCCACGTGACTTCATCGGCGCTTCGATGCCACAACCATTGAAGTTGTCACCAGGACGAGACATTGCCTCGTTGGCACTAGAAGAAGTGAAGTCGACCGGCACCTTGACCGCATTCGTTGCCGAGGACCCAACGTCGAAATGGATCGCAAAATCGGCTGACTACCTTGGTCTCGAATTGCCCGAACCGTTTGTAAAGGCGGCTGAAATGGATCAGTACTCTTTGCATCCAGTTTCGCAAACCGAAACCAAGTCCAATGCGGGGCTTTGGGTAGGCGGTTCTGCTTTGGCGATGACTCTGGGATGGCTGCTGTGCAGTTCGGCAGGATGGGGGCTTTGGATTGTGTTTTGTCCCATCGCCGCCATCGTTGGATTGTTCGGACTTCCTTTGCGATCCGGTCGTGGCAACCGAGTGACATGGACACTGGCATTCTTCGCAGGTGTGATCAGCTTGGTCGCGGCCTACGGATTGGCCTTTCAACTCGGAGGACTTGGGCAGGCTCAATCGATATGGACATTGCAAGCCGCCGGATTTGTTGCTGCTTGTGGTGGCACGGCGTTGTTGCTGGGGATCCGCGGAAGCGTGAAAACGAAGCGAAGCATTGCGTTGTCGCCTGGTTCGTTGGACGACTTGATCGTGCCAGAGAAAGGTCGTTCGAAACGTGCGAAGCCCTCGAAGAAACAAAAGGGTTCCAAGAAGAACAAAGGCATGGAAGTGGATGCAGACCAGTACGCAACCACAGGCGTTCAACAAGACAAGCTGCAAGAAACGCTGAACAAGAACGCCAGCTACTCCAGAAAATACCTGGATCCGCGTTTGAGCGTGCCGGCCAATGCACAACCATCTCCCGAAGCGATGGAACACAATGTGCTTTGGCAAAAGGCCGATTTTGAAGAACCGCTGTTGGTTGAAATTGGTCGCGGAGAAGCGGCGTGCTACGCAACGATTCAGGTCGGATGTCAGAACCTCGTTCTCGGAATGACCGATGAACTCGACGGGAAGGTCCGCCTGCGAATGATCAGCATTCTCGAAGACGGGCATTGCCTCATCAGCGTTGACGATTCATATCAAGACCTTCAGGTTGCGGGTGCAAATGAGCATGCGACCTTGGCGGTCCACGAATCGATTACCGCACCCAAGCTGTTGGCAAAGCACTTGGAAAAAGCCGCCGACTTGGCAGAGCAACGAAATGCCGGTTTGGTGACATTGGACACCAACGAATGGCGCGATGTGGTGCTGCTGACGGAACGGGTGATCAAGTCCGTTCTGCACGACGAAGGACATCAAAAGTGGGACATCTATGACATGGCCTACGGCCGGTTCGCATACCCAATCCAGCCAGTGCGGATGTTCCAGGACGCTTCACCCGTCTGAGTCGAATGAACTCGTCCAGTTCACCAATCTGGTAAACAATCACCGAGGCGGAATTTCGTAGACTCCGAATTCCGCCCAAACCGGCATGTGGTCACTGACTTTCAGTGCTTGCTCTTCGGTGATTCTCAATGCGGCTTTGAGGTCCAGCACACCAGCTCGACCTGTGAATTCTCGCGTTGTTGCGGCGTCGATCAGTATGTGATCGTAGGTCTTTGTTTGCAGCGTGTTGGTAGGTTTGTCGCCGACCAGCGATGTCACGTTGGGGATGCGTCCTGTTTCGAGCAACCACTGAGTGTCGACATTCAAGTCGCCCATCAGGATGAAGTCTTCTTCGCCTGTGTTTTGATATTCGTACATTCGTACGCTATGAAAAACGTCATCCAATACGTTCATCTCATTTGCTGGCGTGTCACCGATGCGTGAACCGACTTCGTCGGGATCCGTGTGTGCATTTAGCAAAGTGAATCGGAATGGTTTGCGAGTCGCGGTTGGTGTGACACGCGTTTGGAAACTGGCGACCATCGGAGCACGGTGCATGCGATCAAGGTCGTCGTTGACCAAGTAGTCTGACTCGGGGATCAAGTCGATGCGATCGGTGTCCCAAACGTATCCGTATCGCTCGGTCTGTGAAGTTCTGCCTTGAGGGGCGCTCACGGTGGCATCGTAGCGACCACCTAGGCTAGCGATCTCGTCGAGCAAGCCATTCATCGGCAGTGCAGGATCACCTTTGATCTCTTGGATCGCGACGACGTCGAATAGCAAACAGACTTGAGCGAGTTGACGCATCACGTCTGGCTTTTCCGATTTGCTCTTGCCAAAGACTTGAATGTTGAATGTCGCGATGCGAATCGACGTGTCGTTTTTCTGCTCGCGTCCGCTGACGGGCGTGACCAAACTTACCGGAGCAATTTGGCCGATCGGTGCTTTTCCGGAATATCCACGGGACGCCATTTGTTCGGGCGTCAACGATGCTGCCAGCGGATCTTCATAGACCGGTTCTTCGCTGCCTCGCAACGAATCCAGGCTCGGCAAATTGACCTGTCCGGTCAACGCCGCGATGACCAACGCGATGACACCGGTGACTGAGATTCCTGGCGTGAACCAGCGCAGCAATGAGCCGCTGGATCGACGAGACCGCCGCCGCGAATTGGACTTATCGCCCCAGATCAGTTTCCATAACAGTTTGATCACCACGGCCTCCTTGCCGCGTGTATCACAAGCTCACTGGCGGTCGCCGAGAATCCTTCTCGATGCGTTCCAGTGGCTCTTGCTAGTCACTTCTTCTGTTTCACGAAATGTCGACGCTGATTGCCTTCGTGGCGGGGCGCAACAAGATCGCTCGATCACAGAACCTGCTTGGGCGATAGTCAATCCGTTTCAATCGCGTCAACTGCAATATCACGTCCACACCGACCAACCATTGCGAACGCATCCCCCGGTTGACCGATCGTGCCACTCGCGTCGAAGCGAAACAGAACGCACGCAATCGTGTCGTAAATTTGAACGGCTAAAACTGTTTTGTCCGCTGTTTCAATTGCGTCCACATGTCATTCTGCATCAACCGTCTTCCAATCGCATCTGTGATCACGGGGCTGGTCCTCGCCATGACCGCCATCGGATTGTTGCAGATGCCCAGCACAAAGAATTCAGCACCGGAATTGGATGCATCGGCGGATGACCTGATGCGGTGGGCTCCCGCTCAAGGCGGCGTGTTGGTCAGTTCGGTGGTCGATACCGCAAGCGTCGCGGGAGCGGCGGCCAAACCCGTGGATCCACATCTGACGATGGGCAGCGAGACATGCATCAAATGTCATGCAAACGAAGTGAAGGTGTGGAAGGCAACACCTCACCATCGCACCTTTGATGAGTTACATCGTCGTCCGGCGGCAAAAGAAATCGCATCCAAGTTGGGTGTTCGTTCCATCAAGCACGACGGACGATGTGTGCATTGCCACTACACGCAAAAAGTTGATGTGGCGTCGGGTAATGTTCACGCGATCGAGGGTGTCAGTTGCGAATCGTGCCATGGTTCTGCCAAACAATGGTTGGACCTGCACCATGACTATGGTGGCGAACAAGTCACGCGTGCAATGGAAACGCCAGAGCATCGACAGCAACGTTTGGCACAAAGTGTCGCCGCCGGAATGCGAAACCCCGTCAACGTTTACTTGGTCGCACAGAGTTGCTTGCGTTGCCATACGACCGCCGACGAAGAACTCGTTAATGTCGGTGGTCACCCGACCGGTAGTTTGGATTTCGAATTTGTTTCATGGAGCCAAGGAACGATCCGGCACAACTTCATTGATTCCGATGGCCAAACCAACGACCAAAACACTCGCGATCGATTGCGAGTCATGTTCGTCAGCGGCATGATCGCGGACTTGGAAGCCAGTCTTCGAGCGACTGCCGAGGCGACTGAAAAAGCAAAGTTCGGTGTCACCGCCGCCAAACGTGCCGACCGAGCCGCGAAACGTTTGCTTTCAGTCTCTCAAAAAATCGACTCGAAACAGCTCGAAGACGTTCTCATGATTTACAGCGGCGTGACCTTGAAACTCAACAACCGTGAGCAACTCATTCAGGCAGCTGACGCGATTGCCGAGATCGGTTTTCGCTTCGCTGCGGAAACAAACGGTCACGTACTCGAACCGCTCGACGCGTTCATTCCTCCGGCGAATCGCTGGAAGTAGCGAAGAGTTCGTTGACTTGTCGGCGCACTGCTTTGGGAAGTGGGCCCGCGGTTGCAAACCCGGCAATCTGATCGGGACGATGAGCGCCAACCAACGCGGCGGTGACACCAGGTTGCGATACTGCCCACGAAATTGACAAGTTCGCAACCGAACGTCCGGTGTCGGCGGCGATTGCCTTGAGCTTGTCGACGATGTCATGAGCCCTTTCGCGGGCGGCACCCTGAAAGATCGGATAGTTTGGCCGGCTGTCTCCCTCGGCGAAGACATGATCACGCTCAATTTTGCCGGCCAGCAATCCTTTCATGAGCGTCCAATAAACCCACGCGTCGCAGTCGTGTTCTTTCGCATCGGCAATCTCGTTGGAAAGAGCATCCTGTTGAAGTCCATTGAGCGGACACTGGATCGCTGAACACGGAACGACGCTCGCGAATGCCGCACGTTGTTCGGGGGTGGCGTTGCATACCCCCACGCGTTTTGCCATGCCGCGTTGCATCAATCGTTGCAATGCCCAGGCACTCGCTTCGATTGGCACTTCGTCATCGACGCAGTGCAACATCAACGTGTCAAAGCAGCGAGTGCCAATGCGTCTGAGCGAGTTCTCGGCGTCGACAACCAGTGTCTCTGGATTGCCATCGTTCACGCGGACGCCGTCTTCACCGTAGCGTTGTCCAACTTTACCGATGATTTGGATTTCATCACGGGTTGGCCCGTCCAAGTCCTTCAGAGCTGCCCCGAGGCGTACATCCGCCTCCCCCTGCAGGCCATAGCTGTACGCCGTGTCGAACTGACGAATTCCCGCGTCGATTGCGGCATGAATGGTCGCGATTGCATTTTCGCGAGTGACGCCAATGGTGGTGACTCCCGCGATGGGCCAGAGCCCCAGGATGATGTGTTGGTTCAAAACAGTTGCGAGAATGAAAAAGGGAACTAAGTTGGGCGCAGGACGTGGTTAATTCGTAGTGAGAATTGACGATCGTTCGATCCGATGACCTCTAGAAGAACAATTCAAAAGCAAGATGGCAACGACACCCACCAAGGCAACGACAGTTGCTCCCGGAATCACCCGAGTCGAAAAGAACAACTCGAAAGGATACGTGGTCCGCGTTTGCCGCGATGGAGTGCGGAATTCAGAATATTACTCCGACAAAATGTGCGGCGGAAAACGCAAAGCTCTTCAGTTGGCAAAGCAGAGCCACGCCGCTTTGTTGGAAGTCCTGGGGCCGGCCAATAACTCGACCAAAGACAAATTGACCAGTCGGAATACCACTGGCAAGGTGGGGGTGCACCTGGCCCACTCCGTCGACAATCGCTATCCGGGATGTGAATACCAAGCGTACTGTGCGTCTTGGAAAACCGAGGATGGGCGACGGCAAAAGATCAGTTTCGCGTTCAATCGCTACGGCGAAGATGAAGCGTGGGAACTGGCCTGTCTGGCTCGCGATTATGAAACCGTGGACCGAGAAGAGGTGCTCGCGATTCGCGAAAAACAGTTGAAACGAAAAAGCCGGAAGACCAAAGCTCGTCGGAAATAGACCGCGAAGAATTCGATCGCGAAAAACTCAACGGGTTCGGCGAGCAATCGTCGAACCCGTTTTTGTTTGCGCGAATCAGTTCTTTTCGCAATCAACGAGCCGTTCGTTCCACCGGCATTTCAATCGCATCAAGACAGCAACAATTGCTGGCCTGGTTCTGCATCGTCAATTTCGCGTCGAATCTCACGCAGCCCGTACGCACACAGTTCGAACTGATCGCTCAACCGGTTGAGCAACTCGCAAGGCGGTCGAGATTCGTCGGCTTGGATCGTCGATGCGATCTTGTACGACCGTTTGCCGTGTTCGAAGTAGTTCAGCAATTGATCGGGTGAATCTTTGCCATCACCGCGCACGGATTCAGGAAACATGCCCGACCAAAAGAGTGTGACGTCACCAATGTGTCGATGCACTTCACGTTTGGCGATCCCGATCCGACGTTCGGCTTCGCACAACAACTGGAAGACTTCCGTTGCCGGGCGGCCATCGTTGCGACGCATTTTGTGAACGGCGTCGATGCGAACGAACCGCAACATCAGGTCACTGACGTAACCGATCAACTGGACGTCCGCGACGCCCAACTTGGTTTGAAAAATCGATTCACTCAGTCCGCTGAGAAAGCGATCGAGTGCCGATCTTTTTTCAGGTGTGTGTTCAGCTGCCATTGCTTCATCCCCTTGTTCAGGCTGCGAAAGGGGGCCAATTGAAAGACCTGAAATCCACAAGTAGTAGCCCACTCACCCAAAGTCAAGACATCTTTTGTAGAGCTTGATGCCCCCGCTGGTCAAGCAAAGTGGGCTCGAGACACTTGGTGGTACGTCTTTGGCAGCGAGTTTGATCAGACGCGATTGTTGGAAAACAGCGTCAACTGATTTGCTTACTGATTTTGGTTGAGCGTTGCGGGAGGCGAAGCGTAGGTTGGCCGGATGCCATTGAGAATGGCCGCTCCGCAAATTGCAGAAAGGAACGCGATCAACAGCCAAGCACAGCGTGCGACCAACAGTCCATAGTGCTTTTGAATCGCTGCGATGGAGCGAATTTGATAGGGAGCCATCCAGGGGCCGATCGCAATCGCGGTCGTGATGGCTGCGATCAGCAATGCCAAGCTGCCGACCAATGTGTCATCGTGAATCAAGACTACATCCTTCGCTCGAGTTCAAACGTCGCTTTGACGCAAACGGCGACGGATGACTCGGCGTTGCATGCGAGCCGTTTCGACATCAGGGTTGATATCCAAGCAACGATTCAGTGCATCGAGTGCTTTGTTGCCCTTGCCAAGAAGCACGCGGACTTTGGCGAGACTTTGCCAAGCCGTGTAATGGAATCGACAATGCCACAAACATGATTGGTAAGCGGCTTCGGCCTTTTCGAAATCTTCCAGTCCATGCCAGCAAATCGCGAGCTGATGGTGAGCTTCCGCGTACAAAGGAGCTTGGTCGATCAACACCATCGCGGGTGACAAAGCAGCTGCGTATTCGCCACCGTCGTTCAAGTGAATGACGCGAAGCAGTTTTTGATGGTGCAGTGGAGCGGCGTCGCGAACGATGACCGAATGAAAGGAGTCGTCCGCGACCAATCGCACGCCGCGGTCGCTATCCGAGAGAGCCCGGCCTAAAAAATCGACAGAACGGCGGTCGCCCAACATCCCCAAAGCTAACGCGGCAGCTCGGCGATGTTCGACTTCACCTCGAGAAAGCAGTGCGGTCAGCGTGGCCGAGGTGTAGTGCTCATCGACGTCGTGAGCAAACCGGGGTGCGTCCGCGGAGCCGAGGTATCGCCGGTAAGCGGCGACTAGGCGAGTCGTGTGGACGATGGGAGCTGTCACGTTCGATTCCACCTTGGGCTAGTCAGGACGGTCTGGGAGGATTGGGCGGGTCAAACGGCCTGGAGCCGGTTTTTCACTTGCAATTTGGCTGCTGTGGTTTGACTTCTCGATGTTAGACCGATCAAGCTGTCGGGCAAGACGGCACACCAAAAGAACTTTCCAACGCACGGATTGTCGGATGCTATCCCAACCACTTTTCCTCGTTGGCTTTCCGCGTGCGGGAGCTTGCCGAACCAGCCAAAATACGGCGAATGTGCCGACGACCCAACGTTCGGTCCAAGCGAAAGATTTGCGGATCCGATCATTTCGAGAAGATTGGAGAAGACTTTTCGCGGCCGCGGTTTTGGGGGCGACGTTTTCCGTTTTCTGCGGGTTATCGGCGTTTTGTCAGCCCCCAACGGACACCCCGGTGCAGGCATCCGCATTCACCCGGACCGTGATCACGGTGTCGCTGGACGGTCAAACGGCCGAAGAGGCGATCAATCAAATCGTTTCGCAGGTGAGCTCGGGAAGTCCCGATCGACCCTGGACGTGGTGGCGGGATGGCGGCGTCGACCCAAACGAAATCGTTTCGCTAAATTTGGCTGGCGGATCTGCCGCCCAGGCGATGACCCAACTGACGCGTCCGTTGGGCTGGGAAGCTTTTCCGATCCCGGGGGTTTTGCTGGTCGGGAGACCAGAATGGATCGATCGGACGCTTGGCACTTTGGTGAGTTCTGCGAAGCCAGAATCCGTCGATCTTCAGTGGCCAAGAGGAACATCGTCCACGATGGCACTGAGTGCCGTTCTTTCGAAAGCAGAGAATCGACGTTTGAAACTGCAGGACGGTTCATCAGAAGAAGCGACTGGCGTCCGTTGGTTGCCGCACGATGTTTGGCCGGAAGGCAAACTGCAGAAGGTTGACCCATGGCATGTTGCATCGTTGATGTTGTCGGAGTTTCAAATGGCTGCACGCCGAGGCACACCGCTGGCGAGGCTGCGATCCCGCGATGAGTCTTTGCCGGACGGAGTTCAATTCGTCGAGGCGACCGACACGGACTGGAAAGACGTCAAGTTCTTGATGAACTATCCGATGGAGGATGGCGAAGCTGAGGTTCGGCGGGCGGTTCAGTCCGTTGATGCGACCGCGTCGTTTCGATCTGGCCGCGATCCAAAGTCGCGCAAGACGACGTTGCGCGTGCACACGATTCCGGCTGGTCATCGTGCGGCGCTGGCGGCTCATTGGAATGCCGCTCCGGCACCTGCCCAAATTGCGGCGTCCGGAAGAGAGGCCACCTACGATTTGAAGCTATTGAACAAACCCGCCGACGAAGTCCTTTCGCAATTCGCGGGCGCGGCGGGAAAGCAACTGACGATTGACGACGATGCGAAGCTGCGAAGTCAAACATTGGTGAGCTTGGATGCAGCAAAGCAAACGCTTTCGCAATTGGCTCAGACGATTGCTTTGCAAGCCAACCTCAAAGTTGACTGGGGCGAGCAAGTTGTCCGCGTTAGCTTGCCGCTTGATCAGCCTGGCGAGTGAGTAGGGCTGGCGGTCTATCGCGACACTCATTGTTTGTGCTGTAGGTGTTTGTGCTGTGAACTTTGCCCGAGAAGACAGGTTGCGATCATGACACGAAAAAAGGCCGGCGTGTGCCGACCTTTTTGTGCGAGACCAATCAGTTGATCAATCTTTCGTTGCTGATTGCAAACTAAGCTTTGGGCTCTTTGCGAAGTTGAATCCACTCGCTGTGGAAGGTGCCTTCCTTGTCGACGCGTTGGTAGGTGTGAGCACCAAAGTAATCGCGTTGGGCTTGCAGCATGTTGGCTGGCAAGCGTTCCATGCGATATCCGTCGTAGTAGCACAATGCGGTGCTGAACGCGGGAACCGGAATGCCCATGATCGAAGCGATGGCGACGACCTTTCGCCATTTTTCTTGTGCGTTTTCGACTGCGTCTTCGAAGTACTTGGCCAGCAGCAAGTTTTCCAGGTTTGGATCGGCGTCGAAGGCTTCTTTGATGCGATCCAGGAACTGAGCACGGATGATGCAACCACCTCGCCATAGCAATGCGGCGGCACCGTAGTCCAAGCCCCAATTGTGCTCGGCCGATGCGGCTTGCAGTTGAACAAAGCCTTGCGCGTAAGAAACAATTTTCGAAGCGTACAGTGCTTGGCGAACCGCTTCGACAAACTCAGCACGATCACCAACCAACGATTGAGCGATCGCACGCATTTCAGGGTTGGACGATTCAGCGGGACCGTTGAGCGTCTTGCTGGCACGAGTCCGTGCTTCCTTTTGTGCCGACAAACCGCGAGCGAACACGGCGGTCGTGACCAGGGTGCTGGGGACGCCAAGGTCGAGAGCCAGTTGGCTCATCCATTTACCTGTGCCCTTTGCACCGGCAACGTCCATGATCTTGTCGACGAGGTATCCGTCGCCGCCTTGGTCGTCTTTGACGCTGAAGATGTCGCGAGAGATTTCGATCAGATAGCTTTGCAGATCACCACGGTTCCATTCGTCGAAGACGTCATACAGTTCGTCATTGGACAAACCGCCGAGTTCTTTCAGCAATTGATAGGCTTCGCAGATCAACTGCATGTCGCCGTATTCGATGCCGTTGTGAACCATCTTGACGTAGTTGCCCGCGCCACCGGCACCGAGCCATTCGCAGCAAGGGATGTCGTTGTTGGGTCCGACCTTGGCTGCGATCGACTGGAACATTTCTTTGATGTGAGGCCATGCTTCGGCACTTCCGCCGGGCATCAATGATGGGCCTTTGAGGGCACCTTCTTCGCCACCGCTGACGCCGCAACCGACGTACAGCATTCCGGCTTCTTCGACTTGCTTGGTGCGGCGTTCAGTGTGAACGTAGTACTCGTTACCACCGTCAATGATGATGTCGCCGGGTTCGCAGTGTGGCAGCAATTGCTCGATCAATGCGTCGACGGCGGGGCCGGCTTTGACCAGCATCATCAGTCTGCGAGGTCGTTTGACTGATTTGACGAATTCTTCGATCGAGTGGCAGCCGACGAAGTTTTTGCCCTTCGCACGGCCTTCCATCAAAGCGTCGACTTTGGACGTGGTGCGGTTGTAGACGGCGACTTTGTAGCCGCGGCTTTCGACGTTCAAGGCCAGATTTTCGCCCATGACGGCCAAACCAATCAGGCCGAAATCACAATCACCACTCATAGCTGTACTTTTGTTCGTGTGTTAGACGGGGACGTGACGACCCGGGTTGCGGCGATCCAAGCGTGCCGCAGCGGCTCACGCGGGCCAGCAGTGTAAATGACTGGGGCACGGCGAAAAGGCCTGGACACTGTTTGTCCGCTCCGTTTGGCTCCATACACTCTTGGCTCAGGGCATTCCAACCGCTTTAACCGTCCCAATCTCGCCTCTCGGCGGAGCCGCTGTAGAAGCGAGCGTGGGCGTGTACGGGAAATCTGGGGTGTCCGGCGTCGTTGCCCCATTCGATTGGCCTGAGATTATCGGGTGGGTGTCAAAGAAACGGTCGCACGTGGGGGGGGTAGCCAGTCAGCGTGGCCGCGGCCAAAGCGGGGCTGTCTTTCGGCCGACGGGTGACGACCGTCGTCATCGCCAACCAAGGGTGAAAAAAGGGGGCCGCGGGATCATTCGTGAGCCCCCGTGACATTCGTGAGTCCCCGTGAAAAGGTCCTCAGGAATTTCGTTGAGGTTTTCGGCGGGCGTTATTAAACTGACCTTTGGCTGCCGGTCGGAATCCGATCGATGTCGGCCCTCATTCTCACCCTCGACGTTCTTCTCTGCAAAAGAATCCACCGATGCGACTGATCGATCGCCATTCTCGAATTCGCACCTTGGCCAGTTTCGCGTTCGCAGCGTTCATGGCGATTGCGTTGGTTCCCTCCAGCTTCGGCCAAGACGGTGGCGGCGGTGGCGGTGATGTCACGAACAACTTTGGCAGCCAGCCTGCTGGTGTGGACGTCGATGCCGCGGGCGTTTTGAAAGTTCGAACCATCGATCCCCGTTTGGCTCGCCAACATTGGATGCAATCGCGAGCCAACGCGGCTCCCGGCGAAGCGATGGAATCGAGCGAACTGCGGAAGGTTTCGCTGAATCGTTTGGAAGCCGCCATTTCCGAATATGTCGACGCCGATCGTCCACTTCCCGCTGAAATGCTCGCGATGGCCGGCCTGACCTCCGTCCAGTACGTGTTCTTCTACCCTGACACCAACGACATCGTTTTGGCAGGCCCAGCCGAAGGTTATGTCGCTGACGCAACGGACCGCTTCGTCGGGATGCAGTCGGGACGTCCAAGCGTTCTTTTGGAAGACGTCGTTGTCGCTCTTCGAGCCTTCCCACCACAAGGCAAACCCGCTCGAGTGATCTCAGTCTCGATCGATCCGACCCCGGAAGGCCTGCAGCGGATGCAGCAGTTTCTCGTTCAAGTCGGTGGGCGCGCCGGCCGCGGAGACACACAGCAACTCGTTCGTGGACTCAAGCAGAACCTCGGTCTGCAAACAGTCACCATTGAAGGCATCCCAGCGGCCAGCCACTTCGCTCGCGTGTTGGTCGAGGCCGACTACCGAATGAAGTTGATCGGCATCGGTTTGGAGCAACTGCCCGTTCCAGTCCGCAGCTATGTGTCACGCACCAACCCGGTCAGTGTTTCAGCAAATTCAATGGAACGTTGGTACTTCCAACCCAACTACGACGGTGTGTCCGTTAGCGAAGACAACTTGGCGATGCGAATCAACGAACGTGGTGTTCAGTTGGTCGGTGCTAATGAACGCGTTCAAGGTGACGGTGCTCGTGTTGGAACCGGACGCGTGAATCGTGCCAGCCAAGCGTTCACGAAAGAGTTCACCGAGAAGTACAACCAAATCGCTGACCGCGTTCGCGTTTACGCTGAGTTGCGTCAGTTGATCGATTTGTCGATCGCGGCGGCTTACATCCACGAGCAAGACTTCTACGGTCAAGCTAACTGGTCGATGCCTGTTTTGGGTGACGAAGGCAAGGTCAGCGTCCAGACATACACAGCACCTGAAAAGGTCGAAACCGCTGTCAATGCGATCTGGCGAGGCAACACTTTGATGACTCCTTTGGGAGGCGGTGTGAACGTCCAGCCACGGATTGCACTGAAGAAAGACCACGTCACAATCGACACCGAAGGCCAGCACGTGCAGGTCAAACAATCCTCGGGGCCAGATCAGCTGGCGCCCGGCCAATGGTGGTGGGACTGATTCAAGATGACTTCGATTGAGACAACCTTCTTCGCCGCCGCGACTCGTTTCGCGGCGGCGTTTTCTTTTGTTGTATGCCTCGGTTTTGGCTCGCTCGAGAATTTGCGAGGGAACGAGAACACGGTGAAAGCCAAGCCTTTGCCGATGATTGTCGCGCACCGTGGTGCGTCCTACACCGCCCCGGAAAACACGGTGTCCGCATTCAATCTGGCTTGGGAAGAGAACGCCGACGCAATTGAAGGCGACTTCTATTTGTCGGCTGATGGAGAGATCGTCTGTTTGCACGACAAGACAACGGCCCGCACCGCACCTGGATCGCCGTCGCTCAAGGTCGCTGAAGCAACCCTGCAGCAACTTCGCAAGTTGGACGTGGGTGCCTGGAAGCACGAGCGATACGCCGGCGAACGCATCCCAACTTTGAAGGAAGTCATCGCCACGGTACCCGATGGGAAAGGAATCTTCATCGAAATTAAATGTGGACCCGAGATCCTGCCAATCTTGAAGCAACAATTGGAAGAATGCTCGCTCAAGCCTGAGCAAATTACGATCATCTGCTTCAACGATGAGGTCGTCCGCCAGGCTCGAGAGATGATGCCTTACGAAGCGAATTGGTTGACTTCGTACAAGAAGCAATTGACGGGAGGCTGGAAACCAAGCCTTGTCAGCGTGACTGATCAATTGAAGTCAACGAACGCCTCCGGATTTGGGACTCAGGTCAAACCTGAACTGGTCGGCTCGGTTCTCAACGAAGCGTTCTGCGACGCCGTTCGTGACATCGGTTGCGGAATGCACGGTTGGACAATCGACGATGCCAAGGTTGCCAAGCGGTTGGTCGAGCTCGACTTCGTCAGCATCACGACCAATCGTCCGGCCTACATTCGAGACGCTTTGAAGAAGTGAATTCGCCGCGACGCGAATTCGCTGGTTGCGTTTAGCGGAGCTCGAGGACTTTGCGGAGCTTCGTTTCAACGATCAGATCCGACTCTGCTTTCAAGCGTTCCTGCAAACGTTGTTTGACGGTTCGGTTCTTCGATGGGGCCAAGATCGAGATCACGTGCAATCGGACTTGGCGATCAGGGTCGTCGAGCAACATCGACAACCACGGCCATGCGTTCAGGCCTCCGGATTTCAGCATCGAGTCGATGAGTGTGATCTGGTCCTTGGGCTGAGCGATGGCGATTGCCGTTCCGAACTCAAGTTGCACGTTTGAAAAGCCGCGTTCGATCAATTCGGCGCGGGCTTGTTCTGCCAGGGCCCCATCGGGGTTGCCCAAGTGACGCAGGATCGTTTCGTCGTCCATTGCTGTGAATGGAGATCCGGTTAGCTCCGCGTTGACGCGAATGACTCGTTCGTCGGCGGAGCGTGCTAATCGCGGCAACTCAGGGACTCGATGGACCAGGGATTCGTCAGATGGGGATGGAACCTGAGTCAATGGAATCGTGACGCCATCGGGGACCGATTCCAGTTGCCCGCCATTGGTTTCTGGCGAACCAGCGGACTGCAATCGGGTGGCTGTCTCTTGAACTTGGATTGATTGCGAATCCGATGTTCCCGAACGAATGATCGCGACGGGACGCGATGGAGGCCAATCGGTCCACATCGAATCGGTGTCCGCGTTTGGCAGTTGCTCCGTGGCTTTCGGCGCCAAAGGGGCTTTTGCCAGAGTTCGCACCGAATTGTCCAATTGGGCCAACGTGTCGCGTGAGCTTTGCGAAACTTCCGCGATCAATTGACGAAGTTCGTCGGTCAATTCAAGGTTGCCGAGTGTCTCGGTGCCCGCGAATTCGAGCATTGTTTGTCGAAGGAGTGAACGGGTGCGAGCGGTTTGCCGTGCGGTCCAGTCGGTGGAGGGCTTGGTCGCAATGTTATTGCGCACGCCATCGATCAGCCGTTGATGCGAGCGGGCAGCCATCTCCGGCGAAAGGGTTGTCCAATCATTTTGCAGTTGATTGAGAAGTCCGAAAGCGACTTCCGAGACCGCGTCCTCATCATCAATCAAGCTTGCTGACAACGGTTCAATGGCGTCGATGCCGAAACCAGCGATTTGGATCAGCCGGTCGCTTTTCTCGGTGGCGTTGAGCGTCGGAAGTTCCTGGACCAATTGGTTCAGCAGATATTGTTTGCCGTAGACGGTGACCAGCAACCAAACCGTCGTGATCGCGGCCGCGATTCCAAGGAACTGCAGGGCGTGCACGAACCTTTGCTTCGCTCCGCTGGCGGGAGGCAAAGCAATCGAGAAAGGGTTCGGCGTATCGGCCGTGGAGTGCGATTGGGAGGGGGACGTCGGCATGGCGGGATTGTGCCGATCGGAGCCTCCTGGCAACAAGATCAATTCGAAGGCGAATGATTGCGTGGTTCCGCCACATCGCGGCAGCACATCCGCTGCAGTGGCTTTCCAATTGGAAACGCCGAAGTCGAAGGATCGCGATCAGCATGGAAAGATGCGCTGATTAGGCAGGTGAATCCTCTCGAAACGAAAGGTGCGGTGGATCAGTTTTTGAAGGATTTACCGTTTTGACCAGCAATCTGGCTAAGCCTTTTCGATCAGACGAACCGATACTACCGGCACAACCCAATGCGGTTTGCTCAGAAAGTGGGGCGGCGGCGGGACTTAACAGTGATCAGCAGTGACGTTGATTGAGCGAGTTCTCAATCGAACGTGACGGCAACTCCTAGCATGACGGTGGAACAACGATGTCGGTACGGAAGCTGACTGCAAAACTATTGGCAGCCCTGGCGGTATTTGCTGGTGGCGCTTCGGTGTCTGCCCAGGAGCATGCTTTGGCGGACCCCTTCGCGTTTGACCCAGACTTTCAATGGTTCGAACCGATCTACGATGCTGACATCGTGGACACGAAACCAAAGAAACGGGCTCACACGGGCTGGTTCGGAACCTACGACAAGCTGCACATGTGGGGCAAACGCCCTGAAGGTGAAGCGACGACGCTCGGCGGCGACAGCGGCGAGTATCAGCTCGACTTCGGCGATGGGCACCGATACGAGTTTGGCTACATGACGCCACAAAAGGACACCGGTTGGCTGTTCGGGTGGTCGGATCTAGACATCGGTGCAGGTGAGTTCACTCGCATCGAACGGATCAACCGCCTCAACGTGTCTCAGTTGGATGGTGAACCCGAGTTTCCGGGTGGCCAGTTCGGGCAGAACGTTCTGACCGATGACAACAACAACTTCGGTTACGACACTCGGTTCTACGAAGCTGGCCGTTCGACGAACTCCGTCGAGTATGACACCTACGAAATAAATAAAACTTGGCGGATGGAACCGTATCACTACGGTGGGATCCTTGAGCCAATGGTCGGTGTCAAATTCGTCACATTGGACGACCGAGCTTTGACGAACACCTACTCGCGGACTCGTGAAGACGGTGCGGTGATTCTGCCGGGCACAACCGAGCTGACAGAAAATCCATACTTCGTCGACCTCGGTATCAGCGATGACGCCTACGAGCGTCTGGACCAAGACCTGTCCGAAGTTGAAAACGAGATGTACACGTTGCAACTCGGTTTCCGGTACTTCAAATTCGTGAATCGCTTCCGCTACTCGCTTGAGTTTCGTGCCTTCAGCGGCGTGAACTTGCAGCACGCAACGCGATACGCTCAGTCTGAGAACACGTTCTACGATGGCTTCGGTGCTGATTCGGAAGTCACGTCGTTCTACCGGACTCAGAACAAGCTGGAACACTATCGTGATGAGAGATTCTTCATCGGATATGACGCTCGAGCAGAAATGGGCTACCAGTTGACGAACATGATTCACGTCCGTGGCGGCTTCCAAATCTTCGACCTAGCCAAGGGGCTTGGACGAGCGGGACACGAAAGCGATGCGGGCACCATGATTGGGCCATCTGACCAAAACTTCTTGGCGGTAGGCGGAACATTCGGGATCGAACTGAACCGCTAATTCAGTCATCGTTCCACTGCTAGCTGATCACATCATTGAAGCCGGCGAGGTGAATTCACCTTGCCGGCTTTTTTCGTTTGCATTGAGCATTCTCTAATTGTTGGCGAACTGTGGCAGATCAGGTCGCTCGCCCGATCCACATTGATTGCGACAGTGCCCTCGGCACCCATCTGCGATGCACTCCTGAAGGTGGAAGATCCGGTATGATGCAAATCCAATCGCATCGCGGTTGCCTGCCCCATCTCCCCTCCCTCACCTCGAATGGAGACCTGCCGTGCGTCATGCCAAGGATCGTCGTTCCTTCTTAAAGTCCACTACAATCGCAGGAACTGCGATCACGCTCTCTGCGATGCAATACTCGCGTGTCTACGGTGCAAACGAACGTTTGCAAATCGCGAGTGTCGGAACCGGCGGCAAAGGTTGGAGCGATTTGCTTGGTGTTGCAGCGAGCCCGAATGTCGATGTGGTCGGACTTTGTGACATCGATAGCTCGGCAAAACACCTCGGACAGGCAGCCGAAAAGTTTTCCTCTGCACGCCAATACGATGATTGGCGGAGATTGCTTGACGAAAGCGGTGATGTCCAGGGCGTATTGGTTTCGACACCAGACTTCATGCATGCACCAATTTCTCTGCCCGCGATGCAGTTGGGCAAACATGTCTTCTGCCAAAAACCGCTGACGCACACGGTGATGGAAGCCCGGCAAATGCGGAAGGCAGCGAAGAAGCATGGCGTGGTCACCCAAATGTGCAACCAAATCCAATCACACTCAGCCTATCGAACGGCAGTCCACCTGATTCACGAAGGCATGATTGGCAAAGTCAAAGAGGTGCACTCTTGGCAGGGCGGTCAGCCTTCTTGGCCGCGTCACATTCCACGCCCCAGCGGAAACGATCCGGTGCCTTCTCATGTTCGATGGGATCTTTGGCAGGGCGTCGCGATGGAGCGTCCGTACAAAATCGGGATGTATCACCCATTCAATTGGCGTGGTTGGCAGGCTTATGGCACCGGGCAGTTGGGTGACTTTGGTTGCCACATTTTGGATCCGGTGTTCAAAGCGTTGCAAATCGAATCGCCGACCAAGTTGACGGCCGAAGCACCCGAACTGATGCCGGAGACCTGGACGGATCGATCGACTGTGCGGTATGAGTTCCCCGGAACAAAATACACGGCTGAGTCCACGCTGCCGGTCACCTGGTATGACGCAGTGGGGGTATCGCCGCCGCGAGAACGATTGGGGCATATTCCAGTCGATGCAAAGTTGCCAGGCGCTGGATCGGTTCTAGTTGGCGAAAAAGGATCGTTGGTGATCCCTCATGTCGCGATGCCGCAACTCTACATGGCGGATCAAACGTTGGCGGAAAACTTGCCGGTGATTTCGTCGGTCGACCACTACACTCAATGGGCGGACGCTTGTCGCGGAGGTGCCGAAACGACTTCCCACTTTGACTATGCCGGCCCGCTAACCGAAGCGGTGTTGCTAGGAACAATCGGGATCCGTTTCCCAGGTCAAGAGTTGCACTGGGACACCGACTCGATGCAAATCACAAATCACGCCGAAGCACAGCGGTGGATCACGAAACCCTATCGCAAAGGCTGGGAGCCCGCCTGGGTCTAGGGTCCTGACGTGAACCGACTAATCGAAGTTCGTCCAGCGAGCGAGGAAGAAATCATCCATGAACGAAGTTCCATCTGAATCCAACGAAGGCACCCCCAACGTCTCAACCGAGCAATCGGCGACGGGGCATCCTGCGGGTGACCAATCTGCCAGCGTTCTCAAACCGTTACGGATTTGGCCCGCCGTGGTGTTGTTGCTGGGTATGGCAATCGCTCGTTTTGTCCCAGGAATGGTGGAAGACGCACCGATCATGCTGCTGATGGTTGCGGTGATTGGTCCAGTGATCCTGGGCGGATTGATATGGCTGTGGTGGCTGACGTTCAGTCGCGCCTCCACGAAAGAACGTCTGGTTGGATTCTTTGGTGCATTGATGATTGCCGGCGGGTGCATTTATTCGCTGGACGAGACAATGATTGGACCCGGCATCATGATGGTCGCCGTTCCATTCGGGACAGCAGCGTTTGGAATTGGTGCTGTGCTATTGAGCCGATGGCTTTCGTTCGGCCGGACAATCATCGTCTTGCTTCTGACGCTTTGCGGATTTGGATATGCCACTTTGCTGCGTAACGAAGGGATGTGGGGCAACTTCGCGTTGGATTTGCATTGGCGATGGGAGCCAACCGCAGAAGAATTGATGTTGGCTGATCGATCTGATGCGCCGACCAGTGATGTGGTGAGTTCGTCGGATGAGATGGACGAATGGCTCACCAATCCGCAGTGGCCTCAGTTTCGTGGGCCTGAGGGAGTGAGCCAGCAACATGGACCGCCGATGCTGACGGATTGGTCAACAAAGAAGCCCGAATTGGTTTGGAAGGTCCCCGTTGGTCCTGGATGGTCGTCATTTGCGGTTGCGGGAAACCTGTTGTTCACCCAGGAACAACGTGGCGAGAAAGAAACGGTCGTTTGTTACACAGCGGACGCTGGGAAAGAGGTTTGGGCCCAGGAAATTGAATCGCGATTCTTCGATCCGCTCGGAGGTCCAGGTCCCCGAGCAACACCGACGCTGTCCGGCGGAAGTATCTTTGCGCAAGGTGCGAGCGGACAGTTGCAACGGTTGTATGCGAAGAGTGGCGAAAAAGTTTGGGAAGTGGATTTGCGAGAAGTGGCTGACCGGGAGCCTCCGATGTGGGGATTTTCATCTTCACCATTGGTTGTCGGCTCGGTTGTGGTCGTTCACGCGGGAGGAAAAGGCGACAAGGGAACACTCGCGTTTGACGTCGAGTCAGGTGATCTGAAATGGTCCGCCGCGGCCGGCGACCATTCCTACAGCTCGGCGCAGTTGTTGACGCTTTCGGGCGAAAAGTACGTGGTCATGTTCACCAATGCCGGAATGAATGTTCTTGATCCAGCAACCGGCGAATCGCGATGCGACTACGATTGGAAATTGGATGGCTACAGCGCCGTGCAGCCTCAGGTTTACTCGGACGGAATGGTTGTTTTGGCCAGCCAGGAGGAAACACGGTGCCTCGAGATGACTCCGACGGAAAGTGGTTTCGCGGTCGAGGAACGCTGGTCATCGCGAAAGTTAAAGCCCGACTTCAACGACTTTGTGATTCATGACGGTCACGCTTACGGTTTTGACGCAGAAATCTTCACCTGCATTGACTTGGAATCCGGCAAACGAAATTGGAAACGTGGACGGTACGGCAAAGGGCAAGTATTGATGCTGGCGGACTTGGATGTGCTGTTGGTTGTCAGTGAGCGAGGTGAGATTGTTTTGTTGGAGGCGAACCCGTCAAAGCATCAAGAATTGTCGACGTTTCAGGCAATTGAGGGCAAAACGTGGAACCACCCGGTCGTCATTGGTGATCGATTGTATGTCCGCAATTCGCAAGAAGCAGCTTGCTATCAATTGCCAATGGAAGCTGAACCGGAGGTGCTGGCCAGCACGCTTTCGAAGTGATCTGGGACGCTGAATTGAAGTTGCTTTCGTCGCTTCGCCAATTTTCGGCCTCGTATCGAACCGAAGGCGGTTCGGATACAGTTCAGGTTCAATCACCCGCAAGTGGCCGAGGAAAGCATGGCAAAAGTCGATCAACCAGCCCCGAAGAAAGATGAGCCGGAGTCGCTCGCCGACCACTCGGTGACAATCAAGTCGCAAATACTCGAAAAGATTGGCAGGCCTCCGCGACTGCATCGTGTGGAGGTTTGTCGGCATCACAACGGCAACTATCGGGTCAATATTTGGGAAGAGCTGGAACCCATCGGAGAGTTTTCACTCTCAAAACGCATTCACATCGGCGCGTCTTATTACCTGAAGGTCGCCGATTCAGGCGAGATTCTTCATAGCAATCCGCCGCTGAAAAAACGCAAAAACTCGAAGTGAATTCGATCGTCCGATCCTCGGCAAATTGGATCGCGATCGATGTACAAAGCTGCTGCTGATGGATTTGCTGGAACACCAAACATGATGATCGAAATCGGCGGCACGTATGATTTGGAAGTGGTCAAGCAAACCGACTTTGGCGTGTTTTTGGACGCCGGCGATTTGGGGGAGATTCTGCTTCCTAAAAAGCACACCCCCGAAGGTCTGAGTCCCGGCGACATCGTCGAAGTCTTTCTTTATTCGGACTCCGAAGACCGCCCCATCGCGACCACCCAAGTTCCCAAGGCCGAGGTTGGCGAATTTGCCTATCTAGAAGTCAAAGAAAACACGCCGGTGGGTGCGTTCTTGGACTGGGGATTGGACAAAGACGTGTTGGTGCCTTTTGCAGAACAGCACCGGCCGATGGTCTTGGGGAAGTCCTACATCGTTTTTTTGTACTTGGACAACCAAGACCGAATCACGGCAACGTCCAAGATCGACAAATACGTGAGCAACGATCCCGATCACGGTTTCTACGCTCAGCAGGCGGTCGAGTTGATCATCGCCAACAGCACTGAGATGGGATACAAGGCGATCATCGATCAGAGTCATTGGGGATTGCTCTACAATGATGACGTGGACGAACGAATCAGTTTTGGCCAAACGATCCAAGGCTATGTCAAACACGTCCGTGCTGATGGCAAAATCGATCTGAGCCTAAAAAGTGGTCAACAAATACGAGATAACTACAGCCAGGTCATCGAAGATTATTTGCGTGATCACGGTGGATTTGCACCAGTGCACGATAAGTCGCCATCCGAAAAAATCTCGGGCTTATTCGGCATGAGCAAAAAGCAATTCAAAAAGGCGATTGGTGGCTTGTACAAGCAAAAAATCATCGCGATCGAGGACGACGGTATCCGGCTGGTCTGAACGCGAGACATAGATCACATCGCGTCGAGCGATCCAAGCGTTTAGCGATGTTCGCCGCTCCAGCCGATTGTTTGCAAATCGACCTTTGATCGAATTTCGAGTCGTTTCAAAGATTTTTCGTTCATTCCGAGTCACACTTTTGTTTGTGGCGACATGGTAGGAGCGAAAGGAACATGATCGATGCAACGAAAAGAATTCGCCAAACTTGTGCTGGAACATCAGGCTCAACTGCGGATGTTTGTCCGCATGCTCGGCGCGATGCCCGACGCGGTGGATGATCTGGCCCAAGATGCGTTTGTGGTTGCATACGAGCGAATTGATACGCTGGATGACATGGAAAACGCGGGGCCATGGCTGCGATCGATCGCTCGAAATTTGGTCCGCAACGAGCTGCGGAAAAGCTCTCGTCGACGCCGGGTCGTCAATGCATCGCTCAGCGAAGCGATGTTGGCAATGTCGAACGAACCAGTCACCGGTCCGTGGTCCGAAGATTGGTTCACCGCGCTTCGGGCATGCGTCGATCGACTGCCGGGTCACGGTCGAGCCTTGGTCAATGGCCGGTACACGCGTGGACAGAACGCGACTCAGTTGGCGAATGAGACCGAGATGACACCGGTCGCCGTTCGCCAGGCTTTGTCGCGTCTGCGTGGTTTGCTTCGGACTTGTGTTGAATCACGTTTGGCGGAGGCGTCAACATGAGCGAACAAAAACGCGAACAAGATTTCGATCAGCAATTGAGCCATTTGCTCGATGGCGAACTCACCGAGGCGGAAGTGGATCGGTTGGCAAAGTCGCTGGCGACCGACGAAACGTTGCGACGGCGTTTCTGCGACCAAGTTGAAATGGATGAGGGACTTGCGATCGTGGTTCGCGAAGACCGGGCAGGCGAAAGATTTTCTCAATTGTTGGAGCAGCGTTTGGATGCAGAGTCGCAGAAGTTTGACTTTCTCCACGGCGTCCTGGATCGGTCGAGTTTGAACACGGCACGAAACCAGCTTCAACGCTGGGCTCCGCTGGCGGCGGTCGCGATTGCCGCCTGCTTGATGGTCGCGTTCTTGATTGGCATGTGGGCGGGGCAAAAATCCGGATCTCGCAACGCCGAATCAGTGGCGAAGCGTATTTCGGTGCCAGCGCCAGCGACTGATTCTGAACCGGTTGACGCTTCTGTGGCATTGTTGAAGCGAACGGTCAATGTCGAGTGGCAAGACGATTCTGCTCTTCGGATGGGCGACTCCGTTTCAGCGAACGAAACACTGGATTTGAAATCCGGATGGGTGCAGTTGCAGTTTTTCCGAGGGGCGACGTTGACTCTGGAAGGTCCCGCGAAGCTGGAAATTCGCGATCCAAATTTGGTCGTGCTGCATGAGGGAAACGCTTGGGCGAGCGTTCCAGTTCCGGCGCGAGGGTTCACCGTGCTAACATCGGAAACCAAGATTGTTGATCTTGGGACCGAGTTTGGTGTGTCCGCTTCGATTGACGGGCGGACCGAAGTTCACGTCTTTGATGGATTGGTGGAGTTGCATGATCCGTCAGTGAGAGACGATACCGCATCGCTGCGTGAGTTGGTCACCGGACAATCAATCAGCGTGGATGGGAATGGCAATGCGGTTTCGAATGAGCAGCAGGTTGCCAAGATGCCGTCTGAGTCTTTTCTTCAGCCAGATAGAGAAGAGGCTTGGCAACAAAGGATCGAGCGTTGGGAAAGTTGGAGTACCAAGATTCGTAACGACCCTCGTGTGCTGATGTACTACGACTTTGCGTCGCCGGCAGAAACTAGTTCGAACGCATCGCCAACCATTTTGCCAAACCTTGCGTCGGGCAAAAAGAACGCGGATGGTTCGATCATTGGATGTGCTTGGTCGGAGGGCCGTTGGCCGGGGAAGTCGGCCTTGGATTTCAAACGGCCGAGTGACCGGGTACGTTTCCATTTGGATGGCGAATACAAATCGATCACCTTGGCGGCTTGGGTCCGAGTCGATGGACTCGACCGCCTGCTCAGTTCGTTGTTGTTGACGGATGGATGGGACGAGGGTGAGGTTCATTGGCAATTCGATCGAAGCGGACAACTTGGTTTATCCGTAGGCCAGGTTCCCGGGGTGGCGTGGCGCTACACGCCACCGCTGGTCGATCTCACGACGCTTGGGCAATGGATCCACGTTGCCTCGGTATTCGATGGTTCCACCCAAACGGTGCGTCATTACTTCAACGGCCGTCGCGTACCCTGCGAAGGCGACCTTCGTTATGACGGGCCGATCCGAATCGGTGACGCAGAGTTGTGCAATTGGGGACGACCTGTTGACCAGAACTCTCATGCGATCAGAAACTTCAACGGTCGAATGGACGAGTTTTTGATGCTCAGTGATGCGTTGGACGAAGCGGAAATCATGGAAATCTATCATGCCGGAAATCCCACGTTCTAGGAGACGGTTGATGCGTCCGATTGACTCGCGAACTCCGGCTTATGTCCCTGGTTTGGGTGCCCGATCGCATCGAAACAGATCGTGCGGTGTTGCTTCATTCTCCCCTTGGTTTGCTTCGCCCTGGCATCGCGAGGGTGATGATAAACGCGTGGAAGTATGGCAGCTAGGAAATCCACAATCTCGAAGCGTTGGGGGCGTAGGCCTGATGCAACGCATCGCAATTTGCGGTGTGGTGTTGATGATGCTGTTGGGGCCTGTCACGGCTCGGTCTGAGGATGAGGTCGATCACAGGGACACGGCCCAGCCCACGCAGGATTCCCTGAATTTCTTTGAATCGAAGATTCGTCCGTTGCTGATCGATCACTGTTATGAGTGTCATGGCGAAGACTCTCAGGAATCCGAACTTCGCGTGGACACGTTGGCGGGAATGTTGACCGGTGGATTGGCGGGGGCTTCTTTGGTTCCGGGAAAACCAGCGAGCAGTTTGTTGGTGACTGCTGTTCGCTATCAGGACAATGACCTGAAGATGCCGCCGGACGAGAAATTGTCGGATGTTCAGGTTGCGGACATCATTCGTTGGGTTGAGATGGGAGCACCCCATCCCGACACGAATACTGTCGGACCAATCGTGCAGCGTGGCGAGGTGGACCTGGATCAAGGACGCAAGCACTGGGCGTTTCAACCTCCCATCAAAGCCACTCCGCCGATCGGCGATGCATTGACGGATGCACCGAATCCGATCGATGCGTTTGTGCTGGCGCGACTGCGTGCGGAGGGCCTGCGTCCAAACGCTCCCGCTGATAAACGGACGCTACTTCGGCGCGTCACGTTCGACTTGATCGGTTTGCCGCCGACACCAGAAGAGATCGACTCGTTTCTATCTGATAGCTCGAGCGATGCATTCGCGAAGGTGGTCGATCGATTGCTCGCCTCGCCTCAGTACGGTGAGCGTTGGGCACGACACTGGTTGGATGTTGCTCGCTATGCCGATTCCAACGGGCTCGATGAAAACGTGGTCCATGGAAATGCGTGGCGTTATCGTGATTACGTTGTGCGTTCGCTTAACGGTGACAAACCATACAATCAATTTGTTGTCGAACAGTTGGCGGGTGATTTGCTGGATTCAGGCAATGATGTCGATCTTCGTCACGATCGTCTGGTTGCAACTGGCTTCCTTGTTTTGGGGCCAAAAGTTTTGGCCGAGCAGGATGAAGCCAAGATGGAAATGGACATCATCGATGAACAGATCGATACCGTCGGTCGCAGCCTGATGGGGCTGACACTAGGATGTGCTCGTTGTCACACGCACAAGTTTGATCCGATCAGCCATCACGACTACTACGGGCTGGCCGGAATCTTTCAAAGCACACAGACGATGGACAGCTACAAGACTGTCGCGGAGTGGCATGAGAACTCAATCGAAACACCCGAGCAGGCGGCCGAACTGAAGCAGCATCAACAAAAGATTGCCGATCAAGAAAAGTTGATTGCGGAGAAATTCACGCACGCCAAGTCAGAGCTGGAACCTCCGTCCGATGCTGCGGCTAAGCCGGACGAGCTCGAAAAACGATTCTCGGAAGAAACTCGGGCGGAACTCAAGACGCTCCGTGATGAACTCGAACGTTTGAAAGAGGAAACACCGGAATTGCCATCTGCAATGGGTGTCGTCGATGGTGACATCGCAGATACGGCCGTGCATCTTCGGGGCAGTCACCTGACACTTGGCGATGTCGTCCCGCGACGTTTTCCCGAAGTGTTGATGTCGGACGACGATCCCTCGATCCCTGCTGATCAAAGTGGGCGTCTGGAGTTTGCTCGTTGGCTGACCAATGGGCGTCATCCGCTCACCGCTCGCGTGATGGTCAATCGCTTATGGCGTGGTCACTTTGGCAAAGGCTTGGTTCCAACGGTCGACAATTTTGGTCTGAAAGGCAGTTCACCGACGCACCCTGAATTGCTGGACTGGTTGGCGGTCCGATTTGTCGAGGAAGGTTGGTCGATCAAGGCGATGCACCGAATGATGGTGTTGTCGCAAACCTATCAACAAAGCAGTGACTTCGACGCGTCCAATGCTGAACTAGATCCAAGCAACCAATTCTATTGGCGATTCAGTGTGCGGCGATTGGAAGCCGAAGCCATTCGTGACGGGTTGTTGGCCGTCAGTGGGCAACTCGATTGGACGACCGGTGGCAACATCATGCCGTACAAAAACCGTGAGTATGTGTTCAACCACACCTCGCAGGACAAATCCAGATACGATTCAAAGCGTCGTTCGATCTACGTGCCCGTGATCCGCAATCACCTGTACGACATGTTCCAGTTGTTTGACTACACCGACGCGAGCGTTCTAGACGGCGATCGAAACACCAGCACAATCGCGCCGCAAGCGTTGTATCTGATGAATTCCGAGATGGTGTCTGACCTGACGTTTGCGATGGCGGATCGTTTGCTGAATGAAGACACCGATTCTGTGCAACGAATTCAACGTTTGTACTTGGAAGCTTACGGACGACCACCGCGCGATCCCGAGATTTCCGATGGCGTTCGGTTTCTCTCACGATTCGAGACGCTTCAGCGGCGCGGCGATGTTGAATCGGATGGTAACGCGTCCGATCCGGAACGTTCCGCCTGGCAAGCGTTTTGCCAAGCCGTGGTTTCCTCCAGCGAGTTTGTCTACCTCCGTTGAGAAAGCGTTAGCCACGTGCGTCATTTTGCAATTTCTCGCCTTCTTCCATCCCAGCTGATCTGATGCATTTTTCACGACGACAGCTCTTGCAGAATACCGCCGCGGGATTCGGATCGCTGGCGCTGGCGTCGTTGCTCGCGGACGATGCTCGTGCCTCTAGCGGCAGTGCTGTTTCATCGCTTTTGGGAACTCCACATTTTCCACCAAAAGCGAAACGAGTGATCTTTCTGTTTATGAAAGGTGGCCCGTCGCACATGGACACGTTTGACTACAAGCCGCAATTGCAGAAGGACGATGGCAAGCCATTGCCATTCGAAAAACCTCGCGTGCAGTTTGCTCCGACCAGTAACCTGTTGGCTTCGCCTTGGAAGTTCAAACAATACGGAGAGAGCGGGATCTCGGTCAGTGAATTGTTCCCTCACGTCGCGGAATGCGTGGATGATTTATGCATCATCAATTCGTTGCACGGTACCAACCCAGCCCATGGCGGCGCGAGTATGAAGCTGCACACGGGCAGTGATGTGTTTGTCCGTCCCAGCATGGGGGCTTGGGTGACATATGGCCTCGGTACAGAGAATCAAAATCTGCCGGGGTTCATCACCATTTGTCCAACGTTGGCCCATGGCGGAACGAAGAATTGGGGTTCGGCGTTCCTGCCCGCCAGCGTTTCCGGGACTCCGATAGGCAACGCCAGCCAACCATCCGATCAAGCCCGTGTGAAGTACGTTCAAAACGCTCGTTTGTCGCTGGACGCACAACGCATGCAGTTGGATTTGACGCAATCGATGAACCGAGAATTCTTGGAAACGACCGGTCCGGATTCCGAACTCGAAGCTCGCATTCAGTCTTTTGAGTTGGCATTTCGAATGCAAACGGAGATGCCCGAAGCGTTGGACTTAGAATCCGAAACGGAGGCGACGCACAAGCTTTATGGGATCGACAACGAGACCACGGCGGACTTTGGACGCCAGTGTTTGATGGCACGTCGATTTGCTGAGCGTGGTGTGCGATTCGTCCAAATCACACACAGCAACACGGAAGTGCAATGGGACCAACATGGCAACCTTCGCAAAGGTCACACGCAGAATGCCGCCGAAGTCGACCTGCCGATCGCAGGTTTGCTGACAGACTTGAAGACACGAGGTTTGTTGGACGACACGCTTGTATTGTGGGGAGGCGAATTTGGTCGCACGCCGACGTGCCAGGGGTCTGGACAAGACGGCCGAGACCACAACCCGGAAGGTTTCACGATGTGGATGGCGGGCGCCGGTTTGAAAACTGGCATCCAGTACGGCGCGACGGACGAGTACGGATACTACGCGGTCGAGAACAAAGTCCATCTGCATGATTTACATGCCACGATCTTGCACCTGTTGGGCCTTGATCATGAGCAACTGGCTTATCGCCATGCTGGACGCGATTTTCGCTTGACGGATGTTGCGGGCAACGTCGTCCATGACTTGTTCGCGTAGTTGTTGCGAGACGATCCGTTAGGATTTTTGCGGCGTCACTTCGTTGCCGTTTGGGGCTTTGGTCGCAAATGGATTCGAATGCACGTCGCCGACGATGTTGTTCTGTGAGCTGATCCAACTGCGAATTTGCTCTTCCGATTGATAACCGACGTGATCGCCGAGCTTTTGCCCTTCGCGAAACAGCATCATTCGCGGGATGCCGGTGACCTTGAATTTTCGCGCGAGGTCTTGGTTGCCACAGAGACTGAGGGAATGAATCTCCACACCCGCCGGAGGATCGGCCTTGATCGAATCCAGTTCCTCATCCAAGCGATTGCATGGGCCGCAAGATTTCGAACCAAACTTGACCAAGACCAACTTGTCCTGACCAATCAATCGGTCAAACGATTCTTCGCTGTATGAGCCTGTGATCTCAGACATGCTGCAACCGCCGCCCAAACAAATGATCGCAATTGTGAGGAGCAATCCAATGCGCAATGGTGACAGGTGGTTCATGGGAGACTTCGAGCAAGCTGAGGGAAACGCGATCCCCGCACGGTTGCGGGAAGAAGGATCACGGTCCTTTCGCAAACACTTGGTCGCAAAACGCATCGTGTCAAACGTTTTGCCACAGAAGTAGGTCGCGCCCACGACAGCAGATGTCATTTGCTGGAGTCAGCTTGAGTAGAAGCGTTGTCCCCAACTGTTCCGTTAGGCAGCCTTCAATCGCCAAGCCAAATGGCAACCCAGTCAACTTCAAACATTCACGTCACGCCTCGCGATCGTGAGTATGCCTTGGGGTTAGCTCGATTGATCCAAAATGTTACCGGCATTCTGTTGCGGAGCATTCGTTTTCGATTTGCGACGGCGTAAAGCAAGTCCAGCACCGCCAATCGCGAGGAAGGCCACCGACGATGGCTCTGGAACGGCACTCGCATTTGCGGAAACGGTGAAGTTGTCAATGAAGATTGTCGCGTTGTCGATAAGATCGCTTTGGTCTTTCAATCCTAACGCAAAGAAGCGATCCGGCGAGTTATCGAATTGGATAGTGCCGTTCGTTCCGTCGAATTGGTTTCCCGAGCCCTGCACAATATCAACGCTAAAGGTTCGGCTCGTCGTTGCCCCAATGGTAGGAAAGGCAAAAAGATCAACTTCTGTGTCGGAGCTTAAGCCTGAGCCCACTGCAAGCTGCATCTCTAAAAGGGTTCCTGCTGCAGGAACGCCTGCTAGCCCCCATGTGATGTCGTCTCCGGAAATTGAATAGTCGAAGGAGATCGTTCCGCCATTCGAGTACGCCAATGCCATCTCGTCTCCCAAGGCGGTTCCTGGCATGAAGCTGAGAGTGGCTGCTCTAGATCCATTCTCAAAAAAGTTACTTCCGCCAAGAGCGAGAATTTGCAGCCTGCCTGAATTGTTCGTCACAGTACCTCCGTTTGTACTCGCGAAGCCATCTGTTCCCGTATTAAAGGTGAGCGCCACTGCGCCCGATGAAGAAGGCACACCGATCGCCACAAATATCAGGGTCGCAAATAGAACTCGTATCATGATGTTTTCCCAAGTAACAAATCAGGTAGACACGCAACATGTGACTGCGACGAGGTGTCCACGTTACTTGGGTGACAACTGTGCACGTGTGCTCAGATTGCGGAATCGAAAGCCTCTTTTGAGGGTGCCGAGTAGCTCTTGCGGGCCGTGCTCGATTTGACTTTCGCGAGCGTCGAGTTCGTCATTCATTGGCGTCGATCCTTCGCTCTCGTCGCTATTGTCCTACTGGCGGTGGTCTCGGGGCTTCGACCCTGAGCTAAGTACGCGGGCTCCTCCGGAGCCTATGTGCGCTTTCGCACCGGATGGAACCATCACCGCGAACCTGCGTTCGCGATGCTAACCTGGCAGAAGACCAAACGCAGCGGCCAGGAAGGCGGGGCCGTTGAACATGGCGTGGATCAAGATGGCGACGGTCGTGTTTCGGGTTCGATCGAAGATGAATGGCAAGATCAGCATCAGCGGCAACGAGAGGATTAACGTTGAAACGCCAAAGGGGATGTGGAAGGCGAGCCATAGCAGTCCAATCACGAACCATCCATTTGGCACGTTGAGGCGTGATTGAACATAGCCTCGCCACAGCAGTTCTTCTCCAACGATGTTCAGCAGAAACATGGGTATCCAAAGGAAAAGCAACAGTCGGTCACGACCATCCAATGGCGACATGTCGATGCACCAAGGTGCCGTTTCAACCGGCGGCAACAATCCAAGCTGAGCCAGGATGAACCATGCAGCGATTAGCGAACCTGTTCCGGCCAGCACTGCGAGTACGCCACCAACTGCGTAGAACCAGTCTGCTTGATTCATTGGCCGTACACGAAGCGAAGCCATGATTTTGGCGACGGTGTTGGCTCCTTCTCGGTGGGCCTGCCATACCGAGTAGGCGATCATGGGAGGAAACAACAGATACCCGATCAAGTACCAGTGGGTTGCCGGGTGAAGTCCTGCCTGGGCTCTCACTATCGGAAGAACAAACCATAGAAGCAGCACAAGGTAAAAGGTCGCCGCAGAAAAGATCGCGGTTGCTTCCGAGATTGTGAGAGAAGTGTGCTGGCGATTCATTGAGATGCATCCAAGCCGTTTCTACGCATCCGTCAAAAGTTTGCGTCAACAAAACACATTGTGTTCAAGTTCGCGATTGAAAACGCGGACAAGGCCATCGTGATTCGTTCTCAATCGCAAATGCCAACCTGTTTGGTGAATGGCAATACCAGGTCGAAAACATGGTCGTGTTGTATGTCAGAACAGCACGCCGCGAGCGGTGAGGTATCCAAATAGGAAACCGATCGCGGTGAAAAGGAGGATGCTGACCAACCACGTGGGAGTCAAAATTCCGGCTGTGTGCGAAACGGCGGGCGTGGGCGACTCCGCCGGAGGATCTCGAGGCGGCGGAGGTGGCGTGACGACCGAGTTGGTGCTCGATGTGGTTGAGTCTGGGGCCGATACCGCCGATCCAACGTTGTCCCAGCTCATTTCGTCGAGCATCGATTCGCCAAATGAGTCCTCTGGGCTTGGGATGCCGGCGGCGGGAATCGCGACCGGACGCATGCCTTCGCCGATTTGGATCGATCCTGAATCGTTGGTGTCCGCATCCATTGTCGCCCAAGGACTCAGACGCATCACGACTTCCGCTGCGGTGGTGATTCGCCGAGACACTTCCTTTTCCATCATGTCTGCGATGGTGTCGACAAACGCTTCGCTGAGTTCCGGTGCGTGCTGAGTTGGTTTGAGCGGCATCTCATTCAGATGCCGGCGACATTTCGATTTCGAATCCCCACCGGGAAATGGCACGGCGCCGGTGCAGGCGTAGTACAGCGTGCAACCGAGCGAATAGATATCGCTGGGCGGACCGACTTGATCGGGCGTTCGAATTTGTTCGGGCGACAAATAGTCCGCCGTTCCAACCACCATACCGGCCCGCGGGTCATCATCTGGACCGAATGACAAAGCCGCCAATCCAACGTCGGATACTTTTGCGTGACCGTCGGGAGTGACCATGATGTTGGCTGGTTTCACATCGCGATGGACCAAACCGGATTCATGGGCGTAGGCGAGTCCCGCGGCGGCTTGAGCAATGATTGATGCGGCTTGTTGCATCGACAGTCGCCCGTGCTCACGAACCAAACGTCGCAGATCGGTACCCGGGACGTACTCGGTGACTAGGTAATGAACCTTGCCATCTTTGCCCGCGTCAAAGGCCCGCACCAAGTAGGGACTGTCGAGGTTCGACTGAAGCCGAATTTCACGAGCAAAACTTTCGAGGCTCAGTGGGTCTGACTTTTGTAGCGGCAGAACCTTGATCGCACATTGTCGGCCCATGATTTTGTGCACGCCACCAAAGACCTGCCCCATGCCACCTTGGCCAAGGAACTCGGTGATGACGTAGTTGCCCAACGTCAGTTTTGTTCGTCCAGCCCGGATTTGTTGGGATTGGTAAGGCGTCAAGATTCGGTCACGAACCAGCACCTTGGACATTTCCTCGCAGACCAGTTCGGGATTCAAGCGGTCTTCGCTGGCGAGGTTTTGTTTGACCTCTTTGGCAGCGCGTTCCCACTGCTCCGCTTTGAGCAAATCAGATCTCAAGGCGGCTTCGCGAAAAACGGCGACGGGGGAAAGCGTCTCGGTCATCGGCTCACTTCGCGGTATCGAAGACAACGCACAAATGAGTCACCCCGTGACCGGAGGACGCCCATTCGATTCGATCGTCTTCGCATTTGACTTCGCCGTCGATCGATGCGGCATCGATGGATTGCATCGAAACGGAGGAAGATGTTTGCGATGCATCGCCGTGGTCTTTCCCTAGCGGCCGAGACAGGGGCGAGATCGGATGTGCGAGTGCGACTGGTTGGCAGAACCGCACGATTCCGCGTACTGATTTGCTGGTCGTCTGAATCGCTCGCAAGTGCATCACCATTCGGCCGTCATCCAACAATCCAGTGCCGACAACTTGAATTCGCATCGTCGATGGTGAGGCATGAATCAGCCACGAACCCGCGGGCACACCTTTGCGGAGCATTTGGCCATCGGGAACTTGCAGAACCGTTGGGGTTCGCCAGGGTTGCATGGCCGCATCGATTGGATGAGGGACATCAAATCCAAAAGCAAATTCGTGCCACGGTGAATAGTCATCGCTGACTTCGGTTGAAGTGCCCGACGTATCCGTCAGCGGCAAGAGTGTTTCGAGAAAACGATCTTCGCTGCGTCGATGGAAACCGTTGCCGTGAGTTGCGACCAACGTTTGGCATTCGTCTTCTTCGTGAACAAACCCCAGCGGTGCGATGAAGCGGCGAGCACTCGTTCGATGCAGCTTTTCACGCACGATCGCTCGCACCACGGGGCTGGCTCCTGGAAACGCCATTCGGAGGACAGGGTGATGGATCCAGTCCAACGAATCTGCGACGCCACCAGCATTTTGCGATGAGACGCTGGATGTCTGGAAACGAATGCGATATCGAACCAACCGACTGCCGCGAACCAATTCGATTTCTGATTGCCACTTCAGCGTTTTGGTGGAAGCACTCGTTGTCGAATCCATGACCTGGTCGCCAGGCATTTCGATGGTGCCTTCCAAGGCCACAATGCCGCGAGAGACACTGTTCTCTTTCGTTTGAACCGAATGGCATTTGGCGACAACGCCCTCGGCGTTCTTTTTCGCTCGCACGAATTCAATCCGAGTCGACAAGCGATTGCCTCGGACCTTTCCGCTGTAGACGCCTTGGATTCCACCGTGGTCTGAATTGATCGATAATTCCAAGAACTCATTGCTCATTCGTTCGCCGTCGACGATCGGACCTGGGCCGCGGCTCATCGATCGACCAAGCTGTTTGGCCCAACGGATCAGTCGAGGATTGTCATCGTCGGTCGAATTTGGGCGAGCACTGTTGTTGGGATCAGTCAACGAAGCTTTGGCGGATGCGTTGGAGCTGGTCCATCGGTAACCCCATGCGGGAACGTCCAGTACCGCGTCGGTGTTTCCGCGGTCGGCGTGTGCATGGAAGATCGAACGATCGTTGCTTGGCAACTTGCCTTTTACAATCACACGTTGGCGAGTCGGAACACTGCTTCCGTTGACAACCAGCACGCTTTCGGTTGGTTGGTTTTTGCCAGCGACGTTCGCATCGGCGGATACTTCGATGCAATCGTTGAGGCCAAGCGATTCGGCCAAGCCATGACTGAGATCGGTACGCCGCGGATTCGCCAACATGGACAATCCGTTGGCGTCACGTTCGGATTGACTGCGAACCAACGATGCATACTGCGACGCGGATTGCCTTGCCGCGGTCGAACCTACTCGCATTCGATCGGCTGGTGAATCTTTCCACGATGCGGATGAACCATGGTGATAGGGGTGTTCACCGTCGATGAAGTACTCGTCGATTTTCCAGAATCGACCAAGTGCGAGCGTCCAGGTTGCGGCTCGATTGAGATCGTCAAAGCTTTCACAGCCTTTGCCGGGCCAGTGAACCAACAGCGCCGTCGCGATTTCTCCCGCGTCGATGGCTTCGCCTAAACGAGTTCCGAGAGTGAGGAAAGAGGACTCGTTGTTGGCATCGATGGGCTTCGCGGTCAATGCTTCGATTTCGTGACCGCTTTCGCCAAGAATGACTTTGGCTTCGTCACCAAATCCGGTTCCGTTGAGGAAATCAATCGGCAGTAAACCGCGGCACTGAGTTTGTGATTGACCGTCGTGTTTGTGGCTGGCCAACGCCGCGACAATTTCGGGAGTCGTGCTGCCTCCCAAGCGTGCGTGCACGATCATCGGTTGACCGACCGCACGTTGGACTTGATCAATCGATTCTCGCAGCGACCGTTCCATTTGATCGATCGTCAGTTCGTCGTAACAAACGGTGGATGCTGGTCCACCGCCCGCCCACGACATGGCATCGGTTGCCAATCGCGATTGGAAGGATTGCTGCACCGAGTCGTTGGAATTCAATACCGCCTCGGCGACCGCTTGATCGACCAAAACGTTGCGAGGTGTCGACAAGATCGCTTCGGTGTCGCTGGACTTTGGTTCGGGCAGATCCAGAAAACGATCCAGCGTCGATGGGGTCAGCAGCGTCAAATCGATCAGCGATGGATCGGACGCAAAGTAGTGGTCACGTTCTTCCGCCAAAGCATCAAAGCAATCGTGCAGTGCCGCGGCGGTCGCTTCGGCGTCGTTTCGCACCCAAGCCTCGGCGGCGTCCAGGACTCGCGTTTCGAAATAAACCTGGTCGAGGTTGCTGGTGTAGCGAAGCCGTCGGGTGAGCACCTGGATCTGCCACCACGTGTAGCTGAGCGCGAAAAAGTCGGCTTGCGAAATTTCGCGGCCTTTTTCGGTCACCAAACGGACATCGTCCAGCAACGAGGCCGATTGATTCGGCCAATTGTCGTTTGGATTCTTCTTCAGCGTGCTCGAGTCACCGAACCAACTGGACTGGATCGACGAATCAATGAGAGCCAGCGCGTTGTTTCGGCTCTGGCATCGGACGCGGATGTCTCGATGTGAATCCAGATCGACGGAAACGCTTCGGTTGTCGGAATCGGATGCCGGCAATGATTCACGAACGGAAGCAGTCAATTTTGACAGGCTGGCTTCGGGAATCAGCAGCAAACGGACTGGGCCAGCGGTCGAGGAGTCGGATTCGGCTGATTGTGACGCCTGGACGGGGTCCGTCAGGCTGCCGATTGGAGTCGGCGGCGAGGGCAAATCGTCGGCTCGATGCCAGGTGGGTAGTCGCCCCGCCTGAGCGAGTAGGCGAGGATGCCATGCCGCGGTCAGAGTGCCCAGGAGGCTCCGGGCGGCGTCATGATCCAACCGAGAGGGGAAATCTTCGATCGTGCTGCAGGGAATTAGGACGCAACATTCGGCAAAGGACGGCATGAGCGACTAAAATTTGACGTGAAGGAGCGAAAAGGGGATACTAGCGGTTTGGCGAGATCGCCGGCACCTCCCGGACTCGCCCCTGGTGTCAACTTTAGCTGACACCACTCATCGATATAAAAAATCTTGTCTCTTCGTGTTGAAAGTAAACCATGGCCGGATCCGGCGGCGTTTGGGGAATTGAAATTGGTCAGAGCGCGCTCAAAGCGTTGCACTGCGTCAAACAGGGCGATGAGATCGTTGCTGATGCCTTTGATCTGATCGAGTATCCCAAGATTTTGGGGCAAGCCGATGCGGATCCGGACCAACTGATCGCCGATGCGCTGGATCAGTTGATGCAGCGGAACGACGCGATTCGCGATCGCGTTTGCATCAGCGTTCCCGGTCAAAGTGGTTTGGCAAAGTTCTTCAAGCCACCACCGGTGGAACTGAAGAAAATCCACGACATCGTCAAGTACGAAGCCAAGACTCAAATTCCGTTTGAATTGTCCGACGTGGTTTGGGATTACCAAACGATGCCGGGTGCCACCATCCAGGAAGGCTACGCACTTGAAAGCGAAGTCGGATTGTTCGCGATGAAACGCGAGCAAGCTTACCGGCAACTCGCACCGTTCAAAGATGCCGACATCGAAGTCGACATGGTGCAGCTGACTCCGATCGCGCTCTACAACATGGTCGCCTACGACCGGTTCCACGAGCGGATCGAGAATGAAGCGTTCGACCCTGATGAGCCTCCGACGTCCAGCGTCCTTTTGTCGATCGGTACCGACAGCAGTGATTTGATCGTCACGAACGGTTTCCGGATTTGGCAACGCAGCATGCCAATTGGTGGTAATCACTTCACTCGCCAATTGACCAAGGACTTGAAGCTAACGTTCGCGAAAGCGGAGCACCTCAAACGCAACGCTCGCGAAGCGGTCGACCCAAAACTCGTCTTCCAAACCATGCGACCGGTCTTCAACGATTTGGTCACGGAAGTTCAACGTTCAATTGGGTTCTTCCGCAGCATCGACAAAAAGGCCGAGATCACCGAACTGTTGGTGACTGGTAACACGGTCAAGATGCCAGGTCTGGCCGCTTACCTCGGTAAGAACCTTGGCTACGAAGTTCACACGCTCGACCGATTCAATCGCTTGTCTGGCGATGACGTTCTCAGCATCCCAACTTTCCGTGACAACGCGCCGACGTTTGCGGTTTGCTACGGTTTGTGTTTGCAGGGCTTGGGTCTGAGCCAGATCCACACGTCGCTGATTCCAGCTGAGATCAAGACGGAACGCATGATCCGCGCGAAGAAGCCCTGGGCTTTGGCGGGGATGGCGGCGCTGCTGCTGGGGACGACGACCCAGTACGCACTCACTCAGCGATCTTGGCAAACGACTCACGAAAAACTGTGGTCCGGTGCCGCTCAGGCCGTTTCGAGCATGTCGTCGCACAGTTCGGATCAAAAGTCAGAGGATTCGTTGTTGGTCAGTCGCTTGACGTTTTTGAATCGTCTGGGCGAAGAAATTTCCGGCAACGCGGAACGTCGACTGGTTTGGTTGGAAGTCATCAACGCGGTCAACGCTGCGATTCCTCGAGCCGAATACCCCGATGACAAAATTCCGAGCATCAAAGAACTGCCACTGGAAGATCGCATCGACTTCCACATCTCCGAAATCGACACCAAATACTACGAAGACCTCGCGGAAGATTGGTACTCGGAGCGTTTGGATGCTCGGTACAAAGAAGAAATGAAGAACTGGTACGACCTGATGCGAGATTCCGCGCCGCCGGAAGAACTCGCCGAGGACACCGGTCCCGAAGAAGACGGTTGGGTGATCCAATTGAAGGGATACCACTATTACAACAGCCCCAAACACAAGGGCGAAGAAGGTAGCCAACACGTTCGGAAGTATTTGACGACTGCCTTCCGCGAAAAACCGATCACCTTGATCGACCCACAGGGCAACCCAATCACCTTCACACCAGAGGAGTTTGGTTTCAGCTACCCAATCCTGCTGAACGACAACCAACCTCAATTGGTCCAGGTGCCAAACCCGGACTACGATCCCGTCGCTGCGATGACTGCGATGCAGTTGCGAGCTGATGGCGACGAAGACGTCGAAGTTGAAACGCAATTTCTGGAAGTGTTGCGACTGGATTTTGTTTTCCAGGTCGTTTGGAAAGAAAGCGTTTTGAGCGAACGAATCAAAGCAAAACGATTGGCAGAGGAAGAAGCTGCCGCCCAAGCGGAATTGGAAGGTACCGGCGACGGATCAGGACCAGACGACGATGTTGATGCCGATCCGGATTCAGTCGCGATGGCCAACTAGTTCAATACAACGGCGATTCACGTCGCCATCAACCACACACCACTTTTCACTCTCGACTCGGTCTGATCGATGGATCAACTCAAGCAATCATTCGCTGCTGCAGCCAAGTATGGCTTTTGGATTGGCACCGGCACCATCACACTTGGTGCGTTGGTGATTTGGTTCATGGTCACGGGCGCTTTGGTGGAGGAAAACAACAGTCGAACGTCAAAGATCAAAAGCGACGTCAGTGCTGTGTCGACGCTTCGTTCTGAACTGAGCGAGCATCCCAATCAGATCTCAAAGGCAGCGATGGATTTGCTGGTGGAGGGACGCCAGGCCGAAGTTTTGCAAGTTTGGCAGGAAGTCTACGACGCCCAACGCGATATTCTGGTTTGGCCGGAAGAAGAGCTGACCACCGAATTCGTCGATGAATTTCGCGATTTGATGCCAATTGAAACGCACATTGCGCATCCACCGGAAGACGGACAAGAGATTCCGAGTTCGTACCGGAATCTGTACGCGTACTACATTAAAGACGTGTTGCCCAGCATCGCGGAAATCGCGAAGGCTGAATGGGAAGCAGAGTTTCGGTCCGCCGGTGCTGGTGGGATGGACGCCATGATGGGTGGCATGGATTCGATGATGGGTGGAATGGATGGAATGGGCGGGTATGGCGGTATGGGCCGCGGCCCCATCAACATTGCCGGAGTCGAAGATGTCCCGTTGGTGGATTGGCCGGTCAGTTCTCAATCCGCCATCATCACCGAATTGTTTCCTTGGCAAGGACGCACGCCTTCAACGTTGGAGGTCTACTACAGCCAAGAGAACCTTTGGATTTTGCGTCAGTTATTGGCGATCGTTGCGGACGTCAACGGTGAGGCTCAACAACCGTTCGAAGCCAAGATTCACGTCATCAATCACCTGTCGCTTGGTAAGAAGGTCAAGTTCACCGCTGGTTCCATTCAAAAACCCGGAGTCGCCATGACGGGCGGCATGGGCATGGGCATGGATATGGGAATGGACATGGGGATGGGTATGGGAGATGACATGTACGGCGGAATGGATTCAGGCGACTTGTACGGCGGAATGGATTCGGGCATGGGCACAATGTCCGAAGCTCCTGACCCGGTGGACAATCGTTATGTCGACACGGCGTATGAGCCCATTGACGGTGCGACTCTGCGTTCCGCACTGGAAAGCGAATCACCTGAGGATGCGCCTTTGAAAGTCGCGAAGCGAGTTCCTGTCATGATGTCGTTGCAAATCGATCAGCGTTACATCCCCGATCTGTTGGCCGCTTGCGGCAGTGCTCCACTGATGGTGGAAGTCAAGCAGGTTCGCATCCTTCCCAAGTCGGCCGGTTCTAGCGCCGTTGGCGCGATGGGCGGCGGCATGGGTGGTGGCATGGATTCCATGATGGGTGGCGGTATGGATATGGACATGGGGATGGGCATGGACGGCGGAATGGGCATGGGTGGAATGGGAATGGGGATGATGGGCGGCGGTGCCAGCCAAGGTCCCAAAGAGAAGTTCCCGCTCGACGTCACCGTGGAGGTTTACGGCCTCATTCACATCTACAACCCACCTGATGAAGACAAGCTCGGCGTTGAGCAAGTTACCGAAGACACGGTGTTGGACGGTGAAACCATGGCTCAGAGTGCCGAAGATGACCTCAAGGAAGGCAGCAATGGTGCCGGAGCTGGTGCGGGGACGCAGCCCGCTGTGGACACACCCGATTCTGCTTTGCCACCGCCTACGGCTGACCCCGATGCGACGACACCAGCCGAGGATGCGACAACTCCGGATGCAAACGAGGCTTCGCCTCAGCCGGCTGGGGAAGCTTCCGTACCAGGTGGCTCCGCTGGAACAACCGGTTAAGCAGATCGCGAACGTTCAGGTTGGTCGTGGCGACCGTCCAACCAAGAACTAGTTCAGCAAAATGAGTCGTCGCCGACCTTTCCTTTTCTCTTTCGTTCGTGCGAGTCAAACCATCATGGATGCCGACAAAATCAAACAGTTCTTCATCTTCCACGGTGAAAAATTTGTCGTCGGAATTGTTGTTCTGGCGGCTGGTTGGATGGTCTACTCCGGCCTGAACATGCCCAACATGTTGGATGAAGTTCAACCGGAGCGTTTGACGACCGATGCCAACACGGTTCGCAACAGCATCGACGAAGATCACAACGAGAATATTCTGCCTGATCGAAAACCGGTTTTCGATATTCTGGCCGAAACCGCCCGTAAGCGAACGCCGGTGGACGCGACCGCCTACAAGATGCCTCACTTGCTGGAACGCAAGACGATCGACACATCGGTTCGTCGCAAGGATCCGGTTGTGCATGCACCTCTTGAACTGAGAGTCGACAGTCACATCGCATCGATTGCGATTTTGTCGCCAAGCGGTAAGTACCCTCTGAAGGACCTGGAGGGTGCGGAAGCATTGGAAGTCGTTGAGCAAGAAAAACCACGTCCCCGAAGCCGTCGTCGAGGTCGCGGTGGCATGGATGAGATGATGGGCATGGACGGGATGGGGATGGATGGAATGGGAATGGATCAGGGAATGGGAATGGATATGTACGGTGGCGACATGGGCATGGGAATGGATCCGGGGATGATGGGAGGCATGGGAACCATGTCAGCCACCGCCGCCGGTCGCCGATTCAACCCGAAGCACAATCTCGGATTCGTTCCGACGGCGAAGGACAGCAAGCTGCCTGTTCCGCAATACGCTTGGTTCATTTCCGGGACCGCCGTGATTCCTCACAAGGCGATGGCGGAGTCGTTCCGCGAGGCACTGCAGAGCGCCGAAGGATATCTTCCTGTCCGAGATCAACCCCTGTATTTCAATTACGAAGTGCAGCGGGCAGACGTCACCAACAAGAGTGTTGATGAGTTGGCGGACGAAGATTGGATTCTTCGCTACACGCGTGAGCAGAACGTAAAGGAAGCCGCGAGAGTCTGGGCTGGCTACGCCACCGAAGTGGTGCCGGAGGACTACCGAGACTTGAACGTCACCGCTTACATCCCGCCCGTGTTGTTGGTCGATTACACCGACTTCGTGACGCACCCATTGATTCCGATGGTCTCGCGACGTGAGAAGCAGATGAAGGCTCGCGAGGAGATGATGCAGGAACAGAAGTTTGGCGTGGATGATCTCGAGCTTGCCGGTCCAGGCGCCGGTGGAATGGGCGGCATGGACATGGGCATGGATATGGGCATGGACATGGGCATGGATATGCAGATGGACATGGGCATGGGAATGGGAGGCATGGGCTCCTACGGCGGGATGGCAATGGTGGAAGAAGATCCGGTTGATTACAAACTGATGCGTTTCTACGACTTCGCCAGCGATCAAGACCGAAATACACCTCGTCCCGGACGAAAATACGTCTACCGAATTCGCCTGGCGGTGGTGGACCCGAACTTCCCCGCCAATGCTTTGCAGCAACCAAAGATCTCATCACTCTCGGGCGAGGTCTATCAACGAGTTTCGAAGCTGATGGAAGCTGCTGAAGCGGACAAAAATCGCAAGGGCCACTTCCAACGTTGGTCGGATTGGAGTGGACCAAGTCCACAGATTTCTTTGCCCACATTCACCGACTATTACGCTGGTCCCGTCGAAGTGTCGCGGGTCAAGGAGTTGGATTACAAAGGCAAGAAAGTCGAGTACTCCGCCGATCCGCCGACGGCAAAGGCCGTCAACCTCAGCTACAACATCGCCTACAAAACGTTGATGCCAGTCTGGATGGAAAACCTGCAGCCCGGTTCGGTTCTCTCCTATGAAGGACCGGCTGAGCTGATTGATCCGATTGATCTCGTGGTCAAAAAGGTGGAAGATGCGAAGATTACTTCGCAAACCACCGTGATCGATATCAATGGCGGTCGAGTACTGCCCATGACGGGCGACTCCGAACTGGAGGAGCCCGGAATGATGCTGCTGTTCGACGAGAACGGGTCGTTGAAGGTGACCGGCGAAGTGGAAGATCAAGAAATGTATCGGATCTACTCCTTTGCCGAAGAACGCGGTCTGTAATAGCGAATGCCACGATTCAACGCCTTTGAATACCTTTCCTCGCCCGAATCCACTCAGGCGGGAAGTAGCATCGGCGTTGTCTACGGTGTCGACAGCACGCTGAGGAAATGGGCAATCGATGCGATTGTCGGTGACAGCGAGTGGACGCAGGTCGACGGAGAAGTTTGCAAGTGGTCGGATCTGCGTGATGATCTTGCCACGGCATCCTTGTTCGATTTCGACGGTGGTGACAAACGAACTCTTGTGGTTCGTTCGGCCGACAAATTTTTGTCCAATCATCGGCCGGAAATCGAGAAGTACGTTTCCGCCCCTGGTGATGCCACCCGGTTCGTTCTGGAATTGGAATCGCTTGCCAGCAACACTCGCGTCTACAAGGCGGTCGATAAGTCGCATTTGCTGGTTGCGTGTACCAGTGCGACGGACGCGAAACTCGGCATCACCGCGGCGTCACGCCGGAAGTTTCTGACTTCGTTTGTTGCTGATCGCCACAAAACGCAACTCGCTCCCGCCGCCGCGGACGCCTTGGTCGAGATGTTGGGCGAAGAGATCGGCATGCTCGACACCGAGATTGCGAAACTCGCATTGTATGTCGATGTCGGCGGGAAAATCGAGGAACCTCTCGTCCGGGATGTCGTGGCCGGTTGGCAGGGGAAAACGGTTTGGCAAATCACCGATGCGATCGCTGCTGGAGACGCAGCGGAAGCGTTGCGACAACTCGACAAGCTTTTCAGCGGTGGTCAACGTGCGATCGCACTGCTGCCTCAGATCGCATGGTCGTTACGGCGTTTGGGAATGACCACCGCAGCCATCGAATTTCGCGAACGAAGTGGACGTCCATGGCAGTTCGAGGACGCTCTGGCAGCCGGTGGAATTCGCCGTGGATTCGAAGTGCAATCGGCAAAAAAACAGCTGCAGTCGATTGGCCGAGAACGGGCCAAACAGCTGCTGCCATGGCTCCTCGACGCTGATCTGCGTTTGAAAGGCACTCATAGCGCCGAGGGGCGCGACCGATTCTTGCTCGAGCAATTGATTCTCAAGCTTGCTCGACAAGCCTGACCTTCGAACGAACGCTCAAGACGCGTACGCTTCACACTTCTCGAACGAATGAACCGCATTTTCGCGGGGCCAAGTGAAGTGAAACGCCGCACCTTGGTGATTGTCAGACTCCACCCAAGCGTCGCAGCCCTGGACTTGGACCAACCGTTTGACCAAATGCAGGCCCATTCCCGTCCCACGTCGGTCTTTACCGCTCTCCAGGGTTTGAAACATTCCAAAGATTCGTTCTTGGGAACTCTCTGGGATTCCTGGTCCGTTGTCGCGAACCGTGAAGTGATACGAGTCACTGGTGGTTTCCGCGGTGACAATCACTTGGCTGCTGCTGGCCGCGTGCTTGATGGAGTTTCCGAAAAGGTTACGGAAGATTTGTTCCAGTGGCCCTCGAGCGGTTGAAAGGCTTGGCATCTTTGTCGGCATCACCAGCTTCATCGTGGGCGGAGGTGACATGAACGCGAACAGTTCCGGCAACGCGGTGTTCAGGTCCACCCATTCCACGGCATCGGTTTGCCGTGTCACGCGTGCGTAGGCGAGCAAGTCGTTGAGCAACATGTCCATCCGGCTGACTTGTGCCTGCAACATCTTCAAGTGTTCACGCACCTCTTGGCCAATTTGCGGAGGCATGTCCTCCTCGATCCATTCGGTCAGGTGCATGATTCCACGAAGCGGAGCCTTCAAGTCGTGCGATGCGATGTAAGCGAAGCGGTCCAGGTCTTCGTTGCTGCGTTCCAGCTCTTCTTGCTTGCGTTCCAAATCCATCGCAACTTGGTGACGTTCGGTGATGTCGGTGAACGTTGCCAGCGTCATGGACTGGTTTTCAATCTCAATCGTTGCGGTAACCAGACTGATCCGCATCGTGGTTCCGTCGGCACGCTTGGTCTCAAATTCGAACTGAGTATTCGCGGTTTGGTTCAGTGAAAAGCGATCCTTTGGCGGTGTCAGCTTTTCATGAAATTCAGAGGGGACCAAATCGATCAATTGAGTGGGACGATCTTGGGTAGGACTCAACTGATACATCGCCTCAATTCGCGAATTGATCAATTGCAGCTGGTGGTTTGAATCGATCAACACACTGCCCAGGGGACTTCGCTCGAACAGATTTCGGAACTGAGTTTCCTGGCTGGCCAGCGCGAGCTGAGTTTGTTCGATTTCGGTGATGTCGGTTCCCACCACCAAAATGCGTTTCTCGTCGTCATGAAGCGAAGGCAGCGAGTACTTATCGATCAGCATTTTATATACGTCGCCGTTCTTGTTCTCTAACGTTTCAGGAACATGTCGAACGGGACCGTTGCCTTGCAACAGTTGCCGATCGGATGCTTGAAAGCGTTCTCCTTGTTCGGGATACACGTCGCTGGTGAGGCGACCTTCGATTTCATCAGGAGTCATCCCCGTGGCATTGGCGGCGGCGCGGTTCACTCGAAGAATTCGATGAGACTCGTCCTTGATCCACACAAACGTCGGAATGGTATCGAGGATCGTTTGAATCTCCTGGTGACTCGCCTCCAGTTCTTGCTTGGCACGCAGACGCTCGTCCACATCATGCAACACTCCCAGCCAAAACGTTTCCTGGCGGTCTCCTAGAGTGATTCGTCGCCCACCCTCTTCGGTGTATCGATAGCTGCCGTCTTGACGGCGAAGTCGATATTGAACCGGCGTTTGATTTCCTAGCTCAGCGTTGTCGCCCCATCCAGCGAGCTGATTGAACGCGGCCCGGTCTTCCGGGTGAACGAGATCCAGCCAAACCTGGGATGTCCGTTCCGCCTCGGGGACTTCATGACCCAACGAGGAGAAACACAGTTGACTGAACAGCGGGGGTTGAGAATCGTCACCGTCCTGGGAAAGCAACGGACGCAAATAGAAACCACAGGTGGCAAGTTCCAACACGTCGAAGAAGAGTTCCCCGTGGGACTGGAGGTAGTCGCGGAGAGCTTTCATGCTGCTAGTGATCGGATAAGAGGAGTTGACCATTGATTGCACCGGTTCGTTTATCATCGTCATATCGGCAACTCACTCGCCGCTTCATTTTGAAATCCCCTCGCGGGACTTTCGGACGCCAAGAGCCGGGGGAGATGTCTTCGACAACGTATTGGTTTCCTCGCATGAATTTTGAGCGTTTTGCGTGGCACAGCAAATGAGCGGATCCATCCAACCGTTACGTCGTCACAGCGGTCGAACGAACTGCGGTAAGCGATGACCGGCGAAAGGATGTCAGTCACCTTTCGCTGGCACGGCCCACGGAGACTTCGCACAAAAGTACGTGACACTTATCTCCCGACCGCTCATTGACCGACCGGTTTGCGTCATCGTTTCGCTAGGCATCTCCAGCCAAGATTTCGATCCGCCCTGGCAAGTGAGTCCGCTGCATCGAGGCACCATTCATTGGTCTTCAATGGCGAACCTCGTGACTCACCCGCAATCTTTTAATTGCGGGAAGCCGATGGAGACTTCCCAACGAGCGAAACCACATACGGTAAGTTGACGCACTGTCGTTTCGCTGTGCATTGCGATCGTGAGCGATCCGTTGTCGATGCAACCAATTCGGAGTTGGTAACTCGAATCGGCGAATGCATCATGCGTTTGAACGCAACATCGCTGGACGAGTGAGCGTCGTTGTTTGAACGACACCGTTACGGTTCGCATTTCATTCGCAGTGAACATTGCAACACGTGTTATTGCCGAGGTCCCATTGTTCAGTTTGACCAAGCCATCCCATCAAGAGCTTCTGCAGAAAATTGCCGAGCAATCGCGGTCGCCGTTTAACTATCCCGATGTGGGGGCGAGCCTCTGTGAATTCCCCAGTGGTTATGAACACCACCACCATCGAGTTCGATTGGGACGGGGGCAGGAAGTCTTCGACAGAGCGAAGGAAGCACTCGGAAATTGGCGTCAGTTCGATGTTGGGTGGGTGGAAGCAATACCCTCGGACACGTCGATCACGGTTGGTAACACGATCGCAATTCGAGTTCGCATTTTTGGCGTTTGGGCGGTCGCTTTTGACCGGATCGTTGATGTCTACGGCGAGCAAGACGGGGAGTGCCGCCGCTTCGGGTTCTCGGTCGGGACACTGACGGAACACCCGGAGCAGGGCGAGGAGCGGTTTTCGATCGAGATCGATCGGGAAGATCATGTGGATTACGAAGTCGCAGCATTCTTTCGACCGAACACCCTGGCCGCGAAAATTGCGTGGCCGGTTTTGCATCGACGGTTCAATCGTTTCCGAAACCAATCCGCTGAGGCTATGCAACTGGCTTGCAAACTTGGACCGAGCTCATAACGAAACGGACGGTATCTTCAATTCTGAGCAACGGCTTCGAGCCTCCGTCCGTTTGTTGCACTATCCCAGTGACACATCGAGAATCATCATCACGGTGAACCCCAGCGTGAGGCAGAGCGTTGCCAAATCTTCGTTGCCTTCTTGATGCGTCTCGGGAATGAGTTCTTCAACCACGACATAAACCATCGCCCCAGCGGCAAAGCTCAAGGCAAACGGAAGCACCGGTGCTGCGTAGACAACGATTGCCGCACCAAGCACCGCGGCAATTGGTTCGACGATCGCGGAAGCTTGGGCGATCAGCCAAGATTTCATGCGACTCATTCCTTCGCCTCGTAGCGGCACCGCAACCGCGATGCCCTCGGGAAGATTCTGAAGACCAATCCCAATTGCCAACGCGGTTGCACCGCTCAGCGTGGCCGATTCAATGCCGGCGGACGCGCTGCCAAACGCGACGCCCACCGCGAGTCCTTCTGGAATGTTGTGGAGCGTGATCGCTGCGATCAACAGAACGCTTCTCTGCCAAGCTGTCTTGGGACCTTCTGCAGATTCGGTTGGCATGCCACGGTGCAGGTGAGGCAGTCCGCGGTCCAAGCCGTACAGAAACGCGCCGCCAATTAAGAAGCCGACCGCGGCAGGCAACCAACTCGGCCATCCTTGTTCTGCAGCGGCCTCGATCGACGGAGCAAGCAGACTCCAGTAGCTGGCGGCCAGCATCACGCCGCCGGCAAACCCAAGCATCGCGTCGAATAGTTTGCGAGGCACATTGGTCAAACCGAACACCACGGCCGCGCCGAGTGCCGTGAGTACCCATGTGAAAATGCCAGCCAACAAGGCTTGTAGCACAGGTGTTTGTTGTTGCAGCCAATCAGTCATGGATGTGAACTGGAAGTCGAGGAGAGTTGTTTGGCTTCGTCCCGTGACGTTTCGTTTCAAAGGCGTCGTCTGCCAAGACGCCGACGACTGATGACGAGAAATGCAGGGACGATCCGGCCAACAACACTGCACGTCCCGTGAGACGCATACGGCGTGCCACTTGCTCGTTGTGGCATCATGGCTGTATCCGCAAGCACCACATCTTTGGTCTGTTCCGGCGGGACCAAACTTAGCAGCCTGTTGATTTAGTCGCATACCGAATGACAATCATTAGCCGTTGGGCGTTAGCCCCGGTTGGCGTCTAGTCAACCGCCGCGAACGCGGTGCGGTTCAATAAATCAACAGCCTGTTAGCCGATTTTTGCGCACATTTCGGATCGCACTGAATTGGGCAACGAATCGGCCGGTGCGAACTTGTCGGGCGGAAGGGGGCCTGCAAATCGCCGTGTGGGCAATGATTGACATTGCCGTAATGCGAGGTCGTCCACTCACGCTCTTATCACTCCAACTCGTCGTTGTAGATTGCCGGAGTCTTACTCATCGCGCTGAACGTTTTGGCATGTCGCTTGCGGGTCTCGCATCTGAATCGACGACATCTACTCAGTTGGTAGGAGCATCATGTCTGAACAACCAACCACAAGTCAGCGACCCGCCGTGATCGTGACTGGCAGCACGGGAATGCTGGGGTATCCGGTCTGCTTGCGGCTCGCTGAAGCTGGCTATCAAGTCTTCGGGTTTGATCGAGTCGGTCTCCCTGAACCACCGAAGCTACATGATTTCGTTCGCGACATCCAGTGCGACATGGCTGACTCTGTGTCGGTTCGAGCTGCGATGGAAAAGGTGCACGAACTGACCGGTGGTCGGCTGGCCAGTGTCGTTCATATGGCGGCTTACTATGACTTCTCCGGCGAAGACAGCGATTTGTACGAGAAGGTCACTGTCAACGGAACCGATCGGCTTCTCAATCAACTCGAGGACTTCGAGTACGAGCAGTTCGTTTTCACCAGCACCATGCTCATCCACAAGCCATGTGAAATAGGCGAACGAATTCGCGAAGACGATCCGCTTCAGGCCAAGTGGCCGTATCCTCAAAGCAAACTGGAAACCGAACGACTGATTCGGGAGGGGCACCCGAACGTCCGCTCCGTTTTCCTGCGAATTGGTGGCGTTTACACGGATTATGGGCGGCAACCGACTCTCGTACAACAAATCAAACGCATCTACGAAAAGGACTTCCAAGGTCACTTCTTCCCGGGTGACACAGATGCCGGCCAATCAGCGGTGCATTTGGACGACACGGTCGAGGCGATCGTTCGGACGGTTGAACGACGATCTGACATCGAAGCCAAAACAGCCATTTTGATTGGCGAGCGGGATCCGCTTTCGTATCAAACACTCCAAGATCGAATCGGAAGGGAACTTCACGGCAAAGAATGGTCAACGCACTATGTTCCATCCGCGCTCGCGAAAGTCGGAGCGGCGGTGACGGACGTGGTCCAACGCGGCGACTCGTTCATCAAACCGTTCATGATCGACATGGCCGACGATCACTATGCACTGGACATCTCGCGGGCCAAAGAGTTGCTGGATTGGGAACCGCAACACAGCCTTTCGGAGACACTGTCGACGATAACCAGACAGCTGAAGTCAGACCCTGAGACTTGGTATCGAAAGAATGGGTTGAAGTGATGTCGAAAGTGACCATTCCGGTAGACGATCTGAACCGAAACGTTCCGCCTTACAAGCACAATCCGTCGGCCTGGAGTCAGCGGATTCCGATTTGTTTGTTGGCATTCGTCGCCGCAGCGATCTCAGCCCATCTTTCGTTGTATCAGTGGGGATTGATCGAGAGTTCTTACGACCCGGTGTTCGGCAACAGCAGCAACGATGTGCTCACGTCGGACACCGCCAAAACGATGTACGGCATCCTTGGCATCCATGATGCTTCCCTGGGTGTGTTGGCCTATCTCGGTGACGCGATTCTGGGATTCGCTGGATCAACCAGACGATGGCAGTATCGTCCTTGGTTGGTGATTTTGTTCGGCATCGATGTGATTCCGCTTGGTATCGTGAGTGTGATTTTGGTGATTTGCCAAGCATTCATTGTCGGGGAATGGTGCTTTCTGTGTTTGGTGACCGCGGCGATCTCGTTGGTGCTCGTTTACTGGGCGTGGGATGAAGTCCGTGTGTCGTTGGCTTACTTGCGTATTGTTTGGGCAGAGCATCACGATAAGCGTTTGCTTTGGGATGCAGTGTGGGGCGTTCGCTCAGAAAAACTGGATGCGGCCGGTGAACAACTACTTTCGCGTGAGGTGCGCTGATGTGGGGACGAGTGATCGAAATCATGACGGCGGTTTGGTTAGCAGTCAGCCCGTTCGTGTTTAGCGTGCAATCTGATCCGAATTTGCTATGGGGCGATCTCGGAGTCGCTCTGTTGATCTGTGTGCTGTCCGGTTTGTCTTACTGGCATCCAACGCGTCATGCTCATTTGTTGATTCTTTTGGTTTCGATTGGATTGATTGTTTGGGGACGCTTCGCGGTCCTGCCACCGACTCCTGCTCACCAAAATCACATCGTCGTTGGCATTTTTCTCTTGATGATTGCACTCATTCCAAACGAAGCCTCGCTGCCACCGAGGGCGTGGCGAAAGCTTCCAACCGGAGACGAATGTCCGTGAGCGATCGACTCGTCGAAATTGGCGTGATCGTCACGGGAACACTCGACGCGGTGGACGAAGCCGCGGTGCGTCGCGGACTCGATCAGTTTCGCGAATTTTTGAGAGTTCGTTTTCCGGACTTCCGATGGGAAGTCAAAACGACGCGGCGTCCGGAATCGGTCGCGTCAAAGCGAACCGCGCCGAGTGCGTTGTTGCAACAAGCGTTGAACGAACGAGACGAACAGCACTGGGATTTCGCGTTCGCGATCACCGCCGCAGAACTCGAGAGTCACTACTCGCACCATTGCTTCGCGGCGCTCAGTCGGCCATGGGATTCTGCCGTTTTCTCGCTGTCGCTGATCGACCCGCGTGCGATCGGACGAGATGCGGAATCGGAACTGCGAATCGCAACCATTGCCAATCGATTGAGTCGATTGATGTTGCATGCACTCTCGCATTTGCTCGGTCTTGTTCGCGATTCCAACCCGACGAACCTTCTGTTTCATCCTTCGTCAGCAGAGCAACTCGATGAGATGGAAGAACTCACTGATTCCCAAGTGGAACAACAAATCTCGGCACTTGTCGAAATTGCCGATCAACGTTTAGAGGAACGTTCAGGCAGCTCAACGACGTGGATCAATTTCATGTTGCGATCGGCGGTCATCAATGCTCGGGAAATATGGCAAGCGATCTTCGCGGCGCGACCCTGGCAATTCCCGCGGCGGCTGAGCGGGCTGACCTTGGCGGCCGTGTCCACCTTGGTCGTGTTGCTGCTGACCGCGGAATCGTGGGACTTGGCATTGTCGCAAAGTTTTGCCAGCACCACTGGCTTGGTTGTCGTGTCCTGGATTGGCACCACCACTTACGTCGTGTTTCGTCAGCAATTGATCGTTCCAAATCGCACACGACAAAGCGAACAAATGGTTGTCACGAACCTGTCCGCGATTGGAATTGTCTTCGCCGGAATGTTGGTGACTTGGTTGACACTCACGGTCGCTGCCTTGGCGATCGCTGGACTTTTGTTTGGGCCCAATCTCATCGCCGAGTGGGCTGCATCTTTGTCGCAACCAGCGTCGCAGATTGGATGGGCGGAACGTTTCTCGATGTCGACGTTCAGTGCATCGCTGGGGCTGATGATCGGTGCACTGGGAACCAGCTTCGAATCGCAACACTACTTTCGCCACATCATCTTTGTAGACGAAGAAATCTGATTGCGTCGCTTGGAATGAATGATCTCTCGGATTCGGTGCCGTGCGTTGTACCCAGATGAAATCACTGCTGCGAAAGGCGTTCGTATGCGTCCCGGGTCATTCGGTCAGTTGGTGGGATCGTCAGCAACACCATTTTTGCGGATGCCCTCGCCTTGTCTGGATCACCGGACGCGGCAACGGCTTGAATCCAACCAATCATCGCTGAATGCCAACTTGGGTCACCTTGAGGGAGTCCGTCCGCCAGTCGCTTCCACCATCGCGCAGCGTGCTTCTGATCCGATTTGGACTGGGAGACTGCGTACGACGTCGCGGCTCTCCGGCACCATTCATCCGCGCCGGATGGTGATTGTTGCAATTCGGTCGCGATCAACGTTTCCGCCGCATCGCGTTGGCCGGCCCAAATGAGCCAACCGGCACGCTGGAGATCGGTCGGGAATTCTCTGTCTGACGGAAGCGACAGCAGGTAGCGCCCGACATCGACTCGTCGAACCGGATTCTGAACCACGTCCAATTCCAGACGCATCGCCAAAGCGTCATTCACATCAGCAGGCGGCGACGCCTCGATCAGATCCGTTTGGTTTTGACGGAAAGACGCGAGTTGCTGAAAGAACCCATCGCTCGTTTCTTTTTGCAGTTCGCTCCACAGGGCATCGGACTTTTCCGCGAGCAAGACGGTCAGGTCCGCGTGAGTATGCCGAGCCGTCTTTGTCGCGTTGTGTCCCTGAAACGCTTGGTGCATTGCCGCGATAATATTGGGACTTGGTTGGTGAATCCAAGCATTTGCCCAAGATCGAATCGCCTGGGTTCGCACCGAATCACCCGATGATTCATCTGCCCAGTGAACATCGACAAACTGAACGGAGATCTTCGCTGCCTCAAGCCATTCCGATTGCCGTTCCGCCCAAGCCATTCGCCAACGCGTCGCGGCGAAAGCGGATTGGGACTCCGGCCATTGTTGTGTGATCTGGATCAGCATTGCTTCGACATCGGCATCGGTGGCAACCGTCGTTCCCGCGGCTTGACCGATGGTGGCCGCCTGCAGCAACGCATCCGCGGAGCTTGTCGAGTTGGGGTGTCGTTGGCTGATCCGATGAAGCAACTCGATCGCCGCTTTCGCGTTGGAATGCCGCGATAGGATCGCCGCCGCTTTCATCGCTGAGTCAACACTTCGGGTGGCGACCTCATCAGAGACGGCGGCTTTTGCAAAGTGCAACGCTGCTTGCATGGATTGGCCGCGCCGAAGGTAGTACATCGCATCAGCGATCCACAGCCGCGGATCGGATCCGTCGCCCGGCGGATTGGCGGAATCCATTCCTGATTGCAGACGAGTTTGAGCGACGATGGTGTCCGCCCGATCTTTCGCGTTGACTCCATGCCGTTTGCGAATGATTTCCAACCAATCGGCGATTGCTTGTTCGTCTTTTTGTAACAACAGATAGCGCAGCCGAACCAGATCCATTGCGACGCCAACGTTGGCCGCCGTTGGATCGCTTCCGTAGACGGCATCAAGCATGTTATTCGCCGTTTCCATGTCACCGGCCGACAGTGCGACTCGGATGCGCAAAGCCCGGACGGATTCGGATGACGAACTTGATTCTGAGGTTGTTACGACCGCGCCCGCAGATTCACGAAGGACAGCGGCCGCCGATCTCGCGTCACCTTGTCGAAGATGAGCCTCGGCGAGCAATCGCAAGACTTCCGCGCGAGCGATTCCCCCTGAGGGCAAAGCCGACAATGCCGCTTCCGCGATCTTGACCGCCTCGGCGGCTGATGCGACCCCGTCGCCGCTTCCTTCGGCGAACAGTTCGGATTTGAGCACCGCCAGTTCGACCCGGGAAAGCCATAGCAAACTCACTTCACGAGGCGACTCGGATGATTGCAGCTCATTCAGCTGAGCCTCGAGCCTCCCATCGGCTTCGCCAACGTTGGTCAGCAGAAGCGAGAGTTTGTCATCGGGGATCGGTCTCGCGATGACTTCGATTAAATCGTTTCGAGTGGACTGCACATGGCTGTCACCGGAACTCGTATCGACCAATCGCGATGTGCGATTTGCCGAGTTCGTGTTTGTTGCATCGGATGTCGTTTGAGCCAAGCCCACCGTGGCCAACAGCATCGCTGGTAGGCAGGTAGCAACCACGACGAAGTTCAGTTGTTTTAGCCGGAAACTCATGGCGCGGTGGGCTCCGCCGTCGAGTTGTTCACCAGACTGGATGAACGGTCAGCTGAAACGGCCAAGTGAACTCGGTCGAGTCCAGCCAATCGAACCAAGTCGACGGTCGCAACAGTGATCGCCATCGAGACGTCGCCGTCCGGATCAACAATCACTGGCGGTGAGATTCCTAGTTCCGCGATCGCATCCAACCGTTCCCGCAATGAAATCACGGAATTGAACTGCGTCGTCCCCAGGACATAACGCACCGACTTGGAACCGGTGCTTTCGATCTTCAGGATCAACTCCTCCATCGGAATATCATTCGTCTGTTCGGGAGGCAGTTTCTGCGACGAAACAGACGACGACTCCGCGGCAACTGCCAACCCGCCCGGCATGTCTTGCTCGGGTGCATCGAAACTACTGGTCCAGACAAAGAATACCAGCAGCAGAAAAACGACATCGATCATCGACGTCATGCCGACGCTCTGTTGCGAATTGCTTTGGATGGCGGGACGCTTCATCGAGACGCTCCCGACCGGTTCGATGATGGCAGTGTCGCGATCGATAAATCTCGGATGCCGATTCGGTTGATACGATGCAGCACCGGTTCAACAAACCGATACGCCACGCTTTGGTCGACCCGCAATCGAACGGGCGTCTCAACGATCGATTTGGTTTGGCTGAGCCGAGTGATCATCTCATCCAGGTCGACTTGGGTCGCCCCCAACCACAACTGATGTGACGAATCCATTGTCAGATTGATTGGAGCCGCGTTCGGATCACTTTCGATCGACGACTGGGCGGATGGCAGATCGACCGCGTGCCGGTTTTCTTGGCGAGCCAAGTGACTTGATACCAGGAAGAAAATGATCAACAGAAACACGACATCGATCATCGGTGTCATGTTGATCTCGTCCACCCGACGACCGTCTTGAATGGATTGGCTGGGTGAACGCATGGGAGAATGAGATGAGCGAGATAGTCACGGCGGTTCCAGACCACTATCGTAGTGCAAATTCTACATTTGTTTTTCACGCGAAAAATTGCATGACTTCGGAATCTTCCTCGTCGCTTTCACAAGACACGCCAGATTGTCCCGAAGTTCCGCGCGGTGGTGCATGGACGTTCGTCAAAAATTTCGCTCGAAACCCGAACCAGGTGGGGGCGGTCTGGCCCAGTAGCCCAGGTTTGGTGAAGCGAATGGTCGAGTGGTTTGACTGGGAAACCGCTCGTGGAGTCGTTGAGTTTGGGCCCGGGACCGGCGTCTTCACCGAGGCCATTCAGAACCAATTGCACGAAGACGCGAAATTCTTTGCGATCGAGCGGTCGCCTGAGTTGGCCGCGATCACCCGCGCTCGTTGCCCGCAAGTCAATGTGGTGGAGGATTCGGCAGAATCAGTCGCGAATCTTTGCCGAGACAATCAGATTGACCAGGTTCACGCGATCATTTGCGGTTTGCCTTGGGCATCGTTTCCCGACAGTTTGCAAACCAGCATTCTGGAAGCCACCCTGGACGTGCTGGCTCCCGGTGGTCAGTTCGCGACCTTTGCGTACTGGCAAGGCGTCGTGTTGCCCGCGGGCCAGCGTTTTTCGAAGAAGCTTCGAGGGGCTTTCACCGAGGTGCACCGAAGTCCCACGGTTTGGCGAAACATGCCGCCGGCGTTTGTTTATCGCTGCGTCAAACGCTGAAGCCTTTTCTCGTCTGCTTGGGCATGACCGTTGCACTGGTGACGACCGCGGTCGCCATTGGGCCGGATCAATGTCTCGTACTGTCGATGACTCAGGAAAATCACCCACGCGGTGAAGAAACCGCCAAGGGTGACGCTATTTCCATCCATCGGTTGGAAGGGAATACGATTGATCGAACAACGGCGACCAGCGACAATAGGTTGTTCGGCCAGTTCATATGGGCCGCGTTCAACAGACTATGTCGCGACCGCATTCGCGTTCAAAAAATCTCAATAGACAAACCTTCGTAGGAAACCCAACATGCAATTGGATTGGATCTTTCAAATGTCCACTCGCACCTTCGTTTCGACCGCTTTGGGGTTGTTGGTCGCATCCGCGGTTTGCGTATCGGGCTTGGCAACGTCGCCATTGATGGCGCAAGAAGCCGCAACCAAGGACACGCGGACGGCTGATCAACGGATCGATCAAATGGTCGATCGGGGAATCGAATTCTTGCGCACTCGCGGTCAGAGTGACGAAGGTGCGTTCAGTGGTGAAACCGGAGCCGCCGTCACGGGGTTGTGTGTGCGAGCGATCTTAGAACATCGGCCCGAAGCCGTTTCTGCTGACCCGGTGATTGCGAAAGCGATCAAGTACTTGGAATCAAAAGTCCAACCGGACGGTGGCATATACGCGACCGGATCGAAGCATCGGAATTACGAAACCACCACCGCCGCGATGGCTTTGAACAAAGCCAACAAAGATGGCCGGTTCGACAGCCAACTTGAACGGGCAAAGAACTTTTTGAAAGACATCCAGTGGGATGAAGAGGAAGGTGCCGAACCAGGCGACACCGCGTATGGCGGAGCCGGTTATGGAAGCCATTCGCGTCCCGATTTGTCGAACACCGCGTTCCTGATCGAAGCACTTCATGATCTGGGAACCGATCCTCAAGACGAATCGATTCAGAAGGCTCTCATGTTTGTCAGCCGCACTCAGAATCTGACTCAGCACGGCAACGATACCGAACATGCCGACAAAATTGGTGACGGTGGTTTCTACTACACACCCGCCGCTGGTGGTCAAAGCAAAGCTGGTGAGTCGGCAGACGGCGGTTTGCGAAGTTATGGCTCGATGACCTACGCCGGCTTGAAAAGCATGATCTATGCGGGATTGACTCCCGAAGACCCGCGAGTCAACGCCGCATTGGATTTCATCCGCAATCACTACACGTTGGACAACAACCCCGGCATGGGTGCTCAGGGTCAATACTACTACTACCACACGTTTGCCAAAGCGTTGGATGTGGCTGGACTGGAAGTCGTTGAGTCAACCGACGCTGGGCCGCGAGATTGGCGAATGGACCTCATCAACAAACTCGAAGCCGAGCAACAAGAAGATGGATCTTGGGTGAACCGTGAAGCCGAGCGTTGGATGGAAGGCGATCGCCAACTCGTCACCGCTTATTGCTTGCTGGCACTCAAGCACGCTCGCAAGTAGCCGAGCGTTTGCGATTGCTCGTCCGCGTTCGAAATGTTCTCGGATGAGCAAACTGGCTGACGGCGGCATTCCTTTGATCGAATACCTCTCTGCGTATCGGTTTGCCGCCTATTCGCCAAGTTCGATCCGGGGCGTTGGGCTTTCACGCGATTGCCGAACTCCAAATCTAGGCGAGCCCGTCTGATCGCGTACAATTGGGACATCCCATTTGCATCACCACCGACGGACCGACTCATTAACTCCTCGACCTCCCCAACGAATGATGCCGATACGAATCGGCCGACCGTGCCCCGCGACGGGTACGTGTGCCGATATGGCTCGATGAGGTTGATGGGAGTGATGACCGCGACCGAGTGTTTTCGGTATGGCGATGAGGTCGTGATCCGCAGCGATCGCGGCACCGAGATCGCCACCGTGTTGTGCGAGGCAACCAACGAAGCGGTCGAGCTGGTTCCTTCGAAAGGCAACTCGGAGCCGGTTCAAGGGAAAATCATTCGCCGACTCGATGCGACGGATCGAGGTGATTGGTCGCAAATGTCAGAGATGACTCGCAAAGATCTGCTGGCGGCCAAGAAATGCGTCAACCAGCTGAAACTGCCGATGCAGGTGATCGACGTCGAACGAATGCTCGGCGGCGAACGCGTGATCGTTTACTTCGTTGCTGATGGCCGAGTCGATTTTCGCGAACTGGTTAAATTGGTCGGACGCGAATTCCAAACACGCATCGAAATGCGTCAAATCGGTATCCGGGACGAGGCGAAGTTGCTGGCAGACTACGGCGATTGTGGGCAAAAAGTTTGCTGCAGCCGTTTTCTCAGCAAGATGCCGCCGGTTTCGATGAAAATGGCAAAACTGCAGCGAGCCTCTTTGGACCCGGCAAAAATCTCAGGGCGATGCGGGCGATTAAAATGTTGCCTGCGTTACGAATTCGAAACCTACGAGGAAATGGCAGAGGAGCTCCCCCCAATCGGCAGCGAAATTCTGACCCGTGATGGATCCGCCAAGGTTCTCGCCCAAGACATCTTGGCTGGGCAATTGGTGGTCAAGACCGATGACCATCGACGCGTTATGATTCCTGCGGGTGACGTTGTCAGCGTGACGAAGCGGGGTTCCGGGGAACCCACTAAACAACGTAAACGCTGAACCCACTCGAATCACTTCCTTTTCTTTTCCTCGATCCTTCGCCATGCCATCTCCTGTCAAAGCGATGCAGGACCTCCTGCGAGACGACACTCGATACAAACTCGAGGCGTATCAATTCATTCGCGAAGCGTTGCAGTACGCTCACGAGAATCTGGATGCCATTGGGCCACTCGGGTTCGGTCCTTCCGATGACCCCAACAGCGATGCGCCTCGTCACTTGACCGGGCAACAGCTTTGCGAAGCGTGCCGTTTGTACGCCATCGACCAGTTCGGTTACTTGGCCCAAATGGTGCTCGAAAATTGGGGCCTGCGGCGAACCGGCGACTTCGGCGAATTGGTTTACAACTTGATCCGTATCGAACAGATGCGGAAAAGCGAATCGGATCGCCGAGAAGACTTTGACGACGTCTATGATTTCGAGAACGCGTTCCAACCCAAGTTCGAATTGGCTCTCAGCGACGAGGACTGATTGAAATCGAACGCGAAGCTCCTTCCTATCACTCTGCGAAAAAGCACCATGCGTTTCTCCACTTGGCTCGCACTTTGGATGTTGATCGGTTCGGCAACCATCCACACCGGAAACGCGTTTGCGACTGACGCGGTGGCGACCGAGGCGAAAACCGATGTCGCTCGCCAAAACGAAAAGTCGCGTCCCAAGGAAGAAGCTCGCCGAACTTACATGGGCCGGATCGTCGCACAGCCGATGTCGCACCGCGGTGCCGCATGGTTGGTTCGCCCGGAACGAGACGACGAGGAGAAGGCCGGCGAATCCTTTGACCGCTTGGGATTGAAACCCGGGATGACGGTCGTCGATCTCGGGTGCGGCAACGGCTACTGGACGATCCCGATGGCTCGTGCCGTGGCGATCAAGGCACCGTCAGATCCATCCGGCGCTGATGCTTCGGAGGCAGATTCCGACGATGCAAAGGTTGCGGACGACGAATCTAAATCGCTCGACGGCCAAGTGTTGGCTGTCGACATCCAACGTGAGATGTTGCAGATGCTTCAGCGGAACGCCGCTCGCGCTAAGCTGGACAACATCCAGCCGATCCTCGGTGCAATTGACGATCCGAAATTGCCCGCCGGAAAAGTCGACTTGGTTCTTTTGGTTGACGTTTACCACGAGTTTTCGCATCCGGAATCCATGTTGTGGGCGATCCGCCAATCGCTCAAATCCGATGGCGTGATTGCTTTGCTGGAATACCGAGCGGAAGATCCGGCCGTTCCAATCAAACCGCTGCACAAGATGTCGAAGTCGCAGATCATGCAGGAATACAAAGCCTCCGATTTGAAGCTTGTCCGCGAATACAACGGTTTGCCTTGGCAACACCTGATGTTCTTCGCCCGCGATGACAGTCCTCTGCCCGAAATCGAACCGGAACCGTTCACTCAAGAGTGAACGGCGGGTAGATGTCAGAGCTGTGATTCGATCTTCACACGACGAGAGCGGCAATCATTGACGTCGCCCCGGATGGGGCTGCCGTGGGGATGGGACTGCGTTTACGCGTGGGTTTCGTTGGCGAGTTCGACGGACTTGGAAGTCCATCGTACGGAGATGTTGTCACGTCAAACTTGCCCCGGATGGGGCCATCGTCAGTAGCTCGGGGCGGGAGCCCCGAAACCGGTGGCGAAAAGCAAAAGGTCGCCCCGGATGGGGCCTTCCTGAGGATAGGACTGGTCTTTGCTTTCGCTTACGCCGTAGGTTCCGTTGGTGTATTCGACGGACTTGGAAGTCCATCGTACGGTCGGAGGATTGGTTCTTGGATCACTCTGCGAGCAGCTTGGTGACTTCTTTCGATTCGCGATCGATTCGGTATACCTGCTTGGCTTTGGGATCGGAAACGATGACCGCGTCGGCTGTCGCACTCAACCCAACTGGGCCGAGCAACAGTTCTTCGTCGAACCATTTTTCGGTTTTGCCATCGGCCGAGAATTGCCAAATGCATTTGCCGTAAACATCGGAGACAAAACCCGTGCCGTCGTGCCAAGCGATCCCGCCGGGGAAACCGTAAGGGCGATCCGTGACAACCGGTTCGCTGGTTTTCTCTGTGACGTTGATCTTCACGACCGCATCGGCGTCAGGCGTGACGGCGTACAGGGCACCTTCTTCGTCGAAGACCAATCCGCGAGCGTTCACGCGTACGATCAGTTCGGGCTCACCACCTTCGATGGGCAATGCGAATGTCGCGCGACGTTCGGCATCACCCACATAAATCGTTTTGCCGTCCGGTGAAACCACCAAGGCCATTGGGATCCCCAGGAATCCACCATTGAGCGGTTTGGCATCTTGACCTCCGGGAGCATCGGAATTGGGCGTCACATGGTAAATCTCACGTGTTGCCGAATCACCAACCAAAACGCCACCACCGGGGTGAGGCGTGGCGCTGTAGGGGCGATTCATCGTTTTGCGAAGGTAGCGCGAACCGGTCACGAAACGCTCGGGTTTGGCCGCCTGGGTTGCCGGCCATGGCACCGTCCAAACGCCGGGAGCATCTGAATCAAGCACAAACAGCTTGTCCTCCGACATCACCGCGCCGCGCGGGTAGACGGGGCTTTCGGCTTCTGTCCAAAAGTCGTCCGGGTAGGTCTCGGGTTTGGCTTCGGTCGCTGTGGTATCCGCGGCAGCGGCTTCGGTCTCCGTCGCATCCTGAGATGTCGCTGTATGAGCCTGCAGGATGGTTCCCGAAACGATCGCAGCGATCAACAAATTTCGCACGCTCCCAAAGCGATCTTTACCCAGGATCGTGAAACACGTTCGCGAGCCGTAGTGGTTGTTTGGGAAGATGGAATCGAAAATTCGGGTTGGGCAAGATTTATTCATGAGGAGGGTTATGACGTCCGATAAGTAAGAAGTTCCATGTCCCAATTCCGGCAATGACGTCTCATGATAACCATTCCCCGTCGATTGTTGTGCCTGTTCGCCTGTTTCGTTGGTGCGACTGCGTCGTTGACGTTGGCTCAAGCCGATGCAGCGGACCAATTGATTCGCAGCCGGCCCGTTTCACAGGGAAACACGGGCGTGAAGCGATCTTCGACGACCCACTCCGGATGGTCGCCTCAAGGTAACACCCAGTCGGTTCAGCGCAACCAAGTGGCTTCAAATCGCAAGCCCACATTGGTTTCGCGACCAGCAAACGGATCGGTCAAGCAAGTCGGCTACTTGGACGGCGGTTGCGATTGCGCCGAATGCTCCGCGGCAGGTGTGCTGGGCGGGCCCGGGTGCGGGATGGAAGCCAGCTGCGGACTCGAAGTCGGGTGTGGGCTGGAGGAATACGGCGTCTGCAGTTGCGATGCGTGCAGCGGCGATCTGATGTCGGGCTGCGACAGTGGCTTTTGCGATGGCGGATGCGATGGAATGTGTGGCGGAGCCGAAATCGATTGCTTCCCATTGTTCCTGCCAATCTTGCGAGTCGACTGGAGCCGCTTTTCGTTCTTCGCCGGATCGCAGGCGTTCAAGTCGCCGTTGAACTACCCCGCATTGGACGCGACCGGCCAACCTCGCGGTGGCAGCGGCAGCTTTGGTTACTACCAAGGTTTCAACGAAGGTCGCGATCTCCGCAATTGGTTGGGTTTGGATCTTTCCGCCCAACTTGGTGTGCGTGCGACTCAAACCAATCTAGACGGCGAAGAGTTCACCAGCGGACGGATGCACCAAGTCTTTGTGACCGGCGGCTTCTTTCGTCGAGTCGACTACGGCCTGCAATACGGGTTGGTCGTCGACTACTTGAACCAAGATTGGTACTACCAAAGTGACTTGCTGCAATTGCGCGGCGAGTTGAGCTGGAAGGTCTCCGCATGTCACGAGTTCGGGTTCCAGTTCATGGCCGGAGTCACCGATCAAGTCGTGACGACGAATGCGGGGGGCTTCACCAGTTCAGAGACCATCGAACCGGTTGACCAGTACCGGGCGTTCTATCGCCGAGCGATGGGAACGACGGGACACATGACTGCGTTCCTTGGCGGCACCAGCGAAGAACACTTTATCTGGGGCAGCGAGATGGAGATTCCTTTGCAAACCAATTGGTCGCTGCTGGTTGGCTCAGCTTACTTTAGCCCCGGCGACGATACCGCATTGGATGCAAACGAAGCCGAAGGTTGGAACTTGTCAATCGGCTTCGCATTCCGTCCAGGCGTCACCGGACCAAAGCAACGCTACCGGAACCCTCTCTTCAACGTTGCTGACAACGGATCCTTCTTCGTCTTCCGCCGCTAAGCCAACTCGCAACGTCGAGTTTGCCAACGCGTACGATGGAGTTCCAAGTCGGTCGATCAAAAACGTCGCCGCTGAAACAGTTGATTTTCGCCCGTGCAACAGCGTCGAATCAAACCGAATCCTTCGCCGTATCGTGCGTCTTCGTCAAAGTCGCACCAACACGGCAACACCTGCTCGCGCCTCGTCCTGAAAGCAGAGTTACGCGAGTAGTCTGATCGCGATCCCGATGCACCAAACCGATGCAACCGGAATCGCGGTCAACACCGTCCACCAATCCATCGGTCTGCGACGAGCGAACGAATCAGCGACGGCTAGCATCAGCAAGCAGATTGGAATTCCGATCGCGATTTCGAAGTACCAAGGCCGTAGCGTCAATCCAACTTGGTTGCGAAAACCGAAATGCAGGTCACCGATGATCAGCAACGCGAAGATTAGAAAACCTATCCACGCAATTCGCCAGGCAACGGGTTGAGTTCTGGTCTTAAGAACAACCCACAGCAAGACTGGTAGGCAAGCGACGTATCCAACGCTGGCGGCAAAATCACGGTACCAAATACCAATAACAAATCCCCGGTGGTCGTTGGTGCCGAAGGCGAGATCGTTCTGCATGCGAACATGCGTGACGGTTGCTGCGATGATTTCCAAGCTCCAGTTGAGAACGCACATCGTTGCGAAAAGCAAGGCGAGCGTCTTGCCCGGGCTGGACCAAAAGTCTCGATCTCGAATTGCAATCACAAACATCGTGACGCAAAGACCGTAGATCGACGCGATGAACATCCCCAACGCATCGACATTCGAAGGCGATGCAAGGTTGTAGTAGTGCGCGTCGGCAGGGAACCGAAGATGCTCAATGCCTCGCGACACAAAAAAGGCAATTCCGATGCCGGTGGTCAGCATCATCAAATGCGAAATACCCAATCGGTTCGGCGTCGAACAATCTGTCGTCATTCAGTTCCCGATGCATGTTGAAGGACCAGATAAATCACCGAGCGTCACCGCATCGTTTCATCTGCGGCTCACCGGTACACAAGGCTCATGAGATTAACAAAGTCGCGCTGCCGATACTTCGGCAACGGTGTGTGGATTGATCGATCGCTAAAGTTGTTTGGCAGGAATGATCAGGCACGACTATCGGGCTGTTGATTTATTGAGCTGGACCGCGTTAGCGCCAGCTGATTAGACGCCAACCGTGGCTAACGCCAAACGGCTAATGATTGTCATTCGGTATGCGACTAAATCAACAGCCTGCTATGTGAGCCGATCGGGAATTTGTTCCTGTTCTACGTGAAGTAATGACGCTGACTGGAACGGTTTGATGGCCGAAAGACTTCTGCGGACCTGCCCAGTACGATCAATCGGTATTGGAACTTTGGTCCTGCAATTCGGTCAAACGCGCGTTCACTACCGTCCGCAGTGCTTTCAACTTCTCGATCGACCTTACCAAGAATGGTCGGGACCGGGTGGGGCGAGTCTTCTCTGGTAAACAACTCAGTTCGACGAATTCGCTGATCGAGAGCGACCACCTTCGGATGTCGATCTCCGTGAATGCTCTCCAACATCGATCGATCCCAGCCAAGCCCGGTGAGATTGCGAACCTCTATCAGTTCAGGATGAATGGTCGTCTTCGGGTTCGTTGCGTCATCTGCTACACCGTCGTGACTCGACGCTGCGAGCAGAAGTACCATACTGCACATCACGAATTTTGCATTCATCGTCGGACTTCTTGCCTTGAGTAGAGGGGCGACTGAACGAAGCTCTACGTCGATCTTGGAGAGAACATGTGACACATACATCGTAGAGCCATTTTGTCATGAGAGTTTAAAACGCTTTGTCACGCCATATCTCCCATTCTTCGAGCACCTCTTGCGGGGATGAAACCCATTTCTTTGCCGGCAGCAAGTAGAACCGATTCTTGTCTGACGATATTGTTCCCGCGTCATGCACAAGCTTGGTGGGCAGATGGACTGTAACGGCGTTGGAGACGACGAAAGTCTGTTTGCCTCGAATCTGTGAAACCGACTCTGGTGCAACGTCGCGATTGAGGTGCAAATAGGAGTGGATCTTCCCTTCACCTAGTTCCGTGTTTTTCGTCCAATCGACAAACGAACTTCGGATCACTTCCAGTCGCCGTTGATCGCGATTGTTCCTGGAAATCAAATACGAGAAAAACGTTGCGGCAACCAATGTCGCGACAAACAGAGTCCTCAGTCGATAGCGGAACCATTTCATGAGACGTTAGTCAATTGATCGAGAAACAGGTCCCAGCTCCTCAAATGCAAAGGGACCCAACAAACATTTCGTGACCGAAGCTTTAAGAGGATTTTCGTCGCAGGCGAGGAGTAGTTGTCATGTCATAGACACTGCTTGGACAATTCGCCGCCTCATCTTCGGTTCCTTGAGTGAAAGCAGCGAACAGTCGGAACTGTCAATCCTACCACGCGATGATGGCGTTTTCAGAATGTAGCACTTTTTCGATCGCCTACATCAAACGAGTTGTTTGTACATGATGTGTGCATCGACGAATCCCGACTGCGGATGATCAAACGCGTTTGGAAGCGTTCCGGCTATATCGAACCCAAGTTTCTGCCACAGTCGAATCGCACCGGTATTTGTCGCGACAACCAAATTGTATTGCATCGCCCGAAATCCCTCCGCAATCGCTTCCCGCTGCGAGTGCTGGCACATCGCCGATGCAATGCCGAGTCCGCGTGCTTCGGGAGAGACGATGTACCCGCAGTTGCACACATGCGATCCTTGGCCAGGCTGATTGGGTTTCAGGTAGTAGGTTCCGACAATCGAACCCGCACCATCCACCGCGAGAAACGTCTTTGACGGGACCGATACCCAAATGTCATACGCATCATCCATCGTGATGTCACGCGGATAAGGGTAAGTCTCCCCGTCGCGAAACACGGGCTCGATTACTTCCCAGGTTTTCGGCCAGTCAGCATCGAATAGTTGACGAATTTGCGGCATTGGTAAGTAGAGTTTTCAATCAGAAAAGGAGATGAAGCGTCAGTAACGGTCAGGGTCGCTCGGAGGAAGAAACGTTCGCCAACTGTTCGATATTCTAACCTGCTGTTTCAACGTCCTGTCTCAGCAAAGATCGTGCTGAATGCCTTTTCCAAACGTGGTCGATCACGGCAGCCAAAGTTAACAAAACAAAAACGCCAATGAGTTGATAAATAGGTCCAAAGACGAGATTGAGCCCTCCTTGGGCATCATCATCCACCGTGCTAAACGCATAGATGCCCAGCAAGCAGCAGCCGACAAGAGCGACCACGATCACGAGACGCGCAGCCCAAAACCGGAGGCTTCGGCAGGCAAGCCAAATCAACAAGTACGGCGCAGCGACCAGTCCACCAATCACCAAGGCAAAGATTGAAACGCCGCTTGTTAACGTGAACATCCAGCACACGAAAGTGATGGCGACCAGCAGCGATCCAATTCCTAGGAGACCGCCCAAACGTCCCGGATGTCGGTCTCTTTCAGTCGGCCCGGGAAAGGTGCTCGGCGGGGGCATTTCATCAGGTGAATCGTGGGGATTTGGGCAGGGCAAAGTTCAAACATTTCTTGCAGGGTTCAGGTCACACAACTGTTCAGTTCGAATCGCAGTCTAGCAAAGCCAACAGCGACTGCCCACGGAAGCTTGGCGACACACCAAGATCACTCTTGTGAAGGCTCGCAACACAATTGCGACACCGACAATTCGCGAAGTCGATGAAGATGATTGGTTGGTGAGCGATGAAGATGACATGGTCGAGGCGAGCGGTTGATCCTTTCAAAAGCCCTATTTCGGTCGCTCAGGTGCACCCGCTGGTTCGCGGATTCGCGGTGCGGGTTTGACGAACCGAAACGCCAGCAATCCATCGTACATTATCTCGCCATCCGACCGCATTCCGACCTTTTCGAGCACGCGAATGGATGCAACGTTCTCCGGAAGCACAAAAGCGAATATCTCTGGAAGACAAAGCGTTTCGAAACCGAAATCCAGACACGCTGCGCATGCTTCCGTCGCGAAGCCGTGCCCCCAGTATTGTGGACGGAATCGATATCCAATGTCCACCAAGTCCATTTCGGGTAGGTACTTCAGCCCACAGAATCCAATGATCACTCTTGTTTGTTTGAGAATGCACGCCCAGCGGCCATAACCTACTTCGCGAAAATCGGGGTATTTCGCGATCGCTTCTCTTGCTGCGTCAAGTGATGTGAGGAGCGGCTCGCCAGTCAAACGCATCACATCCGGGTTGCTGTTGAGGGCAAAGAACTCCGCGGCGTCGTCTACGGTAAACGCGCGATGCTCCAGACGTGCTGTTTCGGGACCGGTCGTGTAGGACCTTCTCATCGTTCTGGTTTCCCTCGATCGCGAACCGGTGCAATCTTTAGCTGCCAATATTGAAGTTCACCAGTTCGTTCGTAGTAGTTTAGACGACACAGTTGTTCTGTTGCGTATTGCTGCGGAATGCGTTCTTCGAAATCGACCGAACGATGCTTAACCTCTACCGAGAGTGCTTCAAAGGGCCGTCTGAGTAAACAACAATCGAAGAATAAGTTCCGGATAGAAAGTGTGGCATAGGCTTCTAGTCTTTTTATACCCCACATCTCGAAACACCAAAGATTAGTGTTCGATCAGAGCGGATTAGTGTTCCGCCAGAAAGGACAAGGGAACACTAATCTCCGCTAATCGAACACTAATGGTTCTTGGACAAGGGATGTTTGGCTTCAAAACGACTGTATTCCCAACGCAAGCGGCTCGCAAAAGATGTGGGGTACAGAAAGGCTTCTAGCCTGTGTTCTGCGCAATCACAGGCTGGAAGCCTATGCCACTTGTTTCCCCTCGGGCCGCGTTTTAAATCACACTTGAAGATTATTGACTACCGATCGGACATTTTGATTGATTGTGTGGTCGTCAGACGCATTCTTCTAAATGCATCAGAGAGCAATCGAAGCAACCGAAAATGGGATCGACATCGCATATTGAACTGTCGTTCGTGGGGGCGTTGCAAACATTGGATAACAGATGCAATGGCGGGGGCAAATCGCATGGGGATCACGCGAAATCGCAGCTCCGCCTGTCCGTCGTGGTCAATGGCTATGAGGCACTTGATGTGCAGACTTCACCCCATTCCGAGGTCTTCGATGAATCTCGTGGTTCTGGTGATTTTGGAGCCGTCTGTGCCCAGGGTAGCCGCCACGATCGGTCGGAGTTCGTGGAGTATCTCTTCGTCCGTGCGTAGATGCAATTGTTTTGTGGCGACGGAAATGCCTGCCATGCGTCGTGCAATCGCACCAAAGGTGGCTGCTGCGTCAGGTGGGATGCTCCGAAACGGGATGGTGATGATGTGGAGTGCGAGTGTCGCACAAGCCGCGAGTGCGAGAGTCAGAGGGAGGATCGCGACATCAATCGTGACGGAACCGAGAAACGCGATGACGAAGGTCGTCGTAGCTAAAAAGGCTAGCAGTTTGCGCAGGATTGCTGGTCGGCGAAGACCTGGCGCCGCCGTACCAAGAATGTCGTCTAGTTGAGCCCACAGTTGTCGGCGTTGCGTTCGGTTCATCATGTCGACAACACGAGTTCCGATTCGTATCCGCAGCGTTTGATCATTCGTCAGTTCGCGGACGCTGGAACGCAAACGCAGGAACGATGTTAGCGTGGGGCATGTTGCAATATGGGCGGCGCCAATTCGCGATTGAATCAACGCGACGAGATCACCGACGGTGAGTACACGTTCCGTTTCGTCGTTCCGGATTGAGATGCCGAAGTGATCTTCGACAATCATTACGATTTCAACAGCGTCGAGTCCCATGATTCAGCCAGGTGACAGGAAGAGGTTGTGGCGTGATCGGTTGTTAGCTGTATCTCGCCTAAGTTCGTCGCTACGACCCAACTCTGTGTCAGGACACCGAGCTGCTCCTTTAAGTAGTTTGATGACGGCGTGTTAGTTGTGGGACGCCGCCGATTCAGCCGGAGTCTGCGCATTGGCATCGAGAGCATATTTGTCGGCGCCGTATTCTAGCAAGGCACGAACCGTTCGAGTGTCTCCTTGCGTGCAAGCCTCGTGAAGCGGTGTGCGATGACGGATGTGGTCCATCAGCTGAGTCAGCATGTTGGCAGACGGCGAAACTCCGAACGTTCGGCGTGGATGGAGCCCTGCTGCCTGCAATCGGCCGCTAGATTCTCAGCAAGAGTACATGGAGCGACAACGCGATCGTGATGGAAACAACCGTTCTGAAAACGTTCCATCGATTCCATTGAGCCTCGAAGACAGACCGCGCGGCCAGCAGTTCTTGATCGTCTTTCTGTTCAACGTCAATCGCCTGGATCTTGTTGTTTAGCGGGATGTTGATTCGAACAGTCGGGAGCTGAACTCCCAACAGGTAAACAACCGCAGCGACAATTAATAACGTTCGATCCACTCCATCAATCTGTGAGAAGCCGATGACCGCCGCAACAACGATCGCTATGGCGGACCCAATCCAAACAAACATGAAGAAAGGCTGGTTGTCTTGTATGACGCCATCGATCACTTGAAATGCACGAATAAATGACCTGTCGTTGAGTCGACCGATGCCAGGCATCGCTACAACATCAAACGCAAAAAGAAAGCCGGCAACGAGTGAGCACAAAAGGGTCGCGGATACCAAAACAGTGTGGAAAAACATTGACTACAGTTCGGGTTGATGCATGACAGCGATAGCGAGTGTTCGACGTCTCATTCTACATTCAACCACCGGCAATGGTTGCTTGGGCGCAGTTCGTGCGTGTGGTCATCGTGATGTAGTTGCAGAAGTCTTGATCGGATATCGGGGCGAATCGGAAGGTGATTGTGAGAAAATTGACCCGCACGAAGACGGGCATTCCAAACGTTTGGTTGCAGCCGTCGGTTCGCTGGTTCAGCACTACGGGAAGACGTCGTATTGGGAACTCATTTGTGAAACCGAGCCAAAGGGCTTCCACGTGGACGCGTATTTTTGCGTAAGCATCTTGGTCCCGCTCTCGCACGCTTGGGTACGACGGGGAGACGGACGGAGTACTTCATGCAATGTGACGTCGCCACTCTGTGTACGTCGCATTGCTACCCGCCGTTTGCTGAGTCACGAATTTCTCCGTCGTCCTCATCAATGATTCCATCGCCGTTAACGTCCTCGTCGGCGAATCGATAGCCGCAGCGGAACGAACGCCGCTGTTTGAGATTGCCATCATCAAGACGGATATCGTACAGCAACCATGCCCCCGTCGGTACGTTTGATTCAATCAGTTCGTGTTCCGCTTCTGTGACGGGACGTTTGCATCGCACTTGGATGAGATGAGGGAACCGTCTCAATAGGCGAAGATGGGCGTCGTTAAAACCGCGTGGCGGTAGCGATACGTAGTAAACGTCACTCGGCACCCGCACTGGCAGCGATGCACCGCACAACCCAGTGCCGGCAAACGGGTCGCGTCCTTGGGTTTGTATTCCGGCGTCCTCGAATCTCTCAAGAACGTTTCGGGTATCTGAGAGCTGAGGCGGCGCGCCGATCGAGATCGCGATGACTAGTGAAACAATTGACATTCAGCAATCCTTTGCAGTGATTCATTCGGGCAACATTTTTGATCGGGGCCCAGGGGAAGTTGAATTTTTTCAACCTCACGGAAAGCCCTGCGAATTGGGAAGCGATGGTTGTCCGCCGCCTCTTTGTTACCAGATTGGATCAAAGAAGAAAACATTGAGCACAGCCAGAACGCAATTCGCTTTCTCTGGGCAGAGAAGCCAGTCGGTTCACTATCTTCTTCGAGCGTTTCGCAATTGAGTTCTTTTGGCGAGCCAAACTGTCACAGGCGAGCAGGGCGTTCTACGAACAAGTTGCGGCGAAACTGGCAAATCCTGTAGAAGACGGTTGCTCGCCGAGGGAGGTAACGCCAAGATCCTGTCGATCAAACGCCAAGTCGGCAGTTAGGTGGTGTGAGAGGTTTTGCGGCCAACCGGGCCGCTGCTTCGATCGCAGTTTCTATTCAACAGTCACGACGTCCAAATTATGCATTGCGCTCCCGAGAGTGTCTGTTGGGCAGAGCAGAGCAGCAACGCTTGAGCAGTAAGTGCGCCCCATAGCAGACTGTTGATTTAGTCGCATACCGAATGACAATCATTAGCCGTTGGGCGTTAGCCCCGGTTGGCGTCTAATCAACCGCCGCTAACGCGGTGCGGCTCAATAAATCAACAGCCTGATAGGTGATGGCTGCGGAAAGCAGGAATGCAAGCATCGCTGAAAGCCAAGCTACTGGTATGTTCCGCGGGATATCAGCAAACGGATTGATCAAGAATAGCGGGCGACATGAAGTAACGGATATCTGCCCCGCGAAAAAGCCGAGGCCGAGAAGGATCTTTGAACGCAACAAAACAGGATTCAAGTAGCAAAGCACCGCAGTGAAGCCGAGCAATGCACCGCCCGCAGGTGGCATCTCGGTCGACAGCGTGTCGGTCCACAGCAGCACCCAATGCGTGGAAACACCGATCAAAGTGCCAACGAAAAGTCTAAGGAATACCGTACGTTTCGATCGACGTTCTTCATCAACACGGCATGACTGTGGTGTCTGAGACGGGTTCACGCCACAGTGCTCAAACATGGCGTTTCATCGACTTTCATTAAATCACAGTCAGCGTCGCTCGCGGATAGCGGCCGGTGTGATTGGAAAGCGAAACTGGTTTCCACCACCGCTGTGGGTGCACGCATTTGTTATTCGTCTTGTATTGGAGGTGAAAATGACTGGGCAGACTCTTTTTTCAAAAACCGAAGGTAATCACAGGCATCGTAGTAGTCACCGGGCACATAACGACCGAGGTCAACCGAATGGAGATACGAGTCGAGTGATCGAAAAGTGGCTTGGTAATGGCATCGAGCGTCATTGCCACCGCCGTACTTTTCGTGGTTGATGAATCCGATATTGCAGTCAGTGGTTGTAGGATCGCACGCGAACCAGTCACCGCTTGGACCAAAACCAACGGGCAGCAGGTCGCATTCGAGGATTTCGTCGATCCACGGGAATTTCGTTATTTCGGAAACTGGACCAAACGTGATGGGACCGATCTGACAAGATTTCAACGGCCAATACCACTGAAGCAATCGCTTGAGGTCGACGGTGATTGGCAGATTTTCAACCCAAGCAATATCACGTTTGGCTGCATGTCCGATTTCGCATCCATCTTCAGCGAGGTGATAGATCAGGTTTCGAGCGATCGAGAGTGACACGACTTATTGCTTGTATTGGTAACGGTTGTGATACACGGGCGGCAAACAATTTTAACACTTCCAAGACGGCGACAACCACCGCCGCAAGCCTATCCGCCGTATGAGGCAAGGCTGTGCTGTCACGTTCGGTAGTGCCACGTAGGAAAATTTGGCAGTCGAGACAGTAAGAAAAGTCCCAGGATACCCAACGTCACAAAGACGACAATCACCGTGATATTTTTGGGCGGATGAGTGACGAACATGGGACATCTGCACAACTGGACGTAAAGGCACGATATCAGCAATGCAATGGGAAGTTCTATCCAACGATCAAGGTGTCCAGAGGCGATTTCACTGTGGAAGCATGAAATTGGCAACGTTAGGAGCAACGACAAGCCGGCGATACGAGCGAAACGCTTGAATGGAAGGAGACAGCATGCGAGCAAGCATGCAATTGCGTAGTCGATCGGCCGCCCAGATACATCGAGCAACCGTTCATAGAGCCAACGCGGGAGTTTGCGGTGCAAGTCCCAGTCATCGATGCCAAACCATGTCACACATTCGTATCGGATATCAATCGTCAGGTAGTTGATGTAACCGTTGATGCCGACAGCGAGTATTGCAAAGCAAGGAAATACTAGCAGTTCAGCGATTGAATATCGCATTGGCGGAGTGGGCTCTTTCAGTTGGATAACATTTAGGTTTTGCGAGCTGGGAGAGTTGGTTTGTTAATTCGCAGGGCCTGCACGCCCTGTTCTGCGATGAGCCATCGTTATTGCCCTGTCTTACACCCAGCACGTTTGAACGAGCGAAGACAGTCGAAGGCGAACCGTGTTTCGTTCCGATTCAATTTAGCTACGTTAACTATTTGTCGTGATTGAACGACCAAGTAACGCACCACCGACGGCGCCCAGAGCAGCGCCGACGGAGACGCCGATCAGGATACATGGTGCAACGAACATCATTGTGAAGTCGCCCGCATCGCCAAACACGGCAAATCCACCGTAGAATCCCGCGACCAGCCCAAGGACACTTCCAAGTAGAGAGAAGAATGTTACTGCGGCCGCTCGAGCAACTTTTGCCGCAATACGGGTTTTGTTTGGAGTGTCGAGTTCAGAGAGGACATGAATGTCCGTACCCGGCGGCTCGTAGGGACTTACGTCTTGCATGGCATTGCTTGCTTTTCACCTGATGGTCAGGTGCGAATAAGAGATAAGACGGTTGTCTGCAATTTACCGATGGGGATACGTCGCTGTCTTGGAACTTGGTCTTGTCAGACGGCGCGGACTTCGTCTGTATGGGTGACCTTTCCTCGCCGTGGTGAGCCGCGGTCATTCTGCCGCGTCGTCATTTGCAGCAAGAAGAGTTTTGACAAGTTCTGCGAGGCAAAGGATCACTTCTTTCGTTTCTTAGAAAGTGTCGAATTAGATTGCGAATGCATTCTTGGGTTTCAGCGAACCGGTTGCAAGTATTTTTGCACCAAATAGGGTTGGGTAAGAAGTTTTCGGTCAGCCTGTTGCTCCGCATGGAACCGGGGTGGCGCTCAAACGGTTGAGGTGTTGTTGTCCGAACGTTTCTTCTAATGTGGTTGGGTTGCTCGTGTGGAAGACGCATGTTTGGTCGTTCTGGACAACCGGGGCTAACGGGCTGTTGATTTGTTGAGCCGCACCGCGTTAGCGACGGTTGATTAGACGCCAACCGGGGCCAACGCCCAACGGCGAATGGTTGTCATTCGGTATGCGACTAAATCCATAGCCTGCACGTACCTGGTTTGAGACCGCGGCGTGCGTCAAACATCGAGCGGGGGCTCGGCGAAGCATCCAGTCAGCGAAGCATCCAGTCAGCGGAGCAGCGGTTAAGGGCACATGATTTTTTCGATCTGTGCCCGGGAGTCAGTCTGCAGCCGACCGCCGGTGTTCCGTTTGTGTCCTCGAAATCCGTTTGTGTCGTCGGGACCCGTGCGAGCGGACTTCGGCGAATAACCCGACGCCCTGAAAACGATTTGCTTTGAACAGCGGGCTTGCGTGGTTTCATTTGAACGCGGGGTGCTTCACAATGACGTTTCCCGCCCCGCCCCTTCCGTCTATTTTTTGTGGAGACCGTTTGATGTCCCTGCCCCATTTTCTGGCATCGCTTTCGTCGGCACGCTTGAGCGCCGTGGTTGTTTGTTTGGGAGTCTCGGTTGTTTCAACCGCGATGGTTGGGGCCGCGGAATCGGTATCCGCTGATTCAAAGAACTCTGATGTGATTTGGCCACAGTGGCGTGGCGGATCGCAGCAGGGCGTCGCACCGGAAGGCGACTATCCGGTCGAATGGTCGGAAGAAAAAGCGACTCGGTGCAAGATTCCAGGCAGTGGTGCGAGTACGCCCGTGATCGTCGGCAACCGCGCGTTTCTGACCAGCGGGATCGATGGCCAAAATCATTTGTTGGGCGTCGACATCGATTCGCTGAAGATTGCTTTCCAAACCCCACTCGGCGACGACCGCGGCAACAAACACCGCAAAGGCAGCGGAAGTAACCCGTCCGCTGTGACCGATGGCAAGAACGTCGTGGCGTACTTTCGTAGTGGTGATTTGGCTTGTTGTGATCTGGACGGAAAACCGATCTGGCACACCAATTTGCAAGAACAGTTTGGTGAGGACACGCTTTGGTGGGATCTGGGATCCTCACCGATGATCGTTGACAATTTGGTGGTTGTCGCGGTAATGCAAACCGGTCCTAGCTACATCGTCGCCATCGATATTGAATCGGGCGAAGTGGTTTGGAAAGACGACCGGATGGTGCCCGCACCGGAAGAAGCGGCGCAAAGTTACTCGACGCCGCTCGCGACAGAAATCGATGGCAAAAAAATCGTCGCCGTGCTGGGAGCTGATCACCTGACTTTGACCGATGCAAAGACAGGAGAGCGATTGGGAACGCTCGGCGGGTTCAACCCGGGGCAAGAGAAGTTCTTTCGTTCGATTGCGTCGCCGGTGATCACCGGCAATGTCATTGTTTGCCCGTATTCCCGGGGCGCGACATTGACCGGGGTGGACATGGCAAAGTTGATTGAAGCGGGAGATGACAAGAACGCAGCCGATGATGCCATCTTGTGGATGCGGGATGACGTTGGGTCGGATGTGCCGACTCCCGCGGCTCGCGATGGCATTGTGTATTTGGTCTCAGATGGCAAGCCGTCCAAAGGGAAGTTGTCGGCTCTAGCAGCCGAAACGGGCGAAACACTTTGGGAGACCTCTTTGGAACGGATCCGATCGAGTTACAGCAGTTCGCCGCTGCTCATCGGGGACCGTCTGTATGTCACCGATGAAACGGGGATGACTTCGGTTGTCGAGAACATCGGCGGCGATGCGGAGCCGAAATTGATTCATGCCAACGAAGTCGATGACGACGAGCAGTTCACCGTTGCCAGCCCAGTACCGTTTGCCGGTGGGTTGTTGTTGCGGACAAAAGGTCATCTCTACAAGTTGACTCGTTAAATCGATTCACAATCAGTTTGGCGAGCGGCGTCGTTGATGAGTCCTCGGTTCTGTGTCACTGGCCCACCTAGGCTCTGGGCCACTGGGTGCCTGTGGGGCACCGGGGCGCTGTGGAGCACTGGTTCTTGAGGGAGCGGAGCGTCGAACGAAGTGAATTGAGTGGGCGTAGTGATCGGACGTTGATCGAACTTCAACGATGACGATCAGAGTGCCCGAAAGAAGGTCGAGTTTCAGGACGTTCCGCTTGCACCGTTTGGGGTGGTTGACCATCGGCGAATGTGGCATGGCGGCCGTTGAGGACTGCCAATGTGGCTCGGCATCCCAATGCCGGTTCAACGGCGACTTTTGGAATAACTGTCGCAGGCTGTCGAAATCGACCGGCGAAAATCGGTTGGTTGGGCGAACCGGGCGGTTTGAGGGCTAGACTTCAGTTTCGCGAATTGGTTTGGAACAGCGGCAATCGCTGGTTTTTGCGGGAATTGGCTGGTGTCGGATGGACCATGACAGGCAGAGAGGCCGACTCGAGTCATCCGGTTAGGCAACGATCCGCCATCGCGGTACACTCCTTGCACTGGCGAGATGCAACTCGCCATCGCCAGTGCCAACGAACAGTGACTTTTGAGGATAAAACGGTATGAAAAAGGATTCCGAATCGAACTCTTCGGACAAATCCAACAAGGAAGAGCTCTCGACGGGACGCCGTGGTGGCAATCCGATGATCATCGCTTTGGTGATCACGGTGCTAGCCGCGATGCTGTTTTTCAATCAACCCGAGCCATCCTCTTTGATTTCGGCGAGCTTTTTCCGAAGTCAGCTTGAAAAAAACAACATCGAGTCGGTCGAGATCGGCGACATCGAAGTTTCGGGAACGTTCAAGACTCGTCCACAAATGCCGGCCAGCGAGTCTGCAGATGGTGATGCGAAGCCGAAGGAGTTGCTGAAGCGTTTTCGATTCACGCGTCCCGCGGGAGCGGATTATGCCGTGCAGCTATCCGAAGACCTTGAGAAGCGGAACATCAAGGATTGGAAATTCTCGCCGCCGGACAACACCGCCGCGATCTTGAATTTGTTGATCCTGGTTGGATTGCCGCTGGCGATCTTCTTCTTCATCTTCATGATGATCCGTCGCACCCGAAACGACATGATGGGCGGCGGGTTTCTGTCCGGGTTCAGCAAGAGTCCGGCGAAACGATTCGAAGCTACTGACAAAGTCATCACGTTCAACGATGTTGCTGGTTTGGAAGGCGTTAAGGCTGACCTTCAAGAGATCGTTGATTTCCTGAAGACTCCAGAGAAGTTTCAAAAGCTCGGTGGCCAAGTTCCCAAGGGCGTTTTGCTGAATGGACCTCCGGGTACAGGCAAAACGTTGTTGGCTCGTGCCGTGGCGGGTGAGGCGGACGTGCCGTTCTTCAGCGTTAACGGTAGTGAATTCATTCAGATGTTCGTTGGCGTTGGTGCCAGCCGCGTGCGTGATTTGTTCAAGACGGCAAAAGAACAGTCTCCGTCGATCATCTTCATTGACGAGATTGACGCAGTCGGTCGTCAACGTGGTGCTGGTTTGGGTGGCGGACACGATGAACGCGAACAGACGTTGAATCAGATTCTCGGAGAGATGGACGGTTTCGGTGGTGCTCAAGCGGTCATCGTGATTGCGGCAACCAACCGGCCCGACGTGCTGGATCCGGCGTTGCTTCGACCAGGACGTTTTGACCGTCACGTGACCGTGGGTCGTCCGACGATGAAGGGCCGCGAAGAGATTTTCAAGGTTCACGTTCGAGACGTGCCACTGGGCGACGATGTTGATTTGCATCGTTTGGCGGCGGGAACGGTTGGCCTGACCGGTGCCGACATTCGCAACATGGTCAACGAGGCTGCTCTTTGGGCGGCACGTGGCGACAAGAAAATCGTCGAGATGAGCGACTTCGACTACGCTCGCGACAAGATTTTGATGGGTGCGAAGCGTGAAGAGGTCTTGCTGGAAAGCGAGAAAGAAAAAACCGCTTATCACGAAGCCGGCCACACGTTGACGGCTTGGCACTTGGAAGGTTCGCACATTGTTCACAAGGTGACGATCATCCCTCGAGGTCGCGCGTTGGGGGTGACTCAGTATGTGCCGAATGAGGACCGATTGAGCATGAGCAAGCGAGAGCTTGAGCATCAATTGATCGTGTTGCTCGGGGGCCGCGCGGCAGAGAAGATCATCTACACGGAGACTTGTGTGGGTGCGGAGAACGATTTGGAACGAGCGACCAGTATCGCGCGGCGAATGGTCACGCATTGGGGCATGAGTCCGAAGATTGGTCCGGTCAGTTACAAGACGAGCGACGAAGATCCGTTTTTGGGTCGCGAGATTCATCAGCAACGTCAATTCAGCGAACACACGCAGGAATTGATCGATGAAGAGGTCGCGAGAATTCTGATGGAAGCGGATCAGAAGGCAGAGCAACTGTTGCGAGAACATCGCGGTCAGTTGGAGACGATCACGCGTGAGTTGCTGGATCGTGAGGAGCTGAACGAGGCTGAATTGACGGAACTGATTGGTCCTTCGATTCACAAACGTTTGGGTGACGAAGAGGGCAAGGTCGAGCAGATCATGGCCCCCGAAGGAGCCGCCGAGCGGACTTCGAACGCTTCCGCACGACGCGAAGACTGACCCTTGGCGAAGAAGCGAAGCGGAAACCTCCGAGCAAATTTTCGTAAGAAGCACCAAGGCCGAGTGCGGCGTGGTGATTTGACTCGTGATTTTCGCGAAGGTGATTCTCAAGACGACGCCGTTCAATCGGAACGGCTGAGCGGCAAAGGCGAGCTGACGCGAAAACGCACCATTCAGGGTGCGGATTCGACGCCGGAGTCAGCCGCCGGAATGCACGTGCAATTGTCGGTCGACGAGGACAACTTGCTGCAAGGTCGTGTGCTGAGTGTGCACGGGTTGCAGAGCAAGGTGTTGGGTGACAACGGCGTTTTGTATGCGTGTGCGGTTCGTCAGGTTCTGAAATCGCTGAGCACCAGCCAACGCAATGTCATCGTTGCGGGGGATCGGGTTTGGTTTCGGTCGGAGTCCCGGGATGGAGTGTCGCTGAAGTCGGAAGCGGATGGGATGATCGAGCGGGTTGAGCCGCGGACAGGAATGATCAGCCGAACGAGCCGTGGACGGCAGCACGTGTTGGTTTCGAACATTGACGCGATGTTGATCATCGCCAGCGCGGAGCAACCGGGGATCAAGCCTGCATTGATCGATCGGATGATTCTGACGGCTCATCAATGCCAGATTGAACCGATCGTGATTATCAACAAAGTTGACTTGATCGATTTGGTTGATCTGCAGCCTTTGATTGGTGTTTATTCCTCGCTCGGGTATCGCGTTTTGCCGACGTCCGCGGAAACGGGCCAAAATGTCGCTTACCTGCGGGCTTTGTTGAAAGATCGCCAGACCGCTCTGGCCGGTCAAAGTGGGGTGGGCAAGAGCAGTCTACTGAACGCTGTGCAGCCCGGACTGGGATTGGCAATTGGGGCGGTCAGCAGCGACAACGACAAGGGAAAACACACCACCACGGCGTCCCAGTTGATACCGCTGGCCGATGGTGGGGCGGTTTTTGACACACCGGGAATCCGGCAATTTCAATTGTGGGACATCAGTGCGGGCGAGGTGGCCGGTTTGATGCCCGATCTGAGGCCCTACGTGAGCGGCTGCCGCTATCCGGACTGCTTGCACCTCGCCGAAGACGATTGTGCGGTGAAGACCGCAGTCGCCGACGCACGAATCGACGCGCGGCGTTACGACGCGTACTGTCATTTGCTAGAAGAAGAACTCATGTAATTGCGGCGCAAAATTCGTCAGGTTTTGGGCTCCATGAGAAGGTTCGGGCATGACAGCGGTTTGAAATCTGCGAAACTGCTGTGGTGATTCAAGTTCATTTTCGATTGCAACTCGTGATTTCAGCAGGAAGTCTGAGGATCGCGGTCGATTCGCTGAGGACGAGGTTGAAATGTTAGAGTTGGATTCCGAGTCACATTCGAATCAAGCGTCGGAGACGGGTGCCCAGGCGGGTACGGCAGCGGTGCAGAACGACAACGAACCGGCTTCATCTCGTGAGGGTGTTCGCGATCGAAATGGAAAGATGAGCGGCGGAACGGCCAAAAAATCGCGTGGGGCCAAACCCAAGCCGCACGAGAGCAAACTGTACGACAACTTGGTTCCGGCCTATCAGGCTTTGTGGCCGGCGGTGGCTCGTCGCCGAATTCAGCACAACCTGAATTCGCTCAACATTGCGGCTGGCACGAAAGTCTTGGAAGTCGGCGTCGGCACCGGATTGTCATTGGACGCTTACCCGGAGCACGCGAATGTCACGGGCGTGGATCTGTCTGAATCCATGTTGGCGGAAGCGGAAGAGTTGATCGAGCAGCGGGGATGGAAGCATGTCTCCGTTCAGCCGATGAACGCGGAGGAATTGACGTTCGAGGACGCGAGCTTTGATCTGGTGACCTCGTTTCACACGATCAGCGTCGTTTCGCATCCCGATCGAATGATGCGTGAACTCGTGCGTGTGTGTCGCCCGGGTGGTAAAATCTTGGTCATCAATCATTTCCGGAGCCCGAACCCACTGATCGCTCGCGTTGTTGATTCGGCGGGCAGTTTGACCCGTCACTTGGGATGGCGGACGGATTTGAATGTCGATGAATTGCTCAACGAATTGCCAATCCAGGTCATCCGATGCCAAAAGTCCAACCCGCTGTCTCTGTTCCGAGTCTTGATCGCCGAACGCAAAGCTTAGGTTTTGCTGCTCAGCGACGTGCGTTTTTGAAAACCACCGCCGCAGCGACGCTGGCGACCTTCGCGGGAAGTGCCACGTCGTCGGTCGTTCAGGCTCGCGGGCCGATTGAGCGTTCCGGTCCACCGCGATTTCGAATCGGTATCGCTGGTTATTCGCTCCGCCCTTACTTCCGCTACATGAAGGGCAAGGAACAAACGTTTCGGCCCGTTCCGGATGGCATTTCGTTTACCGACCGAGATGTGGCGGGCGGTTTGACTCAAACCGATTTTCTGGATTACTGCGTTTCGATGGGCGTCGAAGCGGCCGAGTTGACCGGTTACTTCATGACGCCCGGGCCGGATGGATTTCCAACCGAAGCGTCGTTGCTGGAACTTCGTCGGCAGGCGTTCACTCGTGGCGTTGTCATCAGCGGAACCGCGATCGGAAACAACTTCACGGTCGGATTGGGCGAACGTTATGAGCAAGAGGTTCGCGATGCAATCCGTTGGATCGATTTGGCGTCTGTGCTGGGGGCACCGCACATTCGATTCTTCGCGGGCACGGCGGCTCAGCTTGCTAAGTCACCCACGCGAATGGATGAAGCCGTAGCGGCGGTCAATCGATGCGCGGAACACGCGGCGAAGAAAGGTGTCTTTCTAGGGGTTGAGAACCACGGTCGTCTGACGGCGAAGCAGATGTTGGAAATCATGGATCGAGTCGATTCGCCTTGGGTGGGCATCAATCTCGATACCGGTAACTTCGAGTCGGACGATCCCTATGGCGACCTAGAAGCGTGTGCTCCTTACGCGGTCAATGTGCAAGTCAAACCGGTGACGAAGTCGCCTTCGGGCGAGAAGACTCCGGCGGATTACGGTCGCATCGCAAAGATTCTTCGCGACTCGGGTTACCAGGGTTACGTCGTCTTGGAATACGAAGACGCGGATGTTTTGGAGGCTCTTCCGAAGCACTTGGATGAGCTGCGCGGGGCGCTCGGGGTTTAGGAGAGGTTGGTTGGTTCTCGGTGGGCGATCACCGAGCTACAGGTTAGATCGCTCCAAGCTACGCGAGGAGAAAACTGTAGCTTGCTGGGGCCCCCCAGCAAGCCGAGCGCAAACTCACGAGGGGTACCACCGTGATACGGTCTACGGGAGTGGTTTTCGGACGGCGTCGACCAGGGCGTTTCGGATGGTTTCTTGTCGGTCCGAATCAGTGATGGGACTGCCGTCCGGGTTAGTGACGTAGAACACGTCGGCGATCTGATCCAGGTGCGTGTCGATCTTTGCGAATTGAATCACGACATCGAGTTGAGACAACGTCCCGGAGATGTCTGATAAAAGGCTGGGGCGGTCGTAGGTGAACATCGACAAAATGGTCTGATGGTCGAAGGTGTCGTTGTCAAAGAGCACCTTGGTGGGCAGCAGCAACACACTGGAGGGTTCCTTCGCACCCTGCGTTTGCCAGACTCGTCGTGGAGTCGGCATGACTGAATCGGGATCATCGAGGGCCTTGGTGACAACGCGACAAACCTCTTCAATTCGTGATTCGGGTTGGCGTTGCTTGAGTTCCGGATCGTTGACCCAGAATTGATCCCAAAGCAAATCTTCGCCGACTGTTTCGACGTTGGCTCGCATGATCGAAAGGCCGCATGCACTGAACGCCGCGGTGATTCGGGCGAACACACCGACCCGGCGTTCGCCTTGGCGAAGCACGATCGTGTATCGCACGGCGGATGCGGCGGGGTCGACCGCGCCGGCGCAATAGCACCCGGGATTGTGGGTCAGCCATTCGCCGACTTGATGCATCTCGTGGATCAGGTCGTCGGTTGAATGTTGCCGCAGCAGCGACAAAGGCATGTCTTTGGCGAATTCGATCAACGACGGATCGAGTTTCTTCTCGGCGAGAGATTCCTTCACCTGTTCAATTTTGGAATCCAAGTCAGCTTCGTTTTCGCCCGGGAGGTTTCCGGTTTCGAAGTAGCGACGAGCGCGAAGGTACAAATCTTCGATCAAGCCCATCTTCCAATCGTTGAGCACATCGGGGCCGACGGCCTGCAGGTCAGCGACGGTGTGGATGAGCAGCAGTTCCAGTCGCGAGATCGAGCCGACTTCGGCCGCGAATTTATGGACGACCTCGGGGTCGTTCAAGTCGTGACGAAACGCGACTTCGTTGACGAGCAGGTGTTTGTGAATCAGCCACTGCAGCGTGTCTTTGTCGTCCGCACTGAGGTGGAACAGGTCAGCGACGTCGCCCGCGATTCGGCGGCCCACTTCGCTGTGGTCTTCCTCGTAACCTTTGCCCAAATCATGGATCAGCAACGCGAGGTGCAGCAATCCTTTGTCTTTGAGTCGCCGGTAGCGACGGCCCATGGCGTTTTCGGCATCGATGAAATCGGTCGCTGCTTCCACCGCTCGGATACAGTGCGCATCGACGGTGTATTTGTGATACGCATTGAATTGCAGCAAGCCTCGACAACGCCCCATCGCGGGGATCAATTGGTCGAGAATTCGGAGTTCGTGCAAACGTCGAAGTAGCGATGCGAGTCGACCGGGATCTTTTAACAATTCTAAGAACGCATCCACGGCGGGTTGATCCGGCGGAGTCGCCTCGCGGTCTTGCATTGATTTGCGGATCGCTTGCCAAGTCGGGTGAGCGATCCGGCGCGAATGATGATTCGCCAATTGGATCAAACGCAAAACGTCCGGCAGGCTTTGTGCGAACTGTTCGAGCGTGTTTGATTTGACCCAAATATGGGTCGGCCCCATGCGGATGTTTTCGTCGATCCGTCGCGACATGACGGATTCCACCGCGCCGGCGGCACGCGAACGGATGCGTGTGTCGTCATGGAAGTAAGCGGCAACGTAACGAACACCGCGAGTGTGTTCGAAATAATCCTGCATGAAGTCTTCGACCGGCAGCACACCCGACCGGCCCTGGTATCCCCAATCTTCGGCGATGTCCAACTGAGTTGGCCGATCCAAAACGTCTTGGGCTCGTTTGGTGCGAAAGTGCAATTCATGGCGAAGCCGAAGCATGAACGCGTGGGCTCGTCGCAGCGTGCCGTAGTCTTCGTCCGATAACGCGTTGAGTTTGTTGAGTTGTTCCAAACTGGTGGCGCCGTGGGTTGCGAACCCGAGCCAGCGAACCAATTGGATGTCTCGCAGGCCACCGCGTGAACGTTTGACGTTGGGACGCAACAAGTAGTTGGTTTCGCCCCATTTGTGTCGCTCTTCTCGGCGAGCCATCAGCGATTGATGATTCAGATAGTTTCGGCGGCGGCGAGCACCGGCGCGAAAACGATCGAAGTAACGGTCAAAGGTTTGTTCGTTACCAAAGCACAATCGCGATTCCGTCAGCGAAGTGTAAATTTTGGCATCAGCCCAAGCCAACGTGCAGCATTCGCGGGGCGTGCGAACGGAGAAGCCGCAGTCGATCCCGGCATCGGTGATGTCGCGGACGAATGTGCTGGCGACTTGAGCCGCAGCGGCTGCGCTTCGCCGAGTGGTCAGCAACATCAAATCGGCGTCGCTGTATGGCGAAAGATCGCGACGACCGTAGCCGCCGTGGGCAACCAAACTCAATTGAGAGAGTTGCGAGGCTTTGACACTCGAGGAGGCACGCTCGAGCGAATCCTGCCAAATTTTCTCGATGACATCGTCATAGAGATCCGTCAGCGCGGTTGCCGTCTGAACACTGGGCAAACCGGCTCGAAATCGAGACTCGATACGACCGCGTCCATCATTCAGTCGGTCACGGCATTGCCGTGCCAACGAAGGAAGTGAACCAGAGGACGCCATCAGGGAAGCTTATAGCGCTTCTTCGCCACGCTCGCCGGTGCGGATGCGAACCGATTCTTCGAGGTTGGTGACGAAGATCTTTCCGTCGCCAATTTGTCCGGTTTGGGCAGTTTGCAGAATGGTGTCGATCACCGTTTGCAGGTTGTCACTGGTGCAAACCACTTCGATTTTGACCTTGGGGACGAAATCGATGGCGTACTCGGTGCCGCGATAGATTTCGGTGTGACCTTTTTGGCGACCAAATCCGCGAACTTCGCTGACGGTCATTCCGTGAATCCCCTGCTCGGTCAACGCATTCTTGACGTCTTCGAGTTTGAAGTGACGAACAATGGCTTCGACTTTTTTCACAGGAGCGGCTCCGACAAACATGCGAACAGAGAATTTCAGAACATTGTACACTCGCCACGTCATTGAACCAGACGGGCAAGGCGAAGACGAGCAATCTCAGGGTTTTTCCCAGATTTGATCCGGAACATTCAGAATTTGGTTCACCAATCGGGACACAACAAACAACCAGTCGCTCAATCGGTTCAGGTAAATAATCACGGTGTCGCTGATGGGGGTTTCGGTTTGGACGGCGTCAGCCAGCGAAATGACCCGTCGTTCCGCACGTCGGCAAACCGCTCGCGAAAGGTGCACATGGGACGCCAAAATCGAGCCTCCCGGAAGAATGAATTGCTTTAGCGGCGGCAGTTGCTGCTCGGCATCGTCGATCCAATCTTCGATCCGTTGAATGTGAACAGGGCCGATCACGCGTAGGTCGAATTGGTCCGGGTGTGGCGAAGCGAGTTCGGCACCGATCGAAAAAAGTTCGTGTTGTACCTGAGCGATTCGAGCATCCAATTCGCTCAATCCGTCATTTGCGGCCGTCGCTTCGCCAGCGGATTCTTTTAATGCCGAACGAACTTGGCCAAGCGTCGCATTCAGTTCATCCACGGTTCCGTACGCTTCGATGCGAGTGTCGTCTTTCGCCACCCTTGGTCCACCAAACAAACCTGTGGTCCCGGAGTCGCCCGTGCGAGTGTAAATTTTCATGATTCGTTGCGTATGGTTTCGTGGCAGTGAATTGGTAGCGGTCAGGATCTTCGTGGGTCGTTGATCGGACTGGTTTTGGCGGTTGGATGAGTCAAGGTTTGGATGCCGTGGGGTTCAGTCCACGACCCGAACCGGTTTTGCATTGGAGCAAGATGGCAAGTGGGAAGAAAGAACCGGCACCGCCGACGGTGTGTGCCGCGGGTGTGTTGTTGTTGACTCGAGAATCGTCGCCACGATTCTTATTGATGCGGCATCCCGACCGGTGGGACTTGCCGAAGGGGCATTGCGATGAGGGCGAGGATTTTCTGACGGCGGCCAAACGCGAATTGGTTGAGGAGACCGGAATCGATGCCAAGGTGTGCGAATTTGATCCGGATTTTCAGTTTGATCTGCACTACCCGGTCACCTATCGCAAGCAACCGGACAAAACGTTCCAAAAGCACGTCCGGTATTTTTTGGCGTTCTTACCGCAAGTCGTTAAAATTGAACTGACCGAGCACGAGATGTCGCGATGGTGGCCTTGGTCGCCTCCGCATCAGATTCAGTCGCAAACGATCGATCCGTTGCTTGCCGCGGTTGCTGATCACTTGTCCGCGAAACAGTCCGGCTGAAACCGGCGATAAAGATTTCCTTCATCGAAGTTCTCTTTTCATTGAGACCCCATGCAATCGCGCTGCTTTCCTTGTTTACCAGCCACCTCGGTTGCAATTGCGTTTTTGGTTGCGTTTGGATTTTTGGCTGAAGTGGGATCCACGGCAATCGCACAGGAACAGCGGGCTCGTCCGCCGAAGTTTGACGCCGATGAAGTTTCGCGAGTCTTCTTTGCTGACCCGTCGACCGCGTTTCGTGGTGAACGTCCGTCGCTGGCGAATCTCCGAGACGCGGGGGCTGAGAAAGTGATGGCACAAGCGGAAGCAGCCGCGGAAGAGAGTTCGGGTGGCGGGTCGAAGTGGGGCAAAATCGTTTCGCCGCTTTCGTTGGAAGACGAGATCAAGCGAATCAAGCTTCGATACGATTCGGTCATCACCACTCCGGGGGCGTTCAATGGCGGTGGCTATCAAGACGCTCGTTTGAATTTGACTGTTTTGGCGACGCTGTTTGCTGTTGTTTCGGATCACAAAGAGGATGTTCGTTGGAAGTCGGATGCGCACACAGCACGCGACGTGATGGCCCGAACCGCTCGCAATAGCGCGGCCGGATCGACTCAGGTCTACAACGAAGCGAAACTTCGCAAAGCCGATTTGCAAGATTTGGTCAGTGGAGCCGGTATCACGGCGACGCAGAAATCAGAGAAGGTTAACGAGTGGCACATGATCGCGGACCGTTCACCGTTGATGGAATATGCGGAGCAGTTGCTTGATACTTTGGGCGATCACACACGGGACGCCGCCGCGACGCAAGAAAACCTGGACGCGGTCAAACGCGAAGCGGAGTTGCTTGCGATGTTGGGCGAGGTGTTGGTGCAAGAAGGAATGGATGACTACGACGACCCGGACTACGCCGAGCTGAGCCGTGCGATGACGACGAGTAGCAGTGGCGTGGTCAGTGCAATCGAACGGCAAGATTGGGATGGAGTGCGATCGGCGGTCGGTGATGTGACCCAAAGCTGTGCGGCTTGCCACGAGCAGTATCGATAGTCGGCAGGTGACGGGCATCGTCGGATATCGGGTGGGCTGGATTTCAGGCGGGCTTAGATATTGAGTTGCGGGTTGGATATCTGGCGTTGGTGAGCTTGGTCGCTACGACGGACATTGCATGACGATTGCGAGCGATGTTGATTCATTTCAATAGTTTCCCAGAGCGTCACTGGAAAATTTTGGCTTGGGGCCGTTTAATGAACGCCGCTTGGGGTGAGCCTTGATTTGTCTTGGATGGGAACGCACCAAGCCCGCACTTTGTGTCCTTTCCCCCGTGAGACAAACACCCCGACCGCCTTGTGAACAAGATCCGTGAGTTTCTAGAAGTCTTCGGGCAATCGTCTGGAAAGTGGATCGTGCTGGCGTCCATGGTGGGTGTGTTGGTTGGGATTGGAGCGATCGTTTTTGATCGTTTGGGCCGTGTCGTCGTGCGTTTTGCCATGGCTCAGTTCACCGGTTACGCACCGATGGAAGCCGCTGGCGAAGAAGCCGTGATGATGCCGGCCGACGCGGTGTTCTCGCCGTGGATGCTGGTGCTGGTGATGACCCTGGGGGGACTCGTTTCCGGAACAATCGTGTACTGGTTCGCTCCGGAAGCGGAAGGATCCGGTGCGGATGCGGTCATCGATGCATTCCACAATCGTCGCGGAAAAATGCGGGCGCGGATTCCGCTGGTCAAAACCATCGCGTCAGCGATCACGCTGGGGACCGGAGGTTCGGGCGGTCGTGAAGGACCGATTTCACAAATCGGTGCTGGCTTGGGATCAGTGTTGGCCGACCGGCTGAAGTTGTCACCGCGTGACCGCCGGATTCTGATGGCCGCGGGTATGGGCGCGGGCGTCGGTGCGATCTTTCGCGCGCCATTGGCCGGTGCTGTTTTTGCAGCGGAGATTCTGTACAGCGATTCGGACATGGAAGCCGATGTGATCGTGCCTTCGGCGACCGCTTCGATTGTTGCCTACAGCTTGTTCACTCAAGCGTTGCCAATTGAGTTTCGCTACATGCCACTGTTTGGTGATGATTTGCATCACACGCTAACCTCGCCGTTGGAGTTGTTGCCTTACGCGTTTTTGGCGATTGCGGTCACGATTGTTGGGGTGGTCTACGTCAAATTGTTTTCGGGAACGCGACGACGATTTTTGGAGTTGCCACTGTGGCCGCATATCAAACCAGCCATTGGTGCAATTATGGCCGGTTTGGTTGGGATCGGATTGTTTCGCATGGTCGGCAACAACATGCACGCGTTGGGAGTCTTGGGAACCGGATACGGAACGCTGCAGTTGGCGCTGACGAATGCGGCGGAGCTCGGAATTCCGATGTTGTTGATCATCGTGTTCGCAAAGATCGTGACCACCGCATTGACGATTGGTTCGGGTGGGTCCGGCGGTGTGTTCGGTCCGTCGATGGTGATCGGAGGTTGCTTGGGAGCCGCGATTGGCCTTGGTTTCCAAGCGATGTTCCCGAGCGTGGTGACTCAGCCAGAAGCGTATGCGGTGGTTGGAACGGCGGGTTTTTTTGCGGGCGTTGCGAGAGCACCGATTTCAACGATCATCATGGTCCGTGCTTTGACGGGTGATTTCGGGTTGCTGGTGCCAACGATGTTGGTGACGACGCTCAGTTTTGTGATGTGCAGTCGCTGGCGTTTGTATCATTGGCAAGTTCCCACGAGGATGGATTCGAAGGCTCATCGTGGCGATTTCATCGTCGACGTTCTCGAAGGGCTGAAGGTGGGAGATGTGTTTGACCCGAATCGAAAGGTGTTGCTGATCCCGGAAGCGACGACCCTGGACGAGATCGTTCACTGTTTGGCAGACAACCAGCAGCACTATTTTCCCGTGGTGGACAAGCAAAAACGGATTGTCGGTATCTTCAGTGATGATGACGTTCGGACTTACCTGTACAACGATTCGATTTGGCGGCTGGCAGTTGCGAACGACGTCATGACCACCGATTTGGTCAGCGTCACCCCAGAAGACGATTTGAATACGGCGCTGAAGCGTTTCACGTCGTTGAACTTGGAAGAATTGCCGGTGATTGATATCGATGAGCCAGGCAAGTTGCTTGGGATGCTGCGTCGCAAGGAAACGATCGCGGCCTACAACCGCCGTTTGGTCGAGCACAAACAAACCGCTGAAGACGCATAGCCATTCACGTCAGAAGTTCTTTGAGTACTCGCAAAGTCGATCGCGAAATTCTGCGAACAGGCGGCTTTGAAATCGATATGGGTTGGTCACGCATACGATCCGTCGCGTTGGTCGTGGACTGACGAACGACTTGTAAACTCGCCGTTTGCTGCGATCCAAGCGTCGGGCCATCTCGGGGATCATCGAGATTCCGTGTGACAGAGAGACCAATTCCTGGACGGTTGCCAATTGGTTGGCTCGTTCAACCGCAACGGGCAAAAACGAACGTTGCCGGCAAAACGAATGAATGTTCTCGGACAAGCAGTGGGCTTCGTCCAGCATCACGAACGGTTCTTCTTCCACATCCTTCATGCTGATGCGGTCTTTGTCGCAAAGCGGATGATCGGGAGGAAGGAGCAAGCACAGTTCTTCCTCCATCAACGGTTTGACCTCGACGTATTTTTCCGAGATCGGTTCGGCAAGGATCGCCAGATCGATTTCGCCCTGCTTGATCCGCTTCAGAAGTTCGTCGGTCGTGTTCTCGTGGACGATCAGTTGCGATCGGGGAAACGCGTTGGAGAATTGCTTCAGTAGGTTCGGCAAAAAGTACGGCGCGATCGTGGGAATTGCCCCGATTCGGATCTTGCCGGTTTCTCCATCGTCCGTGATTTCCGCACGCGTGTCTTCCAGGATTCGAAGGATCTGCGTGGCACTGCGTTGAAACAACAATCCCGCGTCAGTCAGTTCCACCGAGCGAGGTTTTCGTTCAAAAAAAGGTTGCCCAAATTCTTCTTCGAGTCGCTGGATCGATCGACTCAGCGCCGGTTGTGACAGGTTCATTCGCGTGGCTGACTCGGTGAAGCTTTTCGTTTCCGCAACGCTTTGGAAGTACTTCAGTTGGTCAATGTCCATCGAATCATCACAAGCAGAAAACGGATCAAGCAGCGGCGAGGTCGGCATCCAGTCTAGATCGAAGCGACGCCGGGCGGCTACCTTAGGCTCCGACCGCTCGTGGCGGCACCAACTGTTCGATGAACTCATTGCGGGAGCGATCTGCCAGAGTTGCCAGTCGACGCGTGTCGAAGACCAACTGAACTGAGATTGAGGCTGAAGTTTATATTCTCGATCGGTTCGCAACCAACGGTGTGCTGGGCGGTATTGCGTACCGGCGACATCAGGGGCTTGTGCCTAAGATGCGTTGATAAATGGCAACGTAGCTGTCGGCCATTCGGTCGATTGAGAAACGATCGACGACGGATTGGCGAACGGCGACACGGTCGAGTTCGTCGATTCGCTCGATCGCCTGCACCGCTTCTTGCAAGTTGTTGACCAATAAGCCGGTCACGCCGTGTTCGATCAGTTCGGGCATCGATCCACGATTGTTGGCGATAACGGGCGTGCCGCACGCCATGGCTTCGATGACAGAAAGCCCGAATGGTTCGTCGAAGTTGATCAGGTGCAACAAGGCACGAGCATTGCCCAACGCATGGAGTCGTTCCGGACCGCCGATGACACCGTGATAGGTCATGCTGACGCCATCGTCCGTGGGTGCGACGTGCATGTCGTGGTAGTGTTCGTCTTGCACGATGCCGTACATGTGCAGTGGAAGCTTGCTGAGACGGGCGGCTTCAATTGCCTCTGCCGCTCCCTTGTCAGGATGAATTCGTCCGAAGAACAATAGGTCTTCGCCGCGTTCGGGTTGAAATGGGAAGTCATCGATGGGGATTCCGTGGTGAATCGTAGCTGCGTATCGCAGACTGGGATGTCGGTCCGCGTCGCTGATCGCGATGTAGTGAACCAGGTCTTGGTACTCCTGGTACATCGGCAAAATTCGGTCGGACGAGAATCCATGAATGGTGGTGACGATCGGAGTGTCGATCAGTCGGGCAAAAGCGTGGGCGGGAAAGTCTGCCTGATTGTGGATCAAGTCAAACTGGTCGGCTTGTTCGAACAGGTGGGCAAGATGTCGAAACTCCCACACCTTGGCATCGATCGATGCGTCTTCGCTGTACGGAGCCGGAACCACACCAGCAAGCTTTCCCGATGTTTTGCTGTCGAGGGTGGCGAAGAGGGTCACGTCGACGCCGCGTTTGACGAGAGCCTCGGTCAGCATGCTGGTGACCAATTCCCACGGACCGTAGGCACGCGGTGGTGTTCTCCAAGCGATCGGGGCCAGCATGGCTATTCGCATCAAAGGTTCGCTTTCTGATTCGTGGCGAAGAAGTTGGTTGAGATGCAAGATGCCGGAGATGGATTGATCGGCGGTTTGCACTTGGAGTGGACCTGCGATGCGGTCATGAAACTTGCCCGGATTGATCTTCGTTGTCTACCAATTGCAGAAGCAGCCCTTCGTTTGGTACGAGAGTTCCATCGATTGCTCGAGGAGACACGGTGGAACAGAGCACCGTGACGAGGGCAGCTTTCGACGGCACCGGCAACGATCGGGTTTGCTCACTGAGGTTCAGCGCGATCAACAGGTGTTCGTCGCCGTGTCTTCTTTCGAAAGCGAGCACATCATCGTCGGAATCGAGAAGTGTGAAGTCGCCGTTCGATAACGCAGCGTGGCTTCGCCGAAGCGAGAGCAGTGTTCTGTACAAATTCAAAATTGACTGTGGATCAGCCTCCTGCGTCGCAACGTTTCTTTGACGCCAATCAGGATTGAGCGGGAGCCACGTGTCGTTGACGCTGAAACCGGCGAAGGCGGAATCGTCCCAAGGCATCGGCGTGCGAGATCGATCTCGTCCGATATTCAGTTCAGGTTGCCGTAAATCCTGAGGGTCGCGAATTTGATCGCGAGGAATGGGGACCTCACCAATCCCAATTTCGTCGCCTTGATAGAGCGTGGGCGTGCCACGCAGGGTTAGCAGCAGCATGGCGGCGACTCGGGATTGAGCGTCACCAAGTCGGGCGGCAATGCGAGGAGCATCGTGACTGCCCAAAACCCAGTTCGGCCATCCAAAGTTTGGAAGGGACGCTTCGTAGTTAGCGATCACACGTCGGAGGGTTGGAGCGTTCCACTCGCATTCGATGAGATGAAAGTTGGTCGGCAGATGTACCTCCGGTCGTTCTTCCGTCCCAAACCATCGCGCGAGTCGATCATTGGGCAGGCTGATCTCACCAATCAAAACGCGATCACCGTAGTTGTCCGCCAAAGTGCGAAACTCAGCCGCGATTGAATGGGCTTCTGGTTGGTCGGTGGAGTGCAGCTGAATCAGCTGGTCACGCTGTGTACGGTCAGACGTCCAGTCCGGATTGATCGGATTGTCTCGAAGAGCGGCGTCTTTGACGATGTGCCAAAGCACGTCCATGCGAAATCCATCGACACCGCGATCCAACCAGAACCGCAGGACATTCATCATCGCCTCACGCAGTTCGGGATGACGCCAGTTGAGATCGGGTTGCTGCGGAAGAAAGGCGTGCAAATAGTATTGCCGGGTCGTTGCGTCCCATTGCCAAGACGAGCCACCGAAATCGCTGATCCAATTGTTAGGTGGACCGCCGTCAGCTGATGCATCTCGCCAGATGTACCAATCCCGCTTGGGATTGTCGCGAGATGAACGGCTCTGGACAAACCATGGATGTTGATCTGATGAGTGGTTCGGAACAAAGTCCATCAGAAGCTTGAGACCACGCGAATGCATGGCGGTGAGCAACCGATCGAAGGCTGTCAGATCACCGAACAACGGATCAATGCCGCAGTAGTCCGAGACGTCGTAACCGAAATCGAACATCGGCGAAGGATAAATCGGTGAAAGCCATACCGCGTCAACTCCGAGGCGAACCAGATAGTCCAGCCGTTGCTTGATACCTGCCAGATCGCCCACACCGTCGGCATTGCTGTCTTGGAAAGACCGCGGATAGATTTGATAGATCACACCGGTTTCCCACCAGCGACGTTCGGCTGGTTTCGACGGAGCAGATTTTTGTGAATGCGTTTTGATAGTGAAGGGATGCCTTGGTCGGTTGTGAGGCGTAAAATTCGAATTGGCAAAACGCGGGGCGATTGCCTGTTGCTGCATTTCGTACTCGACAGTCGCCATGTTCCGCCCATGCAAACGCTTGGCAGCCAGCGAATAGCAATGTCAGATCATCATCGCGAGAAGCTCTTTGAGCTCGATGGTGGCGAAGGTTGTTGCGTAATCCGACATCGCATAAGGAATCACCAAGTGGTTTTGATGGATGATTGCGCCGCAGGTGTAGACCACATTCGGAACGTATCCTTCTCGCTCGATTTCGTTGGGGGTGACCAAGGGCTCACGCAATCGTGCAATGACTTTGGATGGATCGTTCAGGTCCAGCAGCATCGCTCCGATGCAATACTTGCGCATCGGTCCGACACCGTGCGTCAGGACCAACCAACCGGCGTCGGTCTCGATTGGCGATCCGCAGTTGCCCATTTGGACGTATTCCCATGGCTCCGCAGGCTTGATGATCAGTTCGCTGGTGTGCCAGAAGTACAGCATGTCGGAGTACATCAAAAACAAATGCTCCCCGTCTTGCCGGCCTAACATCGCATAGTGACCATTGATTTTCCGCGGGAACAGTGCCATGCCTTTGTTGGCGACGGCAGGTCCGTTGAGCGTATGCATTTTGAAACGCAGGAAGTCCTTCGTTTCTAGTAGCTGAGGCAGTACCAATTGCCCGTCGTAAGCACTGTAGGTTGCGTAGTACCGACTGCTGCCATCGTCTTCCGTGAAGTGCACGAACCGTGCGTCTTCGATTCCATTGCTTTCCGTCGGACTGAATGGAAAAACAACCCGCTCGGAAAGTTCGTGGTCGGGGGTGTATTGAATTTCGTAATTCGATTTCGCAAGCATCACAACGCGGTCCACCAGCGGCGCCAATTCGTTGTGAATCGAACGGTGTTCACGCAGCGATGCTTGCAATCGCGTTTCCAATTCTTCGAGAGTGAATTCGGTCGGCAAGGCCGCCAGCACTTCATAGGTGAACGTGTTTCCCAGCCCAAGTTCAATCAACTTGCGTCGAAACAGATCGTTTTCATAACAAGAGTCGGGAACGTATCGGGGCGTTGTGACAAATCGCACCGGCTCATCAATCTCAATGCCAAGATCGCAATTGATCGTGCCGCTTCGAAAAACGATGGACGAGATATGGCCCTCGCCGACTGCTCGCAGACTCATGGCAAAACGTCGCGAACCCGATGGCAGATCGGATTGGTCGGGATGCCAAACGAGTGAGGGGTTGAATAATGCTGCCGATTCCAACGCGTACTCCTGAGTGAAGTACGCCCCCAACAGCAAACGCCGGTTCTCGCTCAGTGGCGTGTCAGTGAGCAAATGATGTTTGAGGTCTCGGAATCTTCGTTCGAAGTAGGCTTTGGGTTTTTGATGTCGACCGTGAAATTCCTCGAGGACATGAGAGATGAGTTGGCTGACCTCCACTTCGGACAACGTGCAGACACGTCCGATAATACGCAGCACGCGGTCGTCGCCGGGCGGCTGGAACGGTCGCAGGACGACACGTTGGCTGTTGGGCGATAGAACGATTCCGGTTCGTTTGATTGGCAAGATAGTTCAGTGAGTTGGATTGGCGACGACACGCAACGTGGTATGAAGGCCTCGCATCTCGGCGAGTGAAAGTAGGAATGCGAGTGTCGACTCAGCACCCTGATTCGCATTGACTTGGTTTTCCATCAAACCGTCGAAGCAACCGCCCGTCGATGGGTCGTAGATTGGTTGCCCAAGATCGTTGCGGCCCAAGAACCAGTCGAATGCCAAGTGCGCTTGTTCGGACCAGAATTTGTCCTTGGTAGCAGCAAACGCTTCGATGGAGGCTGAAACCATGGCGTGAGCTTCGATTGCTTGCTGGTCGAAGACTGCCGCGACTCCGCCCTCAGGACTGAATCCGTTGGAACCGATCGGACGGAAACGTCCTTGTGGAGAAAGTTGAACTTCGCAGAGCCAACGCAGGGACTTCATTCCAATGTCGGCGACGCGTTGATTGTCGAACCAGCGACCATGAGTGATCATGGACTGGGACAGCTTGGCGTTGTTGTATGTTGCGATCTTTTCAAACCAAGGCCAAGCGTCCGTGGCGGTGGCGTCGTACATGTCGGCCAATCGTTCGGCGAGCTGATGACTCATCGCCGCAGCAACACGATCGCCACTGTAGCGGCGGAGGTATTCGTGGATTCCGATGATCGCGAGGGCCCATGTTCTCGGTGAGGAGGTCTTTTCACACGCCGGAAGTGCTTGGTGAAACACTTCGCGTGCCCAGGCAACCAAATTCGCGTTGCTCGATCGGCCAATGCAAGTTCCCAACGCCCACAAAGCGCGGCCTTGCGAGTCGTCCGAGCCGTCGGTTTCGAGCCATTGCCGATCAAAGCTGAGGAAATTGCGAAAACGTCCGGTTTCTCGATTGAAGGCGTTGTTAAGGAACGCCGCGTAACGCGACGCCAACGAACGCACTTCGGTCGAATCTTTGCCTTGCTCCTCCAGCAGCACCGTCAGGATCAAGGCTCGGGCGTTGTCGTCGGTGCAATACCCGTGGGCATGATCAGGAATGGAATAGATCGCGTGTTGGACGACACCGGTTGAATCGCTGAGATGTTGCAAGTGATCCAGCTGCATTTGTGGCAGTGCCAATGGTTGCTCGTCCAACGTGCGGACGGCCAGTGGCTTCAAGGACGATGTTCGTTGGTCACGAGCCCGATTGAACGAATCAATGTACAACTGAGAAACGTGTTCCCACGTCATGTCCCGGCCAAGGTCATATGCTTTGTCACGCATCGCCAAGCGTCGGTCGTCGTCGCTCAACAGTCCGATCACTTCGCGAGCGATCGCGGATGGATCCGCGAAGGGAACCAGGACTCCGCGTCCGTCGGCGAGTAATTCTTCGGCGTGCCAGTAGGGAGTCGAGATGACCGCCTGGCCACACCCGAATGCGTAAGCGAGTGTTCCCGAGACGGCTTGTTCGACGTTCAGGTAAGGCGTGATGTACAGGTCGGCCGCACCAATGAATTCAGTCAGTTCTTCCAGTTCGACGAAACGGTTGTAGAAGCTGACATGCTTGGAAACCCCCAGTTCCTTCGCCATCCGTTCCAAGCTGATTCGATAGCGTTCGCCTTGTTCGCGAAGCAGACTGGGGTGAGTGGCACCCAGAATGATGTAGATGAAGTCTGGGAATTTCGCGACGATTTCAGGGATCGCTTTCAGTACGTGCTCGATTCCCTTTCCCGGTGAGAGCAGTCCAAAAGTCAGAGCGACGGGTTTATCCTCCACACCGAATTGTTCTTTGAGAACGCTTTGGTCGGTTTCAGGAGCCTCCGGAATGCCGTGAGCAATCACGTCGATCTGGTCGCTGTCGACCGAGTAGGTGTCCAGCAACGTTTGCCGACTGCGTTCGGTCATCACGACCAACCGAGTGGAAAGGCGAATGAGCTGCATCATCACGGCACGTTGGGCTTCGTTTGGTTCCGATAGAACCGTGTGAAGTGTCGTGACAACCGGCATCCGCACGTCTTGGAGAAGTGCCAAAATGTGGCTGCCGCAGGGGCCACCAAAGATGCCAAATTCATGTTGCAACGAGATGACATCCACGTTGCTGAAGTTCAAAAAGTCAGCGGCCGATTGGTATTCATCCAGTTCCTGATCGGCAACTTGGAATTGGACTTCGTTGTCATAGGCGTAACCGCCTTCGATGTCGTCGAGCGTGACAACGATGCATTCGGCGCAAGTCTCTCGGGCGACACCGATTCGCAAATCATGCGTGAAAGTTGCGATACCACATTTTCGTGGCAGGTAGTCACCGACGAAGGCTATCTTCAGAAGGTCATTTGATATCATTGACATGGTTTACTTGTGGGGAATGCGTTCGAGCGAATCCAGAACGGATTGCTTTGAAAGCTGAACCGATGCCACGCAGGCGTCGGCCGCTCCATAAAAAATTTGCAGGGCGTCGCCACGGTCCAGCATTGCGGTGGGAAAGACGACGTTGGGAACAAACCCGACGCGTTCGTGCTCCCTGATGGGTTGCAGCACCGGTTGTGGGGATCTGCCCAGCACTCGATTCGGGTGTTCGCGGTCCAGCAACAGGGCTCCCGTGGAATAGCTGCCAACCGTTCCGCTGGTGATCGGACGAGTGCAACCGTGATAGAGCATCAACCAGCCCTGGTCGCATTCGATTGGCGGCGTTCCGCTTCCGACGCGGTCGCCTTCCCAATCATGCACGCCATCCAGTACGAGTTCGTGGCGGCCCCAGTGAATCATGTCCGGCGATCGAGCCAACCAAATTTGAGGTGGGCGAAAGTGAGAGCGTGGATTCGGTCGGTGCAATGCAACAAAGTCGTCCTGGATCATTTCGGGAAACAGGACCACGTCCTTGTTCTCGCTGGGGAAGATGATCCCGTGTCGTTGAAAGTTCACCAGATCGTTCGAGGACATCAGTGCGGTCGCGGCACCCGATCGAGAAACCGCGACATAAGTGATCCAAAAAGTGTTTTCAATCTTGGTCACCCGCGGGTCTTCGATGCCGTATTCTTCCCAAGGTCCTTCCGGGAGGATCGTCGTGACAGACTGCCAACTTACTCCTTCGCGGTTTGTCGATCGAAAGAGTTGGAAATGGGAGGTGGACGTCAAACGCAAGTCACCGTTGCTTTTCATCGCAACCACTCGCGCGTCGACGATGTCCAAATCGGCGTTGTTGACCCAATCGATCTGCGTGGTACCGGATGAGGCCCACCGAGGGAGCGGCGTCCAACCTTTTCGCTGTTCCGTCGGAGCTTCCGCGACTCGGGCCATCATTACAAGATAATCGTCGACCGATGCCACCGCCGGATTGAAAACTCCAACGACTCGAAGGTCGGTTTGCGATGGTTGAATGTCGCACGGTTGCAAGATCACGGATTCGGATTGACGATCGATCATGAGCATGACTCGATCGCATCGATGGACCTTCCGGGGGCATTGCTGATCATCTGGTTCTTTGTTGCCAACCGCAGCAACTGTCGCACCTCTTGTGGACAACGACAATCTTGGGCCTTCAGTGCCAACGCACTCGCATGGGTTGAATCCATTTTCGCGATGGCCGTTCGAAGTTTTTCGGACCGCGAGGAAGTGACACTGAGTTCTCGAATTCCAAGACCGATCAGCAATTCCGCGAATTCAGGGTCGCCGGCTTCTTCGCCGCAAACGCAAACTGGGCAGTCCCACCGTTTCGCGGCAGAGGCGATTTGGTGAATGGCTCGCAAGACCGCCGGGTGCATTGCGGTCACCTGATCGTTTTCGGCCGACAGTTCACGGTCGGCCGCCAACAGGTACTGGGTGAGGTCGTTGGTTCCGATCGCGATGAAGTCGGCCAGTTCAAGGATCTCGTCCAGACAAAACAACGCCGCGGGCGTTTCGATCATTGCACCAATCTGAGGCCGCTTGAATGCGTTGCACTCTTCGACGACTTCGTCGACCATCGCGATGGCTTGTGAAAAATCATGGCCTCCGATCACCATCGGGAACAATATTTTCACGTCGGCGTCTTGTGCCACGCGGACGATCGCCGTCAGTTGAGAACGCAGTAAATCTTTTTCGGCGAGCGAAAAGCGAAGACCCCGCAAGCTCAAACTGGATGCATCGACATTTTCGTCTTGTGACAAAAACGGAGGCAGTTTGTCTCCTCCGAGATCAAATGTGCGGATGACCAATGGAAGGTCGCCCAAACGAGCGGCCATCTGTTCATAGAGCAGACGTTGGGATTCTGTGTCCGGTCGTCGTTCGGATTGAAGGTAAAGAAATTCCGTGCGGAACAAGCCGACTCCTGCCAGCCCATGATGCAGAACTTGGTCAAGATCGGCAGCCAGTCCGACGTTGCCGTACAGCATGATGTCGGTACCGTCGAGCGTTTGACATTTCGTGGCGGTCGCGGGATCGGAGTGGTTGGCTTGAAGGGAATTGGATTCGCGATTCGCAACTGCCATTCGCGAATCAAATTCAGACAGTTCCTGCTCGCTCGGTTCGGCGGTGACGAAACCAGCATCGCCATCGATCAAAAGCGTCATTCCGCTCGTGATTCGCTGAGTTGCATTTGCGATGCCGGAAACGGCGGGGATGCCCATCGATCGAGCGATGATCGCGGTGTGGCCCAGATTGCCGCCGACTTGGGTGACAATGCCGATGATGCCGGAGTTTGCCAACGCAATTGCATCAGATGGGGCGAGTTCTCGTGCGACGATGATTGCATTTTCGGGAAGTTCATCCAGACGGGTTGCTGTCATTCCCAGGAGATGCCGCTTCATCCGCTGACCGATGTCTCGAACATCCGTCTCGCGTTCGCGAAGGTAATCGTTGTCGATTTTGGTCAGTCGGCCGACGGTTTGGCAGATCACTGACTCCAGCGCATCCTCGACCCCAACGAGATCGTGAGAGATTCGATCTTTCACCAGCGAAGCGATTTCGCCCGCCATGGATGCATGAGCGGAAACCAAATCAATTGCCGAGGCGATGGATGTATTGCCCGTGGCGATGGACTTGAGGTCCTGAAGGTCTTGTTTGGACTTTTCAAGAGCGACGTCCATTCGGTCGCATTCGCCGGAAACGTTCGACCGTGAAATAGGATCTGAAACGTCGTCACTTGGCAGAGTGATCGTGCGTTGCAATTCATAGCCCAACACGACAGCGACTCCTTTGGCGAGTCCGATCGATAGTGAATTCCCTTCCATGCGTTTCATTCCATTTTCCTGTGAAAATCCCGTCTCGCGTAACCCTGCATGGATCAACTCATTCCGGCGATCACTTCACCGAAAGATTGTCCACCGATGGACCCCGCGTGCCGATAAGTTGGCGGATCGGAGACCGCATCGAGTTCGTACAGAGCGACGCTTGTCAGAGCCCCGCCGTTTGGCGATTTGCAATCTTCAATTCGATTGAGTTGCCGAAATGTGTCCCGGGTGATGAAGCACAGAATCTCAGCCGCAAATGAACCCTTCGTTGACAGTTGGTGGTGGCCGTCAAACGGTCCCCCTCGAAATTCAATCCAAGGTCCCGCGTTATCGCTGACGCGCAACATGGTGATGACCCCAGTGTTTTTGCAGTTGCCGAGAAAAGTTCAGTGAACTCAAACTGCCGTTGTGTTCGATTCGAAGTTGGGGGGCAAAATCGTTTTGGTCAAAAACGGAATTTGTATTTGATAGACCAAATCGGTGTGCATCAATCTGATGGAACGACTCATACTCACCATGACACAACAACCAACCCGAGCGGATCGTTTCGTCCCACTGGCTCGGGACGTCATCTGAGAGCGTTTGCCATTGTTGCATGGCACGATTGCCATTCATGCCGATGGCTCAGCCGAAGCGGAGAACGAAATCGCCTCCGCTTGATACTTTGATGTTGTTGAATCAAAGATGAACTTGTGAGAAAGGTTGACGGTCTTTGAGCCGAGCCGCATTGCTTCGAGAACATTTTGAAATGTCGCGCCATTGGCGGTCGTCTGTGTCGGCGATTCTGGATCGATCACCACCAGGTGCACATCGTCCGCGTTCTGATCAACATGCTTTTCTAGAAAGCGTTTGACCAACGGATACGGCGTCAATGCCAGCGAACTCGCCTTCAGGAACATGTCATATCGGGCTTTGTCGGAGAACCCGTAGATGACGACGGAATGGGCTTGCAGTGAAGTTTCCGTCATCGAAGGACAGGTTGGATACGCCGCGTCGTTCAAGACATAGCGTGGTGTGTTGGAAGTACCGTCCACGGAGATCGCCTCCTCAGGCCATCGATAGGCCTGCTGCGGTTTGTCTGCCGTAGAGAATCCACGACGAGAGCGAACTGCGGATCGCGAAAAGGGAGGTTTCAGTCGCGGATGCGAGGAAACAGCTGGCGGCACCTAAGTGCACGCTTCGCGCAGGCCAACGTTGCAAGCTACCACGATTCCTAAACAAGACAATCGCAAATTCAACGATGGGGGCTGAAAGCGGCCTTCGACAGAGAATCACCAATTCGTGCGATTCTCGTTCAGTCTGTTAACGGGGCCGACGTTGTTGACGGGGCCGACGTTTCGGTATCAAACGGCCAACCGGGAAGCTCACCGCAGCTTTGCAACGCGAGGATGGCGTAGGCCGTCCCTGTGTTCGAAATCAAGTTGCCAGCATCATTGACCGGCGAGCGTGTGAACCACTTGCCGCTTTCTCGCTGGTTTTCGAGCAACCACTGAATTCCTCTTCGCATTCGCGGATCGCTTGCGGGAATACCGAGTTCTCTGCTGATCACGATGACCGACCCAGTCCCATAAGCGTCACTGGTTTGCGTATCCAGTGGTTCACCATCGTTTCGCTCGAGACCATTCCAGTCGGTCAAGAAACCGGCCGTCGACCAGCCTCCGTCAGGAAGTTGTTTCGCGAGTAGTTCTTCCAGCGTTCTTTGACGCTCGTCCTCCGTCGCGATCCCATCGAGCCGTTTGGAACACCAGGCGATCATGGCACGATGATGCAACGACTTGGGCGGGTTGTTTTCGAAGTAGGTTCGCAGTTTGTCAGTTCCCGCCTGGGCGGCTTCCGTCTTGGAGTATCCATCCGGCGCGATGCCAACCGCGAGTGCAGCCAGTGTGACTCCGAAGTGATCATCGATTTCCATGGGGGCGTAGTCGCAGTCCGGCCAATCCCATCCGCCATCGGCACGCTGCGTGGTCCACAAAAAGTCCAAAACATCACGTGTGACTGGACGAAGGTGTCCGGTTGTTTGCATGTCGTTGAAAGTCAGACCGGCACCGACGACGATCACCCAAAATCCTTGGCTTTCGGTGGGATCCTTCTTTGTCCAACGCTCTGTTCGGTACCGTTCGAAGAACTCACGGACTTCGCCGGAGTCTTTTTGGACGGACGACAACGCCGGCCGGGCGAACATGTACGGCATGTTCGTGTGACAGGTCACACACTTCTTTTCTTTTTGCCAAGTCAATGAAGAGCGATCGAGGTAGATCGCAGCTTGCTTCGCCGAGAACGCTGCCGCGATCGGTTCGTCGGCATCAATCGAATCACGTTTGGATGGAACGGATTCCAGCGTGATGACTTCGGTTTGTGCTTGTGCATCCTTCGGAGAGGCAAGTGCCAACGACACGAGCGACACAAAGATAGCTCCCGCTATGGTGCGTTGGGGAGGTTGGAAACCCATGTGATTGATTCGCTTGTGGATGGAGGTGAGTGTTCAGAACCGGGGCTAGCAGCCTATTGGTTTAGTCGTATACCGAATGACAACCATAAGCCGATGGGCGTTAGCCCCGGTTGGCGTCTGACTAACCGCCGCTAACGCGGTACGGCTCATTCATTCAACAGCCCGCGAACGCCCAAACGGCTCACGGTGCCGCTTGCAATCGTATCGGTTGCCCCGCTTCAATGAAGAAGTCTAAGGTTTATTTGTTTGCTGGCGTTTTGGTTTGGACAGCCGTTTTAGCTTGGACAGCCGTTCTAGTTTGGACAGCCGTTCTAGTTTGGACAGCAATGCGATTTGGTTTGGGTTTGATGAACAGCACCTCGCCTCGTTCGATCCAACCTTTCCTCAAGTCGACGCGAAACCAGCCGTCACTGTTCTTGGGATGGAATCGGATCGCACTTCGTTGTCCGAACTCTTTCAAGTCGTATTGAGCCCATGACTTGCCCAAGTCGGGCGAATAGATAATCCCCGTCGCGTACGGCGACGCGGGAGCGTAATGAGCCGACAGAATCACGTCATCTTCGATGATCATGTTCGCGGATTCGTAATGCGGGTTGAACAGCAATTCGTGCTTGGTCGGATCCGCTAGATCTGCTGGAGCACAACGGAAGATGCCACGGTCATGAGGCATCGTGCCATTCTTGCCGTTGGCATCGGCCGCCCAGTAGAGTTGCCCGTCGACAAAGTTGATCCCTCCCGATTTGTACCGGGAGTTTGAATTGACAGACACCAAAACGGTCCATTCCCAAGAATCGTTGTTGGCGTCGTAGGTTCCACGAAGCCAGTGGCACTCTTGGTGGTTGTTGCCATCGGCATCGGTCCGATCATGGTCGCCGGTACAAGCGTAGAAAGCGTTCTCGGCCGGGTTGTAGGTCACGCAGTGGATATGTCGGCAAACCACTGGGTTATCGGGATTGCCAAGTTGATCATCGGGGCCGGCACCGGGTTGTTGGAATGTGGGGCTTTGTCCGAAGGAGTAAGCGATCTTGACGGTTTCGCCGTGGTCCGTCGAATAGTAGATGTTGATCGGAACCGGTCCGCCCAGCACGTTGCAGTAGTTGCCCCACACCAGCATCTCAGCTCCATTCACGTCCCAGGTGTGAACACCGTCGAGCGGATGATAGTACCAGCCCGGATTTTCGGGATCGATCGGTTGGTGCGGTCGGTAGTCGCTGCCGTCGGTGTCTTCAACAACTATCTCTTTGTATGAACTCAGATTGTCGGTGCTGAGAAAGAGGCGAGTGCGTGTTGCGAACAGGATGTTCCCGTTTCCGAGGATGCAGCTGAACGTGATCTTGTCAGCGTCGCGAAAAATGGCGTCGTGCGCCCAAGTCTGCCCATTGTCTTCGGACAAGTAGACTTTGCCCTGGCCAAAACCAAGCGCCTTGTTGTCTCTTTGGGAATCGATGTAGGGCCCCTCAGGAGCCAACCGGTACCAGAAGTGGGGCGTTTCGGAAACTCCTTCCTCATCGGCCCAGACTCGGTCGTTGGCTTGCAACAGCACGCCACTGCTGACCGCAGCAGAGAACAGCCAATCCCGCCGAGTCAATGAAAGGGAGGATTCACGTTCGGGGCGTCGCGTCATGGTGAACTCGGTGGTGCGGGGGAGCGGGGGACATCGATCACGACGGCTAATTCTAGCCGACCAAACATCGGCTATCATGGTTCGCGGTTCATTTCGTCAGCCCGCCTCCGCCATCCCTTGTGGCCCACTTCCCATGCTCAATTCCCGGTTCGGCAGCCTTGCCGTTTGCATTCCGTTGTTGTCAGCCATGCTTGGTTCGTTTGGCCCGTCGCCTCAATGCATCCTGGCGGAGGATTGGAACGTGTTCCGCGGACCGTGGGGAAATGGAATCGCCAACACAGACGCAAGCGTTCCAACGGAATGGTCACGCGAAAAGAACATTGCCTTTCGAACGGAGTTACCAGGTCAGGGTTGGTCGTCGCCTGTCATCGCGAATGATTGGATCTATGTTTCAGCGGCAATTCCGATCGACCAATCAACCGATCCGAAGACGACGGACTACGATTTGTCGCTGATCGTCTTGGATGCAAAAAGCGGCGATGTGCTGAAGACGGTGTCGCTGATGCGGCAGACGGCTGAGAAGAGCCCAAAGATTCACAAGAAGAATTCACACGCCAGCCCAACGCCCATCGTTGATGGCGACCGAGTGTTCGTGCACTTCGGTTACCAAGGGACCGCATGTGTTGATTTGGAAGGCAATGTGATTTGGAAAAACCGGGATCTGTTTTTCAAACCAGTTCACGGAAACGGTGGCACGCCGGTGTTGGTCGACGACAAACTGATCTTCACCTGCGATGGTGCCAGCGATCCGAAGGTGGTCGCGTTGGATGCAAAGACTGGCAAGATTGCTTGGGAAGTTGAACGTCCGAACGATGCGAATCGAAAGTTTTCGTTCTGCACTCCAGCGTTGATCGTCGTGAACGGTCAGAAGCAAGTGATCGCACCCGGAAGCGACTGCGTTTTGTCAATCGCTCCCGCGGATGGACGAGTGATTTGGCAATTGCTGTATTCGGGTTACTCGGTAATTCCAAAGCCGATCTATCACAACGGATTGGTTTATTTATCGACCAGCTATGACACGCCCAGCATGCTTGCCATCGATCCGACAGGCGAGGGCGATGTCACGGACACGCATTTAGAATGGTCTCTGAAAAAGAACGTTCCCCACACACCATCCATGTTGGCGGATGAGGAATGGATCTATTCCATCAGTGACGATGGAATTGCGATGTGTGTGGAAGCCGCCACCGGTGAGATCGTTTACAAAAAGCGAGTGGGCGGCGGTTTTTCGTCTTCGCCGGTGATGGTCGACAACAAGATCTACTACACCAACGAATCGGGTTTGACGACCGTCATCGCAAGCGGTCCCGATTACAAGGTCCTGGCAGAGAATGATTTGGGAGAACGCACCCTGGCATCCGCGGCAGTGCACGGCAACGCTTTGTTCATCCGTACCGCCGATGCGATCTATCGAATCGAAGAATGAGTCGAGCCGCGTTTGCTCGGCCGACTGCCGAATTTACCGCCTGCCAATTCGTACGTCGACTTGATTCGCGAGCAGGGGCATCGGCCGCGAGTGTTTGAGCGAATTGATGTTTCTTGCCAGAAAGGTCCTGGGCCAAGACGTCCTCGGGCGAGGTTTCTCAGCGGAGTCCGGGGGCTTCGGTGATGGAGGAGATCTCGCCGCAGTCCAGCCAAACGCTTTCGCATCGACCGCATGAGTCAATGGCGACGCGTCCGGGACCGGCATAGAAGAACGAGTCCATCAGTGTGCGGCACTTGGGGCAAGTCAACCGGGAGTGGTGATCGCGTGGACCATCCAACGCGGGATCAAACTCACCGGTTCGGTCGGGACCTTCGTAAGACTCCCGACGCTCGCGAATCAACCTGGCGAACGTGGAACGATTCAGCAGGACGCCCTGGCACCGTCTGCATCCTTGAATGGGATACTTGCCAAGCGATCCGAGTTCCAATTGAGTGTGGTCACAAGTCAAACAGGGTGTCTCCGCTTGTGTGCCCGTTAGGACCAAGCCATCGACGGAATCATTCAGCGGGGTCGCAACCGCTTCGCATTCGCAATACTCGCAGTAGTATCGTCCAGATCGTCCCATTCGCGTGACGGGGGCACCGCATGATCCGCAATTCATTGCTTTGTCTTCCACAATCCAACTGACTCGAAATGACCTGGCGTCCAGGCTTTGTATTTCGAAGCGTTGGTCACGGATCCGTCGAATGTGCACGCGTTTTTGGGTGCGGTCGCAAGCAAACTCGCCGCAACGACTTGTGGTGAGCGAATGTGACGAAGATTAGGGATTTGCTGATTCGAAGTTTGCTCTCCCGCGAAACGGAAAAACCTCGGTCACAGAGAAACGTCGGATGGAGCCAAGTGTTTTTCGAAGAATGCGTACAAGACTGAGTTGGAGTCCTCGTTTGGCGAGTGGTCCGCACGGTTGGTCATCGCGACTCGGTCATCGTGGCCAAGCAATGCATTGACCGCGACGGAATGATTCAGAGCCGTCCAGCGACGAATCGGATCGGCGGAACCACCCGAGACGAGAAATGGCCGCGGTGCCATCAACGCGTGCAGTTCGTGCAAATCATGCCCCTGGGCGATCAGTCGTGGGTATAAACCGCGAGCCGGATTGTCCTGTGTGATCAAACCGCGTTTTCGCCAGGGTTTCGGATGGTATCCCAAATACCACGGCTCCCAGTAGTTGACGCCTGACATCGATTCGTCGAACACGATGCCAGGGTCCGACCACGCCCCACAGGCAAATCGTTCGGAAAGACAGGCGGCGAACATCGCCCATTTTCCGCCGAACGAATGTCCCACCACACCGATTCGATTCGGGTCGACTTCGGGACGGTCCGCTAAGACTTGCCATGCGGTCGTGGCGGCATAAGCCAACATTGACAATGGTTGAACCGACGCATCATCGATGGACGGGTGATACAACGAATAAGTCTTCGCTTCTGTCGCTTCGGTTGTGCCAATGGAGAGCGTCACAAATCCGCGATGGGCCAATTGCAAAGCGAAGTCGCGGTGCGGTTTGCCCAGACCGATGGCGGTTTCAGGTTCGTAGTAGACCGAAAGAACCGCCGGTAAATCGTGATCAGCGTGCTCGACGGTATTAGGTACCAGCAGATACGCGGTCGCTTTTTCATTAGGCGTCCATTGGAACTCGATGGTGTGTTTCGTTACCGAATCCAGATGAACAGTCTCTGAAATGGTGACCTGTGGATCAGTGATCGGTTTCGGCCATTTGCCCAGCAAGGATTCCCAACGCGTTTGAATTTCTTTTCGTCTTTGCGGCCATTGGCTTGCGTGGGGCACTCGTGTTCCATTTTCGAAAATCAACGGTGATCGATAGTCACCGAGTTCTTCGGTCATCGCCTGTGGTGGTTTGCAATAGGCAGTCGTCTCCACGCTGATTCCCGGATTGCTGGTCATCGATGCGAGGTCATTTGGTTGATTCCACCGCAGTTTCGCGATGAAGATTCGGTTGTCGCTTCCGTGTTTCTCGACTCCCGCGGGCTGCATCCATTCGGTCACTGATACCCAAGTCTCGTCTTTGGAAACGCGAGTGACGCCAAAGTTCCCCAGGCGAGCACCGTGCTCGGGAACCAAGACTCGTTCGGTGGCGCGAATCACTCGCAGGGAATTGGGGTCGACCTGAGCCATGAACAACGGCGCACGGTGCCGAAACACGTGGTCGTTGTTTGCACCGCGCCGCGTGTAAACCAGAAACAGTCCGTTGCTATGGGTTACCCAGTGCTGTTGTGTGTTGTAGCTGCCCAGGTCTTTGCCGTCATCGAATTTCCAACGCTGTGGTTCATCGAAGTGCAGTCCGTCATCGCTGGTCGCGACATAACCATGTTGATCATTCCGGATGGTCATGTAGTAGCGACCGTCGTAATGCGTCAGCGATGGTTCGGCCATCCCTCTTTCGACGGGAATCGTCAGCGCGTTGCCATGTTCGATGTAGTGAAGTGTTTCACCGTCAAAACGACATCGTACGATCAGCGACGAGTACTGCTTTTGATCCGGGCGTTTGCAGTAGACCGGCAACAGAACGTCTCCGCCGGGTAAGTCGACTCGTTGGGCACTGCCCGAGCCCGCGTTTTGAAACTGAGGCTCGTCAGGTAGTTCAAGAACTTTCCAGTCATTCCAACTTGAGTTTTGAGGATCCATCACACTGTAAGCAACTCCTCGTGGGCGAACATGCATCACCCGGTTGTTGCGATACCAAACGGTTTGTCCGATTCCCAGCAACCGCTGACTCGCCGCGTGCCACTGGGGAACGAAGTCGCAAACGGTCGTTTCGTCGCCTTCCTGCAGCATTGCCTCGGCACCTTTTCCGCCGCGTGGAATGCGATCGCCTTCCACCTTCTGACGTGAAAAGGAGTCGATGGGGCTGAGTTTCGACCATGCGTTTGATTCGGGCGTTTTTCGAGATTCATGCAAACGGTAGAAGACATCGGAACCTGACAGCAACAACTTTTGTGTGGTCATGACCGCGGTGGCAGCACCACTGGCGTCAGGAACAGTTCCCACTCGAGCGTGTACCCAACATTCTTTGCCGTCAAACCCTTCATGGGTGACTTCGAGTGAGACCGCGTAGTCCAAGGGTGCTGTTTGAGATTCAGCCGGCGTATTGGCCGACACGGTTTCTCCTGGATAGAACCAAGAGACGGGAATTCGGGTCAGCTGCAACGAGTTCAGTCGTGGGTACTCGCAGTGGGCCAGCAAGACATGATCGTCGACAAACTCGATGGCGGTGTAGCAGTACCAGCCTTCGGGATCCGTTCCAACGTTTTGAATGTTCTGCCATGTCTTTCCATCGTCTTTCGAGATCGCAGCGGTGAAAGGACGTCGACCAACAGGTTGTTTCTTTGCCAGTTCGTCGTCGCCGTTGTTCCACAGCATCAGCAAATCGCCGGTGGATGGAATGCGTTCGATCGATGCGGGTGAAACAGTGGGCTGAGTGAATGATGACGGCTTCAAGTCCGACCATGTATCGCCCTGGTCGTCCGAGTAGGAGAGCAACTGAGCATTGCTGCTGCGGCAAAACATCATCACGCGACCATCACTCAGTTCGACGACGCCTGGTTCCTGTGCCAGTGATTCGGAGGTCAACGCGGATTGGCTGCGTTTCCATGTTGCGCCTTGATCGTCCGACAAGTAACAAACCATCTCGGCCGACTTTCGATAACCTGGCCAACCGACTCGATAGTGAACCGCCAAAGGCACGATCAATCGACCGCTGCTGAGTTGAATCACGCGGTCATTGTTCAGCACGCTATAGGAAGGCGTGTCTTTGGGAACGATCCGAGTCGGTTCGGACCAAGTGTCTCCTTCGTCCGAGCTGGTTCGCATCAAGATGTCGTCCAAGAACAAATGTTTGGCATCCGGTGTCGGATCGTATTTGCGGATGTAGAACAAACCAATGCGACCATCTTGCAGACGCAGCAACGACACAGACATCAAATTCGCGTCGTCGTCGCCGCGTTCGATCACTGAGTCGTCTTCGGTCGTCCAGGTGATGCCGTTGTCGTTTGAGTGACGCGATACCAATGCCGCCGGTGCGTGGTCGCCGGTTCCAATGAACTTGGTGTAAACCAATAGCAGGCGTCCGTCCTTCAACTGAACGAAATCGCCTTCGCTATTGCGGCCATTACCGGGACGAGGCTCGATCCGCAGAACCTTTTCGATTCCGTTCGGCACGCCAGTCGGTGGACGCTGGGCGTGGGCGGCGGTGCAGGCTAGTACGCCGGCTAAAAGGACAGACACGACGGATTTGGGCAGCATCGGCAGAGACATCGCTCTTCCATTCGGTGGGGATTTGTCGCAGCGACAGTGGCAAGCGGTCTTTCGCTCAGCAAAAACTGCCGACACGACCTGTCAGAAAGCAACAAAAAGGGCGGGCGGAAACGGGCGGGAATCGCGGTTGCGATCGGACTGCCATGATAGTGCATTTTGAGCGTTGGTATCGCTTGCGACCCGTGATTTGCCGCACTTCGGAGGTGTTGTGAAGATCCGCTCCCTACCGGCTTGGCTGGCCTATGCGTTTGGTGCATGGAAAGGATGCGGTGAATGCATTGGACGTTTCTTGGCTTAGCCCGATACTAGTACGTGACCCCACTTCACCAAGCGAATCAGCTTGGGACCTGTTTGCAACTTTTATGAGGACGCGGACGATGAAATCCACTGCTACCAACATGAATCAACATCCAACAACGGCACAGATTTGCCGCCGATTTGCAACGCGACTGTTTCGCGGAACTGTTTCCATTCGACCACTCACCCTGACGCTGGGTTGCTTGGCGGCATCGGCCAGTGCCAGTTTGGTTGCTCAGGAAACGGCGACGAACGCTGCGGCATCTCAAGCTGATGCGATCAGCAAGTGTCCGGTGATGGGAAATCCGGCGGGCCCAAATCGGCACACGGTATCCGGAGCGATGGGCAATGGCGATTGGTGGCCGAATCAATTGAACCTCGACATGCTTCATCAAAACTCGGTGAAGAGCAACCCGATGGGCGAGGACTTTGACTACGCCGCCGCGTTCAATTCGTTGGATTTGGCCGCCGTCAAAGCTGACATCAAGGAGTTGATGAACACTTCGCAAGACTGGTGGCCATCGGACTATGGACACTATGGTCCATTGTTTATCCGCATGGCTTGGCACAGCGCGGGTACGTATCGAGTGTCGGACGGTCGCGGTGGTGCATCCGATGGCACGCAACGCTTTGCTCCGCTGAACAGTTGGCCCGACAACGCGAACTTGGACAAGGCTCGTCGTTTGCTTTGGCCGATCAAACAAAAATACGGCAGCAAGATCTCTTGGGCTGACCTGATGGTCTTGACCGGCAACTGCGCACTCGAAGACATGGGCTTCGAAACGTTTGGATTTGCCGGCGGTCGCGAAGATGTTTGGGAACCACAAAAGGATGTTTACTGGGGACCTGAAACGGAGTGGTTGGGTGACAAGCGTTACAGCGGCGATCGTGATTTGCAAAACCCACTCGCGGCGGTGCAAATGGGATTGATCTACGTCAACCCGGAAGGTCCAAACGGAAAGCCTGACCCGATCGCAGCGGCCAAAGACATCCGCGAAACGTTCGGCCGGATGGCGATGAACGATGAAGAAACCGTCGCGTTGATCGCCGGTGGTCACACGTTTGGCAAAGCACACGGTGCGGCATCACCGGATGGCAATATGGGAGTTGAACCGGAAGGTGAAGGCTTGGCCGCTCAAGGGTTGGGCTGGATCAACACACATGGAACCGGCAACGCGGGCGACACGATCACCAGCGGTTTGGAAGGTGCATGGACATCCACACCCGCCGAATGGTCGCACGGATACTTCGAGAATCTGTTCGGCTATGAATGGAAACTGGTCAAGAGTCCTGCGGGTGCATGGCAGTGGACTCCGACCGACGAAAACGCGAAGGGGACCGTGCCGGATGCTCATGACGCGTCGAAGTCACACGCGCCGATGATGTTCACGACCGACTTGGCTCTTCGAATGGATCCGGAATACGGCAAGATTTCTCGTCGATTCCATGACAATCCAGAGCAGTTTGAAAAAGCGTTTGCGAAGGCCTGGTACAAGCTCACTCACCGTGACATGGGCCCGGTTTCGCGATTGTTGGGTGACAGCGTTCCTGAACCGCAACTGTGGCAAGACCCGATTCCAGAAGCAACGTTTGACGTGATCGGATCAAAGGAGATCGAGCAGCTCAAGCAAAAGATCCTTGCAACCAATTTGACGTCGTCGCAATTGGTCTCGACGGCTTGGGCATCGGCATCAACATTCCGCAATAGCGACATGCGTGGCGGAGCCAATGGGGCTCGTATCCGTTTGGCACCGCAAAAGGATTGGGAAGTGAATGAGCCAGCCGAGTTGGCGAGCGTTCTGACAACTTTGGAAGGTGTGCAGAAAGAGTTCAACGCATCACGCAAAGACGGAAAGCAAGTTTCGATGGCTGACCTGATTGTCCTCGGCGGTTGTGCTGGTGTGGAAGCCGCAGCCATGAAGGCTGGGCATGCGATCCAAGTTCCGTTCACTCCCGGTCGCACCGATGCGACTCAAGAAATGACGGACGTGGAAAGCTTTGAACCGCTGAAACCGATTGCCGATGGTTTCCGCAACTACCAAGGTCACAACGCGGATCGTCCCGCCGAAGAGATGCTGGTTGACAAAGCCAATTTGCTCTCGCTGACCGCTCCCGAAATGACAGTGTTGGTTGGCGGCATGCGTGCACTTGATACCAACGCGGGTGCTGGGCCGTTGGCCGACCTTGGCAAATTGACGAAACGTCCGGGCGCGTTGACCAACGATTTCTTTGTCAACCTGCTGGATATGAATACGGTTTGGAAACAGTCACCGATGTGCGAACACTTTTTTGAAGGACGTGATCGCGAATCGGGTAACTTGAAATGGACCGCCAGCCGTGTTGATTTGGTGTTCGGATCCAACTCTCAATTGCGAGGAATCGCCGAGGTGTACGCCAGCGAAGATGCGAAGGAAAAGTTCGTGAAGGACTTTGTTAACGCATGGACGAAGGTCATGAACCTTGATCGATTCGACGTCAACGATTCGGAATCGACGGAGACTCAAGTCGCCGCGAAGTGATTTGATTTGCTGAGACGAGTTGTCGTTCGCAAACCGGCACGGGTCGTTCGGTTAAACACCGGACGGCCCGAGTGCGGTTGAACATTCGCCGCGATCCACCAATCGCGGCGTTTTCTATTTGAAGGTCGAAGAGCGACTCCACCCAAACACTTCAGCCGCCGGCCATTAGGCCCGGTTCCTGGGCACGGAAACACTAATTTCCACCGGGTTGGGGCGTTGGTTTGAGATGTTTGATGGCTTTGATCGACTGTTGTTGTGAGAACCGCGGCTAACGCCGTTCGGCTAATTTGTTGGCTCCGTGAAGGCATGGTGCGCGGCTGGTCCGGGGCCTATTAGCCGCCGGCCGTTAGGCCCGGTTTCTGCGCACGAACACCCGAGTTGTAACTGGTTCGGGGCGTTGGTTGCAGGTGCTCGACCGCTGCGATCGGCAGTGGTTGCGGGAACCGCGGCTAACGCCGTTCGGCTAATGGGTTGGCTCCGCGAGGGCATGGCACGCGGCTGGATCCCGAGCCTGTCAGCCGCTGGCCGTTAGGCCCGGTTCTTGCGCACGAACACGCGAATTTACACCGGGTTGGGCGTTGGTTTGAGGTGCTCGACCGCTGCGATTGGCGGTGGTTGTGGGAACCGCGGCTAACGCCGTTCGGCTAATCTTTGCGATCGACGACCCGTTTGATCTTTGCCAGAATCACGTCGCCGGCAAAGCAGCCGCCTTTGTAGCAGAGCTCTTTCCCACCACCGCCACCCGCAAAAGTCGGTTGGTGGGCGGACTTCATCGGCCACCCAGGACCATTGGTTGATCCGGTGATGTACAAATCACCGGCCGTATCGAGGTAGCACGATCGTCCATCGTCGTAGCTCTCTCCTCCGATAAAGCTGCTGAATTTTAAACTCGAAAAGTCATTCGCCAGCACCACCGCGATCGCATCGTTGGGGGTGGACTGTGTTGATTGCAACGCATTGTCGGTCAGCGGGAAATCAGCCGAGGCAGCGTTCCCTGTGAAAAACACGTCGCCATGGTCGTCGGCGTAGATACCATCTGGACCTTCGTTGCCGGTTCCGCCCAAATACGTGCACCTCAACAATCCACCTTGCGGCGAAAACTTCGCGACGACAATGTCTCGATTGCCTCCCGCGAATGCGGGTTGCACAACGCCCGACGTCACCGGCAAATCCTTGCTGGTGGTAGAGACGGCGAGATAGGCGTTGCCGGATGAGTCCACCGCCATGCTGTGCGTGCTGTTGCCCTCCTCATCGCCCGAGCTTCCAAAGTAGGTGCCAGCAAGCAGTTCGTTTCCGTCGGGGCTGATCTTTGCGATGAACGAATCGGCACCTCCGCTATACGTTCGTTGGTGAGCCTTTTCGGTGGTGGGAACGTCGGGCGAATTCGTCGTGAAGTTCAAAAACACGTTTGCGTTGTTGTCCAACCGCAATCCGCAGTTGCCAACCTCGTCACGCGAGCCACCCAACCAAGTTGCCCAGATGACGTTCTGTCCGTTAGGAGAGATTTTGATGGCACCCACCTCAGCACCGCCCATCGGTTGATCGCGAAAAGCATTCGCGAACCACCGCATCGGTGGCTTGGGACCGTTTCCGGTGTAGCAGAGTGGAAGGTAGACCGAACCTTTCGCATCAACCGATACATCGCGACACAGTTGATTGACGCCAACATAAGAACTCCAGAGCACCGAAGAACCATCGGAGCTCAGCTTGGTCACAAACCCATTCTGCATACCATAAATGCTTTGCTTGGAACCCTGGAACGTTGTCTGGAATGCTCGTGCGGTCACCGGAAATTCAGGGCCAGCTCTTCCGGCAACGATGATGTTGTCTGCTGCGTCGACTTCAACCGCGTAGGCGCGGTCGTAGTTTGGACCGCCCAGCAAAGTCGACCAAAGCAGTGCGCCGTTTGGATCAAATTTGCACACAAAGGCATCGCAGTGACCGGCACTGTCCGTCTTGGTTCCTGACCGATCCTGAGTTCGCTGGAACGCTTTGTCGGTGGTGGGGAAGTCATTGGAAACGGTGCCGCCGACGATGATGACGTTGCCGGTGGAATCGACGCAGACGTCGCGAGCATGTTCCCAATCACTGCCGCCTAGAAAGGTTGAGAATTCAATTTGGTAGTCTGCCGCGGAAGCAGACCTAACCGCTCCGGCGATCAGGAAAAGGACCATGACAGCCGCGAACAACGGCATGGGGTTGCGTCGAGGTCGGTTCAAGGTGAATCCCTTGTTTGAAGCTACTGATTCGCAACAGAGTTGAAAGTGACAATCTCGTCGTTTGGATGTGTCAGTGGGACGCGTCGGGTATTCGAGGATTCGCGATGACGGCGGTGCCGCTACTGCAGATCATCAGCATCGATCTGCCCACGGTTGAATAGTCGAATCGTATTCCGATCACCGCATTTGCCCCCAGTTGTTTGGCTCGCTCGGACATCTCCGCGAGTGCAGCATTGCGACCTCGAATCAGAACCTTTTCATAGTCGCCTGCTCGACCGCCAACGACGTCTGTGAACACTGCCGAAATATCTCGTAGAACATTCGCACCATAAATGGTCTCGCCGAAAACTGGACCTCGATAGGCTTCGATTATGTGTGTTTCGAACGTTGACGTGGTTGTCATCGGCATCTCAATCTGGAAGTTGATTTCGTCCGGATCGGATCCTGGTCGCGCGGCGCCACATTTTCGACAAACATTGTATCCCAGTTCAGTCGTGCCGCCGCACGCAGGGCATTTCCAAGGCATTCATTCAATTCAAGCGAGGGAATGGGGTTGGTGTGTTTGAGGTGTCGCGACTGGATAGTCGCGTCGACAAATCACGTTGCTGAATCTTTGGGCTGGCCCGGATTAGGCGACCGCGAAAGCAGCCGCCGCCACGCCAATCCGTGCTAGCAAGCCAATGCCCAGCATTAACACCGGAATCTTCAATTCCTGGAAATTCATGATTCCGTACACCAGACACAGCGGAGAGATGATCAAGCACCCAATGCCCCAGAGAACTTCGCCTTCGCTGAACGCCATCACCGCGATCCAGAGCCACCCGATGATGCTAGCGATTGCAGCAGTCATTGCCAGAATATTGAGAAGGATTTCCATGAGCGAGCTCGATCGTGTTCCTGAAGATGCGGTACGGCGGCCTCTGTTCAAGGCCGCCTGAGGAACAAAAGGATACCACGTCCTACCAACTGGCGGGGTGGCCGACCGCTAGGCAGACGCTACGACGCTGCGTACTTGGGCGAGCGGATCAAAACGTTTTCAAAGCAGTGTGTTGATCCTTCTGCAATCGATTGGTTCGATCCGGCTGGATCCACCGCTGTCAATCTTCATCAAGTGTGAACTCGTCCTCTCGACAATTGAACTTTGATGTTGATCAGTTGCATGGTTCGGTGGTCTTGGACCAATAGGCGAACGATTCCACCTCGGCCCGCGTGACGTTGCAATGCAACGTCCAAGTTCAACTGCGAATTTTCGAGCACACCAATTTGTTGCCCGTTGACCGCAACGATTCGATCACCCACTTCGAGACCAAACCGAGAGGCGGCTGTGTTTGGAGTGACCTCCGTGAGTAGCAATCCGGTGGAAGTGTATTTTCCATACACGCCGAGGTACCATCCCGCCGCAGGATGTCGAATCGGACTGCCCGGCTTCGGTTCGACAAAACCGTTGCCGCGTTCAGCATCGATCGGACGGCGGTCATTCGTTTCCGGATCATCCGCAAGCAGTGCGATTGGGCTGGCAACCAACCATAGCAACGAAGAAACCAAAAACACACGAAAAGACATTGAAACGCTCATTGGTGAACCCCTCAACCTTTGTGCCGATGCGACGCAACAACGCGGCTGCCATTTGGGCACTCGAGATGGCCGCAAGGCGAATTGCTGCAACTTTTATTCCTGACAACTGTGGTTCTCAACGAGCTGAATAGACACCGTGTAGCCTGTTTGTTCGTCGGTCTCTCGCCGGATCAATCCCGTCTCGTCATGGTGTTGTCGTCGTCGGCTGCCATTCGTGAACGAGTGTGTTGGTGGCGAAGATGCGTCACCAATAGCGAGAGACCGGCGGACACGGTCCAAATGGCCGAAATGAACGCGAAAAACGGTGCGGCCAAATTGAAAAATGCGAGCCAACTGATTTCATCCGGAAAAGGAATGACGTTGCCATTGGCGTCGAATGATCGAACTCGCGGGAATGTGGGGACCAAAAGACAAGCCATGGGCCCTCCGAGAACGATCGACCAAAAGAAGCCATTTCGGCAGCCGATCAAAAAGGCATGCCCGGCGGATTGGAATCCAGTTGGTCGGGCGGGTTCAAGCAGCTCGGCCCGCGGAGGCTTGAACGGGTCCGGCTTCGCCCGCATGTTGTTTTGTTCGTTCATCTTTGAAACCCGTGGTTGGTGTCTCGTCAACGTAAACCAAATTTGGGTGGAATGGGTGATTGGTTGTGATCACGCCTCGCTATGTTCCAAAGCATCGGTTGGGATGCCATGTGGAACATGGCCTACGGGAATGACGATTGCGAGTTTGGTTAGACGGATGGAACGACGTAGGCCAGGTTGTACCTGGCGGCGGTGACTGGCCGGTGGTTTGGATGTTTCGATGAAGGGTTGAGGTGAGATCACGCCTCGCTTTGTTCCAAAGCATCGGCTGGGATGCCATGTGGAACATGGCCTACGGGGGATGACCTCGGGGGCGTTGTTCTGCCCGTGATCTCTGTTGCTTCGATCGGTTGGGGTGGGCTTTCTGTCAATCCCCACTGACATCTTTGATGAAGGGCGATCCAATGCATCGCTTCGAATTCGATGCAACGAACAACCGTATGAAATCTGACAAACACAACGATGACCGCTCGGTGCGTCCAAGGTTCGCGAACTTTCCCTTCGATCCTTCTTCCGTGCCATTCTTCTACGGAACGGTCGTCTTGGTGTGCGGAACGTTGGGCGTGTTGGCGAGTGCGCCCGGACAAACCGTTGGGGTGTCAGTCTTCACGGACTTTTTGATTGAGGCTCACCAGCTATCACGAAGTTGGATCAGCTTTGCTTATCTGTCGGGAACAATCGGCAGTGCATTGCTGATCAGTCGTGCTGGTCGATACTACGATCGTTTCGGTGGACGCTGGGTTTCTGCTGGTTCCGCAGCGATGCTGGCGATCGTTTTGGTCGCGATGAGCTTTTCCGATGAGATCGCCCGAGCGGTCGCCTTGATGTTGCCGGAGACCTATCGAGACAGCGTGGCGTTCGCTGTCCTGACGCTCGGCTTCTTTGCAATGCGTTTCTTCGGACAAGGCATGTTGACGCTGTCGTCTCGCAACATGGTTTTGGAGTGGTTCGAACAACGACGCGGGATGGCGCTGGCGTTCATCGGTATTTCGATTGCCTTTGGATTTTCCATCACCCCAGCGCTTTTTGAATGGTTGATTCAGCGTGGTGGATGGTCTTGGGCCTGGCAAACGATCGCGCTGATGGTCGGCGTGTTCGCCATCGTTGCGATTTGCTTTGCCCGATCACGTCCCGAAGAACACGGAATGGTCCCCGACGGTCCGTTTGCGAAGGCGGATCGCAAGACACATGCAGAAACGGTCAGCGGTCGGCAGTTCACGCTTTCGGAAGCCAGACGGACCTACAGTTTTTGGGTGTTCACGTTCAGTGTGGTGCTGTCCGGGTTGCTGCTGACGGCGTTCTCTTTTCATGTCGTGTCAATCTTTGCGGACGCGGGAATGTCGCGTGCTCGTGCGGTAGCGATCTTTGTGCCTGCCGCGTTTGTCAGCGTGATGGTCGAATTTGTCGGCAGTTGGCTCAGCGATTTCGTCAAACTGAAATATCTGGCGATGGTTCAATCACTGGGCAGTTTGATACTCGCGTTAAGCTTGTCTTTCCTGGACGAAAACGTTTCCATTGTGTTCGTCGTGCTGGGTATGGGATTGATGCAAGGCATGTTTGGCATCATCTCCGGTGTCACCTGGCCTCGTTTTTATGGCCGGACGCACCTCGGGGCGATTTCGGGGTTTTCGACATCCATTGTCGTTGCCGGGACCGCGATTGGTCCTTACCTGTTCAGCGTTGCCCACGACCAAGTTGGTGCCTATCGGCCGGCAACGTTGGTGTGTGCCGTCGCTGCTGTGGTCCTGATCGCGGCGTCCTGGCGAGCCGATCGCCCGGTGTGAGCAAGAAAGTGGTTCTCGATGCTGCGAAACGGTGTTGGTCGCCCGGTGGTATTCAGTTGCCTGCGACCCCGGACGCGGTTGGTGTGGGGCAGCCACAGAGGTCACTGAGAGCACCGAGGTGATTCTCCGTCGATTTGGACATGAGCTCAGCCGTCACTTTGTCTCTGTGAACTCGGTGTCCTCGGTGGCAAACAACCGCCACGAGCACTCACGCTCACGTGGCAGACCTACGAGCTAGCAGCGAAAGTTGAAGTTGGCCATTCGCCTTCGATGTGGACGGCGTGCGCCGTTCCGCGAGGAAGTTTCACCTATTGTCGCTCAATCGCTCAGTTGGTGGTAGCCAATGCTGATTCGCTTCGAGTTCGGTACAGGAACGCGTCGGAGGTCAGCAGTGATACGAGCAACGCTTTCATGCTGCCGTTGTTGTCTCGGTACGCTTGATGGGCGGCCTGCAAGACGGGTGCGTCGTGGAGCGTTTCGTTTCGCCCCATCCAGAAGCGGAATGCATGACGAACAAACACTTGCTCGGTTCGTTGGCTTTCAGCGAGACGTTCAATGAGCTCAATCGCATTGGCGACTTTACCGTCCAGCGTCGGATCGCCTGAATCGATGATCTCGCCAGTGGTGTCCACGGGTTGGCGATGTTCGGTTTCGCGATACAGTCCGGCGTGATTGTACATCTCGAATGGAAGACCAAGCGGATCCATCTTGCGATGACACGTCCAGCAGTAGTCTTCTCGCGTGACTCGCATTCGTTCGCGAAGCGTCGTTCTCGGCTCGTCAGGCAACATCGCATCGACGGTGATCGGGACATCAGGGATCGCACCGCCGATCAATCGTTCTTGGATCCAGCGGCCTCGCCGAATGGCGTGGTTGTCCATCGCATCGGAGTGTGAGACCAGCCAACTAGGATGGGTCAGGATGCCAAGGCGTTCGCCTTCGGGAACCGTCGCCAAAACACGTTCGGGCTTCATCGATCCACGACCGAAGCTACGGCGACTGACGCGAGCGAAGATGTCCGGTCCGGTCAGCTTGGCTTCCGTGACCGCGTGATTGATTTTGGGTTTCTTTGGAGCGTTTTGCTTCTCGGGCGGGTCCTTTCCCGGGTTGGCCTTTTTCCAAGCCGCCAATTCGATTGCTGCTTTGGTCTTAGTGGCTTTTTCAGCGGCAACAGAGGCCGCCATTTCTTCCCGTGAACGTTGCTTGCCAAAGTAGACGTTGTCGTATTTGCCCGCGACGACTTTGTCCGTCGTTAGTAGTCGCTTCAGAACCTCGGTGTCTTCGGCGAGAATCAGCTCAATCAAACGATCGGTGCTGGCGGTTGCCTCGAACATGGCGTTGTAGTGAGCGACGCCTTTGTTGTTCACTCCCGTTTCGCCAAGTGCTCGAGTGTCTTTGCAGATGTATCCCGCCAGATCGTAGTCGAAGTATTCGCGGAAAAATCTCAGGATCCTCGGCTTCCGAATGTTGTCATCTTCCAACATGCGAACGACTTCGCGTTTAACGTCGTCGCGTGTTCGCATGCGTCCATCGACGATCGAACTGCGAAGACTATCATCGGGTTGGAGGTATCGCAGGGCATGGTTGACTGCCAACCCCAACTCCCAATCCCGCAACATGACCCGGCCATGGCTGTCTGGTTCACCTTTCTCGACTAACTCGGGACGAAAGAGAGCGTCACGGTCGAGGAAGATCGCCGACAACCCGAGAACGGCACCGTCCTTTTTGCCCAGTTTTTCAATCGACTGATCCAGGATCTCGACGTAGGTGTCGGATTCAGCTTTGGTTGGCGGACGGAACGTCAACGCTTCAAAGAGAAAATCAACCGCGGCTCGTTGGTTCGATTCGTTAGACTCATCTGATTCGAAGAGATCGTAGACCGGCGTCAGTGGACGCAAGACCTTGGTGCTGTACACCAAACTGGTCGGCAGTCCACGCAGATCACCCTTCATCTTATTAGCGATCGAATTGGGATCATCGGTGATCTGATATGGCTCGGCGATGCTGAGTGGACCCTCGGCCATGTACCGAATGATGTCGCTGGCGATCCCCATGATCTGCGTCGCTTCAGCACTGTTGACGGTATAGAAGTCCGGGTAGTTTTCGAGCCCATGGTCTCTGGCCGTCGACAGGACCGCGGGCACACTTTTGACCGACGTGGCGTACGCGACCGTTCCGCCTTGCCATTTGATGATTCGATCGACGCCAAAGTACAGCTTCAATTCGCCGCCGTGATTCGTGGGGACAGCGTCCCCATGCGTGCGAAGCCCCGGTTTGGATGGATCGTATTCGGGTTCGGTATTGATGAGCTCATTCAGGCGAGTGATGTGCTCCTCGGGCGTGACTCGCCAGATACGCGCGGGTGACGATGTAGGATGAAGTTCGATCGCATCGGGCAAGGACCCAAAGAGCAGATCGTGATCTAGGAAGTTCCCTTTGTTTGGATCGCGATGAGCGTGAAATCCGCCTTTGTCCTTCATCGCTCGGGAAAGTTCGCCGACGATCCAATCGGAAAACTTCAGGCGTTTGATCACTTCGGGTTGTGACATGTCAGGCGGGGGCATTTCACGCAAGCTGACTTGAGCCCAAACGCTGGTCCATATGCTCGCATTGATGTCGTCCACCGGTCCAAGGTTTTCAAGCGACAGATCGCCTTCTGGATCCGATTCGCTGTGGCAGTCAATGCAATAGTCGGCCAGGAACGCTTCCGCCATCGCGGAGTAGTTTTGATCGATGGGTTGGCCAGGCGTGTAGGTTTCCGCTTTGGCAACGGAACCGAAGGTGAAAAACACGAGCAGACTTGTCAGCAGTCGACAGCGTCTCGTTGCAAATGGCTTTGACATCGCTACGCCAGGACTTCTTTGAGCGGACCGTTGCTGTCGTCATACTTCTTGGCCATTTTGTCATCCATGTTGAATCGGTCGACGTTTTGCCCCGCCGCTCGCAACAATGATGTGTACAAAGCGTTGATCGGTCGTTGGCCATCGACTTGCGTGAAGCATCCACTTTTGAAGGCGCCGTCCAGGTTGCCCAGCAACATGACCGGCCAGTTCGCTCCGTTGGTGTGTTGTTTGTCGGCGTTGTTGCTGGTGTAAACGATCAGGGTGTTGTCCATCATCGTGCCGCTGCCTTCGGGAACGCTGTCCAATTTTTCCATGATCCGAACCAGCATGCGGCTGTTGTATTGCCGGATTTTGATCCAGATCGGATTGTCGGGTTGTTCCATGTGCCCCAGGTTGTGACCTTGTTGTTCGATGCCCAGACCCTTCCAGGCACCGAAGATTTCGCCGCGTCCAGAACCGATCGTCAGTGTGTTGGTGATACCCGATGAGAGCGCCGAAATACCGAGGTCGAGCAAGCGGTCATGCCAATCGGTTTCGAACTCGGGGTTGCTGTATCGCTCGTCCACTTCGGGGGCAAACTTCCGCAGGTGATCTGAAACGGTGTCGAGCCGGTCTCGCAATCCGTTGACCTCTTGGAAACCTTGAACGTATTGGCCGTAGCGTTGTTGATCGGAAGGTGGAAGAGATCTCCCTTTGCTCGCCGCCAGCAATTCGACCTGACTGAGCACACTGGATCGAGCTTCGTGTTGGCGCCGAATCTCACCTGATGAAATGCCGCCGTAGAGCATCTGGTAGAGATGGTTTGGATTGGAATGCATGAAGATCGGAGAACCTGCACCACTGGCCGACAGCGTCGCAATGGTTGGTTTCGTCTTCATGTTCTCGATCGAGTCCATGCCAATGCACAGATGCGGAAGCAGCGTCTGTGGAAGAACCTTGCTCAATTCGTAATCGATCGTCGAGGCGCTCGGCGGAACTCCATCACTGCCGCGATAGCCACCCAATGCGCCGAAGAATGCGCTGTGCGAGGGACTGGTGTGCAGCCCGTGCAAGCCATTGATGATGTGCAGTCGTTCTTTGTAGGGTTCCAAGGCGTTGATTGGTTCCAGCAGTTTCGCTTTCGCCAAAGATCCGCTGTGCGTCATCCCCGCGGGAATGCAGGTTTTGGGATCGAACCCCTGATTCTGCATGAAGAAGATGATGCGTTTGGGAGACGCGTTTGGTGCCGGAGACGCGAGCAAACGCTCCGGCAAAATGGGAGCACCCATAGCGGCACCTGCGCCGGCGGCGAGTCCCTGCAGCAGATTTCTACGACTGATCATGATCGAACTTTCAACGTGTTGCACGGTCGATTGTTTTGAGTCAGGACGTCGGTCGGACGGGGAAAACCGACCAGTGGATGCATTGGAAAAACGAGTGGCTCCATTGCCACAAGCGTCCAAGCATCGATGCCGAAGCCGCACAGTCGGGCTCGGCGGTGATATGACGATCAAGGAAGGATGGGGGGCGGGATCTGCCGAAACTGCTCGCCAGATCTCTATAGCCTAGCCATCCCGTGGCTCGCCGCAACAGAGATTTCGCTAGGGAAATGCGGTGGGGCCGTGAGAACTCGCTTTCGAGACGATACCGGAAGCTGAAATTCCCCTGTGCGAAACGACGCAATGAAAGTTGAAACAAACCGAATCCGCTACTGTTGAAATGAGTTACAGAGGGGGCGTGACCGGCCCATCAAGCATCCGGTCACGGATGTTCGAACCCGTTTTGCAACTGAATCAGGTTCAACGCCGAGAGTCTAGGAACCCTCCGAAGTCTCACTCCGCTGCGACGCGTCGCAGCGCGAGATCCCGTTGGTCGAGTATCGATTCACCCTATTGCAATCCAACTCATTGAATGATCACGAATTCTATTTGCTGGTAGTCTTCGGCAATGCCTCAAAACCATTTGCACCGATGACGTTGAATCCACCGTCATCGTTGCTACGAGTGAACCCGTCGTAGGCATCACGAGCCAGGTAGATCCTCAAGGTATCGCCCTCAGCGGGCAAACCCCGATGTCCAGAGGTTGATGGAGGAACGAGCGTTTTGCCAATCCAGCGTCGTTTCCAGTAACTCGCATAGAGCGGACGGTCTTGATCGATGCCGTCGCCCTTTTCAACATCGCCGACGCGAATTTCGGCAACGTAGTGAGTGTACTGCCAATCATTCACAGTTTCGCTGCGCTGAAAAACGTGGGAAACGGTTCCCGTGATAACGTGCGTGGCAGTCTTGCGAAGTTGCTCCGGTGACATACTCACTTTTTCGCCACTCGCGGACGGCGAGAAAGCGATCAAAAAAAGCACGACCAGAGGCAAAGCGATTCGATTCATTGGTGTCTCCCAAAGTGTGCGGATGCCAACATTGTATCGCCGTGGTTCAGCGATGTGGGACACAAAGTGTTTGCCGGTCGGGCACTCGAAGTCGCTCGGGCTTTCGAAAACGCGATCTCCCCGCGAGACTCGTGCATTCAACCGATACAGAACGGTGCCGTGTGTTTCAGGCCAACAGGACCGAGTACGTGTTGATCACGAATTTGTGCCAACACGAAAACAGATCGCGGATATTGCCTCGCCTTTCAGCCATCCACGTCAGCGCGACAGATTGATTGCACCATTCGTGAAGCTAATTCTTGGAGACAATTTGATCACCAATGAATTCGCGGAATTTCTCGGGGCTACCATTGGCATCGCCAACGAGCAGAAAGAACAACATGCCGCAGTCGGAGATGTCCGCGACGCCTGCGCTATGAGCTTTCAATCGGGAGTACATCCATCTCACGTCGGCTTCAGGATGATCCCGCATCCAGTGCCAGACCGAGAAATTGCCTTTCGAATGCCATAAGTGATTCGGATTGTCTTTGTCGTTTTGGTCTGGGATTTTTGTGTACTGGATACGATTGCCGCAAAGCACTTGGATGTCGTCCCACGTGTGGTGGTGTTTTCGCCGTCGTTCGTTCTCGTTGAACGCACTGTGAGACACTAAATGAACGTGTGCTAGCGAATCAATGTTCCCACTTCGGATGACCTCTTTGACGACGAGGTAAACAAACTCGGACAGTCCAGCGTGTATGAAGAAGAGCGGGTCGCTCTCAGTTGAGCGACTCATTTCAGCGGCCAAGCTCTCAATCGCACGATTCTGTTCTTTGGTGACATCAATGAAAACGTCGGGATTGAATCCCCAATGTTCGATCACACCATCGGCGCTGATCTTCAGTTGATTCTTGGAGTCAGGCCCAGACGGAGCGTCGATGAAGTTGTTGTACGAGCAGTGAACCAATTTGTTTTGCAGCCCGAGTTTCGCCATGATCGCGCAGGATGCCGGCAACGCACCCCAATCATCGGGATCTCCCGTCGGCCATTTGTATTGTTTGTCAGGTGCGCTGTTGCCATCAAAGCTCATCGCAATTCGGTTCTGATCGTAACCCAAAGATTGTGCTCGACAGTTTCCTGTTGAAATTGTCGCCAGCAAAAAGATCACGCACATTGAGAGTCTGGTCATGGTTGGATCCGTGGGAAATGATGGAGGACCTGCATGGAGATAACGCTCTTTCGAAAGCGTTCTTGATGCCGGGGATTCAGCCTAGTGAGTGGTGCAAGAGATTTCTTAGCACCCGTCGCTTGGCATCGGTTGCCGATTCAAGTTGCAACTGCGGTGGGATCCGGCGAGTTTCTTAAAAGCAGTCGATCTTCTTTTCTCTGTCAGACTTGCAACGGAGAAATCTTTGGGACGAGCAAGCCGTGTCCAAAGACCGAAATTCGGCACCTATGATACGCATCAACTCACGAGACCAAAAGCTGCTCTATACACCGAGCCATGTTGACGCCCGCGTCGAGCCTTGGCGTTCTTTCGAGCCAGGTCCATGAGTGAGCGATAGACTTGGCAGGCTGACGATGCAGCGGGGTCTCAATATCGAACCTGGGAACCGTTCGTGCGACTCAAGGTTTCCTTGAAATCTCCCGCCTGTGCATGTTTGGAAACCCTTCTATCGATGAAGGCAGTCGGGAGTTGGCCTTGCTGCATTAGCTTTGAAGCCATTTGTTTGACGCCTTACTTCGCGCGTGAGATGCGATAGCGGCAGGCGACCCAAATGAGTCCAGCGATGATTGCGACGGGGAGTAGGCTCGCTGTGATATTCAATGCGAACTCGACATCATTTGCGAGTTCGTCCGTGCTTAACGCCTTGTTCGTTTCAATCGTTGATTGGAACGAGCGGATCATCGAAAACGTGGTGAATGATGGACCGACGAGGATGCAAAGGACTGCGATCCATCCGGAAAAGCGTTTCAATCGGTCGGTGGCGTTCTTCATTGCAGCGGAATTAGTGAGCGATTCGGGTGATGGCGGTCGACGCTCTCTGTCCATTGGCATTCAATTCGTACGATTAGTAATCAATGGGACAGCGATCCAAAGCCTTGCGAGATGTAGGCTGAGATGGCGATCAACAAGAGATCGACGCCTATCAAACACAAACGCTGGTGCAGCGGCCAACTCCGTTGCGTGATGGTTGTGGTGAAAACAACCAAGAAACCGAACGCCGAACATCCGGCCATCGCCAAATGAATACGAGGGTTCATTCCAGCGAGTATCTCGGAAGATGTCAACTCGCTGTCTACTGTGAAAAAACTGTAGGCGAGCAAGATAAGCAAATGAATACCGAATACAACTTGTGTCAAAACGGATCGATCCCAAAGGAGAGCTACCCACGGGTCTGGTGATGGCGACTCGTATGGATTGAGCGATGGTGGATAATCGGGTGGAAGCGGTTTCCGCTTATTCGATACTCGCATCATCGAGGTGCCATCGGCTCTTTGGAGGATCGTGGAGAAGTTTGATCAAGTGGATCGTGCTGGCCGCGTTCTTCAAGACGCAGTGGAAAAGTATAACCTTTACTCAGCGAATGCTGAGTTGTTGCTTAACGTGTCGCTTCCCAAACGCGGGATGAGCGTCCAACTCCCGCGATGTCGCAGCGGCGGTTTGCGGCGAGTCGATATCGGGGTTCAAGAACCAGTGTTTGCTGTTCGATCTTCTTTCCGCCAACGGTCTCGGTCATCGAGCCATTGATTGAAATTCCTATCCGCACTTCCATAGCTCGGCGAATCATCGTCGCCCAAACCAAGAGAGGATTCCACGATTTTGATGCCGCCCAGCAGAATGAGCCCCGCGGTTGCTTTCAAGCCATCACCGACAAATCTTCCCGTTGCCTTGGTTCTCTCCGCGAATGTGACGTTGGGTTTGGGGGCTGACGCAGCCGGTTCCGACGTCGCGGGTGTCGAAGACGAAAATGCAACGGGGAACGACGCAGGAATGACTGGAACCGATGTGTCGTAGACCACGGTTTTCAGGATCGCGTCCATCTCCGATGTGTCTTTGGGAGCAGATCTGCAGCCCGCAAGCACAAGCATTCCAACCAAGAATGCGGTGGGTTTGATCGGTGGATTCATCGAAACCGCAAATCGGTTGAGTGAATGAGGAAGGGACTCTTTTCGCGTTAGCAAAGTACCGGGAGAAGATGCAATGCCAGGTTGAGGGAATACTTGCGGGCTGTTGGTTGTTTGAGCCGTGCCGCGTTAGCGGCGGTTGATTAGGACCGCGTGAACAACAAGTGACGTAGCGGAAGGGCGCGAGCCCTCCGGTTCCTCACCGGGCGGCTTGCGCCACACCGCTAACATCGTCACTTGTTGTTCACGCGTTGCTTAGACGCCAACCGGGGCTAACGCCCATCGGCTAAATATCTCATTCAATAGCCTGCTAGACGTGTCGTTTGTCGCGACGAGAATTGTGCTGACGAATCACTACTCGATAGCGAGGTTTACAACATCGGAGAGAAACGAAGATAGTTCTGTCTCGGTGGGCAAGGTGACTTTGGGCCGTGCCTTCGTCAAAGCATCAAAACTTGGACGGAGAGCTTTTCGTAAGCAGCGTCGAGTCGTTTCATCGTCTTCCAGTCCATTCGCTTCCTTGTAGATCTGCCGAAGCCACTCGGGAGTGACAGTCACGGAAACTTCTTTCACCAGGGTCTCAATCTCAGGTTCGGAAAGCATGTATTCAAACGCGAGTGATTGAACTTCGTCTTGCATCAGCCGCAGCATTGTTTGGGAGTCGTCATCAACGACTCTGTCAGCGAGGGCCTTTGCGGCTGCTGACCCTGCCGTACCAATTCCGAACGCTCCCAAGAGGCCACCAGCAATTCCTCCGGCTGCAGTTCCGACGATAGGTATTGCACTTCCGACTGCAGCACCGATTGCGGAACCACTTAGCCATCCGGCGGAACCAGCAGCAATTCCCACACCGTTGACTGATAGGTTCTTTGTGAATTGCTTCCAAGAAATGGAGCGATCCAGCGCGGCTTTGTAGAAGTCCGGTCCAGCCGTCGCAACCGTTGCCACAGTCGCTGCGACAGCGTTGGTTCGAAGCAACTTCGATACGTGGTTGACTGCTGCGGCTCCGTAGACGGCACGTCCAAGGGAACCCGAGGCGATTCGCTGTACGGCACCACGTCCAATGGACGAGCGGCTGACGGTTTTCACGCCCCGACGAACGGTAGCAACGCCAACCGCAGCAGCACGGCTCCGTAGTACCTGTGCGCTGACAACTCCTGTCACAAGTGCCGTGCCACTCGCAAGAAACGATCTGTTTGCGGCTGTTTTGGCAGCATCGCCAACGTGACGGCTGTGCCAGTAGTCATGTGCAAACGTGATTGTGAACGAAATTGCGAGTACATAGGAGGATGTCACCGCTTGCGACTTCGCATCGAACACAAGCGAATCGATGTTTCCCGCACGGGCGATGTTTTTTGCCTGTTTGTAGGTCACCGTTCCTTTGTGGATGAGCTTTTCAGCGTCAGCCGGATTGTCAAAGCCGGGAACTTTGCCAGCCGCGATTCGCTTTCTCATCAATTCGACGCAAGCGTCATACTGATCTTTTGGGACTTCGAGCACCTGCTGTGCGTATCTGTAAAGACCGGACTCGGATGCAAACGCTGATGCGACCGTCTTGGCAGCTGTCTGGTAGTACTTGGATTGAATCCGCAATCCGTCAACGATTCGATCGGCTCCATTCGCTTCGTTGTTGATTCCGATGATCTCCGCTCGTCTCCCTCGGAAGACGTCTGCGAGATGATTGGCGTCTTCAGCCGTGAACCCGTGTCCGCCTTTGGTGTGATATTTCGCTATTTGAGAACGCTCTAGTGAATGAGCGATCGCCGGAGAGGCAAGTCTCTCTACGGCGGGCTTTCGCTTATCATTGGATGGCTGCGTCACTGTTTTGTGATCCGGTTGGCTGCCTGAGGTCCCAGGATGGCGAGCTATCGCTGTTGAAAAGTAAATTTCGGTTTCGTTGACGCAAGTTTTGATCGGAAGTCTACTGGCTCCCTTCGCCCATTTGGAGTCAGTGCCGTTTTGTAGTGCCGTCTGAGTACCCTCCGTTGCGACCTGGCTTTCCGATTTTGTTGTAGGTTGGCCATTCTTGGGCGACCTTCACGACGCAGATGGGCAAGGTGTCCTTTCTATAACCCACATCTCGAAGCACCAGAGATTAGTGTCCGATCAGAGTGGATTAGTGTTCCGCCAGAGCGGCCAAGGGAACACTAATTTCCGCTGATCGAACACTAATGTTCTTGGACAAGGGATGTTTGGCTTCGAAACGCCTGCATTCCCAACGCGAGCGTTTTGCAAAAGATGTGGGGTGCAAAAAGCCAAGAGTACACATCCTACATGCGTAGAAATGTCTTTGCCCAGTCAATGAACAAGCCGAAACCGGAAGTGCGAAACATGTAATTTGCCGGGGAAGGCAGTGCATGGCGTCTCCCATGTGCGAACTCTCACGCACGCCTGAACGTCGTCACTCGATTTCTACCCAAACCTCGCTTTGGGAGAGGGGAGACGGGGTGTTTCGCCGGTGCTGTTCAGAAAGCAAAGTTGCATCCGTTTTCAGAATGCCAATAGCAAACGTTCCACCGTCCAAGCGATCTCATCGCGGTAAGTGTATCGGCAGCCAGAAGGCTGACGCTCATTGACAGACGGAATCGCCTTTTGCTGCGAAGGTTCACGGTGGTGGGTGACGGTCAACCAAAGAGCATGCAAGCATGAAGCTGACGCATGCCACAATGGCCCACAACGCCAATTCACCGAACTGAGGGATCAGTTTGATGGATTCTTCCATGCGGCAAACTCTTTCTTGGGTTTGAATCATTCACGGTGACAAGCTGACAGTTCAACGTCATTTGGACGGATTGGTTTCCGTGCGATTACATTCGTGAATGGTGACGACCACGGCGGTGAGTTGCTTCGATCCGATGGTTGACACGAGTCGCATCTTGCCAGGAACACAGACTTGGGTCGTTTGAATGGTGCTGTTCAGAATGTCGGGTTTCGAGTCGCCCTTCGTATCGTCTTCGATACGTGCGGTTATATAGTCGATGTTGACCAATACGCCTTGAGGATGCTCTCCAATTTGAATCCGAAGGGTGGTCCCAATTTCGATATCCTTGGTTTGGCGAGTTGTGACATCACCACGCGTCATCGTGGAGGTCACCACTGCGACCTGTTTTCCTTTTCGAACGTTACTTGGCGCGTTAGGCATCGCGATCAGTCGGATCGTTTCGATTGGCTTGACGCCGGACTGAAGGATGGTCTGAATCACTTCGGTTTCGTTCAGACCGATCGCGATGGGCTCTTGGAGCTCAAACTCGGAAAGCTCGACGCAATACTGAGTTGATTCCGATGGAGGTTCGTTGGTTGCTTCCGCGATGGCAGTAACCTCGTCGCCGTGTAGGATTCCAACAAGTATGAAAAGCGAAGCAAGCAAGATCGAATAGAATTTCATTTGAGCTTCCGATGTTGATGGGGAGGAGGCATCTCATTCGACAGGCCGATCCATCAATCCTTGTTTGGTTGGTGAAGGCGATCGGTCCAGCAATCTGCCAGTGATCTTCTCTCTGACGATTCTGGTCGAATGATGCGACGGGAGTCTCTTTGACTTGGGTCCGCTGAAAACAACGCGTCGAACAAAGAGCGGCAATCGATGCATCTGATATTAGCGAACCGGGTTGTGAAAGTGTTGGGCAGAGAACAAACGCGAGGCCAGTATTTTCGCTGGAGCAGTGAGGAACACCAGTTCATGAGACGGACGAATTCCACTTGCACGCTAGAAAAAAGCACTCAGAGCTGATGTCCCATTTGCCGGTCCCGTCTGGGGCGAGATCACGATTTTGGAGACATGTTCTCAGGGCTTGCACCCGACCTCTCTACGTGGAGTCCTCGGGAGCCACGCAGGCGAATTCGCTCCAGAGGAAGCGGGCTTGGTTGATGTGACGCGAAGGAATGACGAAGGCGTTGCCGTTGGCTTTGATGACTTTGGCTGTTGGTCAAGCGAATAGGCGGACATCGAAACGCTGGCGTCAGTCGACACTAGTCACTTCAGCTTGGTTGCTTTGGTTGCAATGAAGGTGGGGATGTGATCCGAGATGGGCCATTCGGACCACCGGTCTTCGAACAGGCCGGTGAGGACCAGTCCTGCTTCGATTTGGCCGCCCAGTTGGTCCGCGAGAGTGTGACCAAAGCAAAAGGCCTCGTCATCGTTGAGGTAGGCTTGCCGTTGCTTATCAGAAAGGCTGGTGAGATCCGAGTAGGGGATCTTGTGACAAACTTTGAACTCGCCTTTCTCCATCAATTGCTCGTCAAAGAGATAGACAACAGGATTGACGATTCCAGAAAGCAGGTTGCCGCCCGGCTTCATGACCCGTGAGGCCTCTTTCCAAACCGGCAGGACGTTGGGCACGAAACAGTTGGAACAAGGATGCACAATGAGATCAAACGATTCATCTGCTAACTCGGAGAGGTCAGCCATATCGCCCTGGACGAGTTTGATATCCAAGCCTTCTCGTTCGGCCACCATTCGGTCCTGTGAAAGCTGGGCTGGCGAGTTGTCAAACACAGTCACCTTGGCACCTACCGCGGCAAGAATGGGAGCTTGTTGGCCTCCGCTTCCGGCCAGGCAAAGCACTTCAACAGGTTCGCCGTTGAAATCGGGGAACCATTCGCGAGGCACAGGCTTTTCGGGTGTCAGGACGATGCTCCAATCACCCTCACGAGCACGCTCGATTTCCTCTGGCGTGACAGGAACCGTCCAACGATTTCCTTTTCGTACCTGACTGTCCCAAGCCGCGCGGTTGTAGGCAACGATGTCGGCGGCAGGATCAATGTTTGGATTCATGTTGCGAACCTGTGAGCAATCTGGACGCCAGCAGTCGCTGGGTGCTGTGAGTTCAGTTGTTCGGCAAGGTGGATGGACGAGGCGATGAAACGGCGGCATAACAAACCAGTGCAAAAGTTGCCGAAAACGCCACCGACCACATTGTCATATCAATCATGGTGTCGACGGCCGACCACAGAGGCATGGTGCGTCTTGTCTCATTTGCCATCGACTCTCTGAAATTGATGGCAAGTTCATAGCAAAACGTGTTTGCAAAAGCCCAACCGAGCGACAGAAGGTAGTGCAATAGCGTCGCGTGCGGAATTGAAATTCGTGAACGAAAAAGGATCCATGCTGCGAGCAGAGTTGGGGTCAAGTGGAGTAGTCCTGCGATCTCAGCGTCAGTGCCCAGAGAGAGCATCCTATAATTCGCAAAGTGCAAAGCGAGGAGCGCGATTCCCAAGAGCAGATCGAAGATTCGGAATTTCGGCAACTGCGTCTCCCTTTTCAAATCGAAGTCCGTCGCGTTAGCCAATCAGCGAAGGGAAGCCGATTTCCCAGATTGGGCCAGCCGAAGAGGTCGTGCTGTTTTTTAAATGCTGTGCCAATGACACGTTGAGAATCCCGCCCACGCAGCGGTCGTGCCGTTTTACTTCACCCTCCCGTTGGAAGGGTCGGACCGCTTCGGCCCGGGGAGGGTTGCGCGCTGGATCCATTGCTGAGCCCTCCCCTCGCTTCGCTCGACCCTTTCAAAGGGAGGGTGATGATAGTCGCTCCCCTGGCTTCGTTCGGCACTCCCAGGGGGAAGGTGATGGTAGTCGTTTGGGATCAACGGCATTTAAAAAACTGCACGACCTCCCTATGAGCAGAGAGGACTGCCGGGGTGCCAGGCAGTTTGGTCTCGGTCTGTCGCTGAAAAGACCCCCGTCGCCTTTTTCGGCGCGTCCCCTTTTTCGGCGTCCGAACAGAAAGTGTGGCATAGGCTTCTAACCTGTCTTCCGTGGAATTACAGGCTGGAGGCCTATGCTGCTTAGTTTCCGTTCAGCCTTGCAAATCCGCCGATTGAGTCACTCAATCCGTGAGCGAGGCGTCATTCCGGATGCCTCGCCCACGTATCGGGTTTACAAATTAGCTGCCTGAAACGGCCAGACGTCTAGCCTTCGGAAGGATCCTTGCCGTTCAGCCATGGACCACCGTACTGCATGTAGTCGGGGTCACGTTGCTTGCTGCCGTATTCGCCGGCGTTCCAGCCTGGGATGTGGGCAACCGGGCCACCTTTGGCCGAACGCTCTTCCCACTTGGCCGCCCAGCCGGGGTCTTGGTCAGAGATCTTGTGATCTTCGTCGACAAAGAACACTTTGCCTTGGCGGTAGCTTTGGGCACCCAGGTTAACGACCGACATCGCAGCCGCACCGAGGTCGGGTTGGTTGTTGCAAAGCGATGGGTCACCGGCTTCACAGGCATCCAACCAATTGGCGAAGTGAGCCATCGTGGTGTTGTCGATCGGGTTCGTCGTGATCCGCTCGGCTTCTTGTCGCACGTGCGTGACCGGACCGCGTTCAGGAATGAAGTCAAACCCGTCAAAGGATTCGCCGTTGCCGAAAGCGAACGTGCCGTAGTGGCCACGAATCAGTTGATTGACCCGTGATTCTTCGTTGCACATTGTCGCGGTGATCAAACCTTGAACACCTTCGTTGAAGTCGGCGACGACAGTGGCAACGTCCGGCACATCTCGACCGTCGTACTCCAGGTAGACTCCGCCGGCACCGACGACACGTCCGGGCACTCGAAGGCCGGTGGCTTTCAACATGGAAGTGGTGCGGTGAACGAACAAGTCGGTGAACATGCCGCTGCCGAAGGGCCAGAAACGACGCCATTGCTTGTAGACTTCGCGATCGAACGGCACGTCTTCGGCGAGGTCGTGTTCGGTTCCAAGCCAACGTTTCCAGTCGATGGTTTTGGGAGTCATGTCGGGCGTGAGTTTGTAATAACGCCATTGTCCGACATCGGAGTTGCGGAAGTACTCGGTTTGGAAACCCAGGACTTTTCCGAGTTTGCCTTCGCGAAGCAGGGCGTTGACTTCGTCCCAAACCGGGAGGCTGGTCGATTGCACGCCGACCTGCATGACTTTGCCGCTGGCACGCCACTTGTCTTCAACGTCGAAGGCTTCTTGGACGGTCTTCGTCATTGGCTTTTCGCAATAGACGTTCAGTCCGGCTTCGAGAGCGTCGATGGTTTGACGATGGTGCCAGTGATCGGGGGTTCCGATGCAAACGGCGTCGAGATTTTCTTTCTCGATCATGTCGCGGTAGTCGACGTACTTGGCCGGTTTGGTCTTGGTGGCCTTTTCGATGTAGTCAGCGACGGTGTCTCGTTGTGTTTCGAACACTTCAGCGACCGCGACGAGGTCAATCTTGCGACCTGCTTGGTGGTGTTTGCAGAGCGATTTGACGTGAGCGCCAAAACCACGTCCGCCGGGGCCGATGAAACCGATTCGCATGCGCTCGTTGCTGCCCGCTGGCGCGGCGGAGGCTGGTTGGCTGGTGGTGGTTGCTGCAGTCAGAGTCGCAGCTGAAATGGTCGCGGCAGCGGCGGAAGTTTTGAGGAATTCGCGTCGGTCGCTCATGGCGGGGGTTTCCGGGGTTGGGACTGGTGGGTGTTTCAGGCCCATAGATTAACCGCCAGAGATCGTTGGGGCAATTTCCTACGCTATCGCGTGATTTGGGGAGTTGCGAAAGCACGCCGCACGTGAATGCTGAAAGAGGCGCACAGGGGACCGGATAGCATTGTTTGACAGGAATCGCCCGCAATTGGCGGCGATTCACAAACGCGGGGGCCACGTGAAGGTTCACCAATTCCTTCCACGAGAACCGGGGGCAGCGTCCAAAGGGCTCATTCGATATAGCGTTGTCCGGCTAAGGACCACGTGAACAACAAGTGACGTAGCGGAAGGGCGCGAGCCCTCCGGTTCCTCACCGGGCGGCTTGCGCCACACCGCTAACATCGTCACTTGTTGTTCACGCGTTGCTAAACGGCGATCTCAGGTCACCGAGGGGGCGATGATTTTGGATTCGAGGGAAAGGATTTCGCCGAGGGTTTCGTCGTCGCGGAAGATGGCGTCATTGGTGCCGGAATTTGAAAAGTTCGGCTGCGGCACATTCTGAGATCCGAATGAAGAGAACAATGCGCTGCTTGACGCGGAGGAGTCGCCAGAGCCGGACGTGTTTGAATCAGTTTGGCCGTCTGATTGTGAAGCCGCGATGGATTCTCCAGCCGGTTCAGAGCCCGCATCGAGTTCGTTCAGTTTGTTGATGACTCGAAGCGCGTCCAAGGCAGACACATTGCCGTCGTTGGTGACATCTATCTTGAAACCCGCGGTTTCAGCAAACGTCAGTGTGCGATCCCCGTTGGCGTTCAAGTCGTTGATGACTTGCAACGCGTCCAAGGCCGTGACCACTCCGTCACCGTTGACATCTTCGCCGAGGGCCGTGTTGTAACGTGGGCTGTCAACTCGTGTGGCGGCAACCGAAACCAGTCCCGCGGTTGTCGTGACTCCTGAAGTGATTTCACCACCGGACACGGTGATGGTGGCGTCGGCAATCGAATGGATGACTTGAGTGGGTTGCCAACGCAATTGATACTGGCCATCTGGCAGATTGGTTTGCGTGAAAGCTCCCGATGCATCGGTAACAACTTGTGGTTCGACGCCATGACGCACAGCGGTGACACCAATTGGAGTGTCAGCGTGACCGGCAATTTCAATGCGTGCGATTCGGCCTTCGGGATCAACCAAGGTTAACGTCGAGGCTTCGCCATCGGCAAGACTGCCACCGGCGGTGTTACGAATGTCGGTTGTGACTCGGGTGATCAAGTTGCCGGCGGCGTCAAACGCTTGGACTCGTCCATAACTGTCGTCTTGCAGTCCGACAATGTCCACCTCGACGTAACCGACCGGTTCATCGAAGGCGACATCCAACCCGAGTCGGGATGTCAGTGCCGGCCACCATCGATTTAGGTTTCGATCCATGACATGGATCAACGATTGATTGTCAAACGTCGAGTTTTGTTTGACTTGAACTTCGTTGAGAACGTTGTCACCGATCGCGGAGAACGTCATTCCGTTGGCGGCGGGAATGTTCGTGTCAAGCGATACATTGTCGACATGAAACGATCCACTGGCCAGTTCCGTTCCGTTGGATGCCAAGACGTCGAATTGGACTCCCGAAAGCAGGGTCTCAAATTCATTGCGATTGGAGTCGCCGTTTTCGTCAAAGTAGACAAACCCGGCGACGGGTGCTTCGGCGACGAGTGGTGTTGTGCGGGACGCGGTAAGCGTTTGGCTGGTGACACCCGTTGCGGCATCAATGACCCGCAACGACACGCTTGTCATCGTCGGTGGAACATCGAGCGAGAAATCAAATGTTGCCGTGGGGCTGTCGGGCGTTTGCAGTGTCGTCCACTCGCCACCGTCGATAGAGACTTGCAGTTCAGAGACGACATTCAGCGTGATGTCGCTTTGTGGTCCCGAGGAGTTTTGGTTGATCAGTGTCCCCGAGGAAGCTTCACCGCGAAAATGCAATTGGTTGGTCTCGGAGTCGTAGTGACCGGTGCCGTCGAAGTTCAATGGAACGTCGAGCACATCAAAGATCCCGTCACCGTCGGAATCTTGCCAGCCGATCATCGCAAAGGTGGACTCGGGGGAAACGAAGTTTTGGTAGCCGTTCACCAAGTTGTTTCCGCCAGCCATGATGCTGGGTTGTTGAGTGAATCCGGGTGTCGGATTATCAAACGCATTGTCGTTGGGCGTGTTGTAGTAGCCGCGGCTTTGATTGTACGAGCCACCGCCGCTGTATTCATCCAATCCCCAAAAGATGTGCGAGATCTCGTGAGCAAAGGTTCGAGCAGGCCGTGTCGAAGGAGCGACGACGTACAGCCCACCGGGGAATGCGAAGGCGCCCGAGAAGGATCCACCGGCGGCGAAGAAACCATCAGCGTCATCCGACGAATCACTGATGAAAAGCGAGAACGCCCAGTCGGTGTCATGCGTTTCACGCTGGGAGTTGTTGTAGGCGAACATGCCGTCGTCCAACGACAGCGATGATGGAATGCCCATCTCGTCTAAGAACTGTCCGACGTAGGCGCTGTAGTTGTTGCTGGTTCGGTCGATCGGTTCGATTGGAATTTCGAACGGGTCGTTTGCGAACGTGTCGTCGATCACAAATTCCAGCGAGTGGACGGTGTCCAGGCGATCGAGAGCTTCCGTCCACCAGTTCAGACCGACGGTAATCTCTTCCATGACCGCATCAATTTCACCGGCGGTCCAATTTTGGGTCTTCGTGTCGGTTTGACCGTTCGAATCCAAAAAGATTGGAGTGACGGCGATCCGGCCCAAGAAAAACTCGGCCGTGTCGCTGGTCGTTGCACCGACGGGAATGCCAGCCGCCATGACTCGCCGTGTTTCCAACGGCTGGAGCGTCAGCGGCCGCCGGGTCGCTTTTCGGCGACGAGTGGCGATTCGTTGGCTGTTTTTGTTGTTGGAAGCCCGTTTTCGCATGTCGGCCGATTGCAGGGAAAGCGTTGTAAATCGTGTTTGGCCGCCGTTTCCTAGATCCTTGGAGCCGACGAACGTGCAATTGGTTCCCAAATTCAATGCAGAAACGAAACAAGCGTGACGCAAGGTTCGATTGAATACGGTGGAACCGTCCAATGGAACTTTACGTCACGCTCGCGAAAATTGATTTCTGACCGGTGGTTTTCTTCGCGACGATTAGTTCATCGACGCGAAGATTGAGTCCAATGCGGAAATTTCCGATTGCTCGGATTGATCCGCCTGATCCCGATCACTTGCCAGGGTTTCCACGACATCGTCGAGGCTGATCACAGCGGCCGAATCGAAGACGCTGGATGCATCCCCAACCGTTTTGGCTGCCGATTCGACCAATGGTTCACCAGCAGGTGCGGACGACCGGGAGTCATCGTCGCTGTGGGAATCGACGTCGCTGGTGGAAGTCGGGTCGAAAGCGATCGTAGCACTGGACGCGAGGACTCCATCAGAGACCGCCGAGTAGACCGAAGAGCTTGTTGACGAAGCGAACAGAGGTTCGCCCGCACCGGTTGGGTCTTGGCCAGGACTGGTCAATTCGTTCAATCGGTTGATGACGTTCAAAGCATCCAATGCGGATACGGTTCCGCTGCCGTTGACATCGGGGTACTGAGGCAACGTGATTCCCGCAGGAATGTTTGCCAGGTTGATATCTCCGTCGGCTGCGTTGATTGCGTTGATGATCAACAGAGCATCAAGCGGTGTGATCGCTCCGCTGTTGTTGACGTCATGGATCAACGATGGGTTTTGGTACGGGTTGTTGTTGATCGTGAACGTGTAGTCCTCGACCTCACCCGATTGAGCCAAACCACCCGATCCGAGGCCCGATTCGTTGGACAAACGGAAACGAGTTTGGATCGGACCCGTCACAGCCGTCGATGGCACGTTGATGTTGACGGTCGTTCCACCGGTTCCGATGACGCGAGCGACACCGGAGCCAATGCTGCCGAAGCGTTCGACTTCGGTTTCATCAAACGTTCCGTCGCCGTTCCAATCGAACCAAGCGTCCAAGTAGAAGGCAGGTGTGACCCCACCCACTGTTGGCGATTGAACATCGATGACGAACTGAGTCGAGAAGCCAGGTCGCATCGCACCCAAAATTGCGACTCCGTCATCGCCATCGGCGTTGGAGTCAGCAGTTCCGCTGCCATTGTCGACGCCACCGGCATCGGCGGTGATTCGATCACCCAGTTGGAATCCTTCCGTGATGACGTGGCGAGGACCATTCTCATTGACAGTGACAGGCGTGCGAGGATCAGCCGCGTCACCAAAGTCGAGCGGGTTGCCCACGAAGATGATGGCTTCGCCGGCGAGCAATTGGTTGCCGACTTCATCGGTGATTCGATCGCTGATCACAGACTGACCGCGAACCAAGGAGGCTCCTTCGATCAGGATGCGTGAGTCAGGTTGTTGAACCACGATGGTGCCAGCTGCGATCTCGCTCGCAAATGCGTCCGAGATGGCTTCGCCGTAGAGAGCAGCGATTCGTTTGACGCCGGTTTGCGACATCGACAGGATATCGATGATTGGCTGGATCGCCGCCAACTTGGTCGCACTGGATTGTTCCAGTCCGGTGACGACTGCACTTCGGACGTCGTCCAAAGGCACGATCACAGGAATCGAAGCGGGTTGACCGGCGAAACCGGATTGCGACAACGATGTGTTGGCCAGGTTCAAGCTGTATTGATCGTCGCCACCGAGGGTCACTCGTCCGCCGCCGATGTTGACAGGGGACAGACCCACGAAGTTGGCCGAGATGGCAGCCACCAAGGCGTTGGCAACTTGATCCGGTGTCGATCCACCGAATCCGCCACCAGGGATCGAAACCGCAACGACAGGATTCCCGTCGGCATCCACGGTGTTGTTGAGGAATCCGTCGAAGTCGAGTTCGAAGGTGACCGCTTGTGCCGTGCCACGCGAAATCGTGAACGTTTGACCGTCGGACAGCTGAGGCGAAACCTGGCCTTCTTCGGTTGGCACGATAAGGCCAAAGCCGAATGAGGTGCCGATTTCGCTGTTGCCTTCGACAATGATCGAGTCGGTCAGCGAGGTGACGGAGATCGGCCCATTGGTTCCCGAGATTCGGAAGTTGCCGGTGGCTCCGGACGTTTCGACGTTCAGTCCCGCGGTGCTGATCGCGGCGAGCAGTTCAGCCGTGATTTGACGGGCGGTTGAATCCGTTCGGATTGCGACGACGACGTCGGCGTTTGCCGCGGCAACACCGTTGGAATCGAATTCGAACGTGAGTTCTTGTTGTCCGTCAAAGATCGAAACTTGTTGACCGTCGAAGTCGTTGACGCCATTCGTCGTGGTGATCAGCAGCGTGACGTCCAACACTTGGTTGGTATGACGCAGGAAGCTGTCGGCTTCGAACGAAACGTAGCTGTTTTCGCTGGCTTCGGTGGTGCCGAGCAACTGCAGACGACCGGTTTCGATCGCCGCGTCGTCAGCGACTTGCATGTGAATCGCAACGAGTTGCAATTCGGTCCCGTTGATGGCACGAGCGAAGATATCGCTGATCTGTTCCGCGGTAGCGGCGGCAGGCAAGCGAACCGGCACGTTTCCATCGGCGACGTTGGCTATCGCTTCGGTGTCGAATTCGAACGTGACTTCGTTGACACCGTCAAAGATCGTCACGAGCTGTCCGTCAATGTTGGACTCGATCAGATTGGTGATCGGATTGACCCGAGTCAACTCGCTCGGCAGGATCGACAGTCCGATGCCGGTGTCGGCTTCGAAGATCTTGTCGCCGACTTGCGTGGTGGCACCATCGGCGTACAGACGGCCCTGTTGGGCTTTCAGAACACCAACTGTGTCACCGGATTGTGTGCTGCCGAGCAATTCGACGGTGTAGGTGGCATTGTTTGGCCACACACCACCGATCGGAGTCAGGCGGATTTTGTTGTCGCCGGGCTCGTAGCTGAATCGATAGTCAACACCCTCGGACAACAACTCGACTTCGTCACTGTCGGAGAAGAATCGACTGACGCGAACCAGTTCGGAACGAACGGTCGAGTCATCGATGCCGACTCCAGGGGCGGCGTCGGCAGGAGCGATTCCGTCGATGAGTTGAATTTCAAATGCATCGTGGATCGTTCCAACGCTGAAGGCTTGACCGGCTAAGTTGAACAGGTCGTCTCCGCGTGGCGATGTGACGACGAAGCGCGGTCCGTCGTTGTCGCCGCGTTCTTCCGCTCCGCGATCGACGAACACGTTGAAGCCCAGGCCGTTTGGCGAGGCAACGTTTGGATCGTCCGTACGAAGCTGACCGTTGAGGTCATAGACAGGAGCAATGATCGGGCTTGGTGGCAAGCCAATCGCACCGCGAACGGTTTCGAGTGACGAGCGATCTTCCAGCGAGCTGATGCCGCTGTCGATCGTTGCCGTGCCGGCTTGTGGGGTGAAGACCAGATTGACCGGATCAACAAAGATTTGTTGGAACGGGCTGATGAACTGAGCGAACAATCCAGTGCTGCCAGCGGTCGCGTTGTTGGCGTTGCGGAAGAACGTGTTGCCACCGATGACCGTCAAGTCACCCGAGACGTCGACGTCGCCAGGAACATTGTTCTGAGGCGATGCAACCGCGATACCGGTTTGGAAGTTGGCAACGATGTTGTTCAAGATCGTCGGAGCAGAGTTCTGCTGGACGACGATGCCTTGGCTGCCAGGAGTGTAGATCTCCCGAGCGATCGTGGAGATCGCACCGATGCCGTCGATGTCGGCACCAGCGGCACCGAAGTCGAACGTGCCCGAACTGGACAAATCGGTCAAACGAACGAAGCCGAATTGATCATTCGGGCCGAAGCCGAACGAGTCGAGGTCGATCGTGTTGTCCGAGCCGAAGATCTGGCCGACCGAGAAGAACGTCACGCCATCACGGCTGATTTCAACCGCGACGCGTTCGGGCGTTCCCGATTCGAAGATGACCAAGTCAGGGGCGGAGGTTCCGTCACCGACCAACAGGTTGTCTTGGAACAGGAACGTCGCTTGTCCGCCCGATCCCAACGAGAACGTGAATTGTCCCGAGGTCGGTTCTGGACCGATTCCGTGGCAATCAGGCGATCCCAAAGCGGCTTCGGAATCGGTGAATTCGGAGCTGACGTCCGGACCGAGCGACAACGTGTCTTGAACAACTGCGTCAGCGAACGAGATGCCGCCTTGGTCGAACAAGATCGATTCGAAGACTTGAGGTCCGAGTTCCGCACCGCTTTCGATCGGTCCACCGACCAACGTGTTGTTGACGATGCGATCGAATCCGACTGGATCTTGTGTCGCCGATCCGTTGCCGTCCAAACCGGTGATGCGAATTCCAGCGTCCGCGTTGAAGGCGATGACGTTGTTTTGAACGACCACGCCTGGGATCAAGTTCTCGGTGTTGAGTTCGATCAGGTTGCGAGCGTAGGTGAGGATCGAAGGCGTCGCGTCACGCAAATCGTCCGAGGTGACTCGAGCGGATGCGTCACGGTTGATGTCGACACCAGCGTTGGAGCTGAACAAGAACCGGTTGTTCTCGATCATGATCACGCCTTGTGATTCGTCGACACGGTTGGTGTCACCACGCAAGTCAGCGATTTCGATGTTCGCGAACGTTGGGCGTCCGGCTGTGTCAGGTCGCAGGCTGAGGTCGCCATACAGGTTAATGCGTGTGTCAGCGTTGACCAAAGCATTTGGTGAGCTGGCACTGGCCGGTGGCACGGTTCCGTTGGAACGAGCCGCACTGCCATCGATCACAGCTTGGACTTGGTTGGAGTTGATCAAGCGAATGATTTCGTTGGCAACTTCAGCAGCCGATGCGGTGCGAGGCAATCGCACAACGACTCGATTGTCGTCGTTGACAAATCCATCGCTGGCACCGAAGTCATTTAAGATATCGAATTCGAATGTCAATCGCGTGTTGGCGTCGGCCAGCGTGAACGTTGCTCCGTCCTGGATTTCCGAGGCGGGCAGGGCGGTCAGTGTGATGCCGCTGCTGAGCCGTTCGTTGGTATCGAAGGTGCGGAAGCGAGCGTCGAAGGCGACCCCGCGAATTTGGATCGGTTCGCCGGAGGTGTCCAGTGCAACCAGTGATCCATCGTCGATGTTGATGCCAAACGGACCGGTGAATCCGGTCAGGTCCAGTGCCGCACCGTTGCCGTCCAAGAACTGGCCGTTCGCATTGGCTTGGACTTGTGATCCATCTGGAGCAACTGCGACTTGCACCGCGGTGCCGTTGGCGTTGCGTTGGACTTGCGGTGTGAAGGCAGGAACTTCGCCGCTGCTGACGTATTCCGATGCGTCGCGAATCTCCAGTTGATAGGAACCCGAAACGGTCGGCTGAGTCGGTTGGGCCGGAGTGGTCAAGTTGACCGACTGATCCAAGACGAAGTCTTCGTTGGCACCGATCGGGTTGGCCGCACTGACCATTTCGCCGCGTTCGGCGAACCCGATGATGATGTCGTCGATGAACGCTCCGTTGGATTCGTTGTCGGCGGCAGCACCACGGCCGTTGGCTCCGAAGCGATCCCCGTACCGTTGTGCGGTGGATGCAAACGGTCCGGAATCGTTGATCGTGAGGTTTGGCAGGCGAACGGCGGAACCGACCAATGGAATCAACGTCTCGTTGCCATCGGTGAATCGGTTTGCCAAAGCTTGGCGAAGTGCCGCAGCGACTTCTTGCGAAGTGGCAGATTGGCTGATTCGAATCGGAATGCCCGGCAATGCGTTTTGCGAACCAACACGCAGTCCACTTCCGGTCGAGACGGAAACCGAACCGACGCCGTTGAACTCAACCACGGAGGAGTTCGCTCGAACGTCCAGTTGTGGGTTGATCGAAACGGTGACGTCGTAGCCACCGACTTGAGCTGCGTTGGTCGTTCCCGAAACGCGAGGATCGTAATCGCCGTTTTCAGGTCCGCTGATGCCGATGTAGATCACGCCATCCGATGGTGCCGTGACGGAAACGGTTCCGTTAGCTGCATTTTCGACCGCGAGCAAACCACCGGTGGGGCTTCGTAGTTCGACGCCGGTCGAATCGAAGAACCGAACGTTCAGATCAATGCCAGGGTTGTCGGCAAGAGTGCTGACGGTGATCGTCGTTCCAGCAGCCACTTCGACGCTGGACAAGTCCACGTCGCCGAGGTTGGTTACACCGGTTGTTGTGACGGTACCAAGCGTTCCGCGACCGGAGACTTGGGTGTTGCCATCAACATATGGAAGTGGTGTCGCTTGGAAGAGCAGGTCATTGCGACCAACAGCGCCGGCTGGGTTTGGGTTTCCAAATGGATCGACTGGATCAGATGCGTCACTGAAGTCGAAGTTGTCGACGGTGGTGAACTGAGGCGATTGAACGCCGGTGTTCTGCTCGACGACGGCTTGCAGTTCCGCACCGATGTCCGATCGAGCGAAGTCAGCAATCGCGACGGAAACTTGACCGGTTTGAATCGATCGCGTTCCATCGTTGAGGACGTATTCGACGCCATCGATTTCAACAACGAAGGTTTCCGATGCGTCGCTGTACAGTGCGGAGAGTTGGTTGCCGGTTGGGACAAGTTGATCGTAGTCGACCGTACCGTCGGTTTCGCCGATGACAGCGGACAGAACCCGAGCCACGTCTTCTTGTGACAGGTCGACAACTTGATCGACATCTGGATCGGCGTCGTCGAAAGTTTGGTAGACCGCCAAAATGTCGATCGGTACCAAAGCGGTTCCCGCGATTTGTGCGGTGGCATCAGCGGTGTCACGGAAACCATCGTCCAACAGGAATTCAGTCCCGTTGAGGAAGACGGTTCGGAATTCATCAGGATTGTTCTGATAGAAGACAGCAAGTTCGGCACCTGATGGAACCAAACGTTGAACGTTGACGCTTGTGTCGAACGTCGTGCTGACGGCCGCGGCGATCTCGGCAGCAGTCAATGTAGCCAGTGCGGTCGGTTGACCGTTGGTCACATCGATTTCAATTTGGCCGGCCGAAACGGCACGGGTACCGTCGGTCAAGATATACTCTTGGCCGTCGACGGTGAACGTGGCTTCGGCGGTCGGTCCGCTGTTGAATAGTTGCGACAGTTGTGCTCCCGATGGGAACGCAATGGTTGGCGACAGATCGATCGAGAACAGTTGTCCGCCGATTGTGAATGTTTCGCCATCGGTCAACCCGCTGGCGGCAACGGTTCGGATTTCTGCCGTGTTTGTTGCGGTGGTACCTGCGGTTGCAAATTCAATTCGCAAGGCGAGGTTGCTTTGACCGGCGAACTCGTTCAGCGGCACGCGAGCTTGACGCCAATTGCCGGTGTTGTCGAACAACTGTTGAACGTCAACGTCAATGTCGTCGTCGTAGATGCCAGTTTGAGCCGGGTCATCGAACTCATCGTCGAAGCTGAAGTTGCCACGCGATTCGTTGTTGGTCGCGACCAAGTGCTCGACACCGAACTGATCGATGACGTAAACACGCAGGGTGTCACGGTCTTCAGCGAACAAGTCGTCGTCGTTGTCGGTTTGCGTGTCGTCGTCAACTCCGTCCGTTTCCAGGAAGTAGTTGAAGTACATCGTTGGCAAGTCGGCCGACGCGTACCCTTCCAAGCTGAACGCGTTGGATTGAACGATACCCTTGGCACCACCAGGAAGGTTGTAAGTGCTTTGGACGCTCTGGCCGTCCTGACGAACGTTTTCGTTGACGGTGTTCAGGTTCTGAACCGGAGCTTCACCGAAGTTGTAGTTGCCGTTGAAGGCACCCGCGGTGTAGTTGAACTGCAACGAGTTGCCGCCGGTATAGCCGACGCGAGTGTCGCTGAACGTTTGGTTGTAACCGTGTCCGGCGTCATCGGCACGAGCACCGGCAACGTGCCAGAGGTTGTAATCGAGGGTGCTGAAGTCCAGACCCAAGGCACCAAAGATGCCGGTTTCGATGAAGTTGCGTCCGCCAGCAAAGATTGGTTGAAGTTCGCCCAGCGTATTGAACGCATAGATGCGGCCGTTGCTGGTCGTCCCGAACAAGATGTCGCTGTACGCACCGTCTTCGACGCTGTTTGGTCCGGCACGCAGACCGGTGAAGTTCAATCCGATCAGGTCGGTCGCGGTGGAGACATAGTTTCCAACAAAGCGGCTGCCCGTTCCATTGAGCTGAGCACTCGGTACGAAGTACAGACCACCATTGTCGCTGACGCCATACAGAGAGTTGCCGACAAGCTCGACACCGGTGATCGTTCCGCCGTTTGGCGACCCACCAGCACGAATGGCTCCGGTCACGCTGCTGACGTTGGCAATTGCACCGGTGATGGCCAGTGAGTTGCCTTGAGGCGTTGCGGTGACGGTCGGCAAAGCACCGCCCGTGTTGGCCGCTTGAACCGCTTGCGAGATGCGGAAAGCAATCGTTTCGGCGGTGTCGGTCGGCAACAGGGTGACGGCAATGTTGCCGGCGGTAACGTTGTTGTTTCCGACCAATGCAATTCCGTCAGCAGGCGTCGCACCAGGACCGGTCAACTGAACGTTGGTTGCGGTTGGCAGTGCCAGTTGAGTTCCCTTGGCCGAAACCGGAATGCCTTGTTGGCGAATCACTGACGCCAAGTTGTCGATGAAGACAACCGCGTCGGATGTCCGATCCAGTTGGACTCGGATGTTACCCGGTGGAATCGCGGCGGTGGAGTCGGTGATCTGGAACGTCACGGGTGCGTTGCCGGGTGTTTCGACCGTCAACAGAGTGTTGTTCAGGATGCTGGCAGGATCCAACGTCGTGTCCGTCGCGATTGGAATCGCGGCGTTCGGCAATGTTGCTCCGGTCAGGGCATCGGCTGGCGATGCAGCCAAAATGGTGAAGCCCTGGTTCAGTTCGAACGTTTCGGTTTCGGTACCGTTGGTCAAGCTGAACGTGTCACCGTCGAACAAACGAGCCACGGGCAATCCGTTGGCGTTGTTGGCCGTCGCGTTGGCGATGCCCAATTGGGTGTCTTGGTTACCGATTGGAATCGACGTGTCGATCGCACCGATTTCGCGGCGGTCGGTACCTGCACCGGAACCGGCCAATGTGAGATCGAATACCGGACCGGTCGCTTCGCCTGTTTCCTCGTTGAAGGCATACAGGATGTTCTGGGTGTAGGTCAGGCCTTGTTGTGCAGTTGGACGATTGCCGATGAAGAAACCAGTCTCGGTACCGAACCGTGCTCGGATGGTGATGCCTTCGACTTCGATTCCGTCGTCGCTGGCCTGATCCAGAATTTGCTGCGCCGGTGGGGCTTCGACGTTCAGATCATGGAACGTTTCAATCCCTGCACCAACACTGAGCGGTGCACTGAGCTGACCGGTGGCGGTGTCAATTCGGTTGTAGGTCCACGTGGTGTCGCCGGCGGGACGGTCGTCGTACCCGGTGTAGGCAAACAGTTCGCCGTTGGCAGTGAATGCAATGTCGCGAATTTCGTCGCCGAAGTTACCGATCGTGCCGTAGTTTTCGCCCGTGAATGGGTTGACCACGAACAGAGTCGTCCCTGTGTTGACGTACAAGACGACGTCGTCGAGCGAGTAGTCGAGGATCGAGTTGTCATCGAACAAGACCGGTTGGACTGGAGTCGTTGCCGTTCCTGGGTAGAAGAAGCTCGAGTTCGAGAAGTTTTCCTCCGCGATGCGTCGGATCGAATCGACAGGTTCCAATCGCAACAACGGGTTGGCGGTGTCACGGTTGGTGAATTGATCCAACACAGCAGGTTGACGTGATTGGTTCGAAATCGCGACGTAGTAGGTGCCTTCGGGCAGTTCAGCCGAGCCGATGTATGGGTCAGCGGTTCCGAACGATCCGCGTGATAGATCCGATGGGTCGAAACCTGCACCAGCGGACGACTGATCGTCGGCAACATTGCTGTCACCACCGATGAGTACCAACTCACCCAAAGCGTTGAAGACATAGAGTGCGGTATCGGCACGAGCCAGACCATCGGAGTAGTCGAGGTCGAACACGGTTGCCAAGTACAACGCCGCGTCATCCCGCGTCAGTTGCTTGTAGTCGATTTCGAATTCGTACCAGTCGACGTCGCCGCCGTCAGTCAACGATCCCGAGATGTTCTTCGACAGGCTGTCGCTGGACAATGGACCCGCAGCGTTTTCGAGGTCGATGTCGACTCGATCGACGCCACCGGAATCACGGTTCAGAACGATGCTGCCATCGGCCAAGGTCGTGATCGTTCCGTCGGAGGTGTACTGTCCGTCGTAAAGACCCAAACGTTGTGCGTCGGCAAACGTGTTGTTAGGTGATTCCGTTTCGAAATCATCGCCGGCCAGCGGGCTGTGCATCGGACCACCGATGACTTGGACACCATTGGTCGCGAAACGAACGTCGCTGTAGCGAACCTGGGTTCCCGCGAACACGTCGTCTTCGCCCAAGCGGATTTGCAGCTGGTAGCTACCAGTCGTACGGCCTTTGCCCAGCGAATCGCCACTGGTCAAGAATCCGCCACCATCAGGCAGTGTGACCGATTCCGCGGTGTCGGTCAGTCCGCTGCGAACACGAATGTGATACAGCAAACGTTGTCCCGTCGTGCCCGGCAGGATGATTCGCATGCCGGCATCGCGAGCGTTGGTCGAATAGTTGTCTTGGAACAACGAGTCGTCGGCGGTGGCATCCACCAACGTCGTTCCGAGTCCCAGAACTTGATCGATGTCGTAGCCGTTTAGGCCACCACCACTGCGACGAGCGACTTCAGCACGCAGAGCGGCACGACGTGCGGCTGCGTTAGGATCGGTCGGATCGACGGAGAGTAGTTCTTCAATTTGGCGGGCTTCTTCGAGCGAGTCGTCCGACAGGATCAGCGTGTTGCCGTTGGCATCGATCAGTTCAATGACCGTGTCAAGATTGGAATTCGTTCGGTCGATGTCCAACCAAACTTGCGTGCCAGCCTCTGCGACAAAGGCGTAAACGTCTTCGTCACCACGGCTGCTGATTTCACCTTCGACGATCAATCCGATGCGACGTGATTCGTCGCCGGCTGCGATCGATGGGGCAAGTTCGCCGAGGTACTGCGATGTCGCAGGAGTCGCGTTGGTATCGCTGTTGCCAACGTTGCCTGGTTCATTTTCGCTGGTGATCGATACGTTCGCATCAGACGCTGCTTCGCGAATCGTGATGCCGTCCCACGATCCCGCACCATCGATGCTTTGTGGCAACGTGATACTGGCTGGGTTGGCCGGGTCGAATGGAATCCACTCGACGAACGACGTCAGGCGAGCAGCATCGGTGCCACCGCTGAGTTGCCAAACGTGAGCGGTTTCGATGTCGGCGGGTTGGCCGTTTTGGCTGATTGCCGTCGTGCCGCTGGAGACGCCATCGAAGTTGGCGGATCCGGCAACCGGTCCGAAGGCACCTGGGATGTCGCCGTTGATGTTGGCGGCGATGTCGAAGTTCAGTCCGTTCTGAACGGTGTTCAAACGGTTGAGCAAATCGCCTGCGTCATCGGTCACCCAGCCGCTGTACGAAGCGTTGAATTGGTTGATCGAATCGTTTTCGTAGACACCACCGTGAGTGAACCCAACGCGAGCGGTTTCGTTCAACGTCATCAAGCGGAAATCAGCTTGGCCGGGCGTTCCGATTTGATAGAGAACATCAGCATCGTCGGCGGTGACACCTTGATCGAGGTAGCTGATGACTCGAATCGCACCGATGTTACCGGCAGTGAAGTTTGCACCGTCGACGGTTTCGAAGTCGAGCTTGGTGTAGGCAACCGCGCGGTTGTTGACGATGAACGTTTCCGCGGTGAAACGAATCTCACGGCCGAACGCAGTGAAGACTCCGCTGCTGCGAACTCGGTCTGGGCCAACCAAAATTGGGTTCGGGTTGTCGTTTGGTCCAAACGCATTGATCAATGGAATGCGTGTGCGTGTTCCAAAGTCGTTGGTGACTTCGATGAAAGTCGTGTACAGGAACGCGTAGTTTTGCTGAGCCAGCAAAGCACCGCCGTTGTTCTGGTCGATTCCAGTGACGACGACGTTTTGCAGTTCACCAGCACCCAAGACAGTTGTGCTCAAGTAACCAGGCGAGTTTGGATCGATGTCGTTGTCGATGGTCGTGCCATTGTCGACTTCGGTTCGATCGGTGCGATCGTACTCTTGCCCCAGTGGCAACAACGCAGGCGTTTCTTGTCCACCACCGGTGTCACTGGTCAAAATCGAAATCGGGTTGCCATCGGCATCGACTCGAACGCCGTTGTTGTCAGTGTCGATGTTCGCACGGCCGTCTGGCGTGAAGCCAGCACCAACGGTGTCGTCAAGCAAACTGGTCAAGACAACAGGGAAGTCCGGTTGGCCAACGATCTGCAAACTGCCACCGATGCGATCGGCGATGTCCAGCATCTCGTTTTCTGCCGTCAACAGTGTGCCACCGGCGACAATGCCCGCTTGGCGACGCAGCAAGACGTCTTCGACATCGAGATCTTGGTTTTGGAATTTGACGACCAAGGATCCACGAGCGTCGCTTTCCAAACGCAACCCACCGTAGATGTGTTGGTTCGGGATTTCGATCATGTCGCGAACGATGTGAACGATGTCGGTATCGTCCCAAACAACTTCGGTTGCGACGGTGCCACCGCGAACTTCCAAACCGTTCAGTCCGGCGGTGATGATGCCCGCGGCAACGTCGTCATCCGAAACGGTTGCCGAATCAATCGCGTTGCCCGCGATCAGTGGACCGCTGTTTCCTGAAATCTCATAGCGATTTAGGCTGTCTTCGAGCGAAGAGCCGGTTCCGAAATCACGCGACGCGGTCGAGCGACCTGGGTCGGTGACTTCTTGCCATGAGAAACTGTTCACGTCGAAGCTCATCGCCGGACCACTGCCGTCGACGAATTCGTTGTTCACAACCACTGGTTGAGCACCACGGACGAAGACCGTGCCGCTGGCGTTGTTGACGCGACCGACCCGTTGTTCGCGTGGGTCTTCAGGGTTGTTGGTGTTGTTGCCGCTGTCGTTCAAGAAGCCACGTCCATCGGCGTTGCTTTCGAATCGCGAATTGGCGACTCGCAGACCGCTTTGGTGAACTTCCAAAACGTTGAAGCTGGCAAAGCCACCTTCGATTCGCGATGTTCCACCGCCACCGGCCAAAACGGCATGGTCAAACGATGCGTCCGCACCGAAGGCCAGGTAAACGCCGGACCAGTCGCCGGGCGTCAATTCGTTTTGCCCGTCGTTAGTTCCTTGAGCGATGTTGTTGGTGTTGAACGCTCCGCCGGTTCCATACCGAGCATCGTTCAGGCTGGTCAGGATGATCGGTTCTTTCGCTGTGCCTTCCGCGTACAAGTGCGATCCGAAGGTCACGTCGATGCGTGCACCATCCAGTTTGACGATCATGCCTGGATCGATCACCAAACTTGGGTCCAGACGACCGGCACGGGCTTGCAATGGAGCCGTGACGGTGAGCAGATCCAAACGATCGGTGCCGATCGATGCAGCATCGGTGAAGGATGTTTGCGTCGCGTTGAGAACGCTGACTTGACGATATTCGCCCACCGTTCCATTGCTGGATACTTCCGCACGGTAAACGATTCGCGATGCAAAACCGCTGCCGGCTGGAGCGGCGGGAATTCCGGAAACGCTGATCGAACCTTCGTCGATCATTTCGATGATTTGCGATTCGCTGCTTGGTCCCACTTCGGTTCCGTCGGCGGTTGCGAAGGTGAACCGATACACGTATCGACCTGGCTCGACCATTCCCGTTCCGCCACCGGCAGGGTTCGGGATCGAGCTGGTTTGAATCGTGCTGCTGGCTCTCGCCAACAACGTGCCCGCGATGATGCTTGGGTTCAGCAGATTGCTGCCTTCGGCCGTCGAGTCGCGGTACGACGAATCGCTAGTGTTCAAACGTGCGACCAAGCGGAATTCGCCAGGGTTTCCGTTGGCGTCAACAGTCGCTCGATACAGACGACGACCGGAGAAATCGCTGGATGCCGAAACGGTTGGAAGACCTGACAACTGAACCGAACCGTTCGCACCAACCGTGACCGCGGTGGTGTTGTCGCTTGGTGTCGATTCGAAGCCGTTTTGGTCAACGAATGTCATGCGGTAGACATAGTTGCCCGCGGCCAATCCATCAGCGGTCGCTGGAGTGGACGTTGCAGCGGTGCGAACCAACAGAACGCTCGGGGCTTCGTTGGCGGCATTGACGCCACCAGGATTGCCCTCAATCAACAAGTTCTCGGTCAGCACGTGAACAATGTCGGTGTCATCGAACCGAGCGTTGACCTCGAGCGATTGGAGATCGCCGCCGGTTGGTGTCAGCAGACGAATTTGCAACCCGTTGATCGAGTTGTTCGTCAGCACGTTGCCGCGGATGTGAGGTCCAACGCGAGTGACGTCGCTGGTGAAGTACGAAGGAGTCGACGCTCCAGGAGCAACCTGGTTTTGATATTGCGATTCGTCGAATCGTGTTTCTGCGAATGTGTTCGGCGTGGCTGCAATCGCGGCTTGGGCCGAGTTTCGAATCTGGTTGTTCAGAATCGTCGCGCGGACATCGGCAAGCTCGATTGGTGAGATCGTCAGCGTTTGGCCATCGACCGAAACCTGACCACCACCATGCTGGATGTCGGCGTATTGGATGTGGTTGAGGAAGACGGCGTTGTCTTCCATGTTGATCTTGCTGTCGTCGGCGTAGTCGATGTCCCCACGCAGATCGATACCGCCCCATGAGCCGACTTGTCCGTTCAATCCGACAAAGCTGACTGCGTCGTAAGGCGTACCCAAAATTTGCAGTGACGAGTTGCTGCGATCGACCGATTCCGAAGTGCTGCCAACGCCAATTCGGCTGCGTGACATTTTGAATTCGGAACCACCGTCGATGACCAACGCGATGTCTTGTGGAACATCGAGGCTGGAACCGTCCTTCAGGGCGTTCCCGAATGCTGAACGTCCAATTTCGTAGCTGCCGCCACCGATCACACGAATTTTAGTGACAGGTGTGCCACCATTGTTCAAACGGAACTCAGCCAAACGGATTGCGTCGTCAATCTCGGCGACTGGTTTGGTTGGCGTTCCCATTGTGACGAACAAGTCAAACTGGTTGACGTCGGTCGTCGTGAAGTTGCGATCGGGGAGGTTGGTGCCCGTGACGCTGTCGACATAAACGACGGCGTCGGGGTTGGTTGGGTTGAACCAGAAATTGAATTCGCCACCGGGTTGTCCGTCCGCATCGCCGTCGAGCGGTTGAGCGGCGGTTCCATTGACTGGTGTGTCGAGCAGGTTGCTGGCAGCAGCCGTTTCGTACGACATGACCAATTCGTAAGTCCCCTCGGTTACACCACCGATTCCGGTGCCGGTGATCACAGGGTTGTACGAGTTGTTGCCAGAAGCACTGACACCGACGACGTAATCGCCAGCTTCCAGGATTTCGATTTCAATCAGCGAATCGTCACTGAAGTAATCATCGTTGGCGGCGATTTCGATGTATTCATCAGCGCCGACTTGCTTGTAGAGCCGAAGGGCCGTGTCCAAAGTGCTTGAGAGGCTTAAACGCTGGGCGACCGTCGAGATCGACAGCTTGCCCGGTTCGGTCAATTCGAATCGGTACAGGTCGATGTCGTTTGCTTCCGGACGGAACAGGTACTGTCCGTTGACAATGTCCGATGGGCTGGGGAACAACGCTTCGTTGTCGTTGCCCAATTGCGACGAGAAGTCGACCACGTCGGGTGACTCTGGGTTCACACCTTCGAGAACCGATCCGGTCGACTGAGTGACAGGTTGTGGCAGGTGATCGGCGTAGCCATAACCGAGCAGTTGTCCAATGCCCAAGAACGCACCGCGGAAGAACTCGCCGCCGGTTTGATCGTCGACGCTGGCGTCGAAGTCCTGCGCATCCATTACCAAAAGTTGACGATCACCGATCGAAGCAGCATTTGGATCGACGCCGAGGAAAGTCTGGCCATTGATGTCCAGCGGACGCGTGTCCAACGTCACACCGCCAACGGCACTGTTGACGGTTAGGTTGTCGTCAACGCTGCCGTAAAGCTCACCCAACGTGATGCTCAACAGCGGACTGCCTGATGGAATGCTGGTGACAGCACCCGATGCGGTGTCGCCGATCTCAACAAACTGAACGCCCAAGTATTCGCTGAACAGCGACATGACTTCGCGAACGCGTTGCTTTTGTTCCGCGGTGATTTGGTTGATGTAAGTCTTGTCGAGATCCAAACCGCTGCTGCTCGGATCGTCGCCCAACCAACTGGTCGGGAAGTTGTAGTAGGCGGTCGTCACGCCATCGAACGTGTCCGCACCACGGCGCCACACGTCCAAGGGAACGGTGCGTTCCAAGCGGCTCGGGTCGTCTTCGCGAATGTTGCGAACCCCTTGATAATCCGTGCCACCCGGGAAATCGAGTGTGTAGAGCGGATCGTTTGGATTCGGATTGTCGATCTCGCCGCCGGTCAAGCGAACGCTGGCGGTTTGTCCTTGGCCAATTCCGGCCAAGTTGTTGATGACCGCTGCGGTGTCAAAGCTGTCGCCAGCATCGGCCGCCACCGAGACGTTGCCCGGAGTCATGGGCAAGGCGCTGTCGTTGCCGACTTTCAATCGAATCGCGCCCGGAATCTTGGGCAACTGATCAATTGGCATCGGCGGGTTGGTTTGCTGAGTCAGGTCAGGAACTTCCGAGAAGCTGAAGTTACTGTTGCCGTCATTCAGGAAGTCATCAAACGTCAGGCGAACCGCATTGGGTTTGCCAGCGATCGCCGAAATGTTCGTTGGAGTGAAGACATCGTCGTCCGCACCCGTGACCGTGTCCCGAGTGAAGATCAGTTGGAACAACTCGGTTTGGTTGGCCAAGTTGGCGACGTTAACGTCTTCGGTGAAATAAACATCGATCATGTTCAACCGTGGCGTCCGTTGGCCTTGGTTGTCGACATCGATCGGTTCAGGAACCACCGCCAGAACTTGCGGTGGTTTGTTCAGGATGAATGGAACAGCGAAATCAACACCGTCGTTGAACGCTTCGCCAGCGAGGTTTCGCAGAGCGCGGTCGCCAGCACCGAAGATTTCGATTTGGTAGGCGTCATCGGGAAGTGGTTCCGCGAAACGGAAGACGACTTCGTTGGGGTTGCTGCCCAAACCGATGTAACCCGCGTTGACGGGAGTGTCCGTCGCACCGGTCAGTGGCAATGTGCCGGCAAAGCTGCCGATCGATCGGCTGGTGCTTCCGCGCTCTTGAGTCGCGGTGACCAACTCGGCTGCGGTCGGGGTCGTGTTGATCGCATTGATGAACTCGGCCACGGTCGTTGGGCTGGCCGCGTTGCGATTGACTTGAACCGTGATGGTTTTGCCGCTGACGGAAACCAACGGTGCCGTTGGGCCGCCGAAGTCGCGCGACTGAACGATGACCGAGATGCCTTGTCCGCCGACGCCGGATTGATTGGCGACGATTTTGGTGCTGAACGCGTTGCCAAGCCCCAAGTCGGTGAACGTTTGAGCCGCGTTGGCACCCGACAACGTCAGCGAGATTGGGCTGCTGGCTACCGATTGTCCGATCGGCGTTGAGGATGGTCCGCTGACTTGGAAGCCATCGGCGACCGTGTCTCGGTTGAGGTTGCGCTGGGTGGCGTTGTAGTTCTGAAGTGCCAGCGTCAGATCGCGGACCGTCGCCGGACGACTTGGGTTGGAGTTCAGATTCAGACTGAGTGTTTTGTTCTCAGGATCCTGCGTGATGATCACAGGAGCGGTCGTCAGAGGACGCGACGTACCGGTCAGGGTGACGGTCGTTCCATTGCCGCTGACGCCAGCCGCGGAGGCGCGGAACTCGAGCAACACATTCCCGTTCGTGTTGAAGTCCGTCACGGCCGTCGCCGCTTCGAACCCACCGTCTTCACCGGCACGCGTCACGCTGATCGCTAGCGGGTTCTCCGCCGTGCCCAGCGTGCTCGGGTCGATCGACGAATCATCGTCAAAGCGGAACGTCAGCTCATTGGGCGAAACGTTCAGCAGTTCCAAACCGTTGACCGGACGAATCGTGCTGCTGTTATCGATCAGCTCCGAAGCGTTGGGCTGGATGGCAACCAACTCAGGACCAGCCAGCAATTGGCGAGCTTCGAGCGATTGCGACTGAAGGCGTCGTTCCAATTTGGCTCGTTGCGTTTTCCCGCGTCGCGAGTGACCTCCTAACAGGGAGGATCCGCTGCGGCGGCGACGATCATCACGCCGCTTAGCGGCAGATTCGTTGGCATTGTGCATGTTGGAAGAGTTGCCCGGGTTACCGATCGTCATCAGTGTTGGCCTCGTCGTGCCGCTCTTAGCAAACCAATTTGGAGCTGGTCAGCGGCGGAGCAGGATGCGGGGGAAGTAGCGAAAATGGATGCCAAAGTCAGAGAAAAAGCTCGTTTTTGGCAGTTGGGATAAGTTGCAGCGGCTGCGCAATTGGGGCTTGGCCGCGGGGGTCGAGTGTACTTGGGGTGCCTCGCAAAGCAACGAAAAACGCTGTTCTGACAGGGTTTATGTCGCTGCGTGACGGTCATGACGGTCATCCGGTTCAGATGACTTTCACCGGCGATTGGATGCAAAATGAGACCAGAAAGTTCCCGAGCCGAATCTGCAACCAATTCCGGCGTTCGAGATCGCAACTTCCGGTCGGGTTGTGACGGTTTTGCGGAACTTAATCACCCGCACGGGTTTGATGACGGTACATTCTTCACCATCGCCCCCTTCCTCTCCTGGAGATACTTGGATGAAACACTTGATTGCGTTGGCCTTGATTGCTTGTTTGGCTACCACTGCGTCCGCGGACGACAAACCCGAAGGAAAGAAAAAGCGGGCCGGAAATCGGGACGCCGGTGCATGGATGGCCGGGAACGTTGCCAAATTGCTCGAGAAGGTCGAATTGACCGACGAGCAGAAAGAGAAATGGAACGAAGCCAAGAAAAGCTTCACCTCACAAGTCAAGGATCTGCGGGAGGAAGGCCTGACCCCCGAACTGATGAAGAAGCGAAACGACGCTCAGAAAGAAGCTCGGGAAGCCGGTCTGGAGGGCAAGGAAATGGCCGCGAAACTGAACGAAGGCTTTAGTGAAGAAGAGCAGGCCTTGTTCAGCAAGCAACAAAAAGCAGTTCGCTCACTCCGCGCCTCGGTGGCGGGCATGCTGACCCCCGAACAGATGGAAGCGTTGCCAGAACAAGCCCGCAAGCAAATGTCCGCCGCTAAAGAACGCGGTGAGGGCAAAGGCAAGAAACAAGGAAAGGGCAAAGGCAAGAAGAAAGACGCCTGAGTCAGGCTGACCACACGATCAATTCTGACCACGCGGGCTGCTTTCGGCACGCGTGGTTTTTGTTTGGGAATTGGAAAGAGCCTCAGGGACTCAAGGCCACTGGGCCGCAAGTGAATGGCACTTACTTTACGGATTCGCCCTCCCCCTGGGAGGGTCGAGCGAAGCGAGGGGAGGGCTACACACCGGGTTTTAGGTTCGCCCTCCCCGGCCCGAAGCGGGCCGACCCTCCCTGAGGGAGGGTGAAGCAAGAGCCATTCGGCCGCAGGTCAACGTTTCGGTTTGCTCATCAGCAGTTTGTAGTGGCCGGTCCCGAGCAGATCGTCCAGGCGTTCGCGAAGCTGCGGCGTGATGTCGACTCGGAACTTGTCGGCTTTGAAGTGCACCGTCTCTCCTTCGCACAATTGCATTGCCAACAACAAATCTTTGTTGCCCGGGTAGCCGCGAACAATTTCGCGAACGTTGGACACCGTCTTTTCGTCGTGCTCGGCTTCGTCCAAACGGATCCGGATCCCGTGCGTGTAGCGTGAATCCAGTTCGTCCAGCGGCGTCAATTCGTCGATGATCAAGTTGATTTCATCGCCGCCTCCGCGACGGTCAACCTTGGCTTTGGCCAACACCACGGCATCGGGTTGAATTCGTTCACCACAAACCGCGAACCCCTTTGGCCAACAAATGCAGCGGACGCTGCCGGCCATGTCTTCCAAATCAAAGTTGGCGTACTTGCTGGGTGCACCCGGTTTTGGGTTTTTGGTGTGAGCGATTTTGATGCTGCTGATCATCCCACCCACGATGACCTCGTCGCGGTCTTTGCAATCCGCCATGGACTCGGTGGTGTGCGTGCGGAACGTCGCCAGCTTGTTTTCAAACTCGGCGAGCGGATGACTGTCCAGATAGAACCCGAGGACTTCCTTTTCAGCCAACAACTTTTCGCGATCGGGCCATTCTTCGATGTCGGGCAATGGAACCGCGGCGCTGGACTCGCCGTTGGAATCAGCGTCAACTTCTTCATCGAATGCATCGAAGAAGCTGGCTTGGCCGGTCTTCTTGTCAGCTTGAACCTTGGCTCCCGCTTGCATGGCACGTTCCAGCACGGACGCCAATTGGCTGCGTTTCGCGCCAAAGCAATCAAATGCGCCGGCCTTGATCAATGTTTCGATCGAACTGCGGTTACAGTCGTGCGGATCAACTCGTTCGCAGAAATCGAAGATGTCTTTGAATGGACCGTTCTTCTTGCGTTCCTCTTCGATACTGATTGCCGTGGATCCACCACAAGCTTTGATCGCCGACAGTGCAAACGGGATCTTGCCGTCCAGCACGCCGAAGTCAGCGTCGGATTGATTGACATTGGGAGGCAGAACCTCGATGTCCATCCGATCGCAATCTTCCATGTGCTCGACGAGCGCGTCCTTGCGTTTGAAGTTCCGCCCCGAGATGTCGCTGGACAGCAACGCTGCCATGAACTCCACGGGGTAGTGGGCTTTCAAATACGCCGTTTGGTACGCAACCAAAGCGTACGCGGTCGAGTGCGATTTGTTGAAACCGTAACCGGCAAACTTGACGATCAGGTTCCAAATATCCTCGGCGTCCTTTTCCGCCAAACCGTTCTTGATCGAACCGGCGATGAAAACATCGTGGTTGGCATCGATCAGTGCCTGCTTTTTTTTACTAATTGCCTTAATACACGTGTACGCTTTGGCCAGCGGCACGTCACCGAGGCGGTTGAGAATCCGCATCACCTGCTCTTGGTAGACCATGATCGAGTTGGTCTCTTCCAAGATCTCTTTCAAGACCGGGTGCTTGTACTCCGGTTGCTGCCGCCCGTGCTTGATGTTGACGTAGTCATCGACCATCCCGCCCTCGAGCGGACCGGGACGATACAACGCCGCCGTCGCGATGATGTCGTTGAACGTGTCGGGCTTCATCCGCTGAAGCAAATCGCGAATACCGCCGGACTCAAGCTGAAAGACACCCTTGGTTTCGCCGCGTTGCAGCAAGGCGTAGGAAGGTTTGTCATCCAGCGGAAACTTCAGTGGATCGATGGTGGTGCCGGTCGTTTGCTCGACCAACTTCACCGTTCGTGAAAGGATCGTCAGGTTGCGAAGACCAAGAAAGTCCATCTTCAGCAAACCGGACGCTTCCACGTCGACCATCGCCCACTGCGTGATCACATCCTGCTTTCCGGGGACGCGGCCAAGCGGCACGTATTCGGTCAACGGTTTGTCGGCGATCACAACGGCGGCGGCGTGTGTACCGACGTTGCGAGCCAAGCCTTCGATCTTCATCGCCAGATCGAGCAGCTCGCGGATTTCCGGGTCGCCGTCGTAGATCATCTTCAGGTCGGCGCTCTTCTCGAGCGACTTCGCGATGGTGATCTTCAGCTCATCGGGCACCAATTCCGTGATTTGATTGACACGCGATAGCGGAATGCCAAGTGCGCGACCGGTGTCCTTGATCGCGGCCTTTGCCGCAAGCGTTCCAAACGTCCCGATCTGGCAGACCATCTCGCTGCCGTAACGTTCTTTCACATAGTCGATGACCTCGATCCGACGTTCTTTTTCGAAGTCGATATCGATATCGGGTGGCTCGGTTCGCGATTCATCGAGGAATCGTTCAAACAGCAAGTCATATCGCAGCGGACAAACGTGCGACATGTAAAGCGCATAACACACGATCGCCCCGACCCCGGAACCCCGAGCCGTGGCGCTGATACCGATGTCACGAGCGTGGTTGACGAAATCCCAAACGATCAGGAAGTACGTTGGGTAACCGAGCTTCTCGATCACGTCCAATTCGCGGTCCAGACGAGCCATCACTTCGTCGGATAGCTTCCCATCGATGATTCGCTCGTCGTCGCCTTCGTATCGCTCCATCAATCCCTGCTCGCAAAGCTTCCGCAGGTAATCCAGCGGCGTCAGCTCGTCGGGGCAGGGGAAGCTCGGGAAGAAGTACTTGTTGAACTCCAGCTGAATGTCGACCGTGTCGGCGATCTCTTGGCTGCGACCGACCGCGTCTTCCAATCCCGGGAACTTCTCGTACATCTGTTGCGGACTGCGAAGAAAGAACTGATCGTTCTCCATCTTCATCCGCGTGTTGTCGGTTCGGAATCGACCGGTGTTGATGCACAACATGATGTCTTGTGCTTCCGCGTCCTCTTGATTGACGTAGTGGCAATCGCTTGTCGCAACCAACGGCAATCCCATCTTGTTGGCGATGTCGACGGCACCTTCGAGCTGGGTTCGCTGGATGTCGACGTCGTTGTTCATGATCTCGATGAAGTAACGATCGCCGAAGACCTTGTGGAACCAACCCGCAATCTTCTTGGCTTCTTCTTCGTGCTCTTTGGTTTGAATCCCTTTCAGAATCGCGCGGCTGAATTCGCTGCTGACGCATCCGGACAAGCACACGATGCCTTCGTTGTACTTCTCAAGAATTTCTTTATCGATTCGCGGCTTGAAGTAAAAACCTTCGAGCGACGCGGCCGACGCCAGCTTGATCAGGTTCTTGAACCCGGTTCGGTTCTGAGCCAACAGTGTCAGGTGATAGCTCGCCGCTTTGCTGCTGCTTGCTCCGCCCTTGTCGAATCGACTTCCCGGAGCGATGTAAGCTTCGTATCCGATGATCGGATTGATGCCAGCGTCTTTTGCCTTGCGATAGAACTCGAGCGCGCCGTGCAGGTTGCCGTGGTCGGTCAGTGCCAGCGCATTCATTCCATGATCAACGGCTCGCTTGACCAATTTTCCAATGTCACCGGCTCCATCGAGCAGGCTGTAGTGGCTGTGACAGTGGAGGTGAACAAACGGTTTGGTTTCGGGAATTTCCGTCGCCGCTTCAATGTTCATTTCGGGAGCGATGATCGTATCCGACATTCAGCAAAATCCTTTTCGAGGGTGCGCGTCAGCCAACGTTTGTACCCGCTGAGCCAGCCGAGAGAAACTCGCATTTGGCGATTGCAAATTTCTGCCCCGTTTGCCAGCGTTTTGGCCACCGATTGTCGCGATTTTGCAAACTTGATGACGCATGCCATCCGCCAGCCAATCACCCCATTCCGCGGCGGGGCAGGGCGGTGTGGTGGTCATTCCACATGCAACGACCCGCGAAAAAGGCTGGTGGAAATGCTAAACTCGCGGGATCAAAGTTGCTTCCCATAGAAAACGCCACGATGCCAATCATCACGAACACGCATTTCGTAAGGTCTGTTTCGCGAACGGAGCGGGGCAGGGCGGTGTGCTTGCTTCTCGCTGTTTGTTGGTCGGGTTGGTTGCTCACATGCGGCGCGGTTGGTCTCGCGGCGGAGCCGCTCGCGAGCAAGTCGAATGTGGCGGGGCAGGGCGGTGCAGCAGAAACGCGTGCGCTGAATCTGCCGGACAAGCCGTTTAACTACAGCGACATTGATTGGCCGGAACACTTTCAGTCCGCAGTGGAACGCTTTGACAACACTCCGCCGGACAATCCGCTGACCGATCATGGTGCGACGCTTGGACGCGTGTTGTTCTACGACAAATCGCTATCGGCCAACGGAACGGTTTCGTGTGCCTCCTGTCACAAGCAAGAATTGTCATTCACCGATGACGAACCGCTGAGCGTTGGCTTTGACGGGAAGAAGGTTGCTCGCAATTCGATGAGTCTCGTGAACGCTCGTTTCTATCAACGAGGTCGCTTCTTTTGGGACGAGCGTGCTCGCACGTTGGAACAACAAGTCTTGATGCCGATCGAAAACCCGATCGAGATGGGGCATGATCTGGACAAGTTGATTCCACAGTTAGCGTCGGACCCAATCTACCCGCCTCTGTTCATCAACGCGTTTGGGTCGTCGGATGTCACGGTCGATCGAGTCGCCAAAGCGTTGGCACAATTTGTTCGCTCGATCGTTTCCTTTCAATCGAAGTATGACATTGGTTTGGCGAAATCCGGTTCATATCGCAGACCGTTCCCAAACTTCACCGAACAAGAGAACTTGGGAAAGGACGTTTTCCTTCGTCGAGCCAATTGTGCGTCTTGTCACATGAGCAACGCGTTGCCTTTCAACCCCCATCGTCCTGACGAACCGTACGATTCGTCGAAGCGACCGCCTCGACAAACAGCGTTCTTCACCATGACGACTCCAGCCGTCAACGGCGTCGATGCGGACACGGACGAGGTTGACTTGGGTGTGGGTGCGATCAGCAGTGCCGAAATGGATCGCGGGCGCTTCAAGTCTCCGTCGCTTCGCAACGTTGAACTGACCGGACCGTTCATGCACGACGGACGATTCCATACGCTGGACCAAGTCGTCGAGCATTACAACTGGAGCATCAAGCCGCACCCGAACTTGGACGGACGACTGAAGAACTTTTCCGCCAATGGGATGGGGTTGCCCGAAGTGCCCAAGGTGGCTCTGGTCGCGTTCCTGAAAACGCTGACCGATCGCACGATTCTGACGGACGAAAAGTGGAGCGATCCATTCGTGCGGACTGGCTCGGACGATCCTCCGGGGCATTCCGCGACGGCCGAATAGCGTCAGCGCATTCTGGGGCCGTCCTCGTATCGACCACGTTGTGTGTTGCAAGGATTCCACTTCGTGTGGCGTTTTTACAACGTTGCAAGTGGTGCGTGGCGGCGATCCGGCGGATCTGTTTTTCGTAAGTCGCTCGTTGGCAGTGACTTGCGATGAAAACACTGGTGAGTGTGGCCTGACGGCGCGGCGTCTGCAATTCGGTATCGGTTCGACCGCGGCGGTCTTCCGACTTGTTACCAGTGTCTCTGCATGCACGTTGTTCAGCTAACCGAACTTGCTTCCGTCCTGGCCTATCATGGGCCAGCGATGCTGTTGCAGCGCCGACCGATTTCGCCTGAAGCGATTGCGCAGTACTGGTCTGCATCGAGAAATCGGTTGGACTTGTGGCATCAAGTCATGGCGAGATTCAATCGCGTCAAATCAACCGGTGACTTCTACCGCATGCGATGCTGGTGGACGGACCACATGGGTGTGCTGGAAGAAATTCTGGCCAGCGAAGTGCTGACACGCGTGGTCGCCGCGATTGGCGACGGCATCGATCGGCGAAATGGAACGGACGAATGTTCGCCAATCACGCAAGCGATCCATTTGTCACACTTGGAAGCACGCAACCGAGTCCAGTGGGCGATTCTGGATCGTCGCGGATGCAGCGTGACCGACGCGGTTCGGCTGAATCGATTGCGACGCGTCACCGAGCGATGGATCGATGTCTTGGTCGGCAGCATCTCTGCCTACGATGCTGAATTAACGCGGTTCGGAATGGATCTCACCCGGACCCGGTCACACGCGACCGCCGCGAGAGAATGCAGCACGACGCCATCGCACGAAACAGTCGCTTGGCTGACTCGCGCCGCGATGACGGAAGGCTTCCAAAAGCATGTGGCTAAGCAAGCGTCCTTGCCGGCAGCGAATCAAGGTGTCGCTGACAGCGTCATGATGATGATGCGAGCGGACCTCTTCGACAGCATCGGGACGCTGAAGTCTTTGTGGATGCACCGCATCGAAAGCAAAGTCGACCAAACCGATCAGATGATCTCAGAGTTCTTGCGGCCTGACGTGAATGAGTCAACAACCGTCAACGCATACGAACAACTGCACGCAACCGCACTGGCCCAATGGTTCCGCTAGACAGGCAACTTGAGAGTTCTTCTTGCCAAGTCCACTGGAACGGGCCACACCAAACATAAGTGTGCATGTCCTAGGCCGCCGCACGCCGACAATCGGCATGCAAGCGAGAATTCGAGTCTCTGCCTGCATTTCATGCGTTCGTCCTGTGACTGAAAGCCACCGCTCTTCGCTGTCATGACATTTCCCGGTCAGAGATTGGCAGCGACGGTTGAAGTTCGCGGATGGCCGCCAGGATCGCCCTCGCATCGGTGAAGCAATTGTCACGGATCACCCAAGGATCGGAAAACCGATTGTGCAGCAGTATCAACTGGCGATCGCCAGACACCTGCAATTCCACGGATTCTATTTCGATAAACGAGACCAGGTTGGAAGTGGGCCAAAATAGTCCGTCCCCGAACCAAGCAATCGTGTCACGTTCAATGACAACTTTTGCACTCGGTCTGCTGACAGCGATGACGACCAAAGCAACCAAATGAATCACCGCGAGCGGGTATGACATCCAAAGCTTCGTATCTGCCATGCCCATCAGAAACCAAACAACCGTCGAACATCCGAAAACCGCCAATCCGACGTAAAAACGCAGCTTGCTTGCGGGGCGTTCAATGCAGAAGCGAGCAGCATCCATTTGGAGATCAAAAATGGTGGTGTTGCGGCAAATCGTTTTGATTGTCAAAGACGAGATAACTGCGAATTCGGCACATCACCTTGTTCGTCTCTGCTTTGCTATCACCAAAACGCGTTGAAACCCATGCAAAGAACCACAGCAGACCCGACAAACTGTGGAAGATAGCGTTTGTCCAGCGTTCGAGCGAATGCCCATCCAGTAGCCGCCGTGCCGATGAGTCCCGGCATGAAAAGCATCTGCGGACAGTCCTCGAATCCGATCGGGGATAGCCAGTGGTAGCCAAGCATCAGCGAACCCGATATCGGCCAAATCCAAAACCAGTAAACGAGAAACTTCCGTTGCTCGATTCGGGATCGTCTCGCAAATACTCCCGGACCATGTGTTCGTGATCCTTCCACGATTTGCTTACCGCAAGAGTTGCAGCACCTTGTCGCAGCCAATCGCTTCATGGACCGGGATAGGTCCGTGTTGCAGTTGGGGCACATCAGTGCGTAGCGTTTGGATCTGTGTTCACCCCAAATCAACGCGGTGAGAAAGAATCCAACTGAAGGAAGGATCAACACGAATGGCAGAATGTCAGCGGTCGTTTCACTAAAGTTTTGCCTCGCGGCAGCCACCAAAGAGTCCCGCCACGCGGCGACCACCGCAAAATATGCGAGCATGACCGCAACACCGACGGACGCAGCGAGGACCATCGTCCACATGCGTTTCTTCGACAAGTCGTTGATGTCTGCGGTAGATAGCATAACAGGCTGTTGATTTAGTCGCATACCGAATGACAATCATTAGCCGTTGGGCGTTAGCCCCGGTTGGCGTCTAATCAACCGCCGCTAACGCGGTGCGGCTCAATAAATCAACAGCCTGTCGAAACGATCTGATCTCGATTCCGACGAATGATCGCGATGACCGAGGCTCGTCCGTGGATCTGTAACCGCCACGCCGCGTGGCATCGAAGCAGGTCGGCAAGAATGAATGGTGAGTCTGCAAACGTGCTTTGAAGTTGTCCGGCAGGATTAAGTGGGATGTGAACGCCAGCAAGGTTGGAATGCGAAGCAGTACTACGCTACCGCTACGCGTGCATGTCATGGTTGTCCGCCAATCACACCCGGTCGCGGAGGGCCGAGTTTTGGAGGCAACGCGGTGCCGCCGAGTAACGAGTCAGAAAGGTACGAAAGCACGTACCGCAAATCAGCCTGATCGCAGAAGTACGCATCAATGAGCCCCGGAGTCGTCCAAGGCGAGGTATTGAACCCATCCTCGATATCGTTGTACCAAACCACCGTTTGGCCGAAAATGGCGACGACCCAAAACCCACCGCCGAGGTCACCCCATGGGTGAAGTTGCCATTTGACTGGTTGAATGCGAATCGCGTCCCAAAGACGTTTGGCCGATGCGTTGTGTTGAGGGGTTTCGTCGGCAATCAGTTTAAGCAAATCTGTTTCGCTGATTGGGGTCCAATCTACGGTCTCATATGCGGTCATGATTCAGTCGGATAACGTTGGCCATCAGCGGGTGGCGACGAGAGATTCAACCATTGCCAAAACGCCTGACACGCCACTCCGTTGAATGGCTTGGTTATTCGTTGTTCAGCTTTGTGTGGATTCGAGCATGCTCAGCCCTGAAGTACATCGCTGTAGCAGCAAGGTAGACCGGCAAAAGTAGCAAGTACGGGAATGCAAAGTGAGTGCGAAAATACGCCTTGCGGTACCAGAGCAGATGCCAGTCGTGCACCGCGAACCAGGAAAAGACTGCCATGCAGCTGCCGACCACAAGAATGGAAGACAAAACTAGACCGGTCATTTGGATCGCAAGTGGCCAATTGGTCGGAAACTTGGCTATGAACTTGTACGCGAACGTACGCCTAGGGTATTCCGCGCCGAAGTAGTTGAGCGACGCGAATGCCCATGTGTCATCAACGTTCGACGGCATCTTGCAATCAACCGGATGCCGCCACCAATAATACGTCATAAGAGATACCGCAGCGACAATTGCAATGTTCAACGCGATGATCTCTGGAAAGTCCAAAGAAGCCATTGCTGGGTTGCCTTCAAGTGCGAGATCAGGTGTAAAGGCGTACGTCGTTCCTATGTCCGCCGCCCGAGCAATGGTTGGAGCGACAATGGACGCGATGAAGATCAATGTCCGATTCATACTTTGTCTCAAGAGGGTCCCAGTCGAATAACGACAGGGTTCACCAAGCCGCGGTGAACGAGTCTCAATTGGAAACCGCTCGGCTCCGCGGCTTTGGTGCAACACTTTGTTCGTCAGTTAGTGGTTCGCATCGAATGGTGGACAAATTCATGGCTGTTCGGCCTCTACTAACGAGATGTCGTCGATGAAAGCCTTTTGATCTTGAGGATTGTTCGTAAAAAATATGATTGCCTTTGATGCCTCTGGGCCTGTTCGGAATTGAAGGCTCTTTTGATGAAAATACGGGAAGAAGAATCTTGCCTTGGTTTCTTCGCCTCCATAACTTCGAACCCCTAAGTAAGCGTTGTACCACAAGTCTTTTCCATTTGTTTTTGGCGAACTTACCCAACCCGAAAGTATATAGGTTGTATTTGGTTTTACGGGCACCGTCTGGTGGATCGTCCCACTCGATTCCATGACTGCGGAACCACGCCCTGAACGTACGTCTTCGCCAGCCACCGCTGATCCTTGCCACCCAATCAAACCCTCTTCAAATCCAGGATTGCTAATGAGGTTGGGTCGCAATACCCACCTTAGCGCCTTGCTGCTCTGCCAGATCCGGCAGTAGTCAATTACAAACTGTTGGCCATCGCCAAAATCACTTGCTTTCAAAAATTCGGGCCTTACCTCCCAATCGAACGTTTCCGAATCTATCCAAACTTTTTGTTCATCTGTGGCAACCCAATTGTCCCCCATTTCATCTTTGGTTACACAATTTACTAAGATACCATCCACGTATATTTTGACGAAATCTTCGGCCCAATGGAGACCATAGATATGAAAATCATCAGCGACCCGGAAGTCGAGCTGATGATCGTTCGTCCAAATTCGCTTACCAAATGTCAAAGACCCTTTTCGCCAGTCATGGAACGACGTGTGAAAACGTTTGGATGAAAAAGCGTCGTTGGGCTTCTCCCCAAAGTGCTCAAACACATCGATTTCACCACCATGGCCAGTCGTCCAGAACGAACTTGAAATTGGTCCGTCAGCCGCTTTGCATCTCATTTCCATGTACCCGTATTTAAACCTGGCCTTGCTTACGACGCAGGCTGTGGTCACCGGTGCAGGCTGGCCATATTTGAACCCATTGCTCCCAGCCGTCTTTGAAAACTGAAAGTCAGGGTCCCATCTTGAGGTCAATGTCAAATGTCCACCGCCGACGAAGACGTTTGCGGAATCGTATTGAGAAGGAGCTCTGCCTTTCCACTCGCCGTAATAATTTCCGTTGAGCCCAAGATTGTCCCACTTGTCGAGATTTAGAACACTCCCATCGAACTCATCGCTGACAGATGTATTCAGCACCCATTCGCCATCGTTAGTCGGATCGGAAAAAGGATGCTCTTGTGCAGCCAACGGATTTCCTTGCGCCAACACAAAGCAGAGAACGGTGCAAAGGTGTTTAATCATAAAATCTCGTTTAGATCTGGACTGCGGCTAGGGTACGCAAACTGACGAACGGGAAGCATCTGCGGGTGGCGGAAACGGGATCTCCACTTGTTGTAGGTCTCCACCGCCACTCCGCAGCATGCATTGGTTATTGCGTGCGCGGCGGAATGGCCGGGCACCGTCAGATGATGTGAAATTGTACGACAGGCCGGATGGCGAAACAACGAAGCTGGAATTGATGCAAAGCCAACCAAGCCGAGAAGATGACCTGTGATGGAATGATCGAGTGGCGTTGCGAATGCAATGATGGGTGACTGGTGATTGCCGATCAACCGTGAACCCAACAAAAGAAGCTTGAGAACCAACTCGGGTGCCGATGCTCAACTCCGCGTTCCAACCAGCACTTTCCTGCCAACAATTCGCGATCAACCAAAGGACGCGATGCAAGGCATCCATGTGCGAAGCGGTTCAGCACAATCGAGCAGTCAACCAATTCGTCGCAATAACGTCACCGATCACGGGGCGGCGACGAAAGATTCTCAATTTCAATGTCGTTGACTTCGCCGCTCCCGTGCATCGGATGGTTCGTCACGTTTTCAATCTCAGGTCCAGGTGTCATCGCCGAATCTTCCCAGCCCCAAAGCTAAAGTATGGCCCGTAAACCGCAACCTTACCGCGTCGAGCAGTTACATCATACATTCCGTAATCAAAGTGCTGTACTCCGAGCAGCACGTCCACGAACGTGCGGTTGAAGGCCTTGAGTTCGACCCCTGAATTGCGTTCGTCAGATGCGAAAAACCGAATTCGTTCAATCTGTTCATCGAGGGTGTCGAAATCGACAATGATCCTGTCCGTAGGGACGTCTGGGTTTGCAACAAACGACGAGGCGGTCATCATCGGCCAACGAATCCAGCACAAGGCCATCGCCACGACCGTAGCGGCAAACAGCATGGTTCGAGTACTAAATCGGAGATATTTTCTCATTGAATCCGTTCATGGAAAGTAGCGAGGTTCGATTCGGAATCCTGCCCTTGTTGACGAACGGCCGCGTTCACCGAGCGGCGGGAGAGATTCTTCCATTTCACTAAACCGCACCACCGCCGCTTCGGTGCAACGCATGGTTCGTCGCGATATTGGGCTAGGTGTTGGTCAACGCTCTGTATTTGGTTCTAGCATAGGCAAACCGACGATAGCCTGCAATCAACAGTAGGATTGCGAGAACCGACGCGCCGCCGATCCAAATCACGAACCATTGCATTTGAGTTTTTGGCCAATCCGGGTCAGCGTAGGGGCCGCGGTCCGTAAGGTCCGGAAAAGCGCGGCGAAGATCAAACGCGGAGAAAATAAACCAGAGTGCCACAAATCCCGCGATTGATCCAATCAACAGCAAGACCAGACCTTGTATGCGCATTTGACGCACGCGGTCGTCACGTTCAACATCCGTAGACGCACGCGAGGGGGCGTAAGGATTGGTCATCGCACACCATGTCGTTCTTGGCTAGGGTCAGTGACGGTAGGGAACTTGTTGCCGATCAGTTGGACGCCGAGAACGAATGCGTGCCAAACAGAATCAAACATTCACGACGAACGGTATCGATCACGTGGTCGCCACGGACGATCAACCACTTCAAAAAGCTAAACGAGGCGACTCACGTGCATCGAATGGTTCCGCTTTTACGGTGGGCGACGCTTTGAGTCTCGAACGCCGTTGGCTTGATGGTAACACTGTCAACACGCCGTGGGTCAATCCGTCCCGCCATTTTCAGTCGGCACTTCGAGCATTGCAATATTGCAGGCGTTGGTTGTCAGTCGCCGCCAATATTGGCAGCGGTTGGCGATGTCCGGCATCAGCCGTCAAGTCGGTCGGCAGCGTGTCGTCATTTGATCTGCGGTTTGCGAGCCAGACGAGCTTCACGTCAGTTCAAGTCTCGTTTCGAGAAACGAATGATCAATGTCTGCGCCATCATTCGAGCACAAGCTCGGGCATTGGAGTTCGAGCATTGTCAATCACGAGTGTTGGTCTTCGTTGCGGAACGACCGCGATAACCGAGTCGCGGCGATTGGTTTTCCATTGTCAACAATGACGACTCCGCGACTTCGGTTCATCGCATGGTTCGCCACTCACCTGAGAATCACCATTCGATAGAAACGCATCGCGGAGCGAGTGGGCATGACCCGATCGGTTGCGAAGTACAGTGAATGAGCGTACCAGTCGTGAAGTGATCACACGCAAATGAGTGAAGGCTGGATAAACCTAGCGGGTCCATCCCATCGGTTTGGTAGATCAACGTTTTAGGTTCTCCCGCTGATGCTCCCAGAAAAGCAAGGAATTGTCGTGGGTTCATTGCCATGCAGCGAAATTGATCTGGGACTGGGATGGGCAACGCTGAGATCTCTTGGGCGGCAAGTTGAACGGTCCAGTGGGCTCGTTTCGCCAGCCATCGGACGGGTGAAGTTGGGCGGAACGCACGACGGATCCATGAGTCTCGCTCAGGCATCGTAGCAACGTGAATCGGAGCAATTGCAAGTTCGAAATCGACGGAATCTGCCAATGTGGAGGCTAGCGCGACGCCGTCGCGAAGCGTTGGAACGTGCATGCAGTAGCGTGCGCCAGCGTGAAAGTCGAGTCCGGCGAAAGCTTGCATAGGCTTCAGTTGGCGAACGGGAAGCATCTGCGTGGTGGCGGAAGCCAGATTTCCACTTGTTGAAGGTCTCCACCGCCACTCCGCAGCATGCATTGGTTATTGCGTGCGCGGCGGAATGGCCGGGCACCGTCAGATGATGTGAAATTGTACGACAGGCCGGATGGCGAAACAACGAAGCTGGAATTGATGCAAAGCCAACCAAGCCGAGAAGATGACCTGTGATGGAATGATCGAGTGGCGTTGCGAATGCAATGATGGGTGACTGGTGATTGCCGATCAACCGTGAACCCAACAAAAGAAGCTTGAGAACCAACTCGGGTGCCGATGCTCAACTCCGCGTTCCAACCAGCACTTTCCTGCCAACAATTCGCGATCAACCAAAGGACGCGATGCAAGGCATCCATGTGCGAAGCGGTTCAGCACAATCGAGCAGTCAACCAATTCGTCGCAATAACGACCCGCATCACGGGGCGGCGGGAGTTGACGTTGACTTCAAAACCGACTGGCCACCGCCGCTCCCGTGCATGCGATGGTTCTGCCAGGTTTGGTTGGGTCATGATTCGCCCACCACGCGAGCAATGGCATCAAGCGTTGTTGAATCGTAGTGTCCAGCCTTAGGATTACGTTGCCGTTTAATGGCCACGTAAATGAATGGTTTTACGTCCTCGTCGATCTTTCCCTCGTCCATCAATTGTCCAAGCCCGGTTGCGATGATTGTCGTGTCCAATGTGAACATATCGAATTGGTCGCTGAGAAACGCATCATCCGGATTAGCCAAGTCAATCTCGATCTGCGCGTCCGATGCCAGCGTTTCATTGTAGGCATCGAGATTCCCATCGAGAATCCAATCGAAGCAGTCGGTAACAGGAGCACCCGGATTCTCGGATCGCCAATTCCGCCATTCATAGTAAGCGTCGCTGCCCTCGTCGCTCCCAAACGGTGCACCCTCGTCAACGCAGTCCCAGAACAATGGCTCACGCATCAGTTCGCGTGCGCGAGGATGGGCGGTCTCCGGTTCGTTGAATGGGTCGTGTTCAGTCATATGATTCAGTGGCAGAACGTTGCGGATCACCCGGTCGGCGCGAGAGATCTTCCATTTTCAAGACGCCCGACTCGCCGACTCGGGTGCATCGGATGGTTCAAGTAAGCCGCTAGCGCGGCGGTTTCGGTTTGGTGGTGGAACGGGCGCGTTGCGGATTGTTGGAAGCATCCTTTCAGGAGGAGCTGTTCGCTGGGAACAGCTCAACAACTCCTCCTGAAAAGGAAACCAACATGTCCAAGTTTAGCTCAAACGGTTCGCAAGATGCACCTGGATCCCACTTCCCTGAAAGTCTTCGCCTGAGACTCTCCGAAGACTTGCACCTGACCGGCAAGGCCAAACGAACTCACGATGGCTACATCCGAGCGGTCAGGCAGCTCTCTGATTTCGCCGGTTGCAGTCCCGACCAGGTGAACGAGCAGCATGTGCGACAGTTCTTCTTACACCTGAAAAACGATCGCAACTTTGCTTATGGATCACTCCGCGTGGCCTTCTCGGGCATCAAGTTCTTCTTCACGCACACCTGCAAGCGTGACTGGGAAATTATCAAGATGCTCAAGCTCCAAAACATCACCACGTTGCCGGAGGTGCTGACGATCGAGCAGGTTCATGAACTGATCGGCTCAGCGACCACGCAGCGAATGTTCGTCTATTTCTGGACTGTCTATTCGCTGGGACTCCGACTCAATGAAGCGTTGCATCTGCAGGTCAGTGACATCGACGCCGAGCGAGGCTGGGTTCATGTCCATCGTGGCAAGGGAGCCAAGGACCGGTACGTGCCACTGCCGACGACGACCGTTCGACTTCTGCGAAACTACTGGGCCAGTCATCGACATCCAAGCTTTCTGTTTCCGGCAGATGGACGAAAGCATGACCTCGCCAAAGACGGCGTCAGCGAAGCGACGACCCCGATGAGCGAAACGGCCGTTCAAGGAGCAATGAAGCAGATCACGAAAAACCTCCGCTTTGGCAAGAAGGTCAGCATCCATACGCTACGTCATTCCTATGCGACGCACTTGCTCGAAGCGGGCGTGGGACTGAAGGTGATTCAAAAGTACTTGGGGCATTCTTCGCTGCAGACCACGATGGTCTATCTGCATCTGACGGATACGGCCGAAGCCAACGCTCGCGAAGAAATCGAAAGGCTGTTCGGTAGTCTACCTGGCAGCGGCGAGTAAACCCGCTCTCGCAAATGCCCACGGTTGCGGAGGCTCTTCGCCAATTCGCACCGGCATACCTGCAGCAACACGCCGATTCGATCTCGGTCGCCGAAGACAAAGTTCTTGGCGCGATCACTCGTTGTCGCACCGGTGCGCTCGGTGGTGTTCACTACCAGTGCGGCGGTTGCGGAAGCGATCACTGGGTCGGACGTTCGTGTGGCAATCGGCACTGCCCAAACTGCGGTCACCAGCGGACGCAGGCGTGGATTGAAACGCAGGCTGCCAAGCTGATGCCGGTTCATCACTTCTTGGTCACTTTCACGGTGCCCCGGGAGGTTGGCTTGGTGCTGCGCGTTCACCAACGTGACGGTTACCGATGCTTGTTCGATGCGAGCAGTCAGAGCATTCGCGATGTGGGATCGGCAACCAAGAGCCTGAAAGGATGCCAACTTGGATTCTTCGGCGTGCTTCATACCTGGGGTCGCGATCCGGCCGTCTATCATCCGCACGTTCACTATGTCGTTCCTGGCGGCGGAGTGAAACTGGATGAGCTTGGCCACGCCCTGTCATGGCAGAGCACACCGAAGAACTTCTTGTTCCATCACGGCACGTTGATCCGCACCTATAAGGCGAAGCTTGCCGAAGAGCTTCGAGCGGCAGGTCTTTATGCCCAAATCGATCGTGAAGCTTGGTCGAAAGACTTCGTTGTCGACATCCAGCCGGTTGGGCACGGCGTTCCGACGCTGAAGTACTTGGCACCGTACGTTCATCGAGTCGCGATCAACGACAGTCGCATCATGGATGTCAATTCGGAAACGGTGACGTACCAAATCCGTCGCAAAGGGAACGTGATGCAGAGCAAGACCGTTGCCGGCGACGACTTCGTGGGCAACTTCTTGCAGCACGTGCTGCCAACGAACTTCATGAAGATCCGCCACTACGGTTGGATGAGCGGGAACAGCAAGGTGAAGGTCGAGGAGGTGAAGTGGATGGTCTGGCTGATGCTTGGCTGGACGTTCTGGCTGGGCAGCGGCTACGCGCCACAGGATGAACCACTGACCGTGCCGATGAAGTGTCGCCTGTGCGGCGGTGTGATGCGAGTGATCGAGGTCAGCTACACCTCGTTGTCGTCGCAGGGCATCCGCCCCGAGCACGGGCTGACTTACTACGACAGTGGTTAACGCATGAACCAGGGAAGCGAAACGACCGAGCGAATTCGAACGTCTTCAGAAGGGCGAATGGGGGCGATATGTCGCGACGGCAATCTCAAGCTCAAAACTCATCGGGCAATCAGCGTCAATCCGCTTCCATGCAACTCTTCCCCAGCGAAACTGGCCGAGAGCAAACGGCCGATCAGGAAGTCACCTGCTTCAGAGCCAACCCGCCTCTTCGTTAGAGAACGCAGCCGGGAAGCAATTCCCAAGAGAGACTTAATCAACGCCTCGTCATTCACCCCCGGGCATCTTGAACAGAGGACTTGAGCTTCGGCTAGGCGACGCGTTCTAAACCGCGGCGAACGAAGAAAACTGAAAGAGAAAGTGACTCAACCGCCGCATCCACGCGAAGTCAAATCCTTATTGGTTCCCCGCATTCTTGGCGGCCGGTTGCGTCCAAGATGCGAAATGTCAGGTTGGCGGTAAAGGCGTCGAATGCGTCTTTATCACGCCGAGTCTTGATATACGCAATACGGTGGCCGTCAATTGCGGTCGGAAACATGATCCACTCTGCGGTCCAGTTTCGCACCACACGAACGAGCAACCCGAAAGCCGCCACGCAAAATGCGGCATAGAAACCGAATATCAATGTGGGAAGCCATGCGTTCGACCTTAGTTCGCCAATGGCTGCGAATCCAAGAACCACGGTCAGGAAACCCAAGCCAACACCACAGTAGATCGTGACCGGAGGCGTTTGCCAAAGTGAAATTGGGTGCGGTTCGATGGCCGAGTATGGAGTCGTCGCTTTCCAACGTCCCAAATACGATGTGGTGTCACACATCACGTCACATTCGGAAAGCACGACATGTCCGCGTGCGCCGAGTGTCTTGAAACGATATTCGGCGATGTCAACACTCATGTATCGTCTGTCGGGGAACGGCGGACATCACGGGGCACGGAGAGTTGACTATCCATTGCGGAAAAAGCCGCAAGCCGTGCTCCCGTGCATGTCATGGTTCGCCGAAATTAGTACGTTGCGGTCTGCGACTCATTTCGGCATCGCCCATCATATCACCGCTATGCCGTGCTCGAACAGATATCTGCAATGGTCCCATCACGACATCCGGCAATTGGAACATGGCTCTGATCTTGTCGACAGGTATACCACGTTCCGTTATTGATTCCTCGGTCGCGAATCGAGGCTTGAACCCGCGCCAATTCGAGGGGCACACGAGAAACGAGCACGAGGCCTTCAGGGGAACCAGTTGGATCACGGCGTTTGTCGTAGGGCAGTAGAGAAGCATTGCATCGGTTCCATTCCAGTCCATAGAAACGGCTTCCGCCAACGCGGATTTCGCAGCTTTTGGCATCCATTCGGGGATGCCCTTTAAGGCGAAAATGTGATGATCACACTCGCAAGGCGGTGTTTTAGCAGAGCCAGCAAATAGATCGTCGAGTTCTTGCGCGACGATCGCACTCGGAATACACAAGAACATGAACAGCAAAGTCGTGTGGAGCGGTGTGGTCATGTTCAAGCTACAGAGAGGATCAATCAAGTCGGCGAACGGTAGACATCACGGGGAACGGACGACAGACTTTCCACTTCAAAAACCACGCAAGCCGTTCTCCCGTGCATGTCATGGTTCTGCCAAATCTATCCATCAAATTGCACATGCGTTGGACAGAATTCGCGGTCAAATTCGAGCAACAGGTCCAGGTAGTATATCGGATGACCAGCATAGATCAGCCGAAAGCCGCCGTCTGTGAAGAAGATCTCTGATTCGAGAACCCAATAGGCGAACAGTTGCTCTTCGCTAGCTTTCCAGCGATCGTACCCACTGTATTCCCCAAGTTGAGCTAGACCGGAACGGTGAAGCTCAAATATTCCGTCCGCCCCCAGAGCCTGAAGCTTGGCATGAATCTTCTCAGCGGTGTTCAATAGAGAACGTGTTTGGTTTTCGGCGTCAGGTGGGTAAGGCCATTCGAGATCCGGATTGAGAACAACGCTAACACGATTGTCGGCTTCGATGATGGTCGATTCAAAGGTGAAGCTCCGTTCGATCGATCCCGCAATCTCGATTTCAGACTCACGTAGCGTTAGGCGTCCGAAAACCGATGAATCAAGTTGCGGTGGCAGCGTCGATGGCAATGGTGTGCTCGTTTTAACTGGCAGAACTTGTTTATCACCTGTTGGACAGGTGGGAATAAGTGGTGAGGTTTATTCTACACGGTTTGCCGGTGGGAATAAGTTGCCTTCCGGGCACTTGTTCTCATCGGTCGGTGCGGACTTCGTCCACGTGGGTGACTTGTTCTCACCGTGACACTTCCAGGACGTTGCGTCCTCGGATTGATCTCAATTGACAATTTGACGGCAGAACGCGAGCCAAAGGACCGCAGCCTTTGATGCTCGCAAAAGTGTCCAGTGAAATTCCCATTGTATTCTTGGGGATCCGCTCCCCGCTTGCAAACATTTTCGTAACCGGTGGACAAAACCGCACGCTTTGAGCGGTGGTTTCAGCGAGTTTCTCGCCTAGCTTGTTCACGCTCTCGAGACAGTCTTGGTGGCTGATGTGGAGGCGTTGCCTCTGGTTGCGTTGGAGCGTTTGGGAAGAATCTTATGTTTGATCGGCAGGAGGAGGAGATGCTGGGAGGCCTTGCTTGGAACCACGTGAACAACGAGTGACGTAGCGGAAGGGCGCGAGCCCTCCGGTTCCTCACCGGGCGGCTTGCGCCGCACCGCTAACATTGTGACTTGTTGTTCACGCGTCGCTTACGCGGCGGGTTGTGGGTGCAGCCTTGCACATGTGGCGTGTTGTGGTTGTAGCCTTGCTCACGCGGCGGGTTGGGACTGGAACAACATTAACCAATAGCGGACCACTGTGACGATGCTGGGAGGCTTTGCTTGGAACCACGTGAACAACGAGTGACGTAGCGGAAGGGTGCGAGCGCTCCGGTTCCTTACCGGGCGGCTTGCGCCGCACCGCTAACATTGTGACTTGCTGTTCACGCGTCGCTTACGCGGCGGGTTGTGACGGGAGCCTTACGCATGTGGCGTGTTGTGGTTGTAGCCTTGCTTACGCGGCGGGTTGTGACTGGGACAACATTAACCAATAGCGGACCGCTGCGACGATGCTGGGAGGCTTTGCTTGGAACCACGTGAACAACGAGTGACGTAGCGGAAGGGCGTGAGTCCTCCGGTTTCTTACCGGGCGACTTGCGCCACACCGCTAACATCGTGACTTGTTGTTCACGCGTCGCTTGTGCGGCGTGTTGAGACTAACAGCCTTGCTTACGCGGCGGGTTGTGACGGGAGTCTTACACATGCGGCATGTTGTGGGTGCAGCCTTGCTTACGCGGCGGGTTGTGACTGGAACGACATGAACGAGTAGCGGACCACTGCGACGATGCTGGGAGGCCTTGCTTCGAACCACGTGAACAACGAGTGACCTAGCGGAAGGGCGCGAGCCCTCCGGTTTCTTACCGGGCGGCTTGCGCCACACCGCTAACATTGTGACTTGTTGTTCACGCGTCGCTTGTGCGGCGTGTTGAGACTAACAGCCTTGCTTACGCGGCGGGTTATGACTGGACGTCGCTTACGCGCCGGGTTGAAAGGTGGGATTCTCAGGCTGGAAGCCTAAGCCACTTGGGTTGCGGAACGACGAGGTGAGTGACTTGCTGAGGTGGCAGGTTGGATGACACGAATTGGATTGACACGGTTCAGGTGCGGGAGTTGAGTTGTGATGGGAACGTTTTCGAAACCGGCGAGTGCCGAACAGAAGCAGCGTTGGGCGAAGATATGGTTCCAAAAGCTTTGCCAATTTCACCGGCGGAAGACGGAACCGGATTGGAAGTTTTCGGCCGATGATGTGATTGCTTTCTTGCGGTCACGTCGCGATGCGGAGGTGCCGGCTTGGAAGCGGATGAAGATCATCGAAGGCTTGATTCAGTACCGTGAGACGATCCAGCGTCGAGAGGTGAACGACCTGTTGCCGCTGAAGAAAAAGATGGGCGAGATCATCTTGATCGAGCAAGCCAAGACAGGCGGGTTGGATTCGATCGACGATGTGGTCGGCAAGATCAATCCCAACGAGATGGATGCGATTCAGGAGTTCCGTCGATCGATGCGTCGAGCTGGTTTGGCGATCGCGACCGAGCGTTGTTACGTGAGGAAGCTGAAGGCGTTCATGGCGGATCGTGGGCTGAATTGTCTGGCGGATTTCGACCGGATTCACGCTTGTGACGTGGAGGCTCACCTGACGGATTTGGCGGTCGATGGCAACGTTTCTCCGTCGACTCAGAACCAAGCATTTCATTCGTTGCTGAAGTTTTTCGAGTTGGTGCTGAAGCGTGAGATGGGGAAGATCGAAGCGATCCGTGCGAACAAGGATTCGATGGCCCCCACGGTGATGTCACCAGAGGAGGTCGGCCAAGTGTTCGAGGGACTCGAGGGCGTGTATCTGGTGATCGCGAAGTTGCTGTATGGTTGCGGGATGAGGATCAGTGAGACGCATCGGTTGCGGGTCAAGGACATTGATTTCGCAAACAAGCAAATCGAGATTCGTCAGTCCAAGGGCAACAAGAGCCGATTGGTTCCGATGCCAGATGATTTGATTGAACCGCTGCGGCGTTTTGTCAAGACTCGCGACGCACTGCACGAACATGATTTGGCCAACGGCACGGCCTCGGTGTATCTGCCGTATGCGTTGGACCGGAAGTATCCGTCGGCGCATCGTGAACTGAAGTGGCAGTATCTGTTTGCGTCGCACCGATTGTCACGGGATCCGAGAACCGGCCGCATCCACCGTCATCACTTGCGCGCAACCACCTTCCCGACTCACTTGCGACGCGCGGTGGAACAGGCGGGGATTCTGAAGCATGTGACGAGCCACACGTTTCGCCATTGTTTTGCGACGCATCTGTTGTGGCAGGGGACGGACATTCGCCAGATTCAGCAGTTGCTGGGGCACAGTGACGTGAAGACGACGGAGATCTACACGCATGTGCGGAATCCACATGAGGCGAAGGTGGTCAGTCCGTTGGATCGGTTGGTGCGGGAAGAGGTGGCGGGTATTGGTTGCGCTCGGGCCGACTGAGAGCCTCAGTCGGTTACGGTGGTTGGTTTCAGTTGAGTGCGGGAACTGTGGCTAATGCCGAATGGCACTTACTTCACACCCCTCAAGGAGGTTGTGAATTTTTACGGGCATCGCCAGTAACGCCTTGAGAACCCCGCCCGTGCAGCGGGAGGGGTCGGAAAGCGAGCGTTCAGCGAGATTTCCGGGGGAGGGCAATCCGCGCCGTTTTCCATGCTCGGCCCCCTCCCTCGCGTACGCCTGAACGGCGTCGCTCGACCTCCCCCCAAACTTCGTTTCGGGAGAGGTGCATCATACAGAAATCCGCTGAAACGCAATCTCGACAATCTGCACGACCTCCCCAGGGGCGAGGGTGAATTGGTAAGGTCATTGTCATTGGGCTATCGCCGGGCGGCTGGTATCGCCAGTGGGACCTGCGTGCTTGCTTAGAATTCGCCGGCGTCGAACACTTCTTTGTTGTCGCGACTGCCGATCGCGTGGCGGACTTCTTCGTTGAGCGAATCGGTTGTGAATCGAACCGAGCCGTCGCACATCAGCAGATGCGTTCCGCCGGGATGGTAGCTTCCCAACGACATTTGCAAGTTGTCTTTCGGGACGTCTCGAAGGTTGAAACCGAAGTGAAGCGAACAGAGGGCTTCTGAGAAGTCTTGGCCATTCTGTGCGTCGAAGTCTTCATGGTAGAGCATGAAGTGATCACACACGCCGCACTCTTCGTGGTCGATGTACTTCGTTTCACCGACCATCACGGTGTTGCTGAGTCCGTCCAGAATCGCGGCGAAATTGATGGGTTTGCGATCGGGGCGGTTGTCGCAAACATCGCCACCTGAAGTGATGTGGCAAAAGTCCGTCGCTAAGAAGACGCCGTTGCCACGATCGAATCCGATGTAGTCGAACATCGAATGTTCATTCCAATTGACATCGCTGCCGCCGTTGCCGAGGTAAGTGTTTCGCACTCGGCCGGTGATTTTGTCTCCGGGTTGGCTAAGTGCGACCGGTCCGATCTGGGACGGGCAACGAAAGACCATGACGGGGGCTGTCGCGAGTTGCCTGAACCGGACACTTTCGGGCAAGCCGCCGGTTGCGCCACCGCGTTCACCGTAGGGGACGATGTCGGCGAGTTCGCGCTGTTCCAGAAACGCGAGGATGTCTGTTGTCCAGCTTGGGCCCCAGCCGCCTTTTGCGCCCCAAGGCAACGTGCGGTAGACCGATTCGTAATTGTGCAGTGCCAGCCCGATATTTTTGAGGTTGTTGGTGCACTGAACCTTGCGAGCCGCCTCACGAGCAGCCTGAACGGCGGGCAGCAGCAGCCCGACCAGAATCGCGATGATCGCGATGACGACGAGCAGCTCGACCAGCGTGAACGCTCGATGCATCATCGCGCCATCACTCACCGATGATCCGCGAAGACGACGCGGCATCGTGGAAATGTAAATCCGGCGGTGGGGGGCGAGCGAGGCAGGGCAGGGCATGCCGCCATTTTCGCTGAAACCCCCAGTTGGGGAAAGGATGAATCTGCAAAAAAAAGCGGCGTGTCGGTTTCCCAACACGCCGCTCTTCAGACGATTATCAGACGTTGTCGCCAAATGGCTCGCTATCCGCGTTCGGCTTGCCAGATCTCACAATCACCCGAGCGAGATTGGTTGGCAAGTCGCGAAGCAGCAGTCTTGGTCAGATCAACGCAGTGGCAAGGAGAATTCGTTGCCACCCGGTCCGCTGCGACGGCTGATCCGATCGTTGCGAGCGTTCATGTAGTGAGTCGCTTCTTCAGCAACCAGGATCGTGTCACCGCTGCGGACTTCGGTGCGGAAGCGATGGTGCCCGCCCTCGGCCGCTTTGGCGATGATCTGCATGCGAACTTCTTCACCAGCATCAATGCGAGCGATCGGATTGATCAACACTTGACCGGTGATGACTTTGCCGTCGTTGCCCAACAACTGTTGAGGCTCAATGCCGTTGCTGAATTGAGCGATCGCACGCACGTCGGTCGCTGGTTTACTGCCGCGGTTACGAATCACGATTTGATACGTGACGTCTTGTCCAACGGGTGCTGGTGCGGATGGGTCTTCGATTGAAAGAACCAAGTCAGCAATGGCTTCCACGTTGGTTGTCAGAGCGACGCCGGTTTGACCCGCTGCACTGCCTTTGCAGTTGAACGTGAATTCATGTTGTCCGGTGGAATCCAATCGGCACTGGAATTGGTAGTTGCGACGTGCACCAGGAGTGAGCGAAGCGATCTTCCAACGCAGTTGGTTGTCGATCAACGAGGCACCTTCCATGCCGCCAATGTAGGTGACGCCCATTGGCAATGTCAGTGTTGCAACAACATCGTCGCTGGCCGTTGTGCCATGGTTGGTCAGTTCCAACTGATACATTGCATCGGTGTTTTGGTACTTGAGCTCGGGGCCCGTCAGGACGGCTTCCAAGTCAGCGGCCAAGACGCGAACGTTCTTGTCCGCTTCGGCTTTCAATTCCAAATCACCGGCAGCCAAACCGTGGATCTTCAGGTCGCCCAAGTCTTGAGCGGTCAGTTCCACTTCGAATTGAGCTTCTTTGCCCGAAGGAATGTCGCCAATGCGTTGGCTTTGTGGCGTGCTGGATTCAGGTGACAGTGTGAACACGACGTTGGGTGCGATGCCGTCGCCGGGGTTCAAGACGCGAATCGTGTAGGTCTTTGATTGACCGTAGATGACTTCATCGGGACCGTCGATCGTCAGAGCCAACTCAGGTTCTTGGACCTGGATCTGCATGCGTTCTTTTTGAGGAGCGATGGTCCAGTCAACGTTCACATCGTGGGTACCACTTCGTGACGCTTTCAAGCGAACCAGCATTCGTTCGGATTGACCAGCGGCCAAGGTTTCGATTCGCCAGTTCAGTTGACGGATACCGTTTTCGGTGACTCCGGCGACATCGCCACGGGTGGCTTGTTGACCAACGACGTCGGCCCAGTCAGGAATGTGAGCTCGGACGACCAAGCCTTCCGCATCCACGTTGCCGCGGTTTTCGACGCGGATTTCGTAGGGGTGCGTTTGACGAATCATGACCTTCTTTGGGCCCGCCGTGGTCACGCGAATGCCGGGCAGTTCGCTGGCGGTCGTCGTTGATTGGGATTCCGATGTTGGTGCGGTCGCTGGTGCAGCAACGTTCCCACGCATGTTGTTTGGATAGTCAGTGCCGACGTGATCCGAGTTTGGGTTGCCAAGCGTGGTGGATGGTCCGGCAACCGAGCGAGCGGGCACGGACGAACGAGCTTGGAAAGGATCCCGCGGTTGGAACTGGTCGTGCGAAACGCCGTTGGAGTTGTGCCAAGCCGATTGTGGTTGACCCAAAGTGGATTCCGCTGGTTGCGAAGGTGCACCGACGGGCAAGCGGTCGCTGATCGGATGCAATGCGATTCCGTTGGAACCGTTTGCCGCGAGCGAACCGGACGGACGCATGTCTGCACGACCGCCACCGAAGGTTTGCATCTTGGTAGGTGTTTCGTCGGCGCCGGAATTGTTCGTTGCAGCGGCACGAGTCGATGTGGCGAGGGGCGACGCGGCAACAAACGAGTCGGCAGGAGAGTTCTGCGTCATCGATGGTGCTTGGCGAGCTTCGCCCAGCGTAATCGTTGGCGATGCGGTCTTTGCGGGCGAAGCAAGTGGCGCTGGTGTGTTGATCGGTGCGGGAGCCTGGATCGGAGCCATCGCAACGCTCTTGGGCGGGACGAGTTGGCTGATTCGATGTGGAGCCGGTGCAGGAGTCGCAACGGGCTCGCTTTTCGCAATCACTTCCGACGGAGCCGGAGCAGCGGGCTTGGTGGGCTGGGTTGGTTGTGCTGCAACGGTTGCGGATGGTGCGGGTGCTGGTTTGGCAGCAACCTTCGGTGCCGGGGTTTGAACTGGAGCCGTTGGCTTAGGTTCTGGTTTTGGCTCCGGCTTTGGTTCGGCTTTGGCAACATCGGCCGAAGGTGTTTTGACAGGAACAGGCTTTGCAACCGGAGCAGGTTTTGATTCGACCTTGGGTTCGGTCTTTGCAACGACGGTTGGTTTGCGACGACGGGAAGATTCCGTGGTCGACAATTCTTCCATCGTTGGTTCGGTTTCAACCTTCAGGATTCGGCGTGAAACCTTTGGCACGATTTCGACTGGTTCTGATGTGACCGGTGAGATCGCGATGGGTGAGCTGCGAACGACAGGAACCGGCGACGATTTGCTTTCGACGCGAATCGGTTGCGAGGGTGCCTTGCGAGCGATCGATGTTTCCATCTTCGGCGGCTGTGGCACTTGTGAGGTTGGTCGCGGAGTCGAGCGTTGCACGACGCGTGAGCCAGCGTTCGGATCACGCAGTGGCGTGGTTCCGGCGGTGGATCGTGGGGTGGTGCTTTGGCTGCGGTGAGTCGGGATGCCGCTCCAATCAACGTCACGCTCGCTGGGGACCGCGGTTGCGGTGCGGCCGTCGTTGCTTGATTTGCTAGAAGACGAGGATCCACCGAACAAGCTGCCTAGCAAACCGTTGCTGGAGGATCGGGTGGTGGTCCGTGAACGCGAGTTCAAACCGCTGAGGATGCCGGTGGACTTCCCTGGGCCGCTGAGCTGTTTCCCGACAACCTGTTGGATCTCAGGGTTGTCCGTGGTTTCTTGGGCGGCGACGCTTTGTGGCCCGAAAGAGGTCCAAGGCGTTGGTCCGACGGTGAAGGACGTCGCGAACATCGCTGCGGCCATGAAGACCGGCAAACGACGGCGTGGCGACGCCAAATGCGTGATGAGTTGACAAAGACCGCGCGACATTTTTGTACTCGTCTCGTGACACGAAAGGGTGATTCGATCGTGGTATCGGCTGTTCGGGTATTCCGTGCTGAATGAATTTGCACGACGATGACGGTTTGGGCGAAAACTTGGCCTGTGTCATTTGTGACGACGGGCTGTTTGGTGCCCCCGAATCAGCAGCGGTTGCGGCCGTTGTTTGTCCTTTCCAATCAACCGAGCGATGGAGTTTCATGTCTCGACGCGAAAAAATCGAAGCCATGTTGGCGGACGATCCGACCGACACGTTTTTGCGGTATTCCTTGGCGATGGAATATCGGTCCGAGGGTGATCATGAAACGAGTTTGGTGAAACTACGTGATCTGTTCGCGGACGATCCGCCGTATGTGCCCGCGTTCTTCATGGCGGCGCAGCAGTTGGTTGATTTGGGCCGAATCGATGAGGCTCGTGCGATCCTGCGTGATGGAATTGAACAGGCTCGCACTCAGAACGATTCGCACGCGGCGGCAGAAATGAGCGAACTGCTCTCGTCGATTGGGATGCTGGGTGAAGACGACGATTTGTAATCGTTGTTAGTCTTCCCGCGGGCTGGATTTCTCTCGCCGTATGCTGGACTTTTTCGTCCGGCAGGGGGGCTGGTTTCGACGGACTTGGAAGTCCATCGTACGGGGGTGAGGCAGCAAGCTTGGCGTGCGGTGCTGCGTTGGGAGGGCAGCGGTGGTTGGCGTTGCTGGGGATGGAGTTAGTCGACGGACTTGGAAGTCCATCGTACGGAGGTGTGAGTCAGCGAGCTTGGCGTGCGGTGCTGCGTTGGGAGGGCAGCGGTGGTTGGCGTTGCTGGGGTGGAGCGGGTCGACGGACTTGGAAGTCCATCGTACGGGTGTGAGGCAGCTAGCTTGGCGTGCGGTGCTGCGTTGGGAGGGCAGCGGTGGTTGGCGTTGTTGGGGGCGAGCGGGTCGACGGACTTGGAAGTCCATCGTACGAAGGGTGTGAGGCAGCAAGCTTGGCGTGCGGTGCTGCGTTGGGAGTGCAGCGGTGGTTGGCGTTGCTGGGGTGGAGCGGGTCGACGGACTTGGAAGTCCATCGTACGGGGGTGTGAGGCAGCTAGCTTGGTTACGAACGGCCGCCGCGACGGGACGCTTTGCCTCGGCCCTTTTTGACGCCACCGGGTTTGGTGGCCGGTTTCTTCCCGGCAGTTCGTTTGCGGATGATGTCCGGGTTGGTACCTCGCTCCGTCTTCTTGCGAGATTCCTTGGGAGCGTCCGCGCCGATCACCGTTCCGGTGGAACCACCGCTGGACAGCGTTCGCTTTTTGACGGGTTTGGATGTCTTTGGGCCGGTGGCACTGGAACGCGTTTCGGTCGTGCGACTCTTCTTGACCGCTTTTCGGCCGCCCTTGAACGCGGGACGTCCGCCGGTTCCTTTGGCCGCAACGTTGCGGCTGGCACCGCCAGGGCGGCGCTTGATCGATTGCTTTGATGCGGGACGAGCCGGCGGAGCTGTTTTGGCCGCTTTCTCAGCCGCATCGATACTGCGGCGCAGTTTGTCGACTTCGTCTCGTGTTAGTTTTCGGTAAGCCCCGCGGGGGACGTCGCCCAGTTTCAACGGGCCGATGGCGACACGACGAAGTTGCTGAACTTTGTGCCCAAACCGAGCAAGGATTCGGCGGATTTCGCGGTTCTTCCCTTCCTTCAGCCGAATTTCCATTTCGGTGGCTTTGGTTCGTGCCTTGATGATTTTGGCACCGTCGACCTGAACCAAACCTTCCGCGATGTAGATGCCTTCTCGCATCTTCTTCATCGTTTCGCCACGGACTTCGCCGGCGACGACGACGCGGTAAACCTTTTGGATACCAAACTTGGGGTGAGCGAGTTTTTGGGCCAAGTCACCATCGTTGGTCAACAGGATCAGGCCTTCGCTGGAGATGTCCAGACGTCCGACGGGAAAGACGCGTTCGGTTGGTGGGACCAAGTCGATCACGCGGGGGCGGCCACGAGGGTCACGATTGGTCGTGACGATGCCAACCGGTTTGTTGACAACGTAATAAACCAGTTTCTGAGGACGCAGGTAGTTCCCGTCGACGCGAACCTTTTGAAGGTCAGGATCAACGGTGGTTCCCAATTCGGTGATCGTCTCGCCGTCGACATCCACCCGTCCTTCGCGGATCAGTTCCTCGCATTGACGTCGGCTGCCAAAGCCCGCGGAGGCGAGCAATTGGTTGATTCGTTTGGCCGACGATGCCTTGTCTTTCGACGAAGACTTGGCGCGTTGGGGTTTGGAGGACGAGGGTTGGCGTGGCATGAAAGGACGAGCAAAGAAAAAGGTAGGGCTGGCAGGACTTGAACCCGCGACCTAGGAATTATGAGTTCCCAGCTCTAACCAACTGAGCTACAGCCCCGAAATGCGAGATTCGCAGGGGCAAATGATAGCTGCCCACCCGAGTTTGTGACAGTGATGAAGTTGCGAGTCGGTTGATGTAGTCCGCTCGCAGGTCGTCGTCAGGGATCGGTCCAAGCCCTTTGGCGAGGGCATTTCTCGTCGGCTGCGACCAGTTGCTCTACTGGGTTGCCGAAGCCATCTCCGCCGATCCCAGGTGAGGGCAAACTCGGTGCAAGATGTCCGCGAGCAGTTCGATGTCGTGATCGCGGTGAGCGGATGTGATCGAAACTCGCAAACGTGATTGTCCGGGAGCGACCGTCGGTGGACGAATCGCAGGCACAAAGAAGCCGTTCTCTCGCATCGCTTGACTGGCTCGAACCGTTTCGGCTTCCTCACCAATGACCAGTGGAATGATTGGGATGCCGGCCTCGATTCCACCCGCTTCCAAATTCATGCGTCGGCGAAAGAGTCGCGAAAGATGAGCCAGCCGATCGCGGCGATCTTGCCAGAGCGACAGACGTTGGATCACCCGGTGGGCTCCCTCGGCGACGATCGGTGCCAGCGAGGTGCTGTAGATCAATGAGCGGCAGGCGTTGACCAGCGTGTCGATGACGACTTGAGGTCCGGCGACGAAGCCTCCTTGATGTCCAACCGCTTTGCTGAGCGTTCCGATCCGCACCGTGACGCGGTCGGAAACTCCCATCGCATCACACAGCCCGCCGCCACGACGCCCGAGGACACCGGTGCCGTGGGCTTCGTCAACCATCAGGTGAGCGCCGAATCGTTCGGCTAGATCCGCCAATTGAGGCAAGGGTGCGATATCGCCGTCCATGCTGAAGACTCCATCCGTCACGATCCAAGTCAAACCGGCTTTGCCGGCGCGATCGGTCAGAACGTGTTCGACGAAGTCCAAGTCACGGTGGGGGTAGATGACGCGTTCGGCTTTCGACAAACGGCACCCATCGATCAACGACGCATGGTTGAGTTCATCGCTGAGGATCAAGTCGCCCTCGCCGGCCAAGGTGGCGATCGCACCCGAGCATGCGGCGTAACCGGAAGGGAAGACAACCGCGGCTTCCGCCATCTCTAACTCGGCAATGCAACGAGCGAGTGCTTCATGGCGCGGGGTCCAGCCACAAATCAGGGCACTGGCGGTTGCGCCGTGTGTCTCGTGCGGCGATTGCAAATCACAACCGCGAGTTTCGTCGGCAACGACACCGAGGTAATCATTGCCGCCGAAGTTCATCAACCGACGCCCGTCCGCTTCGACGACGTGGACCCCTTCGACCTTTCGGGCACACAGCTTTCGCGTCCGGCCTTCTCGAGCAATGGCTTCCAGTCGATCATGAAGCGGTTGAAGTGACATCGGTTCAATCCCTGCTGAGAATACGCTAGTTCGCTAACAGATATTTGAGCAGACTTTCAACGTACTTATCGGCTCGTTTCGGAGGATTGTCACCTTTTGTGGGGACTTTCCGCAGCGCCGACTTCACGTCCCAGTCCAGCTCTTGTCGATGGTTGTCGATCAAGTTAAGTGCCGTCATCGCGACGAAGTGACCTTCGTTGTTAACGTTGGCGAATTGCAACAGCGTTTCTTTTGCATGTTCCCGTTGTGAGTCGTTGCCCGCGACAAGCAAGCCTTCGCAAGCGGCCGCGCGAACGATCGGCGACTCACCTTTCGCGGCAATGGGATCCAGCAACCTGAGAGCAGCAGCGTGTGCGTCCGGCTCAAGTGTGGAAGATGGTGACAGCATCGCGAGCGTCAAACCTCGAGTGCCCCAATAGCGATCAATGCTGGATTGGCTGGTGCAAAGTTCTCGCAGATCTTGCAGCTTCTGATCCGTCAATCCGTTCCATGCCGTGGTGGTGTCCCAAGCCATGTCTACCAAATGGCTCCAATCCAAATCGCTGGACAAAGCCCACTGGCGAGGCGGCTTGTTGCCGGCCAATCGATGCATCTCGGCTTCTGGAACGACGCCCAGGTCAGTCGTGGACTTCATCCAGTTGCGGAGCTCAGATCGCATTGCGTTGAGTTTGTCCGCATGAGCCGGATTGGAAACCAAGTTGTTGACTTCATCCGGATCTGCCTCCAGATCGAACAACTCTTCCAGCGGTTTGACTTGCCAAACTTTCGATTGAGCTTCGTTTAGTTCTCCCGCATCGAACATCTTCTTCCAAATTTGAGTCGTTGGCGTTTGGAACATGTAGTCGATGTAAGCGAAGTAGATCCGCTCGGGGTGGAAGTGGCGGATGTAGACGTAGCGTCCATCCGTGCAGCTGCGAACCATGTCGACTCGTTCGTCCATGCGTCCGCGATACCCGAACAAATAGTCCTTCGGTTTTCCATTGAGCTGGCCAGCAAAGGGAACGCCCTGCATCGTGGATGGCAATTTCGCACCCGCCAGGCTGATCGCGGTTGGTCCCATGTCGACAAAGCTGACCATTCGATCGCTGACGCCACCGGAGTTGTAATCCGCGGGCGCGAGGTGTTTGTACTTTTCAGGAACATGCAACAAGAACGGAACATGCAATCCCGAGTTGTATGGCCAACGTTTGCTACGCGGCATGCCACTGCCGTGGTCGCCGTAGTAGAAGACGATGGTCGAATCCGTCAGCCCGTCTTCTTCGAGTTGCTTGAGTATCTTTCCGCACATCGCGTCCATTTCGGTCAAGCGATCGTAGTACTGCGCCCAATCGCGGCGGACGGTGTGAACGTTGGGTTGATACGCGGGCACGGGGGCTTTGTCGGGATCATGGACCAGCGTGTGCTCGTTGCGAATCTTACTCTCGTGGCTGATCGTGAAGTTGAAGACCGAGAAGAAAGGTTGGTCCTCTCGTTCGCGATGGCGGAAGTGAGCTTTGCCATCGCACTCGTGCCAGCTTTGAATTGCGGCCGTGTCGGCGAAGTTGTAGTCGGTTTTGGAATTGTTGGTGCAGAAGTATCCGGCTTCCCGAAGCACGTTTGGATAGAACTTAAAATCTTCTGGGACCCGCACACCGCTTCGCATGTGTTCGCCACCCAGGCTGGTCGCATACATGCCGGAGATCAACGTGGTCCGCGCCGGTGCACACACGGGTGCGTTGGACCAACATTTTTCGTATCGCAACGAGCGTGTGGCGAGTTTGTCCAGGTTGGGAGTGTCGGCGTATTCATCGCCGTAGCAACCCAGTTGCGGGCCGTTGTCCTCACTGGTCAGCCAAAGAATGTTTGGTGGAGGCAACGCATCGGAATCCGCTGCATCAACGGAGCTCAGCAAAGCGGGCGAAAGGAAACAGCAGCCGACCCAAGCGGCAGCAATCCAATATTTGATCATGGTGGAGATCTTTGGTGTGAGGCGGGAGATTGTGGGGGAACAACCCGTGGCCTCACATGGTAACCGAACACGAAAGCATGCGCGCGATTGGCTACCGAGTCGTTGCTGGTTTTTGTTTAGGAGTTTTGGGCGTAAGGAATCGTCCCAGCGGCGAGGCCAGCAATGCGGGCAGCAACAGGACATCGCCCACCAAGGCAGCAAGTAGCAATCCGAACATCATGAACGCGAATCGCTGGGTCGGTTGAAAGTCCGACAATCCATAAACCAAAGGCGAAATGGCGCAGACGGCGGTTGTCTGCCACATTGCGGGGCCGCATTTGTGAAGTGCCGCGAGCGAGGCTTCCGTTCGTGCCTTTCCTTTGCGGGATTGGCTTTGGAACTTGGTCAAAAAGTGAATGGTTCCGTCGACGGCAATCCCCAACGCGACGCTGGCGGTCATCACCGATCCAATGTCGAGCGGGGTTTCCAGCAAGCCCATCGTTCCAAACAAAGTGATCGTCGGAAACAGGTTCGGGAACATCGCAACCAATCCGCCGGTAAAGCTTCGCAGCAACAACATCATGATGATTGCAACGATGCCGAAGGCCGCAAGGAAGCTGCGAAACAAATCCTGCAGCAGCACATCCTGTGACTCCGTCGTCATCGGAACGCCACCGGTGAATTGTGGCGAGATCCCTTCACCGGCTGATTCCAGAATGGGGATGACTTCCGCCTGCACACGTTGGAACTCGGTGCGGTAGTCGATCGCTTCGTCGAATGGGAATCGAAAGCTGATCCGCCAAAGTTGATTTCCCTTTTTGTCGATCGCGATGTAGCCAGCGTCTTGCAACGGCGAGTCAGGATCCTCCAGTTGCTTTCGGATATTGGCTTCCAAGACGGTTGATCGAATCGATCGACTTTTCTTGGACGGTGGGCTGGGCAAAAATGAGCGAGCGGAGAACACACCGCCAACCAATTCGGTGGACCGGAGATGGTCGTCGACATCGCGAACCAATCGAAATCGATCGATGGGATCGGGCATCGAGTCAGGTGGGAACTGGACGACGACTTCGGCGTTGATGGTCGGGCCGATGTGTTCTTCAAACCATGCGTAATCCGTCCGAATGCGACTGTTCTCGGGGAACATTCGAGGGATGTTGACCGAGGTCGTCAGTTGCGGCAATCCAGACGCAGCGACGGCGGTGATGACTGTGAACAACGCGACCACGATGATCGGATACTTCATGAACCGGGCCGCGAAGGCTTCCCAGGCGTGACCGATGTTCGACCGCCATTTTTCTACTGGCAGAGGATCGATGTCTTCTTCGTTTGCCTTTGCAAGTGCCGCGCGGTGTTTGATTCGATGGCGTTTGCCGTGCCACTGCATGGCACCAGGCAGCAGCAACAACAACAGCAACAAAGTGCCAAACACCGATCCCGCGGCGATGAACCCAAACGCACTGACCGGGACCAAACGAACCAAGCCAAGCGATCCCAGTCCGATGATGGTTGTCGTTGCCGCCAGCCAACAAGGCAAGATTCCAGCCTGCATGGCTTGGCGGGTGGCTGCGGTCGGATCGATGGTCGGATCGCTGCACATCGCATCGCGATAGTAATTGCACAGGTGAATCCCCGCACTGGCGGTCAACACAAACACCAGCGGCGGCAGCACGATTAGGATCGCGTTCATTTCGATGCCGGAATACAGCACCATGGCTAACGACATGCCTTGGCCAATCACGGCGACGATGATGATGATCGCGGTCAATACAATCGAACGCAGGCAGAACACGCAAATCAGCGCGCCAACAATGACCGATGGCAGCGTGAATCGATCGATCGAACCCTGGGCTTCCGCGTCGACCAAAGCACCATCGGTGGGCGGGCCGGCGGTGTAGATCTGATCCTCGGGAACACCGATTCGGTCAGAAACCAGTTGCCGAGCTTGGGCCAGGACTTCCTGCCGATTGAGGTTTCCGGCTTCTGAGAACGTCGCCAACACAATCGTTTGCTCGCCGTCTTCGCCGACCAAAGATCCTTTTAGCCGAGCCCGTGTCGCTCGTTCTGAAAAACTGGTCGGTGGACTGGTCAGAACATCGAAGACACGTTGTCCCGAACTGACGCCTTCCAAGTATGCCGGACGGTCCGAAGTGGGCTGAACCAGTGGCAGCAACGCTTGAGCGGCTTGATCGACTTCCTCGGCACCAATCTTGGCACCGTCCCATCCAATCATCAGGACATCTTGGCCCTGAAACAGCTCCGAGAAGTCGTCGTATTGTTTCCGGACCGGCATGTCCTCGGGCAACCACAACGCCGGTGCGTTGTACATGGTCGACAACGCACGAGCGGAATCGCGAGCGGCCAAGGGTGCGAGAATGCACACGGCTAGCAGACCGATGCAAAATCGCACGCGATAGGTTGTCGCTTGGTCGGCCAGAGATTTCAGGGGCATGTGGTAGTGTCGGGCGGTTCGGGACGGATTGAATGCCGAGCCTACCGAATCCAACCCTCGCTGACGACTCGTAATCGACCGCCAAGTCAGCGTCACCGATCAGATGCGACGCGACGCCTCATTTCAATCCACCTGTTCGTCAAACTTTCTCATCGTCGCGGGCCGATTGTGGATCCGCATCCGCGACACCGAGATCGTTTACGGGGCTCACCCTTTTCGAGAAGGATGGTTGGATTCGGTCCGCGTCGGTGGCTTGTGAACCTTCAACACCGGAGTGTCCTCCGTCACCACGATCCCTTCGGTGGGGCGTTCGGGTTGGACGGCATCGAGCGACGATGGGGACTCAGCGCTCACCGATTGTCCTGGATCAAACGCGGGCTTTCCCAAATGGTCATGCCGTGGTTTGAAGACCTTTCCGAGAGGTCCTGCAAGCAACGCCGGCAAGAGGATCAAGTCACCGATCAACGCGGCGGCCAACATCACCAACATCAACGTTCCAAAACGTTGGGTCGGAGTGAAAGTGGACATAGCGAAAATGAACAGCCCCAACCCGCCGACGATGGTGGTTTGAGTCATTGCGGGGCCGACGCGTCGGTACGTTTCGATCACCGCTTCCTTTCGAGATTTGCCTTCCTCGAGGAATTGACGGAACCACGTCAGGAAGTGAATCGTGTCGTCGACTGCGACTCCCATCGCGACGCTGGCGGTCATCATGGTTCCGATGTCCACGGCGGTTCGCAGGTGCCCCATGACTCCGAATACCAGCAACACCGGGAACACGTTTGGAATCATCGAAACCGCACCAGCGGCAAAACCAGCTCGCAAGTTGGACGGTGCCAACCATTGGCCAGGGAAAGATCCGGGGTTGAGCAACACGATCATCACAAAACCGATCAGCACAAACGCGAGCAGGATCGATTCCACCAAACTGCCCAGCAACGTCCTTTGAGCTTTGTAGACAACCGGCACGACACCGGTGTAGATGACCTGTGGCGTGGCCGGTTCATCGAGCTCAAAAACGGGCAAGCGATTGGGTTGTCCGTCGGCGACTTTGTCGAGCGAAAGGATGTGTTTTGGAATTGGCCGCGAGATCACTTCCATGGCCGAGATCAAACGTTCCGCTCCGGCGGCATATGATTCAACAGGCTCCGTCGCGGCGACCGTCTTCGAAGTCGAAGCCTGGAAACTTAACCCAGCCAAGTCGATCACCACATCCGCGGCCGCGATTCGGCGGTCCCAATTTTCATCGGTCGGTTTCGCGATTGCATCTTCGGCATCTGGATCGATCCAGCTTTGACGGATGCGTTCATTGCCCAACAGTTCACGCAACGTCGACAAGAAAATGGCACGTTGGTCGACGACGCGTTCACCCGATATTTCATCAGTCGTGACCAAATTCGCGGAATCCAACTCCACGACGTTCTGTGCGCCGAGAACCAAGACCTTTGCCTTGGGAAGCTGTGTTCCGTCAGGTTGCTGCAATTCGCGGAGCAATTTTGCTCGCACCCGGTAGGCTTGCACAACAGGATCGACCGCGTCTTTCAACTCGTTGATGAACAATCCATAGTCGACGTCCGAAAGAGCGCTGACTCGCAGGCTAAGTCGCCACAGTTCGCTGTCTTTTAGCGGACCATTCTTTTCGATTTTGACGTAGTCGCTGGTCAACAACTCGTCGCGAGATTCGTTCAGTCGGCTGTTGAATTGGGACCGCGTGTTGCTCCAACCGTTGCTGACATCCGGAAGTGGGGCGATGAAAGTATCCATGCTGGACGCTTGCCCAACTTTTGCGATGCCTTCTTCTCCGAGGGATCGCGTGACGACCTTGCGAATCCGTGCGACGGCCTCGATTCGTTCCAGCAAGCTCAGCGAAATCGGATCGGACAAGCGATCTTGGTCGTCGCCTTCCTCTTCAGTCGATGCGGACGCCAGGCGTTCGGGCCGTTGAATTTCGGGGGGCATTCGGACGACAATTTCCATCGGCACCAGATTGCCAAAGTGATCTTCCAACCAAGCGTAATCGCGAAGGATGCGGGCCTGGGGATCAAACAACTTGAGCAATTGCACCGACGTGGTGATTTTGAACAACCCCAACGATGCGATCGCCAATCCGACGATGCAAGCGATACTGACAATCGCATGATTCCCGGTGATCCAACGTCCGACTCCAGCCCACCAAGCGGCCAATTCCAACTCACCCGATACGGCACCCTTCGTCGGTGTCGATCCGGAATTGGTGTCGACGGTTGCTTCCGTTTTTCGTTTTTCGGCGGCGAGTCGCTTGCGTTCTTCGGCTTTGTCTTGGCCGAATTGTGGCGAGAAAGTTTCCAGCGCGGCGGGCAAATAACTGAACAAAACGCCCAGCGTCGAGATCACGCCGATCGCGGAATACAAACCGAAGTTGCTGATCGGTTTGAGATTGCTGGTGAACAGCGACGCCAGTCCGATCGCAGTCGTGAGTGCGGCCAGCGTACACGGCAGTGCAGCGTGCTTGAGCGCGCGAGTTGCCGCCCCACGTCTGCCTCGAAAACGAACTTCGTCACGGTAGTAATTGATGACGTGAATCGATCCGGACAACCCCAGCACATAAACCAGCGAAGGCATCGACATCAAAATCGCGTCGACGCGGCCGCCCGTCCAACCCACCATCGACATGCTGAGCATCGCGGCGGAACCGCCGACGACGAACAACATGATGGTGACTTTGAAGCTGCGGAAGCAGAAATATGAAAGCAGCACACCGACCAAGATGCAGTAACCGACCAAGCGAACCAGCGTGATGGTGCCTTCTTCGTCGATGGCGATGTTGTCAATCGGTGGACCGCCCATTCGCAGAGGTGGCATGCCTCCGATGGATTCCGGCGGTTCGCGATTGAACGGCGGTGGCGCGCTGCTGGGCGGCAACGGTGGCTGGATGCCTGATTGCTGAGCCAGTTGCAGCAATCGACCTTGCGGAGTCCCAAGTGTGCCACGTCCAACGGCGAACGCGAGATTGTCCTTTGCCAGATCAGTCAGCGTTACCAACAAACACGTCAATCGTGGTGGCGGTTCGACGCCCAATGCATCGTAGACGGCGTACCAAGCGTCTGTTTGCGTTTGCGTCAGCGACGTCGCAAGTTTTTCGCGGTCGCCATCGAGACGTTCGACGACGAAGGTTTCGAGGGCACGCTCGATTGTTTCCGGTGCATCCGCTGGTAAGCCCGAGCGGCTTTCTTCGGGAAGCTTTTCAATGAATGATTCCGCGGTCCAGTCAAACTCGTGCGGTACCGCGGGGGCGAACAGTGTTCCCGTCAAACGTTCCATAGCCAGTCGTTTGGCAACGATTGGCTTTTTGGTCACGTCGGTCAAATCGATCGGCCACAGCGGACCACCCTCGGCGGCCAACTGTTCGGCGATTGTGGCTCCCGTTTGAACGGTTTGAAACAACGGAGCGCACAACAACATCGGGTCGTTGTAAAACGGGTTGATCCGTTCCGTGGTCGATGGCTCGCCAAATGCCGTTACGAATTGACCTTTCAACTCGTATTCGCCGATGGATTTGTTGAACTTGCGGACCAAAGCGGCCGGCCCGTTCATCGATTCTTCCCACCGGAACAATTTGCCGTCTGGTTTGATGTAGTACCAAGTCCCATCGGCCGATGCCAACCACTTCTCGTCTTCGCCACCCCAGTTGGTCAAATCTTGACCGGGAGGCAAAAGTTCCAGCTCTTCGCCCAGTTCACGCGCACGCACGCGCGTTTGAACTTCCGCCAGTGACAAAGCGTTCTCACCCCATGCTTCGTCTGCCGCGAGCTGTTCGCGGTAGTTGGCTGATTCGTGCAACAGTTTGTCTTCGAACAATCGCAATCGCTGATCGCCGACGTTGCATCCTTCCCAGGTCAACAGAACAAAACTTTCACCGGCAAAGTGATCCGCGAACCAGTCCAATTCCGCCGTTTCCGGGAAATCGCTGGGCAACCAATCTTTGACGTCGTTCTCTTTGTTCTTCAAACCCATGCGGGCGGCGCGGAACGCCGAGGGCATGAAAAAGAAGAATCCCATGAGGATCAACAAAGCCACGGTCAGTCCCCACGGGCCAGGCCGCTCCAGGAACGACGGCTTGGTTGAATCTGCGGTCATCGAGGATTCCGAAAGTGAGAAGAATGAGTCCGGTCGAGACGGGGGCGATTGGACAAGGTTGAATGCGTGATCGAGATGAGTATCAGGCCCGATGTCCCGTCAATTTCGTTCGGTCATGGGCGACCAATCCGCCGCCAACCACCGAGACAGCAGTAAGCTATCGAGGGATTGGCGGAAGGTCCACGTCAATGCGATTGTCCGATCCAAACGTTTCGATTGTTGTGAGCCAAATGAGAGGGTTAGAAAAGCTGGGAAGTTTCTGACCCAAAACAAGCGACCATGCCAGACTTCCGACTCGAAATCCGACAGCGACGGTTTGCCCCACCCCCACAAAACGAACCAAATGCAGTCTAATTGTCAGAACAGCCTAATCGGCGGAGCAGTTCGAACCAGAGCGTGAGAAATGTGTTTTCCACCAACCCGAGCCGCGAAGGTGGATCCGGATGGGGACGGTGAAGAACACGACCCGCTTGTCGAGCACGTTTGGGTTCGCATTTTGCAGCCTTTCCGTCGATGAATGCCGTCTCGTTCGCATCCCCGCGAATCACACTTGTCTATTCGAAACCCACGAAGTGAATTGATGTCTGAATCTCTCCAGTCCCTGATCGACTCCGGAACAAAGCTGTACTTGGATTCGGTTGAGCCATCCGAAATTGACCAGAACCTCAAGTGGGGGGCCGTCGGCGCCACCAGCAACCCCGCCATCATTTCGGGCATCGTGAAGGCGGGCGGTTTTGACGATCGCATTGACGCGTTGCTGAGCGAAGGTCACGACGACGAAGCCATCGCATGGGCTTTGACGGATGAGTTGGTGTCTGACGCGGAAAAGAAATTCGCCTCGATTCACGAATCCACCGGCGGCAACGCTGGCTGGGTCAGCTTCGAACTCGATCCGATCTTGGAAGACCCCGACCAAAACCTATCCGCATCCGACATTGCCAGCCGCTACATCGAGTTGGGCAAGCAGTGGAACGCCGGTCACACCAACCGAATGATTAAGGTTCCCGCGACGGAAGCTGGTTTGTTGGCATTGGAAGAATTGGCCGCCGCCGGAATCACTTTGAACGTGACGTTGATGTTCACCGCCGACCAATACCACGCTGCTCGCGAAGCCATTTGGAAGGGTGCCCAGCGTGCAGCCGAATCGGGAGTGCGATCATTGGATCAATTCAAATCCGTGTACAGCATTTTTATCTCGCGAATTGATGTCTACACGCAGAAGGAATTGCCAAACCTGTCAGCTGACGCGCAAGGCCAAGTGGGCATCTTGAACGCCAAGCGAATTTGGAAAGAGAACCAGGAGTTCTGGGCCGACAAAAACCTGAAGCTGGAACAAGAATTGATCTTCGCCAGCACGGGAACCAAGAGCAAAGATGACCCACCTTGGAAGTATGTCGCCGCTCTGGCCGGCAGCGATATTCAAACCAACCCGCCGGCGACCAACGAAGCCGTCGATGCGAGCGGAAAGAAATTCACCAGCGAAGTGGCCGACATGCCATCACAAGCGGTCCAAGATGAAATTGACGCCGCTTTGGACATTAAGGCGATGCACAAGTTCCTGATGGATGAAGGCGTCGACAAGTTCGTCAAGCCACAGCGAGAACTGTTGGCGATCATCTCCGCCAAACGCGAAGAACTGACGAAGCAAGCCTAGTCGTCGAGCAAGAACTCGCAGGCAACAGTTTGAAATGCAATCAGCCGCGGCAAATGCCGCGGCTGATTTGCTATGTGTCCTGAATCGTCTGAGGATCGATCGGCGATTCACGAACCAACGAATCTGGGCTCCCCACAAACCGGAGGGCTCGCGCCCTGCCGCTAAGTGTGGTACCGGAGGGCTCGTGCGCTGCGGCTGAAGTTGGTAGCGGAACGGCGCAAGCCGTCCGGTGTCACGCTGGGCTCCCCACAAACCGGAGGGCTTGCGCCCTGCCGCTAAGTTTGGTACCGGAGGGCTCGTGCGCTGCAGCTGAAGTTGGTAGCGGAACGGCGCGAGCCGTCCGGTCTCACCCGAAGTTGTTTCATTGACAAACCACTCGTCAACGAGCGGATCCAAAAGCCCCGGCGCCACCCAGCCAATTTAGAATTTACAATTGTCAATTTAACTTTTTCAATCGCCACGACCGATCTACAAGCTGACACCCGCTGACCAGATCTCTCTTCCAAACCGCACCAATCTGACGATGGCCGCTAGGCCCGGTTGCATCGAACTACCGGTGCTAACGCAAGTCGGCTAACAATCGCAAGCCAATCAGTGTGCCGGTTGAGCCAAGTGTTCGATGGCTCGTTGGAGCACGTCGTCTTCCAATTCCGTGACCAATCGTCCGTTCTCATCCGGGCGAGCCGCGATGTAGGTTGGCGGCACGGACAGGTGTGGTTCCACTCCGTTGCGACTGATCGCTCGACCGCTTGGCGAGTAGAACTTCGCCGTTGTCAGGCACAGCCCGAACTGGGCGGCTTGCATTCGGAAGATGCCCTGCACGCTACCTTTACCATAGCTTTTTTCGCCGACGACCGTTCCACGGTTGGAATCGCGAATTGCACCGGAGAAGATCTCGCTGGCACTCGCACTGTTTCGGTCAATCAAGACCGCCAACGGAACATTCCATGTGTTGGCACGGTGAGCCGAGTAGTCAAAGTTTTCGCGAGCGTTGCGACCTCGGGTGGTTAGGATTCGACCGTTGTCGATGAACCGATCGGCGACTTCCACCGACGCGGGCAACAATCCGCCGGGATTGTCACGCAGATCGATGATCAGCGAACGCATTCCTTGACGACTGAGTGCCCAAAGTGCTTTCTCCACTTCCGCGGGCGTCGACTTTTGAAAATTTGTCAGTCGGAAGTAGCCAATCTTGGCATCCGTGTCGACCAAGTGAATGTTTTCAACACATGGCACGTCGACCCGGCGTCGTGCGACTCGGATGGAACGTGGTTGTTGATCAACGGAAGCGATCTCGAGTGACACCAACGAACCCTCGGGACCACGCAGCAAATCGGCAACGTAGTCAGGGTCACGGTCAGCGGCGGAAATCGCGTCCACGCCCATGATTCGATCGCCAGCGACGATACCGGCTTCATCGGCGGGGCCACCCGGAATCACCGACAAAATGTTCAAACAGTCTTCGCCAGGCTTCAACTCGACGCCGAGTCCAACGAAGTTGCCATCAATGGTGCTGAACATGTCGTCTAGTTGTCCAGGCGACAGCAAACGAGTGTACGTGTCCAACGTCGAAACCGCACCCGATACGAACTCCAGAACCGTCGCCGTTCCGCTCAAGCCGAGTTCTTGCTGAGCCATGGACGCAACCTGAGACACGGTCGCTCGCAAGTCAAATCGACTTTGGGTGGACCGCTGACTGATCCGGTGGTGGATTTCCATTCGGAACTTCTCAATCTGTTCCGGTGTCGCATTGGGAAGCATCGTTTGCACGAACGTTTCATCATCCAACGCGGTTTCGAGAGCCGCGGTGCCGTGCAGCAACACTCGTGACCACTCAATCGTGTCAACATAGTGCGTTTGCAGGTTCGCCAAAATCTCGCTGTACAAGTCCAATGACTGCGACGTTGTCATGTCACGCAGCGATCGCAAGTACGTTTGATCTTGATAGCGGCGGTTGACGTCAAATCGTAACCGGCTGATCAGCAGTCGCTGATACAGGATGCGGTCCTGCGGGAACCGGCGAGTTGCCGATTCGTAGTGGTCGATTGCGTCGCTCCACTGACCGGCATCTTCCAGTTCAATGCCATCAGTCAACGCTCGAGCACGCTCTTGTTCTTCGAGTTTGCGTTCGGCGTCGTTGGTGGGGGCGGAAACGGTAGGACCACGTGAAGGCACGAAGCCTTGTGCAAACGCGGGCATGGAAGATCCGCCGACGGCGATCGCACCGACGACCAATGCAAACGTCCGCATGCGGCCAGCGACTCGTCGCCGACGAGCGTGCTTGGCAATCGCTTTGCCTTCGTTTGATTGGTCCGCTTGCTTGTCAAAAGCAAGGCATCGATTGATCGTCGTTAACAGGTCCATGCGCCGATTCCATCGCGAGTGTCGTTGGAGGGGGATTGCTGGACGGGGTGAGTCCAAGCCCCACGGAAGACACTCCGAATCGTGGGGCTGAGCAAACTTAGGTCACAAAACGTGCCCGGTCAAAAAACCATGCCGATGAAATATCACCCTGTTTGCTCCAAACCGCACGACCCGGTGAACAAGCCGTCGGTTGTCGCGACGACAGAAAGTTTGCCGGTTAGGGCGTGGCTGTCGCTGGGATGTATCGTGCCGGTCAGGCACGACTTTCATCGCGTGATGCGCCTCCAGTGCGCAGAAAGAAACAACTTCACTCAATGTGATCAAAGTTCAGTGATCGAGTTGTTTCACGAGCAAGTTCGTGAAACACTTGCGGCGTTCCTCATCGCCAGTTGTTTCTTGGCATCGCGATAAGAATAGGCACTGTCCCATACGCGGGCAAGCAACGGATTCAGACGCTCAACGAAGACTCGCCAACTTGGTAGCTCAGAAGCAACGCAAGCAATCCGTACGATGTCCTTCCAATATCGTAGAGCTCGACGTTTTGTTTGCGGCACCTTTCGACGCCGTCATACTTTGTAAATCGGGCCACGTTGTTCCGCCGGCCGTTTGTCCGTTTGGGTTGTTCCAACCATAGATGCGATCCGATCGTCGCATTGGCGAAGCTAAGTAGGTCGGCAGGAATGATCGGGTAGAACGTCACGTAGGCGAGTCTTTCTGAGACTCGCAAATGACAGCGTCTGGGAGGACGCCGCCATGTGATCAAGCCCAATGACTCTCGCTCACGTGCTCAAACACTGTTGGCGACTGAGGTCAGTCTGTGCTGTTCGCGACACCATAGACAGAGACACCCAGCTCTATCCCGAAAGCGTTCAACTGGGAGAGGAGCGTCGTTGGGAATCGATTGAACTGACCGAGCGATCCATCGGGAAGGTCCCAGGAAAAGTCCAGCGTCCGTCTGCAATTTGGTAGTGCATTGAAAATGGACCCCAATGCCTCTTCATTTGCTTCAAGAAAGACGCAAGCTTCTTCGATCTGTTGCGGTACGTGGTCCCCATCAGAATGCGAAACGACCAAGCGGTATGTCGAGTCCGTCTGCGTGGCGTCTGTCCATTGACGCAGTTTCTTTCGAGATTGAGTCGTCTCTTCAATCGCCAAGGCCGATTCGCGTGCAATCGATTCAAGAGCGAGATGGTCACCGGTGATACGGAGCACTGCAGGCATGTCGACCTTCCTTCCCTGTTTTCAGCTGACGCGTTCGGTCAACCGCCTAGGATGTAGATCGCGACGCCCTGAAACACGATCAACGTTGCGGTGAAGACTGCGCACACGAGACGAGAATTTCGATACCAAGTGCGGACGAAGGCGGACCAAACGATCAGCGACATCATAACTGATGCGGTCACAGCACTCCCGAAGTAGGGAGCCTCGATCGTCGCTTCCGCTTGATGAAACATCAACATCGCGTAGCAGATTGCACCCAACCATCCCAAGCCAGCGATGACGGATGTGAAGTGATAAATCGTTCGACGGATGCTCGGAGGGACCGTTGATTCGGTCTCGCTCGAGACCGGTTCGTAGGGATTGTTCACTCGATGATGTCCCAGTCAGTTAAGTCGCAGACTTTGCAGTCCAGAGATCGACAGCAGCGTGAACCCACGTCCTAAGCTACAAAAACGAACCCGAGGCGTGATGGGGTGCTTTTGTGGCCGCGATACAGGCACGATCGGAAGGTTTGCGATAGAGAATTGATCAACAAGACCATCAAAAAGTGTGGACGTCGCGACCCAAACGCGATTACCTCGCTTCGGGTGTGCTGTTCCGGCGATCGAGTTCCTTTTCAGCTTCGACGCGACTTAAGCATCCGGAAATGAATGCAGATAGAAGACCGATTATGGTTCCAAACCAAATGTGCTTGCAGCATCTCGAACGCGCATTCGCAATGAGCTCTGTCTTGTGCATGAAATGCTCTGTTTTGCAATTTGAAAACGTTGTCCGTCAGCATCCAGGTAAGCAACGATCGTTCGATTCGCAGGCTGACAGGTGGGGGGCAGTTGCGACCATGTCTCAAGAACCGAATCGATCGGATGCGGCGTGGCGGCTCAACCGATCACGGAGGCGGCGATGATGATGGAGACGCCGAGCACGATCGCGGCGACGACGATCGAGACTGCCAAGTTGTGCTCTTCGCCGATCTCGTGCAGGATCGAGAAGGGCGTGAGCTTTTCCATCAGCACCAGACAGCCCATGAAGACAACGATTCCGACTACGGAGAACACGCAAGCGGCAATCAGATGCTGCAAAAGCAAATCCAGACTGGTGCCGGTCGCGGGTGTCGGATCCACCACGACAGAGTCGGATTGTGCCAAGCCACGTAGTCGATCAATCATGCTCTCTACCTTTTCGATTGGTTTGGATTCGTTGGAGTGTTGTGTGTTGATTTGATGAGTGCGGTGTGTCGCTGCGATGCATGTTGCGAGTGGCCTGGTGTCGGTTGGTTATTTTCCGCCGCCCCACGAACCACCGTAGGCTCGACCGCCGCCGCTGCTGCCCATGTTGTCGACAATGCCAAAGTTGATCGCTTGCCAACCTCGAAACGCGGCGACCGAGTACCAGCAGCAAACGAGCACGCCGATGATCAAATAGATTCGTAGTATTTTCATCAGTCATCACTGCTGGCGTAGGGACTGAAGTCGCTGTCTTTCCAGCGGGAGACTTCGAAGTTGTGTATGTAAACCAAGCATCCAATCGGAATCGCTGAAACAAACAGCAACCCGTAAAACAGCATCCAGCCGTCAGCGGACGGTGTTGCGGATGAGGCAGAACGATGGTTGCCGAGGTAAATGATGAACATGTAGAAGCAGAACCCAGCCCAGGCGAGCCAAACTCCAAAGGAGATTTTGGGCGCAGGTTGGATCACGCCGACGCCCCAAGGACGCGTCAGGTTTTCGACGCCGAAAGCTTCTTCAATCTCACTCGGTTTCATGTAGGTCCCCAATGACACAACACGTTCGTGTGTCCTGCCTTCGAAACTGTCTTCGATCGACAGCATTCTTGGCGGGGCTATGAAGTCCGCAGTCTCGACACAGTTGCCTTGTTGGACTTTCCAGTAGAACTCGCCGATCACATGTCGGACAATCGCGGTGGCGCGGTCGTAGATGCGAAAGGAATCACCGTCATATCGAAGGCGAGTGGCCAGAGGATCCATCGCATGTCCGGTGACGGGCTGGACGAATGACCAATGGCGATCATTTTCGACCAACCATCGGAATCCGATCCCTGGTGCGTAGAGCAGGTATTCCGTCCAGGGATACGTTGTGCCCGCGTAACGCACGAAGCGAGCCATGATGCCGATGATGATGTATTCGGTGCCTTCGATGGTTCCTCGAATGCCGAGCGGCAACGACGTGTGCATCTCACGTTGTTCCAACATCGTCAGCAATTTCAGCCGCCCATCATCGTTGGACAACAACGCACCGCAGTGTTGGCATCCAACTCGCAGTGTTTCTTTTGGTGCATGAAGGTCCAGCGAACCGCCGCACTTGGGACAATTCAGATGAAGCGATGCGACCGCGATCGTTCCTGATCCAGGATCAGGCTGCCAATCGGGAGTCGACAGGTTCAGTTTTTCTTTCGTAACTGTGCGGCCGATGAATGTGTGTTGTTCGCCGCGTGAGTAATCAAAGGTGGCAAACCATGATCCGCCTTCGGGCTCAGGAGCTCCGTGCAGATCCACATAGCGATGGTCGTCATTGGGACGAAACTGCCAAGGGATTTCGCCTTGAGCCGATCTCGCCTTGGCGACGCCCAACTCAGCGACGGTCAAATCCTGTCCGCCGTAATGAACGATCTGTCCCAGCGACAGCGAATCGAAATCGGGCAAAGGAGACTTCGTTCGTACCGGTCGTTCAAACGTCAGATGCAATTGGCCTTGAGCCTCAGCCAACCAAGCCATCTTGTCGCCCGGGAACCGCAAGTACCACTCGTCCCAAACGCCGCCGGCGGCGTGGTCGTATTGAACTCGGCCGATCACTTCGAAGGGCTTGCCCCGAAAGGATCCGGTCGAACCAAGCTGAACAACCGAATCGGTCTCAACAAGATCGCTGACTTTGCCGTAGTCCTCGATGTCTTTGTCACCGCGAGCGACTGCGGTGTGGCAGAATTCGCAGACGCTGACCATCGAGTTCCCGAAACGGAATTCAACGGGCGCCCCACAACCAGGACACGAAGCGCGGCGAACCTTCATTCGTCGACCTCGGTGATGGCTTCCGGAATGTGTGTGGACGATGCGTTGCAGCAGTGCGTGTCTGAGGCTTCGTTGGTCTCCCAAGCTCCTCGACGAAGGTGTCGGACTCGCACGTTGGTCGCGTTCAAACGAGATTGCAACTGCGTCTGCCAATCCCACACGGCGGTTTCTCGGCAGCAAACCAGATTGAACGTGGCAACGCCGTGTTCAGGATAGGTGTGCACCGCCAAGTGTGATTCAGAAAGCAGATACAACGCCGTGACGCCGTGCGGTGGTCCAAAGACATGCGATTGCGGTTCGCCAACCACTTTCAAACCCAGCGACGCGATCACGTCCTGACAGATCGACTGGATTGTCGCCAAGGACTGAAGCGTTTTCGGATCACACCCTGACGCATCGACTATCCACTGCCCGCCGACGCTGATGGACGGCGCAGCGGTGGATGAATCACTCGTTTTGTTCGTCGTTGCGTTGACAGGCGTCGCGGGCACTCAGTTCACTCCGTTGTCATTATTCCATCACGGTGGCCGTGAAAGTCAGTTGTCTCAATCAGTTCGCTGGTGGCGGTGGCGGAGGACTGCCAGCGGCCAGCATCGATGCCAAAGCGGGAACATCTTTGGCCATCAACCATCCGCCCATTCCGGAAGACCAAACCATTGATTCGGCTCCCATCTCTCCGCTTCCAATTCCGGATCGAATTTGCTCGGCCGTGAATGGACCATGCGTCACGCCATCCTTTGCGACGTACCACGCCGTTGCAGCGGGGGGTGGAGGAGGTCCGCCGGATCCCGCTGCTGCGCCGGGGTTCATCGCACCAGGGTTCATCGCGCCAGGCATCATCCGACCGGCCATCGCGACACCGAGTCCCAGTCCCAAGCCTTCGGCCGCCCCACCGCCGCCACCGTTCTCGGCAGCCGATGTCATCGCTTGGCCCATTTGGAATTGTTGGAACCGATTCATGTCGCCGATCACACCCATGCTCGTCCGCGTGTCGAGAGCTTTCTCAACCGACTCGGGAAGTGAGATGTTGACGATGAAAAGCTGGGGGCAATCCAAACCGTACTCGTCGTCGATCTTTTCAACGACGCGTTCGCGAAGTTGAGCGGCGAGTTGCTCGTAATTGCTGGCCAGATCCAAAGCGGCGATTTGCGATGAGCCGATCAGGTCCGCGAATGAAGATTGGATGATCGAACGCAACAGCACGTTGACATCGTCTGCACCGAATTCACCGTTGGTGCCCACAATTTCCAGCAGCAACGCTTTGGGATCGACGGCACGCAACGCGTATGTTCCGAAGGCGCGAATTCGAATCGGACCGAACTCGGGGTCTCGCAACATGATCGGATTGGGCGTGCCCCACTTCAGATCGGTCAGCTGGCGGGTGCTGACGAAGTAAACTTCGGCTTTGAACGGGCTGTCGAATCCGTACTTCCAACCCTGCAGCGTCGTCATGACGGGCATGTTGTCGGTCGTCAGTTGGTAATGACCGGGCGGGTAGATGTCGGCGATTTCGCCTTTGTAAACAAAGACGGCCGTCTGGCCCGGACGCACAATCAATTGCGCTCCGTTTTTGATTTCGTTGTCATGCCGAGGGAATCGCCACACCAACGTATGTTGTGTGTCATCGATCCATTCGATGATGTCAATCAATTCTGAACGAATCAGATCAAACAGTCCCACGTCGCATCTCCTGTGTACGGTCTTGAAATCGTTGCAAAGCCTAGGGCGGTTGGGGGGCAAGGTCAAACGGTGACACTGCCGAAACACCAAACGGATTCACGGAAGCGGAATTCTAGCGTTTCAAATCAATCCGATGGCTTGCCGGGATGGTCGTTTCGCTCGGCCGTTTCCGCTGGGCTCAGAACCAAGTCGCTCCATCCAGACAATCAGCACTTGGCCGTTCAGGTTCGGAACTATCAGCTAGGTTTCGAGCGATTAGCATCTGGCCATCAGCGGACAACACCAGGCAACAACAACCGAGAACCCAACCCTTTGGGCTCCCATCAACAATCCAGGCCGAATCATTCTGCGAACGGGGCGCAGCTTTCGATCGATTCCAGCTTCCGAGCCCTCAAACGAATCAGCCCGCAGCTGAAAATGCCGTATCGAAACGGACGTCTTCGTTTTCCACGAATGGCCGCGGTCATCGGCTTGATCACGCTGCCATCCAAGCCGCAACGCATCGGGGGTTTGTAACAAATGTTAGCAGTGCAGCGATTCGGGTGTTTGTCTTGATCTGAATAGCGTCGAGACCCCGCAAATCATGCGAAATTGGGGGTAAATAGCGTTGTTTCACCGTTCGCGAAATCTCGCTCGATTTTGCGAAAGGTATTCGGTCGGGCTATAGAATCTGTTACAATGGACGTCGCTGCGGCTCGTTATGCGCCCCCTCCATGGACGGCTTGCTATCGTTTCTGCAGTCCTGCCTCATACCATCCCACCTATCGCAACGATTGAGTCACTCGGCTTCGTGATTGGATTGCATCCAGTTTGTCGTCGATCGCTCAGCCTGCCTATGAAATTCGATTGCATCCTGCCGGGAACTCGCTGGACTCGCGTACTCTGTTTGTTCGCGGGAACGCTGGCGTTGTTGACGACCTCAACAATCCGAGCTGACCAACCCGAGTCAGAGGTTTCCGCCGAGGCCGATTTTAAGACGGTCGAGCCCACCACCGATGATTTGACCGCTTGGGAAAACTCCGGTTTTCTGAAGTTGGAAGAGTTCTGCATTGATTGTCACAATGCGGACTACCAAGAAGCCGAAGTTGATTTGACGCTTCTCAGCACCGCCGAAAAAATTCGCAACAACAGCGAGTTGGCGATGCACTCCATCAGCATGATTCGCTTCGGCGCGATGCCACCGGAAGATTCCGCGTTGCCGACGGTCGAAGAACGACGTCAACTTGCCGATCAGCTTGATGATCTGGTTTACCGCGCAACTTGTGATTTGCGTCCCAAACCCGGTCGCATCACCGCGAGACGATTGAATCGCGCCGAATACAACAACGCCATTCGCGATCTCTTCGGAATGGATCTCCGACCCGCCGACCAATTCCCCTCGGACGAAGTTGGTGGTGGCTTTGACAACAACGCCGACGTGTTGTCGTTGTCGACAATGCTGATGGAGAAGTACTTGAAGGCCGGCGAAACGGTTGCGTCGACCGTGATCATTGATCCGGCGACCTTGCCATCGATCGACAAAACTTTCGCTGATCAAACCCTGCACACGATCGGCGAAGCCAAGTTGGCTTCGTTTGGTGAATGGTTCATTCGCGGCGACGGGATGGTTTGGTGCGAAGTCGAAGTTCCAGTCGAAGGCGAGTACTACTTCGATATCCGTGGTGGCACGAATGTTCGTCGATCGGAACTGAACGAGTTGAAAGAGGAAAAGTCTCAAGCTGATGCGGAGGGCGAAGACTCAGAAAGCAATGATTCGGACGGCAAGAAATCCGATGCGAAAGAATCCGAAGGCAAAGACAAAGAAAGAAGAAGAGATCGAAAAAGGGACGACGAAGACAAAGAGCCAAAGGAAAGCGACAAAGTCAATCGTTGTGTGATGGTGCACGACGAAGAGGGACGCTTGCTCGAGATCCTCGATTTCAGCTTTCAAGACAAAAGTGGTCCGACCGACGGTGAATCGTTCAAAGCGACGCTGAAACCTGGCAAGCATCGATTCTTCTTTTCGCCGACGGATACCTGGATCGATGAACTTCCCAAGTCGGAAGATCGCGAGGACCCATGGCGTATCGGTGAATCGATTTCCGATCGCGTTCGAGCGATGACCGATGAGGAACTCGCAAAGACTGTATTGCCTGAGGGCGAGAAGATTGAAATTTCGCGTCGGATTTCTGATGACGAGTTCAACTTCAAATTCAAAACGGTGTCGATCAAAGGTCCCGCATCACACAATCGCAAGGATCTGCCGGCGACTCAGTCGCAATTGATCACCCGAATGGCTCGCGAGCGAAGCGATCATTGGGAAGACGTTTACAAAGCGGCCAAGACCAATTTGGAACCGTTGATGCGACGGGCGTTCCGCCGCGAAGTCAGCGAGGAAGAAGTCAAGCGATACGCGATGCTGGTGGAAGCAGCCACTGACCGACGGGAATCGTTCTACGTGGGGATGCAGCAGGCTATCACCGCGATTTTGTGCTCGCCGAGTTTCTTGTTCCGGATCGAATTGCCCGAAACGGACGAAGCTCGCGAATTAGCGGCCACCGGCGAAGCGGTACCGTTGTCGTCGACTCAGCTTGCCAGCCGCTTGTCGTTTTTCTTGTGGAGCAGCATTCCTGACAAGGAACTGTTGCAGGCCGCGAAAGAGAATCAGTTGGTCGATGAATCGAAGCGTCAACGCCACGTTCATCGCATGCTGGACGATCCAAAATCGATTTCACTCGGCGAACAATTCGCGACCCAGTGGTTCGGTTTGGGCAACCTGAAGGCTCGGGACATGGCGGATTTTGGCGGCAACGAAGAAGGCCCCGCGATCACGGTCGACGACCTGGCCGCTGAAACTCACGCCTTGTTCGACCACGTGCTAAAAGACAATCTGCCCGTGACCGAATTGCTGACCGCTGACTACACGTTCGTCAACGAATCATTGGCGGATTGGTACGGCGTGGAACTTCCCGAATCCGATCAAGCAAACACCTTCCAAAAAGTGTCGCTCGCCGACGCGGGCCGACGCGGAATTTTGGGGCATGCCGGCGTGCTGACGCTGACCAGTTACCCCACTCGAAATTCACCGGTTCTTCGCGGCAAGTGGATTTTGGAAAACGTCCTCGGGACGCCTCCACCAGAAGCCCCACCGAACGTGCCTGAATTGGAAGAGACCCGTGCGGCCTCGGCCGATGCGACTCTTCGCGAGCAATTGGAACTGCATCGTGCCGATCCTGGATGTGCCTCCTGTCACCGTGTGATGGATGCTCTTGGGTTCGGTTTGGAGACGATGGACCACCTCGGTCGCTTGCGGCCGCCCAGCGATCCATCCGTCGCCGACGCCAACGGAGAGCTTCCAGGCGGTCGTTCGTTCCGCGGAGCGATGGAATTGAGTGAAATGTTGGCAAGCACCGAAACGCGGCGTTTTGCTGACACGACCGTCCGTCGATTGTTATCCTTTGCTATCGGCCGCGAATTGCGTCCTGCCGATCGATGTTTTGTAGAAGCCATTTTGGATGACGCTGAAGATGAAGGTTTCCGTTTGCGAGACCTCGTCGAAGGCGTCATCAACAGCCCACCGTTTTTGACCACCAGCGTCCCCGCCTCCTGATCGTTCCTTCCTGCCTGCCCACGGCTCCTCGCCTGAACTAAGGAAAGTCACATGAAAGACTCGATGAACGTCCCCAACGCTCCTAATCAGCCCAACTCGATCGTCCAAATTGGTTCGTCCCGTTTGAGTCGTCGCACCATGCTGCGAGCCTCTGGGTTGGCTCTCGGATTGCCGTTGCTCGAGGCGATGACTCCAGCCGGGCGGAGTGCCTACGCTTCCAAGGAAGCTCTGCAGATGACCGACGTTTCCCGTCCGGTCCGCATGGCATGCGTGTTCTTTCCAAACGGAGTCATTCAACCATCGTGGCGTCCAAAGGTGGACGGTGACAACTGGGAGATGGGCGAAACGCTCAAGCCACTCGAAGCTTTCAAAGACAAACTGAACGTCATCTCCAACTTGGCTCATGAAAATGGCCGAGCGGGCAAAGACGGTGCGGGCGATCACGCTCGTGGTGGTTCAACGTTTTTGACAGCGGCACGTCCGGTCAAAACGAGCAGCAACATTCGGTTGGGAATCTCACTCGACCAGGTCGCCGCCACCGCACTCGCCGGTCAAACCCGTTTGCCATCGATCGAACTTGGTTTGAACGGCAGCCGGAACGCCGGCAGTTGCGACTCCGGGTACAGTTGCGCTTACTCGTCGAACATCTCTTGGAAGAACGAATCGCAACCTATGCCAAAGGAAACCATTCCTCGGCTCGCGTTCGAGCGTATGTTCGGTTCCGGCGATGCGGCGATGGAACGCAAACAACGCCTGGCCCGAAAGAGCATTCTTGACGTTGTGCGAGGTGATGCTGAGCGTCTGATGAAACAGGTCGGCAAGACCGACAAACGCAAGCTGGATGAATACTTCACCAGCGTACGCGAAATCGAAACACGGATTGAGCAAACCGAAGCCGAAGATCGCAAATCATTGCCCGATCTCGAGGTGCCAATGGGTCGCGTCACCGCGTTCCGCGAACACGCACGTTTGATGTACGACTTGATGGTCGTTGGATTCCAAACCGATACGACCCGGGTCGCGACGTTCATGCTCGACACCGCGGGCGGCAATCGCACCTATCCTGAAATCGGTGTGAAGGAAGCTCACCACGGGTTGAGTCACCACCGTGACAAAACGGAAACGGTCGAGAAGATTCAAAAGATCGATCATTATCTGGTTGAACAGTTCGCGTACTTCCTCGAGCGACTTGATTCTGTCGAAGAAAGTGGCGGCACGCTGCTGGACAATTCGATGGTGCTGTATGGTAGTGGACTGGGCGACGGTAACCGTCACACGCACCATGATTTGCCAATCGTGCTGGCAGGTGGTGGCGGTGGTCAGATAAAGACCGGACGTTACCTGCAGGCCGCAGAGGAAACACCGATGGCGAACCTGTTCCTCAGCATGCTCGACGTCGTCGGCACGCCCGCGGAAGAAATTGGCGACAGCACCGGCCGCCTGAGCTTGTCTTAAACGACGCCGGCATCGTCCAGATGCCTAGAAGGCATCTCTGCCCGTAAGTTGGGCTTCCAAGCCCGACGATTCCCTCCTGGAAGCCTCACCTGTCACAACGCAGGCGAATCTCCGCACCAAGCGGGCGAACTCTCTCGCCCGCGTCGACGTTTGAAACATCAGCGTCACGGACCCTGGTGATCGCGTCCAAGCGTCACTCAACGCAATCCGCTGACTCGCGTTGGAATCGTGTACACCGCTTCTTTTGCGGTGATGAACAGCTCACGATGTCCTTCGCCACCGAACGTCACATTGGCGGTCCAGCCTTTGGGGACGGCAATCGTCTCTAGCTTGTTGCCTTTCTCATCGAAGACAGTCACTCCTGCGCCGCCGGTCAGGTACAGGTTGCGTTCTTGATCAAGCGCCATCCCGTCACTTCCCATGTCGCAAAACAGTTTGCGGTTAGTCAGCGATCCGTCTTCGGCGATGTCGTAGCGGTAGGTCTTCTTGTCGCCGATGTCAGCGATCCAAAGTTGGCGGTTTTCCGAGTCGCCGATGATGCCGTTCGGCTGAACCAAATCATCAACGACTTGAGACAGCTTGCCGTCCGGTGAAAGTCGATAAACGCCGCGAGGGTTGTCGGACGGGATCGTGTGCTTCCAATACGGTCGTTTGTAGAGAGGATCGGTGAAGTAGATCGTTCCATCGGTGTCGACCCAGCAATCATTGGGGCCGCCGAAACGACGACCGTCCACGGAGTCCACCAAGACCATATGTGATTTGTCGTTCAGGTTGATCGACCACATCTCGTTGTTGGCGTCGGCGCAGGCGATCAACTGATTAGGGGCGACAAAGAACAATCCGTTGCTGCGTCCGCAAGGCGACAACCAATCGGCCAATTCACCTGATTTCGCGTCGTAGCGAACGATCCGATCGTTGGGTTGATCGGTGAAATAGACGTTTCCGTCGTTGTCTGCCGTCGGTCCTTCGGTGAACTTGTACGATTCACCGATCATTTTCAGCTTTGCTCCTGGTTGAACAACAGAAGCGGGCTTGGTGTTCGCAGCATGAGACTCAGTGTCATCCGCGTAGAGGTTGCAACTGAGGATGGAGGACGAGGTGATTGCGACCCATGCCAATAACCGCCGACGCATTGGATTCATCTGTTGATTCACTTTCAGGGACCGGAGGAACAATGTCCAATCGCGGCATCCAGTCCATGCCCGCGACGGTGAGGGAGACCATCGTAATCACAACGGCCGCGACCAAGTTGAGGAACAAACCGTTGCGAGCCATCTCGTCGGTGCGGATGCCTCCCGCACCGAAGACGATGACATTGGGAGCCGTCGCGACCGGCAACATGAACGCGCAGGAACAACTGATCGTTCCTGGAAGCATCAACAATTCGGGCGGTAGTCCGACTTCTAAAGACAACGCCGCCAAAATGGGAAGCAGCAACATCGCGGTCGCGGTGCTGCTGGTGATCTCCGTCAAAAAGGTGACCAGCATGCAAATCGACAGGACGATCAACCATGGCGGTGCTTCCTTCAGAAACGCGAGTTGTCGCCCAATCGAGACGCTCAAACCTGACTGATCAAATCCAATCGCGAGCGCCATCCCGCCGCCAAACATGATCAGAATGCCCCAAGGAATTTTCGCGGCGGTGTTCCAATCCATCAGTCGCTCTCCGTCGTTCAGTCCGCTCGGACAGATGAATAGAAAAAGCGATGCGGCCAATGCGATCGTCGCGTCACCGATCATGGTGCCGTCCCAGGGCAACAACCCCGTCCATCCACCAAAGGGGCTGGTTCGGAAAACCCAAAGGAACGCGGTCACGGCGAAGACGATCAACAAATAGACTTCGTTGCGTGCGATCGAATCCATCGAAGGCATCGATACCGGACGTACGTCATCGATCTTTCGAGTCAGCCACCACCAGATGATCGGCAGCATGATGATCGTGACTGGCAAACCGAACATCATCCAAGTGCCAAAGGGAACCTCGACGCCGAACTTCGTTTCCATTTCGCCCATGAAAACAACGTTGGGTGGCGTACCGATCGGAGTTGCCATGCCGCCGACGCTGGCCGAATAGGCAATCCCCAACAGCAGCGGAACTCTGAGCTTGGGATCGTCAGCTTGCGATAGAACGGCCAGAGCGATCGGCAGCATCATCAACGCGGTGGCGGAGTTGCTGATCCACATGGAAAGCGACGCGGTGGCCAGCATAAACCCCAAGACTAGCCGTTTCCCGCCTCGACCGCCTACCAATTTGACCATGTTGATCGCGATTCGACGGTGAGCACCGCTGCGTTCCATCGCCGCGGAAAGCAAAAATCCACCCAGCAACAACAGGATCATCGTGTGCCCGTACGCTTCGGCCACCTCGCGGTGACTGACGACTCCCAGCGTTGGCAATGCCACGAACGGCAACAGTCCCACGACGGCGATGTGCAGGCATTCAAAGATCCACCACAACGCGCAGACAATTGCTACGCCGGCGCACATTGTGGCGGGTACCGAGAGCCCATTGCGATTCGCGAAAAATGCGATCACGACAGCAACCAATGGCGCTATCGGTAGCATCCAGCGGGACAATTTATCGAAGTTCATCCATCCATCCGCACACCGAGGGTGAGCAGAAGGTTGGCATAGCGTTGTTGGTCGCCGGTTTGGATCGTCAGGACGTGGTCATCGGTGATCACGTGGTCGTAGAAAGACCATTTTTCGAGCGGTTGCAATTCGACTTTGCTGCCGGCTTCTTTGAATGACTTGCGGTACTCTTCCCAAACCGGCGGATCGCCATCGAGAGCGTAAGGGCCATCGGCTTCAGTTTGCATGGTCATCGCGGCTTCGACCGGAATCGCCGACAGCAGTGCTTTCAGGACTTGGTCGCATGACACCAAACCGGGACTCAGGTTCAGGCTCACCAGCTTTGCGTTGGGACCACGTTTGTTTAGCGCGGGGTAGTTTCCATCGGCAATCAAAATGGTGCTGTGGTGACCGGCTGCGGCACAGACGGCTGAAATCTCGGGGTGAATCAAGTTGGACAAAAGCATGGGAAGAGCCTCGGTCAGTGTGGTTTCAAAAGTGGGGATGAATGTTTGTTCGGGCGGTTGGCTTTAGCCAATGCTGTTCTTCAGATTCGCGATGCTTTCGCGAGCCAGGGTTTCCGCACCCGGCGAATAGTCGAAGACTTCGACGCTGACCCAACCGTCATAATCAATGTCAGACAGCGCCTTCATGATGGGCTGAAACGGCACATCGCCCATGCCGGGGCCGAGCAGGTTGGGATCGTTCGCGTGGAAGTGGATCATCGAATCGGCATGTTCGCGAATGACGGTTTCGATTGGCTTGGATTCGCTGCTCATGGCTTTGACGTCCAGATGCAAACCGATGTGGTCATCGTCAATCATTTCAGCAAGCCGAACGCCTTCGTCCGCGGTGTTGAGAAAGTCGCCTTCCGCCGGTCCGAGTGGTTCCAGTGCGATTCGAACGCCGTGGGAATGGAGTGCCGGGACGACACCGCGGAGGACTTCCGCCGCGTTTTCCATCGCTTCTTCGATGGATTGGCCTTCGGTGCGATTGCGTTGTTGAGGCGAGCCCAACACCATGACTTTGCCACCCAAGTCGGCACACAATTCCGCCAAATCGCACAGATAGGCAGTCGTGCTCGCACGAGTGATCGCGTCCCGCGTCGTCAGGTGATAGCCCTCGGTCTTGGCAAGCAACCAATGCAGCCCGACGCACTGCATTTCTGCTTCGGTCATTTGATCGCGATAGGTGCGACGCTCGGATTTCGAGTACGACGAAATATCGTCGGACAACATGAATGGGGCCACTTCCCAGCCCGTGTAACCCGCGTCCTTTGCCAAGCGAAGGGCATCTTCCACGGGCATGTCACCGAACGTTTCGTTGCAGATTGCGTAACGGAAAGGCATGATTCAGGGCTGTCTTCGATTCTAGAGTTTTGGGTCGGGATCTGGTCCTGTCACGGTCTGACAATGTAGGCTGTCACGCCCCAAGATGGCAGACGTGCAACAAAAATCGCTCGCCAGAGCGAAGAAGGATTCGTCGCAGTCGTGCTTCTTAGGAACGGTCCGGAAAAGATTTGCCAGGCTGCGGTTGCCAGATCGGCTCATTTGCACGGAAGGCACCTGACACCAATTTCCGGCTCACCACTTACCGTTCGCTCCACTTTCAATCCGATCGATACGATGAATCCTCCGTCCAAATTCTCCAAGGCTTCTCTGGTTTTGGTGTTGGCTTTCGCAATCTTGCCAATGGGATGCAATCCTTCCGCGCGATCCAGTTCACCAGGACCGGAGGACCCAGACGCTCCGACCGAGTTCACGACAACCGATTCGGGATTGAAGTACCGCATCTTGCGAAAGGGCTCGGGCGACAATCCGGGACCGGAAAGTTTTGTGACGGTGGACTACGTCGGATGGTTGGACAGCGGTCGCGAATTTGACAGCTCCTACAATCGCCGCGAAGCAACCAAGTTCAATCTATCGAGCGTCATCCCGGCTTGGACCGAAGGCGTTCAATTGGTCAGTGAAGGCGGCATGATCGAATTGGAAGTTCCGTCCGAACTTGGTTACGGAGTCATGGGCAGCCCACCGGAAATCCCACCGAATGCGACGTTGCACTTCAAAGTGGAACTGCACGACGTTCGCTAGACGAGTTCGCTTTCTTCGCCGCACACTGAAGCGTGTTTGTTCGAACGTTTCGGACCGCCTGATTCATTGGACAGCCTGCAACGTTTGCGGGCTCACCGCGGGCTTGGTCGCTCGATATCGATCCAAATCATTCGGTGGTCAGTGGCTCGGACACGTTTTCCCAGGTCGGTTTGTGCGTCAGGCCAGACGACAGCGGAACGGATGACATGGAGGTTGCTGGATGGCAGCACATAGTCCACGCGAATTTCGTTGCGGCCAAACTTCGCCGTGGAGATCCCGTGTTGTGAACTCGTCGGCATCGCGTCTCGAACGCGAGGGTTGCTGATTAAGTTTGTGATGCCGCTCCGCAAACTGTCGCCTTGCTTCGGATCCGAATTTAAATCGCCCGCGATCACGAACATCGCATCCGCGGAGGAGTCGCTCTTCAATCCGCCCATGAACCCTTGGTCGTCGACGATCCATTCAGCTTCCGGTTCGGAAATGTATTCGTCCCAAAACCGGATCTCGTCATGGTTGCGTTTACCGTTGCGATCTTCATCGCCATCAAAGACCGGCGGAGTCGGATGGCTGGCCAACAAATGCAAGACACGGTGATTTGATGGTTCAACGCCCGCGGATGGTTGGCTCGTCGAACTGGGGATTGAGACTGGAACGTCCACGTGGTTCTTGCTCGACAACCTCAACGATTGCCAAACCGTGTCGCTGTAGTAGGGTTGGCCCGTGACTGGATCGACCGGTTTTAGGGCTCCGGGCATCGTTGACCAGCGGATTGTTTGAAAGGTTCGAATCGCATCCCGATCAATTTCAAATCGGCTGAGGACAGCCATCGCATATTGACCGGGATACTGGCCAAAACCGTGGGCATCGGTTGGCAATTCGACGTCGCCGTCAGAGTCCAAATCGAGGTCTCCTAAGAGTCCCGTGTTGGTGGGGATGGACCAGCGATGAGGGTAATCGATTGCAGCGTTGCCCTTGGCCAAGTAGCCATCCGCAAACGCATTGAGGGTTCGCCCATCGGGCTCGTGATCAATTTCACACAACAGCAGGATGTCCGGTCGCACTGTCTGGATGACAGTCGCCAAATCGGTTGCTTGCGAGTCATCACCAGCGAGCAAGCGCTCAGCAACTTCGCCGGCTTGCTTTCCGTAAAGCGAAACGTTGAAAGATGCGACGCGAATGGTTTCGGTTGATTTCTCCACGAGTTTTTCGGTTGTCGATGAGACGGAGGTGGGCGGGATGTCTTGGCCGCGGGTCACAATGGGAACCAACGCGAGCGACGTGACAAAAACCGTCACAGCGAGACGCAAATTCATAAACCACCTACTCGGGGGGACGCTACAATGCTGGTGAGTCCAGGGGCCATTCGTTTTCGCAGGGCAGCACCTGCGTTGCAATGAGTGCTTTGCTCGCACTCAAAGTTGCTTTCCGCAACGGTCTGCGGATTGCAGTTGTCGTACGCCTGAACCATCGGCGATAGGGAACAGCGATTGTCTCGCGTCGATGGAACCTTGTCGGGAACGAGACGTAATGAGTGGTGTGGTGAGCAACGTTGCGGTTTGCTTTGCAGTTCGCATTGCATCGTTTCGAATGCCATGGGCGTGACCGCATCAGGCCAGAGTTTCCAGGGATCCAGTGAATACAGAATCTTCCATTCGTGCCGCCGGACGAACCGATGTTGGTCAACGTCGAAAAGACAACCAGGATCAGTTCTTGATCGCTGAGTTGCGGAAGTCCATGCAAATTCATTCCACCAGTTTGGCGTTGGATGAAGAATGCATGTTATTTGGCGGTCGAAGTGGTGAGCTCTTGGTGGTCGCCGATGGCATGGGTGGTCACGCGGCGGGGCGGCGAGCAAGCAACTTGGCGGTCGATCATTTAATCTCGCAGTTGCTCAACAACATCCATTGGTTTTTGCATCTGGATGAAGACCACGACGAAGCGTTCATTGAATCATTGAAAGCTTTGTTGCAACAGACTCACACGAAGTTGCTTGCCGAAGCGCAGGATGCGACCGAGCATCGCGGGATGGGAACAACTTTGACACTGGCCTATCTCGTCTGGCCTCGCATGTATGTTGTGCACGCAGGCGACAGTCGTTGCTACTTGGTCCGCGACGGCAAGTGTGAGCAATTGACGACTGATCATACGCTGGCGAAACAGTTGGTGGATGCGGGTGGCATGAAACCGGAAGACGAAGCGAGCAGTCGTTGGTCGAACGTGCTTTGGAACGTGCTCGGTGGTCACGGCCACAATGAATTGATCGCGGAAGTCAGACGAGTTGAGTTGCAAAAGAACGATACGGTGGTGCTGTGCAGTGACGGACTGACTCGATACATCGACGACGCGACGCTGCTGTCCATCGTGCAGCAATACGGAGATGACGTGGATGAGATGGCAGACCACTTGATCGCGTTGGCAAACGGATCCGGTGGGATCGACAACATCACCGTCGTGGTCAGCCGTCCAGACGGAAACGGAAGGTCAGTTCGCGATGGAGATTTGCCGCGTTCAGTGCCGTTGGTTCAGCTGGACGACGAAAGCGATTTGCAACCCGATTTATCGGAATCGATGAGCCTGGAAGAATTGCAATCGTTTGCCAACGAAGACACTTTGCCGGATGAGCGTTCCAAGTCGGAATGACGAGTGAGCCAGACGGCGATTCGTTTGACGGGCGATTAGCTTTCGAAGGCTGAGCGGCCGTTCAGTCGTGCGAGGCAATTGTGCATCAGGGAACTCCCTGACGCGTGAAATCACCACGCGTTCGGTCGGATTCCGGAGATCCGCTTTGGACCGATTTTGTTAGTCCGATCTTGGAATGCGAGGATGCGGTGACTGTACATCGGTGAGGCAAGGCGATCGGGTTGTGCGGGTTCTTCGGATTGACTCAGGAGGGTCCAACTCTTGTCTTCAATTTGATCGGCGAAGGTCCCGTTCCCCCCGAAAAAGGCAGGCATGTTTGTAGCGTGCCCCAAAAATGCAATCCGACTCCCCGGGTTCTTCACTGACCCGATGGAGTCGGATTGCATTTCCTTTTGCCCCGTCTGATTCTCTCCATGTCTTCGCCCGATCGAATCGACCTCTCATTGGCACGCCCGGGTGCGACCGGTCTCTATCGACTCAACGAAACAGGACGACTCCTGGACGCGAGCGATGATCTCTTGCAGATCTTTGCCGTTGAATCGATCAAAGATCTTCAATTGATCGGCGGTTCATCGGAACACACGCCGACGCAAATCGTGCCGTGGCATTCGCCGCAGAGCACCAGCGGGCAAATGTTTGCCGACTATTTTTCGCGGCATTTGCCGATCAGTCAGTGCCAAACGGATATCGAGATCGCGGGGCAACGACGAACCATTGTGGAAACACTGGTCCCGGTCCGCAATTCAGCCGGTCACTTGGAACAATGGCTGGGAACTGTTCACGACTTCACCGCGACTCAGTCACAGAATGCCGCCGCGATCGAATTGGCACACGCTCGCGCCGATTCGAAGGAGTCCCAAATTGGCGAGTTGTGTGACCAAGTCCGATGGGCGCTCGGACGGATTCGCGAATCGATTCGTGCAGGCAACTCCCCGTGCATGACGAACGCTTTATGTGACACGATCGAGCACTTGGTGAATTTGGAATCCGAGTGCAACCTGGACGGCGAAGTTGCGGCAGACCTAGAACTGCAGACGCTTAAAGATCGACGGCAAGGTTTCCGGTTGTGTGAGTTGGTGGAGGATTTGGCTGAGTCGGCCGCTTCAGAAATCCATCGAGCCGGTCGTCGAATCACCGTGCAGATCGGTCACGATCTGCCTGCCGTCGTTCGAGGCAACTTGCAAACCATCCACTGCGTCTTGGCGAACTTGTTGCATCATGCTGCATCGCATTCGGAATGGGGCGATGTGAAGTTGATTGCTTCCAAGAATGGAAAGCGAACCACCTTCGCGATTCAAGTTGCACGTCATTCTTTCGCATCGAATGGTGCGAATGCTTTGTCGCCCGAGATGTATCCGTCCGAATGGCGTATCGCTTCACGCTACGCACAACGATTGCACAGCGATCTGAAACCAAGGATTTTGCCGTCCGGTTGCCTCGAAGTTGCTTTTGACACGACGTTGGTCGAGGACACCGATTTGCGATCCAGCCAACACCCGGAATTGGTGCTTGGTGAGAACACTCGGGTGTTGATCGTGACCGCACACACGGCGACACGCGACGCGTTGACCGAGATTTTGGCGGGTTGGCGAATTGCTTCGTCTACCTGCGACGAACTGGATGTCGCTTTGCAACGCATTCGCATCAATCAGAAGATGGGACGGAACTTCGATGCGATCCTGATCGACGAATCCATCTTTGCTACGCGTCAAACGTTGTCGAAAGAGACCTTGGAGTGCTTGGCCACGTCCGCGAACATTCGCATTCAGTCGCGCGGGACGACTTGCCAATCTAACTTTCATCATCGGCTACGTGCACCCGATTGGGTTTGGACGGTTTCCGAACCGATTCGCCAAAGCTGTCTACGCACCGCCTTGATTGGTGCGACCAAAACGGGTGAGCCTGATGAATCCGATTCATGTCTTCAGTGTCATTCTGGTTCGTTGCACGCGCAAGCCGACACCGATCCCGTCGTTGTCTCGCAGATTGATTTGCCCGCGAACGTTGTCTCCCGCGTAGCGGTTGATCGTGAAGCGACCACGGAACCTGAATCCATCGAATCGTCGTTGTTGATGAGCGTGGAGGGTTTGCAGAAGGAGTGCGGTGGAGACAAAGCTCTGTCCGCAGTCGTGATGGAAGTCATGTGTTCTTCCATGCCGATGCGTTTGCATGAGATGCAAACGGCGGCGGACCGTGGCGATTTGGAAACGGTGACTCGGCTGGCCCATCAAATGTCGGGTGCAGCAAAAGATCATTCGATGACCGCGGTCGCTGAACTGACATCTCAATTGACCGCCCACGCGATTTCGAAGAACAACGAAGGCGTTCGGACGTGTTTGTCGGCGTTGTCCAATCGGGTCGAACAGACGATTGATTTGATGCAGTCGTTGTTGGAGGAAACGTTGTGAGCACGTTTTCACCCAACCCAGTGAATGATCTGCAGGCATTGCAATCGGTCGAAAATCTCGCCTTCACCAGCATTGGTGCCGCGAATGCAACGTTTGATTCGACGGAGAATCAGTATGGCAGTGCCGAAACACCGGCTCGGTCTCGGGGCAGTGACCCGCAAACGATCCTTGTCGTGGAAGGATGCGAGGAGACTCGCGAAAAACTGACGCAGATGCTGCAGTACCGGCAGTATCGTGTCCTGCCCGCTGCGACGGGACGAGAAGCAATTGTGATTGTTCAGCAACAGCACGTTGATTTGGTGTTGTTGGATGTCGACCTGCCGGATTTGGACGGGTTCCGAACGGCACGGTTGCTTCGTCAAATGATGGACTTGAGTCGTTTGCCAATCGTGATGGTCACGTCCGCGAGCGACCAAAATGAAATCGTGCGGGCGTTCGATGCCGGAGCAAACGACCACGTTTGCAAACCACTGGATCCCGCCGTCACCATCGCTAGAATTTCGACACAGTTGCAGTTGAAGTCCGCATTGCAGCGTCTCAGGCAGAGTGAAGAACGCTATGCCCTGACCGCTCGCGGTACCAACGACGGAATGTGGGATTGGAACCTCGTGACCGGCGAATTGTACCTTTCGCCGCGCTGGCGAAGCATGGTCGGTTTGGATGGTGTCTCATGGACGCCGCATGGTTCCGAGTGGATGGATTTGATTCATCACGAAGATCGCCGCCGGGTGCAGTTGGATCTGGAGGCTCACCTGTGCGGTGAGACCGACCACTTCGAAACTGAACTGCGGATGCAAGACGGCCACCAAACCTATCGGTGGATGTTGTGTCGAGGGTTGGCGGTCAAGGACTCTCACGGCACCGCGTATCGAATTGCTGGTTCACTGACCGACATCACCGAAGGCAAAGTCGCCGATGCGTTGACGGGGCTTCCCAATCGGATGCTATTCAACGATCGAGTCCAGCGGTGCGTCGACCATCAGGCTCGCAATCCTCAGAACCGGTTTGCCGTCATCTTCATGGATGTCGATGATTTTAAATTGGTCAATGATCACTTTGGACACGATGCGGGCGATGATTTTCTGGTCAGTATCGCTTCGAGACTCGATACATCGCTGCGAAAGTCCGACGCCATCATTGCTCGAATGGGCGGCGACGAATTCGCGGTTTTGCTGGAAAACATACGGCATGTTGACGAAGCGGTCGCCGTCGCAATGCGATTGCATGACAAGATGCGGGCACCGTTCCCAGTAGGCGATCGCGAAATTTTGACGCGGGCGAGCATGGGAATTGTTGTTTCGGAATTCGATCCAGAATCATCCGTTCCACAAGCGACCGGAGAAGAACTGCTGGTGCGTGCCGACACGGCGATGTACTTCGCGAAGAATCAGTCGGAATTGCCGTACGCGATCTTCAATGACGACATGTTGGCCGAAAACATGTTGCGTTTGGAACTCGGTTCGCAATTGCGACATTCGCTCGAACGAGACGAACTCGCATTGCTCTATCAACCGATGGTTCAGCTGTGCGATGGGAAGACGGCTGGCTTTGAGGCTTTGCTGCGTTGGGAGCATCCGGAACACGGAACGGTGTCGCCCAACACGTTCATTCCGATCGCTGAATCCAACGGGCTGATCATCGAGATCGGCAAGTGGGTGCTTCGCAAGGCATGCCAACAAGCGATGCAGTGGCAAGAAGAGTTTGGTCGACCGATCATGATCAGCGTCAACGTTTCAGTACGGCAATTGTCATCAACGGGCTTCGTCGAGGCGGTGACGGAGACCCTCGAAGAAACAAAATTGCAGCCTGAGTGTTTGAAGCTGGAAGTGACGGAGAGCTTCCTGATGCAGGACCCCGAAAGTACGATCGAATTGCTGCATCAACTGCGACGGATTGGTTTGACGATCGGCATTGACGATTTTGGGACCGGGTATTCGTCTTTGTCGTATCTCCATCGAATGCCGCTGGACATTTTGAAGGTCGATCGTTCTTTCGTGGAGTCAATGTTTGACTCAGAAAAGAACGCATCGCTCATTCGATCGATTCTTGCATTGGCCAAAAGTCTGGAACTGAACGTCGTCGCCGAAGGAGTGGAGACGTTGGCTCAGCTTCAACGTTTGCAGGACTTGGGTTGTCACTTCGTCCAAGGGTTCTACTTCTCGCAGCCGGTGAAACCAGAATGTGCAAGCGAATTGATCAATCACCGCTGGCTGTGAGAATGGCTTTCGCAAACGAGTGATCGTCTGACGGGGCTGCGGAAATGTTGAGTCATGGCTTTTAGATGCGTGAGCGTGTTTGTTTTTGCTTACAACGGTGCAGGAAGATCACGACGGGTAAAAACTACTAACGCGACGCCATAGCAAATCAGGCCCAATGCGATTAGCAGCAGCGGATATCCCAACGGTGGCAGCCAACCGTCTTCGATTGGAACTGACAAATTCCAAGGAGACCAAAGGTCACCGTCGCGAACCAGGGACGTCATTCGCTGAGGTTTGTAGCAGTTGAAGAACGACATGCTCTGCAGAAACGATAGTGATTCGGCGGCCTTTCCCAGCCCATACATGATTAGCTGAATCACATACACGGTCATCACCGCACCGATCGTCCGCCATCGGTATCTATCCAGGCTGCTGAAGCAGGCGCTCAGCCCCAGCAGAAAGAATCCAAACGCGAACAATTGAAAGACGGACGAAGAGTAGGTCCGCAGATCGACTCGGTCGCTCATGGGGAACGATTGTTCGACGGGTGCGTCGTCCGTCAGTGGCAATTCAAAACCAAAAAACGGCACGCGTACCGAGGGTGGTGGAACGACTTCCGTCAGCGTTGTCGCGTGGACGCCTACGCCCATGCCGGCCCAAAGAGCCAAACACAACGCGACCAGTCCGCCAATGCTGACCACTGCATGCGACAACATGAAACGAGCCCGACTGACCGGTTGGCTGAGCAGCATCTCAAGTGTGCCACGCCCAAGTTCGCCGCTGACCACATCGCTGCCTCGAGCGATGCACCAAACCACGGTGCATAGAATCACAATCGGTTCGTCGAAGGTCATGCCGACGCGTCCCGAGTACGTGAACAAGGCATCAAATTCAATCGGTGCAAACTTCTCGTAATCGCGGAACTGTTCCAAGATGGTTTGGAACTGACCCATATCCAACAGCTTGACCACCCACACTCGAACCCAACCGAATGCGAACAAGGTCACCGCCAACGCGGAGAATAGCAAACTGGATTGCCCAATGAATTTTCGGATCAGCATTCGGTCGATCCCAATGTCACGCCAATGCATCAGTGCACTCCTTCGGACATTGGTGAGTCAGTTTCGCTCGAAGCCTTTGGTTGCAATCGCGGAAGTTCTTCTCCCATGTGGACTGACTGATAAATCGCATGCAATCCCAACGGCTCGATACGAATTTGTTCGATCGGTAGTGTCGCCAACCACGGCAAAACGGGAGCCAAGTCGCCGGCGGTGCTGATTTGAATTCGATTTTCGGTTTGGTTGATCCCGCCAATCCATTCGACGAGGTCGCTGGGGATCGGTATTTCACTCGCTGATGCATCGGTACGCCGGGCGGTCACGCGATGACGTTGGAAAAGATCCTCGAGCGCCAACTCGTGAGCCAAATGGCCTTTCCGCAAAAAAGCAACTCGATCGCAGGTTTGCTCGATTTCGCTGAGAACGTGAGATGAGAACATCACCGTTCGACCCATTGCTTGTTCGGACGAGACGAGATCCAGCACGGTCGCTCGAACGGTCGGATCCAGGTTGGCGGTCGGTTCATCGAGAATCAGTAGCGGCGTGCGAGGCCCCAGGACAACGGCCAACGCGAGCTTTTGCCGCATCCCGGTCGACATGAACGCAACTCGGCGGGTGAGGTCGAGTTCCAATTGTTCCGCGACGGCGAACGAGCGCTCTCGATCTCCGAGCGGATGCATCTCGGCAAAGAAGTTCAGCAATCCTTTGCCCCGCATATGACGTGGCAATCGAGCATCACCTGGCAAGTACGAAACTTGACGCCGAACTTCAACCGGATCATCCGCTGGGTCCAATCCATCGATGGAGCAGCGACCCGAAGTCGGATACAGGTATCCGAGCAATGTCCGAATCAGCGTGGTTTTTCCCGCACCATTCGGCCCCAGCAACCCGAACACTTCGCCACGCCGGACGTTGAGCGTGCAGTCTGAAAGTGCCGTGAAGTCGCCATAGCGTTTGGTCAGATGCTCGCAACGAACCAAATCGTCGGGATTGGGGTCTGGCATTGCTGCGTCGGACGGTTTCAAAACGGCGTTCACTGGCGACTTGTGGAAACTGTTTGGTAGTACGAAACTTGGACGATCAACGTTCGAGGCATTGAATCCCACCGGACGCCTTGCACCCCGGAAGCGTGGCAAATGACAGCCAGGCAACCTGAAAGCTGGCAACGCATTGTCGATCACTGTCAACAACGCCTCACCCACATCCCGATCACCAACCCAACTCACTGAATAGCATGACGGATACCGCACCGCAGAACGACCCGACGACTTCGCACGTTCTTCCTAAGGGAATTCGTTTTGCCGGCGTGGCGGCCGGTATCAAAGCCAGCGGAAAGCCGGACGTTTCACTGATCGTCACCGATCGGCCCTCGGTCATGGCGGGAGTTTATACCACCAATCAAATCGTTGCCGCACCGGTCGTTCTGACTCGGGCGAAAACGCCAACGTCGACCGGACGCGTGGTGCTGACCAACAGCGGAAACGCCAACGCTTGCACAGGCGACGAAGGCATGCAGAACGCAAAAACGATGTGTGACTTGGCCGCGAAGTTGGCCGATTGTGATTCGGCCGATGTGATGGTGATGAGCACGGGGGTGATCGGGAAACCGTTGCCGATGGAAAAAGTCCGGGCCGGGATCGAGGCCGCCGCCGGAAAGCTCGGCGACGCAGAGTCGGATTTCATTGCGTCTGCGGATGCAATTTGCACCACGGATCAATTCCGAAAAACGGTCAGCGAGACGGTGACCATCCGCGGTCAGCAATTTCGCATCGCGGCGATGTGCAAAGGAGCCGGAATGATCGCTCCAAACATGGCAACCATGTTGGGTGTCGTGATGACGGATGCGCCCATCGGGCCTGATGCCGCTCAGGCATCGCTGAAGCAAATTGCCGGCCGAACGTTCAATCGCGTCAGTGTGGACGGGCACACCAGCACGAACGACACGGTGATGTTGGTATGCACGGGAATGTCGGTGTCGGAAGACGCAAAAGAGTTCAACTCAGATGAACTCAAGATTTGGCAAGAAGCCGCCACGCAGGTCGCGTTGAAGCTGGCGAAGATGTTGGTCGCTGACGGCGAGGGTGCGGCGAGATTCTTTGAAGTCCGTGTGTCCGGAGCCGCCGATGATGGAGACGCTTTCGTGATCGCCAAAACGGTTGCGGCCAGTCCATTGGTGAAAACAGCCATCACTGGCGGCGATCCAAACTGGGGACGCATCGTGTCGGCCGCCGGATACGCAGGCCCAAAGATAGAGCCCGAACGAACGAGTCTCGTGATCGATGGTGTGACAGTCTTCGAGAACGGAACGCCGCTTTCAATTGACGCGGCCAAACTCAGCGAATCGATGAAAGCCAATTCGGAAGTGCTGGCCGATTTGACCGTCGGCGACGGTCCCGGCAAGGCATCGTTCTGGGCCAGCGATCTGACTGAGGCCTACGTGCGATTCAACTCGCTGTACACGACCTGATTCGTGCGAGGGGAAAGCAGGATCGCTCTCACCGCCCTCCGTTACTTGCACTGAGCGAGCAAACCGAATCAAAATGGGCTAATATCGAATCCTATTCTTCCCGACTATCTTGCATAGACGACACCCTGTCGTCCAGAACTCCGTTGTGTGACGCAGTCTAACCATGATGGATGACTTTATCGCAACGCTCAACTCGGACCACGGCACGGCCGCGATAGCGGTCGACGGCGCAACCTTTCGCGATATCAACCAGCGGTTGCTCGAACGCTTCTTCCCCAACGTCAAAAAGGCGACCGGTAAGTGGGTGTACAACAACTATCGGTGGCACGGCTACGCATTCAACCACGAAACCGCACTATCTGGTGACGCCGCATTTGAATGCTACCGCGAGCAGACGGTGGCTCCATTCTACATCTACCACGAGTTCGACGATTCACTCTTTGATTGCACGGCATCAGCATGGCCGGATGTTCGTGCTTATGACAACGACATTTACGTCTTCCCACACGACATGGCGTGGCTATTCACGACCACTCACGAAATGTCGATTGGACTTGGCCCGTTCTTTGCGGCACCCAGCACGTAGCGTCACACAACATAGTTTTTACGCTAGGCTTTCGGCACACCTTCCTTGGTTGGTCACGCGGGCTGACATTGGTACAATCTTTCTTAGTTCAGGCATCGTTCGCTTCGTTTAGGGCGGTGTCGTAAAAACCTTCCGTTGCGCGGCCTACTCTGAGGAATACCGATGCTTACCCCCAACTATAACGCTGTAATACGCCAAGACGGCGAATGGTGGATCGGCTGGATCGAGGAGGTGCCCGGCGTCAATTCGCAGGGTGCGACCCGTGACGAGCTGATCGACAACCTCCGCGAGGCCCTTTCAGAGGCTATCGAATTGAACCGCGAGGACGCCCGCAAGGCGGCTGGCGCAGTATACGAAGAAGTGGCAATCCAACCGTGAAACGCCGTGACCTCATCCGACATCTGGTCAGCTGTGGCTGCGTTTTAGTGCGCGAAGGCGGCAACCATTCTTGGTGGGGCAATACTACTACTGGTGCACGGTCTGCGGTGCCGCGTCATCGCGAGGTTTCTGATTACTTGGCACGCAAAATCTGCCGTGATCTTGGGATCCCAGAACCGTAGGTCGCACAACATGGTTCTTACGCTAGGCCTTCGGTGCACCTTCGTTGGTAGGCAACGTGCGTTGGCATCGGTACGATTTCTTGTGATTCAAACTCCACCGCTTCGGTAACGGCGGTGTCGTAAAAACCTTCCGTTTTGCGGCCTAGTCTAAAATTTGAACTCAGCACCTCCCAACGATCGCACGCCCCAAGAACCCGAAGCGCTGGCCGCGCGTTTTCTCGACGTCGCGACCTTTTGCCCATATCTCAACATTCTCGCATCTCCCTCGGGTTGCGATTGCGTCTTCCGTTGCCGCACCAATTCTTAGTGCAATCAGACTCGGGGGCTTCATCCTGCTTCCCATGCTCATCTGGTCGGTTGCGTACATTGCCATGGCGGTACGCCAGTTGATTGCGTAACTCGCCGGCCGCACAACATGGATTTTACGCTGGGGCCTTCGGCACACCTTCGTCGTTTGGCGACGATCGCTGGCATTGGTACAATTTCCCGTAATTCATGCATCGTTCGCTTTTCTTAGGGCGATGAAGTAAGAGTCTTCCGTTGTGGAGGGCGGTTTCTTAGAAAGCAGAACGGTTATGTCCAAACCTTCGTTTCAATCAGCATCGCCTTACAAGGATGATGTTCTCGCTTTGCCGGTCGCCGATTTGGACGCTGCATCTGATTGGTACTGCGAACACTTCGGAATGACCGAATTTGAACGCGTTGCCACGCCGAACCCCGCTGTCATCCTTGAACGCGATGGTGTTCGAATTGGTTTCGCGATCAATGGCGGTGATCCGGCTCAAGAGGGCGCTGCGATTCGCGTTAGTGATATCAACGGGATCAGACGGCAACTCGAGTCCAATGGAATTGATGTCGCAAGCATTCGCGTGGACGAACGCGACGGTGAGAAGTTCAATGTGTTCTTCGTCGTTGCCCCCGATGGACTTTGCTACTATTTCAACGAACGGATCGTTGCCTGAACGTAAACCCGTGAGGCATTGAAAAAGCCTCCATGAATTCGAACTCTGCACTTGGAGCGGTTTTTGCAACGACGTAGTCGACGCGCGCTGATCACAGTGGCGAGGACAGTTTGTGTCTAGCGATCGATCAAAGGGAGTGTTCGCTGTTGAGCGGCACTTTGGATTGCGGTTTCGATGATTTGCTGGCCGATTCGAGCGACGTCGGTCGAGAGAGGGCCTTCGACGGGTAGTTCTTGGTTGAGTCGCGAGAACGTGTACTCGATGCCATTGGTTTCACCAACCGGCAAATCAGCCACCGGGTGGTCGTAGCCCTCTGGACGCTCGTCCGTTTGAACTCGAAGGGTTTCTGCATAGTCGTAACTGGCAATCGTCCCTCGCGTGCCGCGAACGACATAGCCGCATTTCGGTTGCGGTTGATGGACCCACGGATCGGTGAAGGTTCCCCAACGTGTTTCAAACTTGGACATGCCATCGGCATAGCGTGCGATCGTGATGCTGTGTTCGTCGACCTCCAAACCCTTTGTCCCGGTTGTGACGCAAGTCACATCGAACGGTTTCTTGCCACCGTTGAACCAAGTTCCCATGGTGACGCCGTATCCGAGGTAGTCGCGTAGCGAACCGCCTCCGGCTTCGAGACTGTACCACCAACTGCTTTGTTTCTCTTCCGCGGTGGGTTCCATTTCGATCTTGTCCGCACCGTGGTAGAGAGGCCCGCGGTTGCCGCCGTAGTGATGCACTTCAATGACATCTCCGATCGTGTTGTCATTGATCAAGCACCACGTCGCGTAGTGGGCTCGGTCCCAGCGTGCGGGCCAATTGATGACCAATTGCTTTCCTGTCGAACGCATCGCTTCGATCATGCGGTCGGCATCGACCAGCGATGCCGCGAACGGCTTTTCAACCAACAGATGCACGTCCAACGGAGCAATGCGTTTAACCCAATCCGCGTGCTCGCCAGTGGGCGGGCATAAGATCACGAGATCCGGCTTGGTGGCTTTGACGCATTCAATTTCGTCGGTGAAAACGTTGTCCTCGGGGATGTTCAACGCATCAATGGTTGATTGCATTGCTTTGCGATCGGCATCGCAGATTCCAACCAACTTCCCATCGGTGTGCTCGGTGACTTGCCGAAGCAGATCCCCCATGTGCATGTGTGAAAAATTGATTCCAGCGATGCGCCACGGTTTCATCATCGGTCACTCGAGTACTGCGTTCCTGCGGGAAGCCGGCGGATTGCTTCGGCTTTTGTCAGGTGAGTTTAACGAACAACGAGAAATTCGACACACCCGGTTGAATCTGCTGACGCGGGTGGTGCGTTCAATGGAGGTGCAGTCAGTACTCCGCGATCAGGCTTTCCGGTCGCTGCGACCACGTGCTCCGGCAACAAACTTTTCCATCGCACTGGGCAGTGGCGTGTCGAAGTTCACCGGTTCACCAGAGACGGGATGGAAGAACCCCAGCGTGCTGGCATGCAATGCCATTCGTTTGCGATGCCAACGTGCGTGGGTTGCTTCTTTGGGTTTGTACCGTGGATCGCCCAAAACAGGGTGACCGGCGTTGGCGAACTGCACGCGAACTTGGTTCCGTTTGCTGGTTTCCAACTGGGCTTCGATCAGCGTCGTTTCTTCGCCGTGACTGGATTCTCGTTCGGCCAAGCGACGGACGACCTTGTAATGCGTGATGGCTTGGTCGGTGTCTTTGCCGGGGCGGGTTTCGTAGCGATCGAGATTGCTGCCGGTGGCCAAGTGCGATTCAAACGTGCCTTCATCTTCGGAAACATTTCCTGCCACGATCGCGTGGAACACTCGCGTCGGGCGACGATCCTTGAACTGTTCGATCAGCAAATCTGCGATCGGCTCATGTTTGCCAAAGACGAGCAAACCGGATGTTTCGCGATCCAAGCGATGGACAACGAACGCTTCCTTCTTCGATTTGGAATAGCTCAGGTAGATTGAGACGCGATCGACCAAACTGTTGGGTTCACCACGATCCGTCGGAACGGTCAGCGTGCCCGCCGACTTGTTGACCACGATAATGTGTTCGTCCTCAAAAACGATTTCGAACGTACGGTCATCCCATTGACGTTTTTTCTCTCGATAACGCTGATGCTTGTCGTATCGAACAGCGACCAGATCGCCTGGTTTGACCGTCGTTCCAACGCTCTTGCACGGCGATCCGTTGATCATCACACATCCGTGATCGATCATCCCGCGGGCTTGGCTGCGGGAGGTTTCGGAGAGTTCTCGGACGATGATATCGACACGTCCCTCGTTGGTTTCATCAACGGTGGTCGAAACGCTGGTCAGCGGCATGAAAGGATTTCAGAAGAAAGCGGCATCGGGATGAGGTCAGCGAGCACGGTTTGAAAGCTCGCGAAAGCCTCGTTGTTGCCACAGTCTATTTCAGATCCGCGAAAAATTGGATGGCCTGATTGGGCAAGATCGCATCGCTTTCGATTTCGATGTCACTCCCGGTCACCGGTCCACTGACGTTTTTGACCGTGAATATCCTCGTTTCACCTGGCAAAAGGCCACGAAGGGTTTGCTGTGATCGTTGGCCTCGGACGGCGAAAAAGGCATCGCGATAAAGCGGTGCGACGCCCTTATTGGTGACTTTCAGCCCAATTGTCGTGCCTGAGCCCGATTTCGCGAGGACAGCATCGGTCACGCGAAATCGGTAACCCATTGCCATCCCAGCCTCACGAATGCGTTCGATGGGCTGAAACTCGGGTTGGTCATTTCCGATCATGAACGAGACGTGAAATTCACGGCTGGATTCTTCCACCGAGACGCCATTGGGCCCGGATTCGGCCAACGCCATCTTCTGATCACGTCGGTTGTAGTAGCTGAATTCGCCACCGCCCGCGGCTCGTTTCCAACGATCTTCGCCCATCGCAGCCCAATTCTTCGCATTCCATTTGGAATGCGATTTGGAAAGGAACGAATCGTCGAACAATCCGAAGTCGAGGGCCAAAAGGGAGTCGTCGCCGGCGATGGGCGTGAACTCGTCGTCCGCCGCATCGATGCTGATCATCCACGGAAGCGAATCAAACTGCTGATCGAGATGCCGCAAAAATTTTGATTGGAAATCCGCGGACGGGAACGTTTTGCCGAGTTCCATGGGGCCGTCGTAGATGTGGTACTCCGACCAGAGTCCAAATCCAGTTTGCAAGTACGCGATCCGTGGGTCGGAGTCGTACCGCTTGGCGAACTCGGCGTAAAAGTCCAATGTGAATTGCTGCAACGCGTGGCTGGACCAATCACAAAAGTGAGTTTTCTTGCCTTCGCTTTTGGCAACCGTTTCTTTGTAGCCGTCTAAGTTGCGAATGAATTCGGGGACGGTCGTGGTTTTGCCGGGGTAAACGAACCGGAAACGCAGAACGGCTTGGTGTGATCGCGAAGCAATGTCGTCGAGGATTTCTTCGACCTTTGAGAAGTCCCATTCCCCGGGACCCATGGCCACCTCATCGTATCCGCAGTATCGAAACTCCAAAGAGATCGCATCGGTCGCGGCTTTTTCATGGTCATGCCAGAGAACAACGCCTGTCATCGGTTGGACTTGGTCAATCGTGGACTGGATCGGCAAGCGAACTGTCGGCGTTTGTGCTTGTGCGGATTGGTCCACGCTGACAAGGCAATGAATCAGGCCTGAGAAGACAAGGAAGTGAATCAATCGTCGCGAGGTATTTGAAAGCATCGACTTTGTGTTTCGAGGTTTTGTTGGATGGTGGTTGGAGCCGTGCTTGGGCTGGGCGGCTGGGACGGGGAAACCGTGGCTAACGCCAGGCGGCTAATCCGAGCGAACCGTGGCTAATGCCAGGCGGCTAATCGGAGTGAGCCGTGGCAACACCAGGCGGCGAATGAGAGTGAACCGTGGCTGAAGCCAGGCGGGGTAGGGGGAGTAAGTGGTGGCTGTTCTGGATCTTGGGTCGATCAGAAGTCGAGCGGCTCTGCTTTGATTTGGGCGATGATCTCGCGAGCCTTCTCGGCATCTCGTTCGAACGTTTTGACTTGGACCCAACCCGGTGCCTCCGCAACGAACCCGGCGGTAAAGCCTCCGACCGCCACTGCTCGAATTCCAGCGTCTGCAAGAATGCTGACCAGCACCGTTGCAGCGGGCTCCGTCGGACGTTCCGCCACGGTGACCAATGTCGCGTCGTCGTCCGACGGTGGTGTGTTGTCCGGTGTTTGCGGGCTTTCCGGTGGGATCGATTGAGTCATCGGATGGGTTCAGCTTGGAGACAAGAGTTGAAAAATTGGTGAGGGCATCGCTGCGAGCCATTCGCCAATGACTCATCGAGGATACTCGATCCGGTCCAGCCAGTTCGTGATCATCGACGGTGTATCTTGAGCGATCCTGAATGCCCCAGAGATCGTTTTGCGTGGTGGCAGTGTCGCTGGTTGGCAAAATGGATGTGAGTTGATGAATTCTTGATGAGTTGCTTTTGACGACACGATGGCTAGTGGTCGGCCGTGGCATGAGCACGATACAATTCGGGGATGAACAATGAATCGACTATCATTCTGGCTGGCACTGACAACGACATCCCATCGCCACCGCCGCATGGGCTGAAGCGGTACACGGGATTGCGTGAAATGGCGCGAGGTGCCACCGCGGTATTGCAGGCCGGGGTGGACTCGGTGATCGGTCGTACCGTGGCGATTAAAAAGTTGTTGCCAGAAATTCGAGCAGATCGTTACGAACGTCGACGTTTGCTTCGGGAAGCTCGGGTCACGGCCCAATTGCAGCATCCAAACACGGTGCCCGTTTACGAAATCGGGGACGATGATTTGGAGGGTGTTTACTTCACGATGAAGCGGATCTCGGGTGAAAACCTGTTTGAGTCTTTGAAGCGAATTGCTCGCAATGACGAACACGCGGTCGCCGCTTTTCCGTTGCAGCGAAGGTTGGAAATCGTTGCGGATGCTTGCCAAGCTCTCGCCTACGCGCACGCTCGCGGTGTCATTCATCGCGATGTGAAGCCAGAAAACATTTGGGTGGGCAACTTTGGCGAAGTCATCTTGCTCGATTGGGGCGTCGCGAAAGTTTGGGGGCATGCGGATGATGCACAGACATTGCACCGCCAGCAAATGCAGCCTGATCATGAAACCAAGACCGAAACCCAGTTGCAAACGTTGACCGGTGGCGGCCAACGTCCCGGCACGCCGCTGTATATGTCGCCCGAGCAAGTCAACGGAAATCGCGGCATCGACGAGCGGACCGATATCTTCAGCGCAGGCGTCGTGCTCTACGAATCACTCGCAATTCGTGAACCGTTCCGGGGGCGGACGATCGACGAGACGTTTGACAACATCAAGCACGCTGATGTGCCACCACCGAGTGAGAAATCGCCGCAGTACGACATTCCAAAAGAAGTCGATGCGGTGGTCATGAAAGCGATCGCGAAACGACCGGCCGAACGCTACCAATCAATGCGTGAGTTGATCGCGGACATTCGAGCGTTGACCATTTCGGTGTCGTGAGCGGCCGATACTTTGCACCATACGGCAAAGCACCGGTGCACTATCCCATCGACGATCCGGCTCGGACGGGTGTGACGCCCGATCAAACGGAGTTGGTCATTGTCGAGGGTGACAGTGCGGCGAAGTCGGTCAACCAAGTTCGAGATACGACGCGGCAATCGGTTCTCGCTTTGCAAGGCAAGCCGATGAACGTTGCCAAGGCGAGCCGATCGGTTGCACTTCGCAATGAAGTTTTGATTCGCTTCGCGTCGACGCTTTTGGACCACAAGCTTTCCGCCAGCGAAGATTGGATCGAAGCGTTGCGAAAAGCCGATCGATGTCGCTACGCCCGACTGGTGGTATTGATGGATCCGGATGCGGACGGCATCCATTGCGGCGTTTTGGTGCTTGGGTTTTTACTTCGATTCGCACCGCAGTTGTTACAGGAACGACGCGTGTGTGTGGTTCGTCCGCCAATGTTTCTGTTTCGCATTCGCGGAACCACGGCGGACCAGGCCGGCGTGCAAATACGAACTTTGGTCGCTTCCAACCCGGATCACGCGCGGCGGATGGAGGCCAAATTGACCGAAGCGGGCATGTCCGACTACGAACGTTTTCGCCATCGTGGTCTGGGCAGCATTCCGCCGGATGTTTTGCGGACTTGTTGTGTCGATCCAAGCTCGCGGGCGGCCGATGAAATGAGTCGCGAAGAAGCGGCGGACGCGGTGCGTCTATTCAGCGGTGGTTAGTGTTTCCGGCGCCTGCATGTCCGCTTTGGGAAACGCTTCGTTGCGAAGGGCTTTGAGTTTTTGGCCGGCAACGTCAAGCGTCTTTGTTGGCAGACGGTCATTGTGGAACATACTGGATAGCTCTATCCAATCACGGTGTTCCAGGATCAATGAATCGTAGAGGGCACGGCCGTTCTTCCGAGGGACGATGCGATCGGGAGTGCCATGAATTTGGACCAAAGCCCCTTCGTAATTCGCAAGTGCTTTGACGCTGTCGTATTGGTTTTTCATCAGCCAGCGAACAGGAAGAAAAAAGAATCGGTCCGCTCCCACACTGGCGGCACTGTCAAAGGTGCGGTCGAGACAAAGTGCTTCGATCGAATCGCCTCGTTCGTGCAATGCCGCGACCAACCCGCAGGCGACACCGCCACCGAGCGATCGGCCGTAGACCATGATTTGCGAAATTGGTGTGTTCGTGGTTTGCGAAAGCGTGTCGATCGCACTCACGGCATCTTCTATGGTGCTAACTTCACTTGGCGTGAAGCCATCACCTTGGAAACCCCGATACTCGGCCGTCAGCACCGTTGCGTTCCAACTGTCCGACAATCGGCGGGTCCAACCATCCATTTCGTCGGCATGGATGCCGTTGCCATGCAGAAACAGAATCACCTCTTCCGCTCCGTCACGGATCAGCAATCGGCCTTCTAAGTCGGCCCCATCGACCGCGGCATAAGTGATCGTTTCCACCGTTCCCGGCGTGGGGCGATCAGGCTCGAAGCGATTCGGATCCATCAAGATGCTCTTTTCCATGTATGCACCCGGGAAGAGCAACCGAGTTTCCATCACGACCAGTCCAATGCACACGCCGACATAAATGATCGCCAGCAGGCCCGAGGTGCGAAGAATTCGATGGCGGATCGTTGGTTTGGTCTTTGACGCTCGCGGAGCACCTGCAGACGCCGCGACGTCATCTGTATGATTCGCAGGGGTGGATTGATCGGAATGTGCGGCTGGTTCGTTAGGCATCGTGGGTTCAGCAGCGTTGCAGGGAAGGCATTCAAAAGGAACAACTGGATCGGCATGCTATGTTTGATTGGACTCTGGTGCAGCCAAGTGGGATAGGCTTCCAGCCTGTCAGTCGTGCGGAACATGACTCATGCAATCGACTGGCTGGAAGCCTATCCCACTTTCGGATTGTCGCTGGTCGGACACTCGTGTGTCCAGGACGTCCTCGCCGGTCGCTCGTCTTTCAAAAGCTCGCCATGTGGATTCGTCGATCCTTTTCGAAAATCGAATCCAACGAGAACGCGATTTCGCGAATTCGTTGTGGCCGGATCGTGATGCGCGATGGGAGACTGGAACGCATTGAGCAACACTGGGCACGCAGCCCGATCTCGGTGGCTCAGGTTTGGTGGCAAGCCAAATTTGGAAAGTTGGAGGGAGACATTTGTTGTCTCGACTTCCACGTGCCTCGCGGGATGAGTGCTTTTGTGACGCTGGACTATGTCCGCAGCGGCAACGCGACTCGGTATGCGACCGCAATCGGAGCGTCCAAGGTGCTCGACGAAATTGCGAGACTGCGGAAGTCGTACGCCATCGTCGCGCACGTGAGCAATGCCCGCATAACCGATCGTCATCTCGAACGAGCGGGATGGGAAAGACACCTGTTGGATTGGCCGGGCCGACACTTCATCCGGCGGATGCACCCGGCGGTTTCGGTTTCCCAGTGAGGTGCATTCTTGAGTCCCAAATGCCGGTGAGACATTTGGGAGCGATGAATTAGAGGCGAAACTCGGAAAGAACTTCGCCTGGCAAAGACATCCGGATGCCCTAGAGCACGCCACCGTGAGTACGGATGGGGGTCATGTGCGAAGGCGAATCCAAGAACCAGAAGCGTTCCCATTCGTCGACCAATGAACGCAAGTCTTCCGAGGTGTAAAGCAATTGCTGAACACGGCGTTCTGGACGGCTCGAGTAGATCGGCACGAAGCAGCCAACGGAGGTGGCGAGGCCAGCCATCAAAACGCATCCCAGAACCAAACGGCTCATGACGGATCGTTGGCCTTGACGGGCTGCGGAATCAGTTTTCGCGGTTGTTTGTGAGCTCTTCATCGTCAGTTCCTCCGTGAACTTGTCGGTGCGTTCTATTGCCAACTGCCCGATGGGCTGTTGGGGGGGCTGTTTGGCGGACGGTTCGGGTCGTCGGTTTCGTTCGGACGCTCGGCAGAACCCTCCTGAGGCACGTGGTCCAGTGGCATGACCCATGTGTCAGGCAGGTTGTCGCTGGACAATTGCCGGACGCGTTGTTCCATCACCTTGCCGGGTTTGAACGTGACGACGTACTTTTCGGGCACGTCGACTTGTTGTCCCGTCTTTGGATTGCGTGCTTTTCGAGCAGCTCGCGGTTTGACTTCAAACACACCGAAGTTCCTCAGTTCAATGCGGCCTTCCCGCACCAAGGTTTCGACGATCGAGTCAAACGTCCGCTGCACGACCTCTTTGGTTTCCTGCTGAGTCAGCCCGAGTTCTTCGGAAATGACGCGCACGATTTCTTTCTTTGTCACCCCGGATGGCTCCGTAAACCATTGTGATTGGTGGACTTACAGAGACAGCTTAGGTTTCAATGTGGGGCCGGTCAAGCCGCCGGGGCGAGCGTAGAACGGTCCACGTAGAACCGTATCGACCGTCATAACCGTTACACTTCAATCAAACCGACTTTTCTTTGCGGCGAATTTCGATTTCGTCGAAACTGTACAGTTGTCCTTTTCCCGCTCCCGGGCAGACCTCGCACGTTTCCGCCCAATCAGTGGGCCCAGCGAGCGTGCTGTCCCAAAATGGCCACGTTCGGCACTGAATTGGTCGGGCGTTGTAAACCATACAGCGTCGCGATCTCGGGTCCAGGAAAATGCAATCTCCGTCGGGGTATTCCAGCAAGCTGAATTGGTTTCCGACGCGGCGTAGAAATTTGTCTTCGAACGCGTCGCGATCGAGCTTCATTTCTTTGGCCAAATCAGCAATTTCGTTCTCATCGACGAAGACATAGCCGGGCTCGCCGCTGCAGCATTCACCGCACTGGGTGCACTCGAAACGCAACCCATCGGCGTACCAGGGAGCAGACTTGGGATTGGAGCCAGGTTTGACGGGACGTTTGGCCACGGCGATCGAGTGGGGATGAGAAGAGTGAGAAGCAAAAGGGAAGCTTACCCGGTCAGAGGCGGGTTCGCCAAGTTCGCTTGCCGCGGTCTGGTGTTAACCACGGTTGATCCCGGTAAACTCATCGCCGTCGTTTTGTCGGGTTAGCAGCAGTCGGCTTCGATGATCGACGCACCGGGTTGGAAAACTTTTGCATCGGAGTCATGAAATTGGCGGTTCACATTGTCTGACGCGTTGACCCTGGATCGTTTGTGCGTGTCGGCCGGCAAGCGAAACCTTCTGCAGGACGCTCACCTGGCGTTTCCGGACGGAAAGATCACCGTGCTAGTTGGCGGCAGCGGAGCGGGCAAGAGTGTTCTGCTGCGAGTCCTGGCGGGGATCTTGCCGCGACACGGCGACGCGATCCAGTGGAGCGGCGATCTTCAATGGCGCGGTGAGCCAATTGATTCTGAATCGATGCCGCGAACCGGGATCGTGTTCCAGCAGTTCGCGTTGTTCGATGAGCTATCACCGACCGCGAATGTGCAATTCGCGATTGACCACCGCGCGAATCGCGATGACGCGCCACAACACAACGCTTCGGACTGGTTGGAATTTCTTGGTGTTCCCGCATCAACGCCGGTCGCGGCACTGAGCGGTGGTCAAAAGCAGCGATTGGCGATCGCTCGGACTTTGGCGTCGGCTCCCGAAATCATTCTTTACGACGAACCGACCTCCGGATTGGATGCGGCGACGGGAAAACGCGTTGCCGAACTGATTCGCGAGACGCAGACGCGTTTTGGTCGAACCAGCATTGTCGTGACCCACGATTACGAAACACTGCTGCCGATCGCCGACGAAGTTTTGTTGTTTGATTCTGCTGCGCAGACGATCCGCCGAATTGATCGATCGGAATGGCCTAACGTGGCTGAGCAAATGGAGGCGGTCGCTTTGTCTCCTTCTCAATTGAATGAAGCGGGATCGGAGCAAGCAACAGGACCGCTCGCGATGCTGCGACGTGGTGCGGAGCGATTTCTTGATTCAACCGGACGCAGTTTGGTCGCCGCGGCAAGACTACCTTGGGATGCGCGGCCGGTCGTACCGCGAATGAAGTGGGCAGGGCGCTTCCTGGCTCACTATCTGCGTTTGGTCGGCGGACCATCGGCCTGGGTTTACTTGATCATCGCAGGTTTGATCGCGGGGTTCACGACGACTTACTTCACGCTGCGTTTCTTGCCGTTTCGTTTGTACACCCAGCCTTTGTTGATCGACGAATTACTTTCCTCGATCGGGTTTGCTCTCTATCGGATTTTGGTACCGGTATTGGCGACCGTCTTGATCGCGGCTCGGTGTGGTGCGGCGGTTGCCGCGGACGTCGGGGTCAAACAGTATGGTGGTCAGGTCGACGCCTTTCGGACGCTTGGGATCCGCGCCCCGGCGTATTTGTTGATTCCGATTTTGGCCGCGTTCCTGATCGCGACACCAATCTTGGAATGGATCGCATTCACCGCGTCGCACTGGATCAGCCGGGTGACGTTCAATTTTTCGCATCCGGAAATCGGCGTTCATTTCTGGCAACAGCACTTCTTTCGTGCCATCACGCCCGATACGACCGGAGGATCCATCATCACATGGTGGAAAGGTTGGGATTGGGTGCTCGCAAAGAACTTGCTTTGTGGTTTCGGCACCGCGGCGATTGGTTACCATCAAGGGATTACCCCCAAGCATTCAGCCGGTGATGTCAGTCATTGCATTACCGCGACGGTACTTTGGACGACCTTGTATGTGTTGGTTGTTCACTTCGTCGTCGCCTTGCTGGAATTTTGATTGCCCCGCAGGAGAAACCATGGACAAGAAGGCGAAGAAGCGTTTGGACGTTATCAACAAGAAGCTGCAGACATTGCGTCCGCGGTTGGCTGGTTCCAAAGAACAAGCCGATGATCTGGAAGAACTGAAGGAACTCGAAGACGAAATCAAATCGCTCGAGGAAGAAGCCGCCAAACTGCGAGCGTCTTGAGATCACGACGAGTGGTCATGGGACACTCCGTGGTCCACGAAGTGGGCTGGAAAGAGAAAGCATGATGAACAGCGTGTGGCGGCCGTATTGCCAGATGAAGACCGCTCCTCCGCCGATGAAAATCGTCGCGACGGAAGGCTGCCATCTGATCGGCCAAAACGGTGAATGCTGGATCGATGGAATGGCATCGTGGTGGTCGGCTTGCCACGGATACAATCACCCGCAAGTTCGCGATGCGGTGACCGAACAATTGCATCGAATGCCTCATGTCATGTTCGGTGGCATCACGCATGAACCAGCCGAGCGTTTGGCAAATCGGCTGGCCGAGTTGGCTCCCGACGATTTGAACCACGTGTTCTTTTCAGACAGCGGATCCGTCGCGGTGGAGGTTGCGATGAAGATGGCGATTGGCCATTGGCGTCGCCACGATCGTCCCGGTCGCACACGGTTCTTGGCTTTCGACAACGCTTATCACGGCGACACCACCGGTGCGATGTCGCTTTGCGATCCTCAACGCAGCATGCACGCAAGGTACAGCGGAGCGATCACGCAGCAATATCACGTCGCACTTCCGCGTGATGCAACGACGGAAGCGGTTTTGGAACGCACGTTAGCGGCGCATTCGGATTCGATCGCGGGTGTTTTTGTGGAGCCGTTGGTCCAAGGTGCCGGCGGGATGCGATTTCACGATGTCATCACACTCCGGCGGATTCGCGATGCTTGCAAGCGGCACGACGTTCTGTTGATCGCCGATGAGATTGCAACCGGGTTTCAGCGTACCGGTAAGATGTTCGCGGTCGATCACACCGCGGATCTGCAGTCACCCGTTGTGCCCGACATTCTGTGTCTCGGCAAGGCGTTGACGGCTGGCACGATGTCGATGGCGGTCACGATTGCTCGGTCCCATGTGTTCGATTCGTTCTACAGTGACGACCCCGGTGCGGCATTAATGCACGGGCCGACATTCATGGCGAACCCATTGGCTTGTTCTGCCGCGAACGCTTCGCTGGATCTATTCGAAGGAAATCCTTACGACGTCGAGAAGATCGAGACGATTCTTCGCGAACGTTTGTCCGTCCTCCGAGACATAGACAACGTTGCGGATGTGCGGTGTTTTGGAGCGATTGGAGTCGTTCAGTTCCGTGATCCGCCCAAGATGCAGATGGTTCAAGACGAGTTGGTTCGGCGAGGCGTCTGGCTGCGTCCGTTTGGGGATTGCTTGTACACGACGCCGCCGTTGTGCATCAACGAAGATGCGTTGCACCGAATCTGCGACGCAATGATCGAGGCAACTCGCGCGACTATGCCGCGAAGCGATTCGCCCATGTGCAATCAGTTGCGATAACGTTCGTGACACTGGTTGCAGGCCTGCTTCAGTCGCGCCATTGACTCTCGCAATTCCTGGAAATCTTTTCGTTCGACCTGAGATTCCATGGCATGAACCAACCGAACGGAATCATGCATCCAGGGACGCATCTCTTCGTTGCAAACTCGGTGTGATTCTCGCAAAGCCTCTTGGAGCAAACGAACGTCGCTCACTTTCCAGTCGTTGGTTTTCATCGAATCCAGCAACACTTCGTATTGCAATGACGTGTCGACCATGTGCGAGGCGAGAGTGCTGATCTCGGCGACTTCGACGAGTTTGGGAAGCTCAGCCGAAATCGGCTGCGGCTGAAAGCCATCGACATCACGCCAAAGACCGGCGTACTGCGAGCCGGTGCCTGCTCGTTTCAGAAGCTCGATCGCTTGTTTTCGATCCAACCAACCAGCTGACTGCGCGATGACTGCGGCCATTGCCGGGCCGCGGTGTTTGCCGTGATGGCAATGCACGTACATCGGATCTTTGATCTGCTTGGTTAGCGCAGCCGCGGCTTTGCACGCATCGTCGTGCACACCGTCGTATCCAATTGGAATGTGGATGTAACGCAATCCATGTTTGCGAGCGAGTTCGATCTCGGGACGTTGTCCATCCACGCTGACAACAACCTTCACACCCAATCCTGCCAGTTCTGCGAAGGCTTCCTCGCCGACCGGCGCAGCGCCGGACATCAATTGCGGATGGATTTGGATCCGATTCTCCAGGGCGGATGTCCGTTCCTGGGACACAGAATCGTCCGCGATTGTGTCGACCGTCCCAAGCTCGAATGCGAAGAGAACGCAAGACCAGCCCAAGACCCGAATGATGCAAAGTTGTGAAGGAATCATGCCGCATAAGATACCTCATATGGAAGCCCTGATGAAAGCATCCGCGACATTGCAGGTACATCGACACAAACGGTGTCTGAGAACGTGAAATTCTCAGACGCCGCCGGCGTGACCGCTCAATGGGCGCGACTGGTGCACCCACGCTGCCCGTGCGATCCGAATGCACGACAGCGTGGTTGTCCGAGAACTCAGATGCCTAAGATTTCATCAGCTCGATGGTCACGCTGTTCTCGCCTTCGCTGACGACCGCCTGGATATCGGTTGTCGTCTCATTCCAGTATTTCTCGGGAACAGATTCATCAATTTTGACGGCTTCCGGAGATCCCTCTTCCATCGGAACGGTCCTTGGTGCGAGGTACACGTTGTAGGTACCGGTTGGAATGGGATCTTTGAGTGCGAACTGGCCACCATCACCAATGTCGGTGCCGGCGGCTTGGCCTGTGGTTGAATCCAAGAACATCACCGCAGCGTCATCGTAAGGCTTGCCATTCAGGCTGACTGTTCCTTCCACCGTGCCGACGGAAGGTGCGTCGCTGCATCCGAGTGAAAATGTTGAAAGACATGCGATCGCGGAAAATAGAAATGCGGAACGTTTCGACGTGTAGGTTTTTTGAGTCACTGGAAGAATCGCTTTGTTTGAAGGAGTTGGATTGGATGGTGTCGGTCGCGGTCTGCCGATCGGATCGAAAGGTCCCGCGTCAAATTTCGCTGGCTAAGCACGTGAGCGGGAGTCATTGGGCTTGATCACGTAGCAGCGTCTCTCCGAGACGCTGTCATTTGCGAGTCTCAGAGAGACTCGCCTACGTGAGGTTCTACCCGATCATTCCTGCCGACCTGCTTGGAACGTGTGTCGTACAGAAACCTATTGTGGGAAAGTGGTGACTTCACCGTCGTAGCGGCAACACAATTGTTTCAGCAGCAAAAAGTCGATCGAATCGGTGATGAATTGAACGCTCGCATCACCCATCACCACATTGATTCCGCCGGTGTGCATGGAATTGATCACCGTGTTGTTTCGATACATGCGGTCGGTTGCTCCCGTTTGCACAATTTGCGAGTTCGGTGCGAATCGAACGCAAGTTGTTCCGGTTTGCCAAAGGTCCCAGCTGCTTGGTCCATCGACTGGGCGCGGGTGTCTCGAGCCCATCCATCCACCGTAGTAGTTTGATGTGCGGTTCACCCCGTCGACCCATCCGGATTGCTCTGCGATCATGATGGCATTGGTTGTCCCGTCGACAACGTCACGCATCTTGATTTTTCCATTGGCAAACAGCATTCCGTTGTTGGACGACCAACCGTGACCAAGGTCAGCGGTTCCCTTGTTTGGGTCGCCACCAGGGACCGGACGAGCGGCGCCTTGGATTCCGACATACATGATGTTCATGGCACCTTCGGAATTGTTCGATACCGGCGCGTTCTCGAACATATCAATCGCGGATGAGGGGCATGCGTAAGTTGGAACGGCAAGGTATTTGAGGATTTCGTTGCCTTTGAGTGCATCCGCACCGGCTGCGCCACCGGCCATGAAATGAGACGAATAGCTGAACTCAAGCTGGTCGTGAATGTTGCCTTGTTCGAGAAATGGAAGAATCAACGCACGCCAATTTGATCCGCTGGCGGGCCAAGTCTCTCGAAGGTTATATGAACCAAGAGGAAAGCTTGACATCGTGTCGTGATAGTTGTGCATCGCTAAACCAAGTTGTTTCATGTTGTTCGAACAACTCATTCTTCTGGCGGCTTCTCTTGCAGATTGGACTGCGGGAAGAAGGAGTCCAACCAAGACACCAATGATCGCTATGACAACCAATAGCTCGACCAAAGTGAATCCAGAGTTTGCATGTTGCTTCTGACGCATCGACAAATCCTTAGGTGAGAGATTCGATCCCGTGATTGGACACAGGCAATCGAAACATAAGGTGAAGGAGGGAAGAATCCTTCCCGAAAGATCGCTTCGTCGAGTGAGTTTTGGACTCCGCCCATTCACTTGCACCACTCAGGCGGAGATCATGCAAAGGCAAAGGCAATGCCAAAGCGTCTTGGTGCCGGACGGAACCAACTCAAGAGGTACGCGGCGGGAAGATGAGGCGCGGTGTGGTCGCGTAATGCTGCCACGGGGACCGTTAGTTTCATGACAAGAAGGAAGCAAGCGAGCGTGTTCGAAACGCGGCGTTGCTTAGGTCATGCGCACAGCCGTAGCATGCATGTCTTAATTGTGAGCAGCCCCCCCCGCATCGGTCGGATGCATCTGCACAGTATGCGTCAACACCGTTGCTAGACGACTGAGTTGACTTGGTGTTTTAGGTAGATTGTGAGAGCCAGTTTTGTGCGGGCACACCGCGTTGGTTGACCAGATCGATTGGTCAAAGTCTGATTCGAAGGTCCGCTTAAACCTGTCCAGTCGCAGCTGACTCGAACGCATCGAAAAGGCTCAACTGGACTGATTTGGGACGCAGGCGATTCCGTAGTCCAACACTGTCCAGGCTGAGTGGTTCCGGATGACGATCTGACGTGATCAAGAAGGGGCGTGCTTTTTTGTACGAGACGCCAATTCGAATCAGGTCTTCATCCCGGATGGCGTGATGACGTCGCGTGTTGAGAATACGTTTGACGCCTCGCTCCCCGATTCCGGGAACTCGTAGCAACATCTCTCTCGACGCTCGATTGACATCGATCGGAAACGACTCGCGATTGCGAAGTGCCCAAGCGAGTTTAGGATCGATGTCCAAATCGAGGTTTTGCGATTCCGGCGTTGTCAGTTCCGATGCATCGAACCCATAGAACCGCAGCAGCCAATCGGCTTGGTACAAACGATGTTCACGGACCAATGGAGGCGACATGCCCGGCAGACGGGCGTCCGCGTGCGGGATCGGGCTGTACGCGGAGTAATAGACACGACGCAGTTGATGTGTGCCGTACAGTACCGACGAAGTGTTCAGGATGTCTTGATCGGTTGAGTCGGTTGCACCAACGATCATTTGTGTGCTTTGGCCCGCGGGAACAAATTGCGGCACACGAAGGCCTCGTTTTCGATCCGACGTGATTTCTTCTCGTTTGATTTTGATCCGGTCCATCGACTGTTCGATCGCCGGGCGTTTCTTTTCTGGTGCAAGGGTTTTCAAGTCGCCGACGGTTGGTAGTTCGATGTTGATGCTCAGCCGGTCAGCGTATTGACCCGCCGTCTCGATCAAGTCATCCGCAGCGTTTGGAATTGTTTTCAAATGGATGTAGCCGCGGAACGACTCTCGCTCACGAAGCGTTTTCGCGACCTCGATCATTTGCCCCATCGTGTAGTCGGAATCTTGGATGATTCCGCTGCTGAGAAACAACCCTTCGATGTAATTGCGGCGGTAGAAATCCATCGTCAGCTTGACGACTTGCTCCGGAGTGAACCGAGCCCGCGGGGTATCGCTGCTGATTCGGTTGACGCAGTACTGGCAATCGTAGATGCAATAGTTCGTCAGCAGAATTTTCAGCAGGGAAACGCATCGTCCGTCGGGCGTGTACGAGTGGCAAATCCCCATTCCTTCGGTGCTGCCCAAACCGCCCTTCGATTCGCGTTTCGAGCCACTGCTAGCGCAGGAGGCATCGTATTTCGCGGCGTCAGCGAGGATCGCCAGTTTTCCGTTGATGTCCGATGGTGACGGCATGAAGTCTCGCGTTGGGTGGAGGCCGCAAGATTAGTTTCGCGGCGAGTTGTTCGTTTGAACGGTGACGAAGCAAACCTTGCGCCCGATGGTTTGATCGGGTGTAGCAATGCATTGAATGCTCCGCACCATCCATTCGTTAGAACCGTTAAAACCGGGCCGAGTTGACAGGATGGGATGGTCGAAACGGCGGTTTTTTCGAGAATCCTTTGACGTCGTCGAAAAGATTGGGTTTGCTGATGATTGGCCGCTGAAACTACGACGGCCCATGCTCAACGAACAAGGATTCAAATTGTCTTTCTACGTCTTTTTGCTGGTTTTGGTATCGCTCTGCTGCGGTTCCGTCCCGGGTTGGTCGGAACCGTCGTTCCGGTCGGTGATTGCCAGCGTCGCGTTGGTGGCGGGATGGACGATTCTGTGTCATACGGCCGCTCGAATGATGGTGTTGCAGGTCAGGCGTGGGCACATGCGAATTCGAGACGCGAGCCGGATGCTTGAGGTTCAGCTAGACATTTTCCGCTGGTTGGGGCTGCCCGTGGTGCTGACTTGTCTTGGTGCGTTTTCACTGGCGGCCTGGTCCCGCGAACAGCCGATTTTGGAGTCCAGCATGATGCTGCAATCCATCGTTCTGCTGATGCCAGGCATCACCATTCTGCTGGCGACTTGGTCCGCCGAGCATGTCTTTGGGGCTCGGCTGGGTCTAACCGACTCGTCGCTGCGAAACTACTTTGTATCGTTGTGGTCAGGACTCCGGGCAGGTCCCGTTTGGTTGATCATTCCAACGATGCTCTTTCTGCTGTTGGGTGATTTGGCAGAATGGAGTCAACCGATCGCTACGGGCAATGCGGTCGCAATCGGTATCGGAGTGGGAATCGCGGCGATCGCATTTTTGCTGCCATGGATCGTGAGCCGAGTCATTCGTCAGGAAACCATGGCTCCCGCCGATCGCGAATCGATCACATTGTGGCTCAACCGCGTGGGCGTGCGAACCGAGGGATGGTCTGCGATGCGGGTCGTCCGATGGAACACCAACGGACGTGTCTTCAACGCTTTGGTGGCGGGTTTGTTTCGTCCCGGACGAATGCTGTTGTTGTCCGATCGCGTGATTGACGAATTGCCTCGAGGTCAGTTGTTGATGGTCGTCATGCACGAGGTGGCTCATGTGCGGCGCTGGCACGTTCCGATCCGAATGGCGGCCGTCGCACCAGCGTGGTTTGTTTCGATTTGGGTTGGGTCGTTGTTCACGAATGAATCCTGGGGAGCAACCGTTGGCGGGCTGACTGGGTTGGTGTTGACCGTCGGGACTTTGAGTGCTGTTGCGTATCTGACGGAATGGGACGCTGACGCGGTCGCTTGCAAGTTGGCTGTCAAAGCCGGCGGCCAAGCCGATGGGATGCCAGCGACGGAAGCCGAAGCGGCTGGAATGATGGCCGCGGCCCTGGGCCGAGTCACGGCGGGACATCCCGCGGCACGTCGAGCGAGTTGGTTGCACCCCAGTTTGGCGATGCGAGTCAAACGGTTGGCCAAACCGCCTCGCATGCATCTGATTTGATCGACGCTGGCTTCGCATCTTCATGATGGTCGCGTTGAGATAGGGAAGGACTGGAGAAAGGCTTTGAGTTAGAATCGTGTTCCCTCACACCTTTCCCACCTGAAGAAGAGCCTTTTGCATGCGTTCCCGCCATCTTCTGTGTTTGTTCGTTGGACTGATGGTTTGGTCCAATTCGCTCGCACCCACCCCAGCCAACGCTGCGGACTCCGCCAGCCAACCAAACATTCTTTTCGTCTTGTACGATGATCTTGGTTGGGGCGATCTGGGGTGCTACTACCAGAACGAATCCAAGCATGATCGCACGCACCAAACACCGCACTGGGATGCGATGGCTGCCGAAGGTCTGCAGATGCGGAACCACTATTGCCCGGCTCCCGTGTGCGCCCCCAGCCGCGCGTCGCTGTTGACCGGCGTGCATCAGGGACATGCGTCGATCCGAGACAATCAGTTCGACAAAGCGTTGCCCGACGTTCCGACGGTCGCATCGGTTCTGAAAAGCGTTGGCTACACGACCGCGCTCGTCGGTAAGTATGGTTTGCAGGGCGAAGGCAACAGCGCCGAAAATTGGCCTGCGTACCCGACCAAACGCGGCTTTGACGAATTCTTTGGCTATGTGCGTCACCGCGACGGCCACAACCACTATCCCGCCGACAAGTGGCCGATTGCCAATGGCGACGCACACGCCAACCCCGTCGAGTTGTGGCACAACGACGATGAAATCTCATCTCAACTGAAAGGCTGCTACACGGCTGATTTGTTCACCGCCAAAACAAAAAGGTTCTTGGTTGAACACCAATCGCAATCCGCCGACGATCCGTTCTTCGTCTTTCTTTCTTACGACACACCTCACGCATCAATCCAATATCCCTCGGCGCCCTATCCAGAAGGCAAAGGCGTCAACGGCGGCGTGCAGTGGCTCGGTGAGACCGAACGCATGATTAACACGGTCGGACCGATCGATTCCTACAAGCACCCGGACTACGCCAACCAAGGTTGGACAGATGCCGAGGTCCGGTTCGCGACCAGCGTCCGACGGCTCGACGATTTGATGGGTGACCTGTTGCAAACACTTCGTGACCTGGAACTCGAAGAAAATACCCTGGTAGTTTTTTCCAGTGACAACGGGCCGCATAGCGAGTCCTATATTCAAAACGTCAACTACGCACCGACATCGTTTCAGTCTTACGGGCCGTTTGATGGGATGAAGCGAGATTGTTATGAGGGTGGGATCCGCGTCCCGACCGTTGCTTGGTGGCCTGGAAAGATTGCAGCTGGAATCGATCAAAGCCCAAGCCAATTCCACGATTGGTTGACCACCTTTGCTGATTTGGCGGGAGCAAACGTTCCGGCTCGAGCGGACGGTGTTTCGCTGGTTCCTACGTTGTTGCAGAAGGGCCAGCAAGCTACTCCGACCACTTACGTCGAGTACTTCAACGGAGGCAAGACGCCGAACTACGAAGACTACGAGCCATCACGCCGCGGTGCTCGTCGTGGTCAGATGCAAGCAATCTTCATGGACGGCTACAAAGGCGTTCGGCACAACATCCAATCGCATGCGGATCCGTTTGAGATCTACGACGTCGCCAAAGATCCTGGCGAAGCCAACAATTTGGCTGGGACGTCACCCGAGATGGAAAAGCTGCAACAACGAATGCATGACCGGGTGCTTCAGCTTCGATCGGCCAACGCGACTGCCGAACGTCCTTACGATGGCGAACCCATCCCGGCGGACGAATCATTGAATGCTGATGCTCCGATGGTGGTCAATTATTGTCCGACCAAAACATCCATCGTTTCGCGTTTGGATCCTGCTCAATCGACGAAGGTCGACATTGAAGGATTGGATCTCGCCGACGCTGTTCGCTCAGCCGGCCAAGGCAACGCACGCGTGCAAACGGTTCTGAATGTCGCCAAAACAGGGCGATACGAGTTGCGATTGAAGGCGACCGGCGATGCTGTTTTGAGAGTGCATGATGCTGCTTTGATTGACACCACCGGCCATGACAAAACGGATGCATCGGTTGAAGTCACGCTGGAAGCTGGTACGCACCCGGTTGACATGATCGTCCGTTTGGCGGGCAATGATTCCGTTCCCGCATTGGAACTGAACGAGCTGCCAGACGCTCCGAAAAAGTCACGCAAACCAGCCAAACAGAAAAGGAAATCCAAATGACCACTCCTGCCGAACCGCTTCGTTATGCAATTTTGGGAAGTGGGGCGGTGGGCGGTTTGTACGGAGCCATGTTGGCCCGATCCGGATGCGACGTGCACTTTCTGTTGCATTCGGATTTTGAGCATGTTCGCGAAAACGGATTGCGCATCGACAGTGTGCTGGGCGACTTTGTCTTGGAGTCGCCGCAGGTCTACGATTCGGTCGAATCGATGCCGAAATGCGATGTCGTGATCATCGCGCTGAAGTCGACTCGCAATGCGCTGTTGGACGAGTGGCTGCCGCGAGTCGTCGCTGATGATGGCGTGGTGCTGACCCTGCAAAACGGGTTGGATGTCGAAGCGGATGTGCGGCGGACGATTCCCGCCGGACGAGTTCTCGGCGGTTGCTGTTTCCTTTGCAGCAACAAAGTTGGGCCGGGCCATATCCACCACTTGGATTACGGGCGGATCGCGTTTGGTGCCTACCAGGAAGCTGGTGTGGATCCGTTGCGTGCCAATGAGGTGGGCCGCCGCATCGAAGCGGACATGCAATCAGCAGGCATCGACGCGAATTGGAGCGATGATTTGGCGAAGACACGTTGGCGAAAGTTGATGTGGAATATCCCTTTCAATGGATTGTCGGTTGTTTTGGATGCTTCAACGGATCGAATCATCGGCTCGCAACCTGGTCGCGACTTGGCAAATCAGCTGATCGCGGAAGTTCACGCCGGTGCCGCGGCATGCGGCGTGGAGATCGACGAAAAGGCAATTCGGGCAACGATGGAACACACCGAAACCATGGTTCCCTACGACAGCAGCATGCGGTTGGACTTTCTGGCCAAGCGACCGATGGAAGTCGAAGCGATCTTTGGCAACCCGCTGCGAGCGATCGGAGATCGTGCGAGCGAAATCGCTCCGTCGATTTCGATGCTGTATCAACAGCTCGCGTTTTTCAACGAAGCGATTTGCCAAGACGCTTGAACGTTATCCAAGAGCCTTCTTGGAGACGGCGATTCGTTTGCGATCGAGGTCAATTTCGAGGACTTTGACTTTGACAACATCGCCGACCGAAACGACTTCGGAAGGATCGCTGACGAATTGGTTGGCCAACTGAGAAACGTGGATCAGTCCGTCTTGGTGGACACCGAGATCGATGAACGCGCCGAAGTGCGTCACGTTGGTGATGACGCCTTCCAGCACCATTCCTTCGCGAAGATCTTCCATCGATTGGACCGAATCATCGAACTGGGCGACTTTGAATTCGCTTCGCGGATCGCGGCCAGGTTTGCCCAGTTCCGCGATGATGTCACGGATGGTTGGAATGCCGAAGCGATCGTCGACAAATGAATCGGGTTGCAGTTTTTGGCTGAGCGTCGCGTTGCCAACCAACGTCTTCACGTCGGCATGGAGCTGCTTGGCCATGCGACTGACCAGCGTGTAGCTTTCCGGGTGCACGGCGGAATTGTCGAGAGGTTCATCACCACCGCGAATTCGCAAAAAGCCGGCGGCTTGTTCGAAGGCTTTCTTGCCAAGTTTGGGTACCTTGGTCAATTCCTTTCGGCTGCCGAAACGCCCGTTTGTGTCGCGATACTGAACGATGTTCTCGGCCAATTTCGGTCCGATGCCGGCCACTCGCGACAGCAAAGGAACGCTTGCCATATTCAAGTCGACGCCGACGCGGTTCACGCAGCTTTCGACGGTTCGATCGAGGCACTTGCGAAGCTGGGTCTGATTCACGTCGTGTTGGTACTGCCCCACACCGATTGATTTCGGATCGGTCTTGACCAATTCCGCCAGCGGATCTTGCAGGCGGCGTGCGATGCTGATGGCACCACGAACGGTGACGTCCAAATCGGGGAATTCTTTGCCAGCCAGTTCGCTGGCCGAATAGATCGACGCACCAGATTCGCTGACCATCACCTTGGTCACATCGAGTTTGTTGTCGCGAATGAGTTGACCGACAAAGGCATCGGTTTCTCGCGAGGCGGTCCCGTTGCCAATTGCGATCAGTTCAACATTGTGTTTCTTTATGAGTGCGAGTAGCTGTTTTGATGCTCCGGCAGTGTCGGATTTGGGCGGCGTTGGATAGATCGTGGTGTTGGCCAAGAACTTTCCCGTGCCATCGACCACGGCAACTTTGCATCCGGTGCGAAAACCGGGATCGATACCGATCGTCACGCGAGGACCGGCGGGAGGCGACATCAGAAGCTCGTGCAGGTTTTTTCCAAACACATCGATGGCTTCTTCGTCGGCTTTCTCTTTTAACATTTGCAGGACGGTGGACTGCGTTGCCGGTTGAAGCAAACGTTGAAAACAGTCTTCTGCGGCTGATTCGAGTTCTCTAGCGAATTCGAAGGAGCGGTTCTGGATGAAAGTGGATTTGACATGCGAGATGGCTCGGTCTTCTTCCATTTTCAGCCCGACACGCAGAACACCCTCCGCTTCGCCACGCAACATCGCAAGCAATCGGTGACCGGGAATGCGAGAGGCTGATTCGGAACGATCCAGGTAGGCTTCGTATTTGTCCGCTTCGTCCTTCTTACCGCGTTTGACGGCTGATGTGATCTGTCCGAACTTGGTTCCCTTTTCGACCATCCATTCGCGAACCGTTGGATCCTCGCTCCACTGTTCGGCAACGATGTCGAGAGCGCCCGCCAGAGCCGCATCGGTGTCAGCGACATCCAGTTCTTGGTTGACGAATGACTGCAGCGTTTGCTGCTTCGATTGGGGAAGTTTGGTTTGCTTCAGCAGCAGATCCGCCAGTGGTTGCAAACCTTTTTCGCGTGCGATCGTCGCTCGGGTTCGGCGTTTGGGTTTGTACGGCAGGTACAAAGCTTCCAGAGTTCGCAGATCTGTGCAGGCTTCGATCTGTTTGCGCAGTTCAGCGGTCAGGGCACCTTGCTCTTCGATTGTGTTTAAGACGGTGGCCTTTCGAGCGAGCAGCGCGGTGTGCTTTTCGAGCGCGTCTTCGATCGCGCGTAGAGCGATTTCGTCTAGTCCGCCGGTGACCTCTTTGCGATACCGTGCAATGAAAGGGATCGTGTTGCCGGCTTCGAGTAACTCGATGACCGCGGCGACTTGTTTCTCAGGAAGATTCAGTTCACGAGCGATGGATTGCATAGGACGGACGTCAGTGCTGCGAAAGGTTGCGAAGTCGAGGGTGGACCGGAAAATCATTTCGGATGAAACGATCGAGCGGCAGTGATACTCAAGCGTGCCGCCGTTGTGCCATCTCAAAATGGTGTTTCACGGCGCGGCCGCTGATGGTTGTCTTATCCAACAGCTCTTTGGTGATCGCGCGGATCGCCTCGATGTTGGCTTCGTCGTTGAGAATGTGTTCTGTTTTCGAAAGCATGCGTTTCAGGAGTGTTTCATGCTGTCGCTGCGACGCCGCTCGCGTGCACAATCGCGCCGAGACCTCTCGCAAGTCTTGCGATGCACCCGCCGGACAATAGACTCCGGTGAAGCGAGATTCGGAAACCATCCCAGCCAACAAGACCAACACGTCGTCTTCGAGTTGGTCCTTGCTGCCTTTGGATCGGCCCTTTTTGATCTCGCAAGTGCCAAGCCGAGAGCCTCCAAATTGGAGCTTGCCGGGTGCGATGGTGACTTTTTGAATGCTTCGTCCGACCGCCATCGCCATCACCGCGTGACCGGCTTCGTGGTACGCGGTTGCGACGGTTTCTTTGGAAGCGGACGTGGCGGGTGGTGATTCCCCGTGTTCGGTCGTGCCTTCGTTCGATTTCATCGCGGCAGTATAGGTGAGAGAAGGTGCAACAGCGATTCCCGGCAAGTCGATCTCTGCGTCGTTTCGCTAGCGAGAGCATTCCGTTCGTGACGTCTCGTTCAGACGAAAGTAGCAACTTGGGATTTCAGCGACTTCTGGGGCGATCTGATTAGCAGATCTGCCAGGGCGAATTTCCTGGGCGATCTTGGTGGTAACGCTGGCCCGCTCCGCTCTGTTAAAATGTGCGGTCCAGGGGATCTGCCACGTGCCGATTCACCCGCGTCTGTTTGGTCGCTCCCATCCCCCACCCCACTCAGAAGATTGCTATGGAACGCCGTTCTTTTCTTGCCGCCAGCGCCGCAGCTGCCACCGTTGTTGCCACCCAAGCCAAATCTGCTCGAGCCGATGAAAAGCAACGCCCTCGCCGCGTCGCTTTGATTGGTTGCGGTTGGTATGGCAAATGTGATTTGTTGCAGCTGATCAACATCGAACCCGTCGAAGTGGTTTCGTTGTGCGACGTCGATCAAAAGTTGCTCGAAGAATGCGCCGATCTAATCGCCTCACGGCAAAAGTCCGGCAATCGACCTGAAACGTTCGCAAGCTACGAAGAGCTGCTCGCCAAGAAGAACGTGGACATCGTTTTGGTTGACACGCCCGATCATTGGCACGCTCTACCGATGATCGCTGCGGTCGAAGCAGGTGCCGATGTTTACGTTCAGAAGCCAACTGGCGTCGACACGCTGGAAAGCAAAGCGATGTTGGACGCGGCACGTCGGACGGGACGAGTCGTGCAAGTGGGAACGCAGCGTCGAAGCACGCCGCACTTGATCGACGCGAAAAAGAACGTCGTCGATGCCGGGTTGCTTGGGAACGTCGCCTTTGCCGAAGTGTGTTGTTACTACCACATGCGAGCGAACTCGAATCCACCGGCGATCGATCCGCCACCGCACTTGGACTACGAAGCTTGGACAGGACCGGCGCCGATGCGTCCTTACACTGAGCTGACTCATCCACGCAAATGGCGTGCGTTCATGGAGTATGGAAATGGAATCGTCGGTGACATGTGTGTTCACATGTTGGACTTGGTGCGATGGCAATTGGACTTGGGTTGGCCCAAGCGAATTAGCAGCGTGGGCGGGATCATGGTTCAGAAAGATTCGCTTGCCAATATCACGGACACACAAACGGCGACGTTTGACTTCGACGGTTTGGACGTTGTTTGGACACACCGAAGCTGGGGCAGTGCTCCCGATCCCGAGTATCCTTGGGCGGCCAAGATCTACGGCGACAAGGGCACGCTGAAGTTAAGCGTGAACAAGTTTGAATTTGAACCTCGCGGTGGCGGCAAGAAGCTGTCGGGCGAGGCGGTGATCGAGACTGACAAGTACCTAACGGATGTTACTGATAAAGAGAAGTGGGCGCTCGAACTGCACGTCGCCTCGGCCATTCGGGGTCACATGCGTGACTTCCTCAACGCGATTGACAACCGTTCCAAACCGGTCGCCGATATTCAACAAGGTCACATCAGCAGTGCGTCTTGCTTCATGGCAAACGTGGCGATGGAACTAGGTCGAACGCTCGAGTTTGATCCGGAAACACATACGATTGTGGATGATGAAGAAGCGACCAAAAAGATAAAAAGAAGCTATCGAGCACCTTATCAGCACCCCGCCGATACGGCATGATCGTCTCGCGGATCCTGCCTGCCAAAGAAGTCATGGTGTGATTTGAAGTAGTTTCGGCATCCTGGAATTCGTCACGGTTGTCGCATCGAAATCGGTGCGAACGCTTGATTCCTAAGTGTTTGTTCTTTCCTTGAGGGTGCGCGATGAATTTTAGATGGATACGGAGCCAACTCGGCATTGTGGCTTTGGTTTTGCTGAGCGCAAATGGACATGCGGTTGACGCTGATGATCCGACGCCCGGATACAATCACAAGATTCCGCAGCAAATCCTCACGCCGGACGTGGTCGAGACCAAACTGCTCGGAGAGTTGACTTTTGATGATGGGCGCCCCGACGAAGCGACCACCAAGAAACTGTATGACTTTCTCACCGTCGTGCGTGGAACGGAAGCTTTTTTGAACGGAATCCCCGCTACATCGATCGAAGGGCTTCGGTTAGGACACATTGAATTGGGACTGAAAACATCCAGCCAATTCATGATCATGGATCGCCTTTTAGATTCCAACCCGCTCTTTTTGACCGGCAACACAGACACCGTGTATTGCTCGGGATTCTTGGATCTCAAACGCGATGGGCCGACCGTTGTGGAGGTGCCGGAAAAATGTGGTCCAGGCACCGTCAACGACGCGTTCTTTCGGTTTGTCATTGATATGGGAGTTCCGGGGCCAGACCGCGGTAGCGGTGGGAAATACTTGATTCTGCCACCCGACCATGACGGCGAATGGGTAGGACCAATTGGCGGAAAAGCAACCGAAATCGATGGCGAAACATACTTCGTGGTTCAATCAACCAGTTGGGTGAATTGGGTGATTCTCCGTGGCTTCCTGGTCGACGGAAAACCTGATGCGTCTGCGGAAATGTTTCGCAACGGTTTGAAAGTCTATCCGCTTTCCATGAAGTCGAACCCACCCGCGATGAAATTCGTCAGCGGATCGGAAAAGACGTTCAACACCATTCACGCGAATACATTTGAGTTTTACGAGGAATTGGCCACGGTGATCCAACGAGAACCTGTGACCATGCTTGATCCTGAATTGCGTGGGATCTTTGCCGCGATCGGTATTGAAAAAGGAAAAGAGTTTTCTCCAGATGAGAAGGAAAGACGACTGCTGACGGAGGCGGTAGCGATTGGCAATGCCACTGCGCGTTCAATTGTTTTCAGGCCGCGGTTAACTGGCGTGAAATACTACTCTGGTAGTGCATGGATGACCGCATTCATCGGAGGAGACTATAAGTGGCTCAAAGACGGTGGTCGTGGTGGACGCAACCTCGATGCAAGAACGTTGTTCTTTTATCAGGCGACGGTCAATACACCGGCCATGGTTCTGAAGATGACAGGCAAGGGGTCACAATATGCCTATGCTGCGGTCGATCAAGAAGGGCGTTACTTGGACGGAAGTAAAACCTACAAGCTTCGCCTTCCCGCGAACGTCCCGGTGAAAGACTTCTGGTCTGTTGTCATCTACGACCCTCAGACTCGATCCGAGTTGCAGACCGGGCAATCGTTTCCAAGCAAGAATAGTAAGCGAGACGACCTGCAGACCAATCCAGACGGTTCGGTTGACCTTTACTTTGCACCGGAAAGCCCCGCCGGAAAAGAATCCAATTGGATTCAAACCGTTTCCGGAAAGGGGTGGTACACGTTGCTTCGTCTTTATGGACCGTTGGATCCGTGGTTTGAGAAGACTTGGCGTCCCGGAGAAATCGAACTCTTCGACGACGCCGATTGACTCCTTTGTTTAAGTCCTAATTGTCGGACCACACACCGAATTCGTTGCCGGACGGATCGGTGAATTGGAAGCGGCGGCCTCCGGGGAAGGAAAATATTTCCTGGATCACGGTTCCGCCCGATGATTGAACTTTCGCCATCGTTGCTTCCAATTCATTGCTGTAGAAAACGACCAATGCGGATCCGTTGGATGTCAGCGATGACTTATCGGACTGATAGAAACCACCATCCAAGCCAGTCGATTTGTCGAAGGCGGTGTACTCGGGGCCATAGTCCGTGAATTTCCAACCAAAGCAAGTCTCAAAGAAAACCTTGGTTTTCGCCATGTCAGTGGCGGGGATCTCGATGTAGTTGATCAATTCGTGTTGGTTGGACATTTAGATCTCTCGGTCGCAACAAAAGAAGAGGATTTGCGAATGTAGCATTTTGATGTTGCTACGGGACGAGCCCTGTTCACTTCACCTGCATCAGATACGCGATCAGATCGGCCATCGCTTGCCGATCGAGTTGTTCTTCCAGACCTTCCGGCATGATCGACATTCCGGTGCTCTGCAGACGTTCGATGTCGACCCGTAGCAGCGAATCCTTGGCCGATTCGGCTCGTTGCAGCGTGATCGAAGTTGCCGATTCTTCCGTGATCATTCCGGTCAGCGTTCGTCCATCGACGTCCAACGCGACGTAGTTCAAGTATTGAGGGTTCACCTCACGGTTTGGATCCAAGACGTTCGCGAGAATGAAGTCGTCTCCGCGAGTTTTGACCGTCGCCAAGTTGGGGCCAATCTCATGGCCTCGATCTTCTAGGCGGTGGCAGTTGGCACAGTGCGCCGTGAAGAGCTTGCTGCCGCGAGCGGAATCGCCAGGCAAATGCAACGACTTCTGGTACGCCTGAACAACTTGTTCGCGGTTTTTCGAACCGCTTGATTCGAGCAGTTTGGCCGCTAGCTTCTGAATCGACGAATTGGGCGATTTTGTGGCGACTTGCAAACGTGATCGTGAGACTTCGCTGAGTGGGATGTCGCCAGAATCGATGGCGGTCAACAGACGAAGCAAACGATCAGGTCGCGAGAACAGGATTTCACTGGCCGTTTCTCGAAGACTGGGACTCAGGCTGCTCCAACGCGATAACAGCGACTCGGTGATTTCGTCGGAATCGAAGCGGCCCCAAGTGATCATTGCGGCTCGCTGAATCCCGATGGGCTGGCGACTGTCGATCAAGGACTTCATCACATCCGACACGCGAGATGCGGTGGCGTATCGCAAGTTTTCAATTGCACTGACGCGATCATCCACCTGTTCGGACTCATTGAGTGCGACACGCTCGAGCTGTTCGAGCATCTTGTTCAACACTTGATCGATTTCCGCGAGCTCACCGGAATCGTCCAGCTGACGCAACACCGTGTCTGGACGCGATCGGGTTTCCAGAAGTTTGCCCAAAATCGGAAGAGCAAAGTTTCCATCGTCGGGTGATAGATTCGATACGGCTGCGACCGCCAAGCGAATATCAGCTGGATCGTTCTGCTGGGTGATTTGCGACGCCAATCGACCGACGAATTCAATCAGATTGGGATCAATTGGTTTTTTGAGTAAGGCGAAGAACAATTCGCCAGCTCCTTCGGCAACGGAACTTTGGACCGCCGTCTGCATCCATCGGTTGGTGGGGTTTTGGCGGATGATGTGGGCGAGTGTTTGCGTTTTTTCAAAGCCGTCAATCGAACCTGCGGTGAAAGCCAGTTGGTAACGGACTTCGATCGATGGATCGTCGATTCGTTCCGCCAGTTTGCTACGCAGCGCCTCGTTGGACGTTAGTTTTTCTGTCAAGCGGATCGCATGTTTGCGAATGGACGGATGCGGATCGTTCAGTCTTGGAAAAACGGTTTCTTCGTCGAGTTGCTTGAGGCCGTCCAGCACCGCGAGTGCATGCAATCTTCCAAGCGGCAGTTCGGGGTGATTTGCCATCTGTTTCAGTTCGGTGATTGACTTTGACTGTCGCTGGACCAGCAGACGGCTTGCCGTTTCACGATGCCATGCGTTGGGGTGAGCAAGCGTATCGACCAATTCTTGGTCGCTTGCACGATTCAGATTCGGCGTTGCTCGGTGCTCATATCCATCTGGAACGAGACGGTACAGACGGCCTCGATCGCGTCCCGAGGTCAGGTCCAAGTGTTGTTTGATCTCAACAGGCAGACTTTTGGGGTGTTCAATGACTTCGCGACAAACGTCGATGATGTGCAGCGAACCATCCGGAGCATTGGCGAACTGAGCTGGGCGGAACCAGATGTCAGTGGATGTGACCAGTTCACTGTCGGGGTCAACTCTTTTGCCAACCCATTTCAATCCGTTGGGCTGGAGTCTCTTGCGATGAATCAGATTGCTGCCCACATCGCCAATGATCGCCATGCCTTGGAATGACGCAGGCCAAGCGTCACCGCGCACAATCGTGACTCCGGTGGCGCCGGTGAAGTAGCCCGCCGCTCGACCGCCGCCTTCAATTGGTCCGCGTGCCTTGCCGCTGACTCTCAATCGCGTGCGAACAATCCGCCACGGTTCGACGGGACTGGTGCGAAACACTTCGGCTTGCGGTCCATCCTCCGCGATCGAGACTCTCGCCGCGGCGGGTTGCAGTAGTGAGTTGCGGCCGATGTAGTGATCTTCGTACATGACTTGCTGCAGATGGTCGCTGTTGGACGACACAAATTTGCGTCCCCAATCGTCGAAGCTCATTCCGTGTTGAGCCGCGCCACTGGTCAGTTCAAAATCACCGGTGTGTGGATCCAAAGCGATGTCGCGACCTCGTATGTTGATCGCGTCTGATTCAGGTTGGCCAGGCCTCCGGATCATTCCGCCGGTACTGCTGCATGCGATGTGAATTCGGTTGTCGAGTCCCCAACGAAACGAGTTCATAAGGCCCTGGACGTTGGAGGTACCGAATCCGGTCAAGACGGTGTCCCGTTGATCGGCTTTTCCGTCACCATCGGTGTCGCGAAAGTAGTAAAGGTTGGGCGCGTCACCGACAAACAGTCCACCGTCCCACGGGAACAAACCAGTGGGCCACAGAAGTCCTTCCACAAAGATGGTGCTGGAGTCATAGACCCCGTCCTGATCAACATCTCGCAAATGAGAAATTCGCGAAATACCTTGGTCGCGATCTTCGCTGTAGCCTCGCATTTCGCAAACGAACAGCGATCCATCCGCCGCCCATTCCATTGCCACGGGGCTGGTCACCAACGGTTCGCTGGCGATCAACTGGATTTGAAACCCGTCGGCAACCTGAAAGTCTTGAAGTGTTTCCGAGGCTGGCGTGGCCGGAACGCGAGGAAGTTCGGCGGAGTAGTCATCTTGCGCAGATCCTGTTGCGTTCCCGAGCGAGAACGCAACAGCAAGGCTAGCGACGGCCGTATGAAGCAGCGAACAGCGGTTGGTTAGCGTCATCGTGATTCAACCTCCGATGGCGATTCCGTTTTGATCTCGACGGTTGCTTCTGCAGCTTCGACTTCCAGAAGTTCTCGCACGCCATCCATTAGCACAGCTTCCACTTCGGGACCCACCTTTGACGCGCGTTGGCTGGTTTCGTAGCCGCCTTGGCCGTAGGCTTCTTCGGTTCCGATGTATCCCGGACCGTAGTCGCCGTATGCTGCCATCGAGATTTTCAAATCCGGACGCATCGCTTTGGCTGCCAGCTGATATTCAACAAAAAGTTCGCCGGGCATATGCAACAGACGAACGTCGGCGATCGACAAACAACTCAGTTCAACTTGGTGCCCGTTTTGGCAACGCAGCAGCCACGCCAGATCATCGGGGCTGCCCCAATAGTCGGTCGTATTCCAATCGGCCAACTTTTCTCGCAGTGCATCGGCATCCAAATGAGGAGCCGGTGGAAGCGAGACCGGCGTGTATGCCCATCGGATGTCATCGGACGTGATGGCAAACTTGGTGCTGTTGCTTGCCGCCTGTTCCATTGCATCAGCGACACGATGAGCCAACCTCATGCGGTTTGCGGGTGAACCATCGTTGTACTTGCCGGCACCGATGTTTCCGCCGGCACCGTTGAAATGAACATGCAGGACGTCGGGACGTGCCTGCCCGCGAATGAATCGTGCCAGTCCCGGGAAATCGGGGCTGGGGACACCTGTGCGATAGTAGCTTTGTGGATGACACGCGTAATGCGTGAGTACGGCGAGGACTTTGTCACCGCTGTAGAATGTCAGCGAAGTCAATTCGGGGTCGATGGTTCCGTCCGGGGCCGCGATCAACTTGGGATCGCGACAAGCGGTGTAGCGGGTCGCGATGACTCGGCCTGTTTCATCTTGGAGACGACGGTTGGATGCGACGTCCTTCACTTCGGCCGTTCCCCAACCCGCGTGCGTGACTTCCGTCGCACCGTTGATTCCTTCCTTGACCGCATCAGCCAACCGGTTCAAGACTTCGCGTGCGAGCGAACTGTCGTAAGGACCCAGGTCGGATTTCCCTGCTTCGTTGACCAATCGTTCGGCGGTGAAATCACAACGAGGTGCATCGTGTTGATGAAGGGTGTGCACAGCGACTCGGTCAGGCGTTGTGCCGGCGGCTTCTGCCAATCGACCGCGAAATTGGTCGTGTCCCTCGTTTCCAATCCCAATCCAATCAACCGCACACAGGACAATTGGATCATCGGCACCGAGCAAGACGATGCCGCGAGCCCGAAGCGTCATTTCTTCGACCCGTTTGACCCGGTCGTAGGCCATCATCGAGCCAACGGTGGGCGTCGCATCAACATCGAATCTCGCCAACCGGATTTTTGAAGCTTCGTTCACCGGGTTCGAAGCTTGGTCCTGTGCCGACACATTGTTCGGTGTGATCGACGCGGTCACTATCCAAGCAACCAGGAGATTCGCTACAAGGACGTTCACTGCAGAACGGGATGTCATGGTTGGTCTCCGGGCACGTCGCCACGCACTCGTAGAAAACCGACGAACTCTGCAGCGATCTTTTCAACACAAAATGACTCAGTCGAGATCATGTGTGGTGACAGAGCCAAACTGGCGGAGCTTGGTCGTTCCATACGAGATGGATGGCGATCAGGGGTGGGACTTGGGGCGGGAGCCACCGCTTGAACAAATGGAGTTCCATTGCACCTGCGGGCTGGTCTTATAGTAGCAGATCGCATCCCACGAGATGGGGCGATGGCCGCAACTTTGCGATTGCCGAACGATTGCTCAGCCGTGAAGGTGAGCTGCGTCTTGGACGGACGCTACAGCGGCAACGTTGATCGATGAACACGATCGCCCCGTCACCCAATGCGAAGGGGCGGCAAAATTGCCGCCCCGATTAGCAGTTGATGACAACTGCATTTGGAATTGGTGAACATTGATAAGCAGAATCGGCACGTTGATATGGCGATGCCTCAACAAAGTCTGCTCGATCGTTCTTGGAACGTGATCAGATTAGTTTCGTTTTGCCAGGGATGGCATAGCTAGGCTCAGGTCGACTTCCGTCCCACTGCAAATCTTTGGGGAAAAGGTCCAGTTCCGACTCATTGGCGACAAAGTCCCACGTTACCTTTTTGCCGGTGTAAGCGGCCATGCGACCCATGACAGCGGTCAACGAACTCTTCGCAGTTTCGAGCAACTCGACGATCGCTTCGCCGCTTCGAATCGAATCGATCAAGTCCTTGTGCTCTTGGCGATAAGCATCCGCGATGCTTCCTTCGAGCTTCAGAGTTTCCTTGCCGCTGCGGTCCAGGAAGGTGGATCCGCTGCTGCCAGCACCGATGATTGCAAAACCTTTGGTTCCACGAACGGTGCTGCCGTTTTCAGCAGTTGAACCAGGGATTTGGCGGCACATGAACGAAACAGGGCGTTCGTCGGAGTACATGTAGTCAATCGACATGCTGTCCCACATTTCGCTGTCGTCGGGACGGGTGAAGCGTCCGCCCGAACCGTACGCGCTAACCGGTGGTCCCTGCATGACCCAGTTCATCAGGTCAATGTTGTGAACGGCTTGCTCAGCGATTTGGTCGCCGGACAACCAGATGAAGTGCATCCAGTTGTTGAGTTGGTACTGGGTGTCGCTAACACCTTCGGCTCGGTTCTTATACCAAATGCCTTGGCTGCAGTAGCGAGAGGTCATGCCGATGATGTCACCGATCTCACCGTCGTGAATTCGCTTGACCGCTTCCATGTAGTTGGATTGGCGGCGGTACTGTGTTCCGGTGACGATGGCGGTCCCGTTCTTCTTCGCTTCTTCGTGAGCGGCAACACAAATTCGATAGCCGGCGGGATCGACGCAGGATGGTTTCTCAGCGAAGACATGCTTGCCCGCTTTGACAGCTTCGGCGATGTGAGATGGACGGAAGGCTGGCGAAGTGGTCAAGAACACAACTTCCACTTCTGGATCTTCCAGAACAGCTTTGTAAGCGTCCAGGCCAGAGTGAATGCGATCGTCAGCAACGTTGATTTTGTCGCCATGACGTCGAGTCATTCCCGTCCGAAGTCGTTCCGCATTGCCCGGATCCAAGTCCGCAATGGTGACCAATTCGATGTTGTCGTTGATGGAGAACGAGTCGTTGACTGCGCCCGTTCCCCGTCCACCCGCGCCGACGATTCCAATTTTGATCTTCCGATCTGGATCGGCGGATGCCGCCTGAGTGTGAACCATTCGGCTGGCACCAACCGTTGCCGCCAATGCAGCGGACGCGGATGCACCGCGACGCAGGACTTCGCGACGGGTGGTGGTTGGGTGATCAGAGGTGGTGCGGTTCAGCTTGTCATTCATATCAGGCTCACTCGGAAACAATCACAGGGAAGAACTGCGAGACGCAATTCGGAAGGTCGGTAATTCAGGTGGGATGAAGGCAGAGAAGAATTCAGTGGGAGGGATGGAATGTGGTTGGGAATCGGACGAGGCCACCGGTCATCTTCGGGAGCAAATCAAGCGGTCTTGGTGACCTCGTCCATCCCATCCAATGGGGCCACAGAATGGACCCATCGAAGTTCAGTTTAGTTGGCGTGTTTCGTTGGGTAGCGTTTGTTTGGTTTGGCCGTTGGGGCGTTTTTGTGATGTTGATTTACTAGGCCGTTATGGCGTTCGGTTCGGTTCGATGAAAGCAAAACCGGGGCTAACGCCCAAACGGCTGATGCAATTGATGTAGAACCGGGGCGGATGCCCAAACGTCTGATTCGGTCGGGATGCTGTCCCGCCAAGTTGTGTTGGCTAACTTCCAACGGTTTCGTTCGTATGTAGCTCGATGGTCTTGCCGGTTCGGAAGGATTCGTCCGCTGCCGCGACAATCTTCATAGAGTTGACCGCGTCTTGAAGGTGCGCTGTCAAGTCATTGTTTTGTTGAATCGCATCGAGGAAAAACTGCTGCTCACGATGGCACAAACCATCGTGATCGGGTTCGTCTTCCAGATGAATCCACTCGTCGTCGCGAGCGAAGTTGCCTTCGGTGTTCAGTTTTCCGTGGTGCAAGCGGATGGATTCCGTCTTTGTGTGAGCATCCACGTTGTCACTTTGTCCCGACGAAGAAGCCGATTCGGCGACGATGGATACTGAACCGTTTGGTCCAACGACGTCTTTGACAAAGAACGCAGTCTCGCTCATCATCGGTCCCCAACCGGCTTCGTACCAACCAACCGACCCATCTTCGAACGTGACCTGTAGTTGGCCGTAGTTGACCATTCCTTCAGGAAGTTCATCGGTCAATCTCGCGCCGATTCCCGACACTCGCACTGGACGTGACCCAGTCATTTGGCACATCACGTCAACGTAGTGAACCCCGCAGTCAACGATGGGCGATACGGTTGACATCAATCGTTTGTGGGTTTCCCAAGTCGCACCCGATGAAGATTGGTTGAGGTTCATCCGCATCACCAAAGGTTTGCCCAATGTGTGTGCGATCTCAATGAATCGATTCCAACTCGGGTGATGTCGCAGGATGTAACCCACCACGACTTTGCGATTGGTCGCCAATGCGGTGGCCGCGATCTCTTCGGCTGCTTCCACGGAATCCGCCAGCGGTTTCTCGACAAACACGTGACATCCCGCTTCTAACGCGGTCGTTACAAAGCGTGCGTGGGTGTCGGGCCAAGTCGAGACACAAACGGCGTCCGGTTGGGTCGCCCGCAGAGCCTCATCGAAGTCTTGATAGGTCGCGTAGTCGCTACCGAGCTCTTCGTTCAATTTTGCACCGGACTCTTTCGATCGAGTGCAAATTCCGACGATCTCAAAACCATCGATCGCTTGATACGCCAAAGCGTGAGAGCGGCCCATGTTTCCTGCGCCAACACACAGGATACGAACGCGATCTTGATTCGTTGCAGATTCACTCATCAGACCGATTCTCCCAGTGCGGACGAGGACAAACAATCAGCCGCCGCGTCATCGAGCAGGTATTGCACGTCACCGTGCGTTTGCAAGTAGGTGGCGGGAATGGTGGAGCTGATTGGTCCTTCGATGGCTCGTTGGACAATGTCGGCCTTGTGTTCACCAAACGCGAGTAAGCGAATTCGACGCGACTGCAAAATGGAATCGACTCCCATCGTGATCGCGAGCAACGGCACGTGTTCGATCCCGCCAAAGTCTTTGACCGCATCCAGACGAGTCAGGTCATCCAGTTTGACCATTCGAGTCCGCGTGTCCCGCGTGGCACCCGGTTCGTTGAATCCGATGTGTCCGGTTCGTCCAATTCCCAGTAGCTGCAGATCAATTCCACCGGACGATGCGATCAGCTCATCGTAGTCTCGGCAGTACCCGGGTACCGCTTCCAGTTCGATGGTTCCTCGTGGGATGTGAACGTTCGCACGGACAATGTCAATGTGATCGAACAGATGATGATTCATGAAGCGAACGTAGCTTTGGGCCGCGTCCGGTTTGATCGGATAGTACTCATCCAGATTGAATGTGACCACGTTGTGAAATGACAGACCTTCTTCGCGGTGCATTCGCACCAGTTCGCGATAAACGCGTACGGGAGTTGATCCGGTGGCCAATCCCAATACGCAATTGCGATGTTGGGAGGCACGGTGGCGAATCAACGATCCAATTTCCCTAGCAACCCGTCGGCTGGCTTCACCCGCGCTTGCCATTCGCAGGACGGACAGACCCGACGTGCGTTGAGATGGGTTGTTTAACGGCGAGGGACTTTCCAAAGTACTACTCATGAGTGTGTCGCTTGCAAGGCAGAGTCGGTCGAGTGAGAAGAGTGTTGGATCGGGAAGAGAGCCGAAAGGACATCATCGCTTGGGTGCCCGTGCCCACGATGTTGTACAAACGCTTCGGCTGCTCGCGTTCCGATGTCAGTGCCCCGCGCTTGGCTGTGTTCACGCATTGCGGTCAAGTATTCGTCGATCCCATTGTGTGAACGCAACCATTCCAGTTGGCTTTTGTGGCAAGCCAGCATCCGTGTTTTGGTTTCAAGCTGTTCGCTGATATCAACGAACGTCGTCGGCGTGATCGCATGACCCATTCGGTCTTGGCCGTCATGCCCGTCGGTGTAATACAGATAGGGAACCTGCGAACCTTCGATGACAGGTTCCGAAGATGCGTTCGGGGCGGCGTAAACAAAACTTGCCGCTCGTCCGAGTTGGCCGGTGATTTCGTGGTCGGCGTGATAGTCCGACATCGGCATCGTGATCACCAACGTTGGCGCGATGCGTCGGAAAATATCAATGGACTTCTGCAACGATTGGCGGTCATAGACGAGGCGACCGTCCGGTTCGCTGAGTGTGTGGAATGTTGCCCCAATCAAGTTGGCTGCGTTGGTGCCTTCGGCGAATCGAATGCGAGCGGTTTCTTCGGGACCTTCGTTCATCGATCCGCAGTCTCCCGCAGTGACGGAGACAATGTGAACTTCCCAACCTGACTCCTGCAGACGAATCAGCGTGCCGCCGCAAGAGATCTCCGCATCGTCGGGGTGGGCCATGAAAGCGAGCGCCACTTTTCGATCAGGAACGGAGGGACGGGTTGGCATGGCAGGGTGACTCACGGTTGGGGGATGCGATCTGTCGGGCGTCATTCTGCAGACTGATGGATGATGTTTCTCCACATTGATTGCCCATTTGTGATACTCTGTTTGCGCGTCGAATGGGTCAATTATGAAACTATGCGCATTTTTCCAGGAAGTAATACTTTCTGCGCGCTGGTGACGTTGAGTCTGGCGGCAAATTGAACTAGCCGGCAATTCTCACGGAACGGCGTTTCCAAATTCTTCGTTGATGCGCTCGGATGACTCGAACCATGGCGTTTGCATGAAAGCCTCCTACGAAAAACTGGTTCCCAATGATGGGCAATCTTTTCGCTGTTTTGACCGAGCCTCGTTGCAGTCACCGGTCAAATGGCACCGACACCCCGAGGTTGAATTGACCTACATTCCTTCGGGCGTGGGCTCACGGATGGTGGGTGATCACATTGGCAGTTACACCGACCATGATTTGGTTCTGTTGGGATCTGAATTGCCTCACACGTGGGCGTCCGATGAATACCGGGGCCAGATGTACGATTTGCACTCCGCCATGGTGTTGCAATTTCATCCTGACTTCTTAGGACCCGACTTCTTTCGTCTCAACGAGATGGTGGAAGTTCATCATTTGCTTCACCGTGCAAGTCGCGGGTTATGGTTCCCGGCCGGCATGGCCGAATCGATTGGCGGCCAGTTGATCGAGTTGGAACAGCAGCAAGGAGCTAGACGATTGGTAACGCTGCTCTCAATCCTGGATCAACTTGCTCGTTGCAGCGAAGCCGAACCGCTGGCGTCGCATCTGTATCGCGCCAGCAGCAACGAAGAAGTGGAGACTCGCATTCAGGTGATATGCGACCACATCACGCACCATCTCACCGATCCCGATTTGACGCACAGCGAATTGGCGGAATTGGCAGACATGAATGCGTCCGCGTTCAGTCGGTTCTTCAAGCAGTCCACCGGTCGAACCGTGTCCGCTTATATCAACGAATTGAGGATCGGATTTGCATGTCGCTTGTTGACCGACACCGAGGATTCGATTTTGTCGATCAGTCAACAATCCGGGTATCAAAACCTGTCCAACTTCAATCGGCGTTTTCAACAACACCGAAAGATGACACCACGGGAATATCGCAACCGCGTTCGCATCGCAGTTTGAGCAATCGAATTCAATTGGAAGATTCTTCCGTCGAAATCGCTTGTGTCAGTTTGACCTTCATTTTCAGCGACTTTCGCCGCCACTTTGCCGCTTCGTCTTGGTCGCCAGCTTTGAGGAAGGCGTCGGACACAACCATGAACGCCTCTGAGAGGATTTTGGGATCTTGCGGGTCCTCGGCTTCTTGAATTCGACGCACAAACTCATCGATCTTTTCGCGGACTTCCGGCAACGCACAAATTCTCTCGCCTTCTCGTGTGGAACAGCCGAAGACGACGCCCGCCAGGCTGTCGTAGTCGCCAAGCAAGTCCGTGCCCTTGGGAACTAACCGCATCACGATTGAGTTTTCGGAGTCGTTGGAGACTGTTAGGTCGAGACTCCGGCGTCCGAGGAGGATGGGGATCTCGTATTGATCGTCATCGACATATAGTCCCCATTTGCCGACAGGCAACTTCAACCGTGCGACGCCATCCTCGTCGCTTTGGTCGATAAAGGTCGACGGGTAAAGGGGCTGGTCACGTCGATTTTGAAAGTAGGCGAGCAAGTCAGGGTTTCCAAAGAAGTCCGCACTCCGCGTCAAAGTTTTGCCGTAAACCTGTGATCCCCAATTGGTCCACAAGACGTTCGGATAGGCAGTCACTTTCACGTCGTCCAGCGGTTTGTCGTCCAGGCTTTTCACCTGGACCCGGCACGCATGCAATGGTTCCATCTCAAGAGTGATCGGTTTGTCCAGCGGCGGATCAAAGACGACTGGATGCCCAAAATGACTACTCAGGTTTTGGGCTGCTTCCGGGGAACGGACTCGATGATTTTCGGTTAGCCCAATGATTTGAATGGATTGTTTTTTCGGCCAGCCTTCAATCAGAAAGGTCCCGTCAGCATCGATTGGGGCCCACGTGGACCAAGTCACCCGGTCCCGAGCTGACTTGGGTGGAACGGTCATCGCCAGAACACGGCCATCAACGATTGGACGCGGAACATTGTCCGCCAGTCTTCCGGAGACGGATGTGGCGGGACGAAGCGGAACATCCATCGGTGGGTTTGCGCCAGGCGTGAGTTCGACTTCAAGAATATCACTGAAGTGCGTGGGCGCGCCATCTACCAGACGGACCAAGAGAAAGTCGCTTTCACCGGGGAAGAGTTGATCGACGTGTACATGGTCGCCTTGGATCTCTCGGCGGAAACTGTTTTCCCAAGAACCGATGTCGGAACGAAGAACTTGGATTTGGTCCATCGTGAAGTCGTCGTCAACCGCGATGACCGGCCGGAATTGGATGCTGGCTGCCGGCTGCATTTTAATTTCAAACACGTCGTCGGATGGGACGTCCATGTGGACCGCATCTGCCAAACAGAATGACTCATGTCGAACATGCACGGACACTTGCAACGTTCGCGATTTTTCGGCGGCATCACGATAGAACGGATAAGCAATATTCGCGATTCCATTTTTGTCAGTGCGGGCAGCCTCCGGCTTCATTCCGGAAGGGTCTTTTCCATTGCGGAGCCAATGACCGTGGCCTTGCGAATAACGAAGTGCCCACGGAGTCACCACCGCACCTTCGATCGGATCGTCATTGGGATCGGTGACCTGAACAGTAATCGTTTCGGTCGTTTGCTCGCCCACGATGGTGAACAGATCGTTTTCGTCCGCCGAAAGCGAACTGCGCTCGGTCAATGCAAACAACAATACAACGGCAGCTAGCAGCGAAAGTCTCATCACAAGTGGTCCTTGAGGTTCGCGAGTTCATGCGTCAGTTCACATGCGTTGCCTACTGAAATTGTAGGCGAACCAATGACTCGGTGGTGGAGTTGCCGCGATCAGACGAGGTCTTTTTCCAGCCATCTCCAGGCCATGTACTGCATCCTTGGCAAGTGGAACGGTCCTTTCCAAAGGTTGCCTTTGATTTCGCTGCTAAGGCTGCCGTCTCGATGCAAGTAGCCGAACCACTCACCGTGCTCGCGATCGGGAAAGTGAGAGTAAGCCCAGTCGTGGATCTGCTGGTGCCACTGGGCATATTCGTCTTCGCCGGTCAGTAGATAAGCGAGAAGCGTTGCGAGAATGGATTCGTTTTGGGGCCACCAGAACTTCATGTCATGCCAGTACTCTTGCACGGGCAAACCGTATACATCGACGAAATAGAGGATCCCACCGTGCTGTTGGTCCCATCCGCGTTGCCACATCCACCGAAGCATTTGGCAGCCGGTTTCGATCAAGCTCGTGTCGCCGCGCAGGTGACCTTCCCACATGATGAACCAAGCTCCCTCGATCGCATGTCCCGGATTGAGTGTGCGCCCGTCAAAGTGATCCAGAATTTGACCGTCGACGCCCACGGTTTCCATCACGCACTGGATGTCTGCCTTGAGATGAAATTCGCGGATGGTGGCGACACTGCGGTCGATCCAGCGGTCGGCGTCCGGCAAACCGATTGATTGCCGGAGTTCTTGGGCGGTCGCGATGGTCATCATCGGGAATCCCATCCCTCGTGTTGGCCGGGTGACAGTGAATTTGGAGGTTACTTCTTCGCTGTTCAGATTGTGATTGACGAAACCATTGAATGCCTGAATCGCTCGCTCGCGGTAGTGGTTCTCTCCGGTGGCCAGTGCAAGTTCACCGTAGGCGATCGCCGCGAAACATTCTGAATAAGCATATCTTCGCTTACGGATCGGTCGGCCATCTTGAGTCACGTGGAACCACATGCGACCGTCGACCGGATCGTAGCAATGCTGTGTCAGAAACTCAGCACCGCGAATGGCATGCTGCAACCACTCCTCGCGACGTTCCACGTTGTTGTAGAGTTCACCAAACAGCCATGTCGCACGGCCTTGCTGCCAAACTCCTTTGTCGGTGTCGATGATGGTTCCATCGCGATTGAGCGACGTGAAGAATCCACCATGTTTGCGATCGATGCCGTGCTTGCACCAAAATGGGATCGTGTCGCGCAGCAGCCCATCGCGATAGACATTGATCAATGTTTGACGTTGCTGAGGATCCATTGATCAGTTCTCCGCGGAATCGTCGGTCGCGGATGCGTCCAGCGTATGAATCGTCAGCCCCACCAGCGAATCCTTTGGCGGCGATGTCAGCAGACTGGCCAAATACCCCGATGCAAAGCAACTCGTGATGCCACAGGTTGTGTAGAGGTAACCGTTGACGTCAGTGTATCGCCAAAGAGAAAACATCGCTGCTGCGCCGACGGTGGCACCCACCATCGCACCGATTGAGTTCGCTCGCGTGGTCAGTCCGCCCAGAACGAAGAGTCCGCCCAGAACACCCATGAACAAACCGATGACGACGATGAAGGTATCGAACAAGGATTTGATGCTGGGGTCGACGAAGACCAATCCAAGCAATGTTCCCAGCACGCCGAGCGAAAAAGTCAGCGTGCGAGCGGCAATCAAGTAGCCTCGTTCGTTGCGACAGAGTTTCAGTGGGCGAAAAAAGTCGGTGACCAATGCGGTCGCGGTGGAGTTCATGCTGGTCGAAACAGTCGACTGGGCCGCCGCGAAAACGCCCGCCACGATCAGCCCCGCTAATCCAATCGGCATCTCGCGAGCGATGAACAACGGGAAGACTTGATCGGTGGTGATTGCCGGCGAAAGCCGCTCGGGATGCGAATGGTAGAAACCATGCAACGCCGTTCCAATTCCGAAGAAGAGCAGCGTCGCGGGAATCGTCAGCACCGCATTTGTCCAAATGGATCGAGCGGCCAGCGACGGCGACGCCGTTGTCATGTATCGCTGAACGACGGCTTGATCGGCGGTGTACGACGAAAGGTTTTGCCCGATCGCTCCGACCACGATGACCCAAAGTGCGATCTGCGCGTGCGTGGGGCTGAAGTGCAAATTGGCGATTCGCATTTTGTCCGCGTCGATGGCGTGATCCAAACTGCCGCCAAAGCCGCCGTCGGTCCCCAACACCATCAACACGATGGCCAGGAAAGCGCCACCCAGCAGCACCACGGTTTGAATGGTGTCGGTCCAGATGACGGCTTCGATCCCGCCGAGTGTGCAGTAGACGATGCTGAGTCCGCCCATCAACAAAACAGCTTGCGACGGTGTCAATGGCGTCGCGACGGACAAGGCCAAACCCGTCAACGACATCACAACCGCCATCCGAAACAGGTGAAACAGCGAGAAGCTGAGGCTGCCGAACCAGCGGACGATTCGGTTGAAACGTTTCTCCAGGTATTCGTATGCGCTCGTCGCATCGATGCGGCGAAAGAAAGGCATTGCGACGTAAACCGCGATGAACGCGACCAACGGGATCGTGAAGTTGCCGATCGAGTACGTCCAATCCTGTGCGTAGGATTTAGATGGGATTCCCGTGAATGTCACCGAGCTGAGCATCGTTGCGAAAATGCTGCATCCGGCTGCCCACCATGGAATCTGACTGCCACCTCGAAAGTAGTCGTCGGTCGTGCGGTTTCGTCGAGCGAAGTAGACGCCGACGCCCAACATGGAAAACAAGTAGGCAAACAAGACGAGATAGTTCAGCGTTCCAAAGCTGCGTTCGGAATTCGCGAGTGTGATCTGATAAACGGCCGGCGATCGGACTCTTGGTCGCACCTCACCCGATGCGATAATGATCTCATTGCCCCAGTGAACGGCGGTGGTCGTCACGTGGTTCGCGGGGCTGGTGCCGGCTTTCGTCCAGGTGTCAGTGATGGTGTGGTAGGCGAATGTCTTCTTTGCAAAGCCGGGATGATCGTCCTTGAGTTGGTCAGCCTGGCCGAACATGCTTCCGTCATCGCCACCGAGCACAACAATGTGACTTTGCCCAATGTGAGTCGCCGTTCCGGCCATCACCGATTGCGGAACGTCGGCTTTCTGTTGCCAGGTGTTCGTGCTGGGACGATAGGCCCAATTGTCCGTCAGGAAGTCGACGCCGGATTGTGTTTGACGGCGACCACTCAAAACGTACAAACATGTTTCGTACCCGTCGTGTTGGGCTGCTGTCACATGAAACGCACGAGGAGGCCCAGGACAATCGGCCAACGGGGTCCAGGCAAGCAAGGCGGGATCATCGGATTGGCTCAGATCCAATACCCACATGCGTGACGACGCGGTGGAGAGTTCACCGCCACTCTGTCCGCCGATCAGGTAGACGGTTTGTCCGATCAGTTGGGCGGACGCGTGAACGCATGGTTGAGGCAAGGCAGGAAAGTCCACTTGCTCCACTGTTCGCATGGATGGATTCCATCGCAGCAAATAGACATCGCGAAAGGTCGCGTTGGAATCATTGCCTCCTAGACAGAGCACACCGTGGTGAACGGATTCCGTTGATGGAATCGAGACTGATGCCCCGTAGGCGGTCGGCCTTTGCAGCTTTCCTGCTTCAATCCACTGAACACCATCGTCAGGTGGATTGCCAGAAACACGAGGCAGGACATAAACCGCGTCGTGCCAGACTTTGTCGGTCTCCCAAATCGGAATTGGAAAGTTAGCACCGCCGGCCACTATCAACGCGTCCTCGTCCACGCCGACGAATGGACCCGCCACACCGAGAGAGTTGGGGATCGGCGGAAGTTCGCTCCACTTCAGCCATTCATCTGTGACCGTTTGCGCACATGTGATTTCAGGCGAAACAGCCATCATCGAAATCGCGAAGAAGACTGCGAGCAAACTTCGCTTGATGAAAGGTGATTGTTCGTTTCGACAGCGAGGGTGCAGCGGGCGACGATGGATCATGCGTCACTTGGCTTGCTCGTGTCGCCACTCCATTCGAAGAATCCGATCGCGTCGAGCGATTCTCGCAACGATTCCACCTGCGATTGCGAAAGGGATTCCAGAGGCAGGCGGCAAGGCCCAACATCGAGACCTTGCATTGCCAAGATGGCTTTCATCGCGGGATGGAACGGGTAGCGTCCAATTGTGCAAATCATTTCGATGGATTTCGATTGCCATTGGCGAGCGGTTTCCAACTGTCCGCTGGCCAGTGCCAACGTCATCTTGCGATAGATCTTTGCCGCCAAGTTGTATGTGCTTCCAATCGCGGCACGGGCACCCGTCGCGGTCGCACCCAATAACATTTCGTCGCAGCCCCAAACGACGTCAAACTTCCGATTCGACAATTCGAGGCACCGTTGAAACTCGAACAACATCGTATCGGTGTATTTCAGTCCCACCAAAGTCGGGATGGCTTCGTCCGCGTGAGTCAGGAATTCCACCATGTCGATGCTGGAACCCGTTAGCACCGGGATGTGGTAATAGTAAAACGGCGTCTCCGGTGCGGCCGCCGCTAGTTCTTGCATGCAAAGAGTGAGCGACTGCACGCTGGCAACTTTGAAATACGATGGGCAGGTCGCGGAAATCGCACTGGCACCGATCTGCTGGGCATGTTTGGCCAGTTCTTGTGCCTCACGCAAACTGTTGTGCCCAACTTGAACGATCACGGGAACTCGGCCGGCCGTCGCATTGACGAAAGCCGAGGCGACCAGCTGGCGTTCTCGCGTGGTGAGCGACATTCCTTCGCCGGTGCTGCCGCAGACGTACAGTCCTGAGACTCCGTCAAGTAGCAACTTCTCCACCATGGCGGGGACAACATCGAGGTTGAGATCGCCGCACGCTTTCATCGGGGTGTAGGTTGCGGCGATCAGGCCCGATAGTTTTCGCCCTGCCATGCGTTGCATCAAAAGGGATTCGTCGACCATCAATTGTTCTCCTGGTCGGTTTCAGACGATTCGTTTTGCGATTCGGATGAATCCAGATCACTCAATGAGATCGCAACGAAGCTGATTGTTTTGTAGTTGTCGCGTTCAAAGAGGACTCCGATGCGACCGTCCTGCATTCGCGTCAAACATGAGTAGGCAAAGCCGCCTGGGTAGACGTCCGTTTGACTGGGCCATGATTGACCTTCGTCATAGCTAATGCGAAGAACTCCGTTTTCCCGTTTCGTTTGAGACGCCGGGTTCGAGAAGATGATTCGGCTTTTGCCTTTGGAAGGCCAGGAGTATCTAAGAATCGATGCTTGGCACGTCGGTTCGATCAATGTTTGATCCATCTGCAGTTGCGACCAGGTTTGACCGCCATTGTCACTGACAGCGACCTTGCGATGTTTGGTCGATCCTTTGCCCTGAGTCCGCGCGTTAAGCATGACGCGACCGTCGGATAGCTCGACCATCTGGACTTCGTTGGCGTGGCCTTTGCCGTCGCCCGGAGCCACATCGCCCATGTTCCAGGTCTGGCCATCATCGTCGCTGTAGGCAGCGTATACTCGCCAGTTATTGTAGGGGCCTTGGTTGAACGGCATGATGATCCGCCCCTTGTGCGGACCGTTTTGCAGGACGATTCCGATCCCGGGGCCGGCGGCAACGCTGGTCACCTTTTTTTCACGTTTCACTTGCTTGGAAACGTCGCGGGGTGCGGCCCAAGTCTGCCCATCATCGTCGCTTGTTTGAACAAAAGTGAAATACGAATTCGGTCCGTAGCCGTCGGACGCTTTGTGTTCGCCGAGCTTGCTGCGTTGGTACATCAGCAAGATTCGGCCGGATTGCAGCACGACGGCTTGCGGGTTGTTCAAGGAGAGTTTGCCCTGATCGTTCAAAAGAACAACGTCGCTCCAGGTGGAACCGTTGTCGGTTGAACGCTTCATGATCAAATCGTTTTCGGAATGATCCCCGCCCTGGCGACCTTCGGCAAAAGCCAGCAAGGTTCCGTGGTTGGTGGTGATCAGCGAAGGAATGCGAATCGCAGGATATCCGTCTTGTTCGGGAACAAAGACGTCGACAATCTCTCGCTGGCCCCTGGCTTCGTCGTTGGCTTCCGCTTTAGCCGGCAACATCGTGATGAAAAGGCAGATTGCGGCCAAGGCGGACAGGATGGCAGAGAAGACCTGTCGATCGACTCTGCGTGGAAGCAGCGCGGATTGCTGGCGGGACACAACGAACTCCGTTGAGAAACGAGGGGTGGGTTTGAACGGGCAGGACGGCGAGTGAGCCGTGAAAGTGGATGGGCTTTATAGCATGACGCCGACATGTAGGGTTGCGTCGATGGACCCATCTGTTGCTTCGAGATTCGCAAATCAGGGGACCTCCCAAACAGGTCTGCGTGACACCGGCAAATGATCGGGTCATACTGTGGCGATGAATTCAAGCAAATTTCCAATCCGTACATTCACGGCTCGCCCTTCTTTCGTGATCGTTGCGCTTTGCACTGGCTTGCTCGGGCCAGCGATGGTCGTTTGGAGCAATCAGCCCAGTGAGTTGTCCAGTGTCGATCGAAAAGGTTCGCAGCCTGTTGTGACGGCGTTGCCGCTAGTCTCGCCCGAAACGAAGTTGCACCGTCGTCCGGTAGCCGTCGTCGCGATGGGAGCTAACCGGGCCGTTGTCGCGAATCGCCGCAGCGGAACGCTCAGTTTCGTCAACACGGAAACCTTGCATGTTGATTCTGAGTACCAGCTTGGCGGGCATCCAACCGACGTGGTGAGATCCGGACAAAGCTTGCTCATAACCGAACGAGAAGGTCGGCTTTCGGCGGTTCAGGTCAACGACGATCAGCCTCGATTGCAATGGCAAGTTGCGATGCCCGACGAACCGGCAACGGTCCGAGTGTCAAGCAAAGGTGATTGGTGTTCGGTTTGCTCAACTTGGGCGAGGCGGGTCACGTTTGTGAGTATGCCGAAAACGAACGGGCAATCTCCGGAAGTTTTGACTTCAGTCGAGCTTCCCTTCTCGCCGCGCGAACAACTGTTGCTTCCCGAACAGGCTCGGTTGTTGGTTGCCGATGCGTTTGGACCTCGAGTTGCCGTCATTCGTCTGGATGACTTTCAGGTCGAGTCCATTCGTGAAATTCCCGGTAACAACATTCGCGGTCTGACGCTTGGGCGAGACGGCGAGAACGTCTACGTGACTCATGAGTTGATCAACGAGATTGCACCGCCACGCAGCAGTGAGATCATTTGGGGATCGATGGTGTCGGATGCGACTCGCGAAATATCCATTCAATCGATCGTTGATCCTGAAGCGAGTTTGATGAGTGGCAGTCGATTCATCGCGGTCGGGAACAACACGCGAGGTGCCGGTGATCCCAATGCGGCGTTGATGCGTCAGGATGGTCGGTTGCTGGTGACAATCGGTGGGCTTGGGCAACTCGGTGTGGTCGAACCCGGTGGGATTGGTGTCACGCGAATTGCGACTGGCAAACGTCCGGTAGCGATCGCGGAAATCTCGGCGGACCGATTTTTGATTGCCAACGAGCTGTCTGACACGCTCACGCGAGTTGATTTTCATGCTGATGCAAGCGTGGTCAGGAAGCTGTTGAACGAGCGTGGCGAGACAAAGCAAAACGAGACTCCGCAATTCGAGTCGAAGCCATACGACAAAGAGGAATACAGTTCGAGCAAGTACGAAGCGGAGAGTTACCGAACCGAAGACTATGACACCCGTGATTACGACTTGGACAGTGACGACGATGGTGAGTCGGAAGACGCCGACTATGAGACGCAGTCGTATCGTGCATCGGATGATCCGGAAGCTGAACCCATTCGACCGGTGCGAAAGATCGCGAGCTATCAAATCGGTCCGGACGCGACGAATGAAATCGAGGCTCTGTTTGCGACCGCAACAACGCTTAGCCTGGGCATTTCACCAGAACTCGAGCCGGCTGATCGCGGCGAGGCGTTGTTTTTTGACGCCAGTCTTTCGCGGGGTGGTTGGTACAGCTGTCACAGTTGCCATACCGATGGACACACGAGCGGATCCTTGGCGGACACGCTCAGCGATGGAGGCGAGGGGGCGCCGAAGCGGGTTTTGTCGCTTCGGGGCGTTGGGCAAACCGGACCTTGGGCGTGGATCGGCGACAAGTCGGTGATTGACGAACAAGTCAAGCAAACGCTTCGGCTGACAATGCAGGGAAGAAGGCTGAATGACCGCGACGTTTCTGATCTGGTCGCGTTCCTGAAATCGATTCCACCGCCACCCGTCTTTGATCCATCTGATTCGGAGGCGGATCGTTTGCTCTTAGAGGAAGGCAGGCATTTGTTTGAAACATTGGACTGTGTTGCGTGTCACTCAGGGCACGTGTTCACATCCGATGCATCCTATGACGTTGGGTTGGATGACGAACGAGGCACGAAAGAGTTCAACCCACCATCCCTGCGTGGTGTGGGGCATCTCAATGGACTGTTCCATGACTTGCGTGCGACAAGCTTGGAAGACGTCGTTGGCAAATTTCGCCACCAACTGCCACGAGACCTATCGGAGGAGGAGCAGACGCAACTCATTCGATACCTACGAAGTCTGTAGAGACCGATTTGTTCTTTTGTCTTTCGAGTGGCAAATAGTTCGCCTTCCGACTGCGGTTTTCAGTAGAAAGACCGTTTGGATATCGCATCTAAATCGAAATCGCGTAAAACGTGTTGGCAGCGGTACCAACCTGAATTTGGCATGCGTTGCGCCGAAACAAGGAACGCTTTGATCGCACGGTCTTGCTGCTTTGAGTTTGGGCAAAGTTTGGCGAACTGTACGTCGGTCCACAGGCATCGCATCTGGAAACGCCGCTTTCCTGGGAACAAAACCAAGAAACAGCTCCTAAATGACTCGAATGCCGATCCGCTGCGCTGTAAACTGAGCACTCGAGTTGCTGAGGTCCGCAATGGGCAAGTCAACGCTTGGCATTGATTTGTTGGTTCGGAACTTGGTCGCTTTCATAGTGGAAGCATCGAATTGATTGGAGTCCTTGACGCGATGCGAACGCAAAGGAAACGAGGTTGTTCGATCAACCAGGGTGGGTTCTTCCTGATTTGGAAGAGGCAGCAAATCCGTTTGTTACGGCGTACGTCAGTGCAAAAAAGATTCAATGGATTGCTAGATGATTGAAGGATCCGTGTCGTGAGTCCGAAGTTGGGGACTCGCAGCAACGATCGAGCCTGGATGATTTTGGCGGAACATTTGGGTTGATGTGATGACAAAGAAACAGTGTTTGTAAACAGGATCCTTGATTGAGTGATCGATTCGGGTGAACGACGTTAGGCGAATGAATTGATGACATCGAACTCGAAAGACTCCAACCGCGCAAAGTCCGATCAAAGAATCGATGTCGCTCATCAGTCCGTCGCAAATCTCGGTAGTGCCCTTGATGTGTTTGAAATAGGTTTTGTTCGTCTGGAGACCGCGACGACGGTCGTACAAGACATCAACAGAACACTAAGCAGAATGATCGGTCGAGAAGGGAGCGACCTCATTCAAAAGCCACTCGCTCAGTGGGTCGATCAGGATCACCGGCCGGGATTTGTGGACCTGGTTGAAAGTCTTCGGCAGAACTCGAGCAGATGTGTCGTGGGTGAATTCCCCATGTTGAACAACAACAGCACGACGGTTTGGTTGCGGTACACGTTTGTTGCCAATCAAGTTGGCGATCAACAAAGCGATGTCGTGAATGCGACGGCGATCGATGTTTCGCAAGCGAAGAATACCGAAGAAGAGTTGCGATTGGCAAACGACCGATTTGATTCAGCACAAGCCAATTCTCGAGTGGGCAGTTGGGAGTGGGTGGAAGGTGAGCGAGTGGCGTGGTGGTCAAAACAGCTCTACGAACTTCACAACATGGATCCATCTCTCGGGCCGGCCACCTTTGAAGAGTTCATTGAGTTGGTTGATCCGAAAGACCGTGAGAAGATCTACGAAGTCAATCGGCCGCCATTCATCGAGGGAGACGTGCGGCGGTTTGAATTTTCGAGCAATCCAAAATTTGGTCCTCGCCGGTACTTCGCGGCAACCGTGTGGTTGACCAGGGTAAACGGAAAGATGGTTCGTCGAGGGACGACTCAAGACATCACCAAACCCGTCGAACTACGTTCGGCTCTTCAAAAGAGTGAAGAGCAGTATCGCGAAATGGTGGTGACCAATGCGGAAGGCAACGCGATTCTCAATCTCGACGGAAAGATTCTGCAGGCCGACCGGAAGTTTGCGTCGATTCTCGGTCAAGAAGTTGATGACATCACCGGTTTAAACCTTTGCCAATTGGCCGAGGCGGCAAGCGCGAAGCTGATCGAGGACCGGATGCTTCATCGAAACAAATCCGAGGCTCACGAGGTCAGATTGACTCACAAAGATGGTCATCTTGTTTGGCTATTGCTGACTTGCTCGTCGCTCTTTAACGATTCGGATCAGTTCATCGGCATCCAAGTCCGTGCCGTCGACATCACGCATCGCAAGCATGTCGAGACGTTGACGAAATTGGCGGCCGAGGCGAAAGAAAAGTTAAAACGCTTGACCATCCGAGAACGGCAGGTCCTCGAACAAATCGTCGAAGGACGGATGAACAAAGTCATTGCGAATCGGCTGGAGATCAGCGAGAAGACAGTTGAACGACACCGTTCGAACTTGATGAAGAAGCTCGACGCTCAAAGTGTTGCGGAGCTCGTAAAGCTTTCCATGACGGCTGAAATCATGACAGCATCCTGATCGTCATTCAGTGCTGGTCGGGTTCAGTGTCTGACTTTGAGAGTCGACGCCTTGCCGGCGGACTTCCGCGATTGACACTGCGATGGACCGAAAAGCTTGGTTTAGAAAGCTTGGTCAAGAAAGCAGGCAAGCTCGGCCAGCATCCAAGGTGACTCTCCTTTGCCCCAAGGCGAGTCGAGTGGATGCTGACCGAGCTTTGCTCTTTGCCCCATAACAGTATCGATCAGAAATCAGCCAGGGGTAGTCGCGTTTTTACAAATTGAGGGTCATCCCCAGGTGGGTGTTCAGTATGAGCGTGCGTGGTAGCGTAGTGTGAGTCTTGTCGAGTCGAAGATCGCTTGAAGTGGATGTATGAGTATTTGGTTGTCATCTGTGAGCCACCCAAATGGAGGCAACCTTTCATGCGCCGCAACTTGGAGTTCGATTCCTTTCATGTCGTCTATTTGAGTTACCAAACAACCATGTCTGAGCTACGCAGATACGGTGAAACGTTTTGGTGCTCTCGCTGGTTGGTGTTGCCAGCGTTGCCATTAGCAATGGACGACGAGGTCGCCTCAAGAAGTCCGGCGGAATGACATCACATCGCCGGTAGTGGAAGCTGAAAGAATTAGACGCTGCTTCATGCGTCGCAACTCAGCGGACAACCGCATCGCGAGGGGCAGATCGCGATAGCGGTTGAATGCTGAACTGAGAAAGTCCGCCTTTCGCGAACTACTGCTTCATCACGATGCCGAAGCTGAGGAAGTCGGCCGACAATCGGTTTGTGATGGATGATCCAGGAACAGCACCCACGCCGGGCAGTATGACGGCACCGGTCCGAGTGTTTTCGAAGTAGTGCGACCACGCGAGGTTCACCGCAACCTTCTCATTGAGATTGTAGGATCCGCCCATGCTCAGCACGTGTTCATAGATCAGTGGCGACGCCATGTTGAAGAAGGATTTGCTTTCTCGAATCGGATTCTGGTTGTAGCTGTAGCCGCCTCGCAAAACCACGCGTTCGCCGATGGTGCGTTGTGCTCCTAAAGCCAGAGCAAAGACGCTGCTCCAATCCAATCCGGACAACGCTCCGGTTCCGTCGTAGGTGGCGTCATCGCCGAACCCGTCCGTGTTGGCATAGTCGAAGTAGCGGATGTCCGCTGCGAAGAGCCATTTGTCGAATCCGGTATAGCCTGTTCCCAGCGAAATCACCGATGGCAAATCGAGATCACAGGTCAGAGTTCTCGGCAGCCCGTTTTCATCAGCGCCTGTGAATTCGAATGTCTCCATCCACGCCTTGCTTTTGTACGAAGCCCCCAGTTGCCAGTCCGGTGTCATCAAGAAGTACGTTCCGAGCTGGAATCCACCGCCCCAGTGGTACCGGGTTGCTCGACCGGACGAATAGGTGTTGTCAGCATTCGCGGAGTCAAAAACGAAAGGTTCGATACCGACCTGTCCGGTCGTGACCAGTGGTCCAGCAGCAACCGACATTCTTTCCGTGACTGCCATCGAGAGGACAGGAGCGATTTGCAGGAAAGAAGCTTCTGACGTGATTTGCCCAAGACCAGTCGGTTGTGGCGCAAGGACCGGGTTGGTTGTACTGGCAGGTAGACTGGTTTTAAAACCCGCCACTGAATTGACGCCCAAACCGAACGTGAAGCGAGGGTCCGCCAGTCGGTGGGTCCAGGCAAAGTTTGGAACGGGGAACGTGCCCGGTTCCGCATCGGTTGAACCCGTTGTCCCGCCGACGGTCGAGGTGACATTGTGATCGGCAAACAGCAGGTCAACGCCGACTTCCAGTTCGGTGTTCTCCATGCCGCTGATCGAGGCTGGATTCCAGTACATTGCACTGAGTGCACTGATGGGAGCCGCCGTGGAAGCGCCGCCCATACTGCGGTTGATCGGCCCCGCCGCCGATATGTAAACGCCTTGCGAATACGCGTGATTCGCAAACGTGGTGGCCAGCAGCAGTGCTGCCAGCGAAAAAAGTCTCTTGTCCATCCGGATTGCCCCAACGATTAATCATTGCTTCTGTCGACTGACCGAACATCTCGGTACCTTCGATCAAATCGACTCAATCGTTGCGACCGGCTTGAAATTTCGTTCAAACCGCTACAGTTTCACAGCGTGCTCAGAAAACAGCCCCCGACGTGGTGGGTCATCCGGAGGTTAGCAACACAAGCTTTGAGGTGATGTCTCTGCGTTCCCGCAAATGACGGAGCATTCGAGGAACGGATCCGATGGTAAATGCAACGTCTTGTTTGTGCTGGTTACTTCGATCCAACGGCAAATTGATAGGTTGCCAGAACGGGATCATCGGAACCAAGGAATTCCCCAACGGTGGTGGATTTGGTTTGCGGTAGATCGCAGGTCAGGAAGAAGTCAGTGGGCGAATTGCTCCCGAAGATAAAGCGTTCGCCTAGTTCTTCCATTCCATCAGTGAATTTCTTGATGTCAGGCGAAGGCACAGTTCCTTCGACCACGTTTTCTCGAACAAGATCGCACCACACCAAGCTGTCGGGGTGTTGCAAAAGTGACGCGATGTCGCTGAGGATTTGTTGGTTCTCCTCGCGTGTGAAGTACATCGAACAACCTTCGAAAACGACCGCGGTCGGACGTTTCGGATCGAACTCGGGGTTCTGAAGCAAGAGTTGCGAGATCTTGTCGACCTTGAAGTCCGCCGACATCGAATGCCGATTGACGCTGGCATCGGGTTTCATCTCCGAAATGACCCGGTCCCTCTCTTCGAGCATTTCCGGAAGATCCAATTCGAAGAACGTGGGACGTCCGAGCTCTTCGTTCATGCGAAATGGACGCATGTCCAATCCAACGCCGAGGATGACGACTTGCTCGATGTTCTCGACACTGCGAAGCGTTTCATCAATGTGCCGGGTGCGGGCGAGCACCATGTCTTTCAGTTGCGGTAACACGCCGTTGAGCCGGTTGGCGAGCAGTTCTCCGTGTGGACCGGCGGCTTGTCGTTCATGGCTTTGATCCACCCGGATGTTCTTGCTCTCCGATGAGGCGCGAAGGCCAGCGATCATTCGAGCCGAGGCTTTCAGCTTCTGCTTGAAAATCGGTGAGATGCGAGGGTTGGATTTGGTGGGTTTTAATTGAATGGAGGGTTGTGCGAAATATCGCATTTCAGCTTCCGCGACCAGTTCCCCGTTGGAGGTGAATACAACCGGAAGCGTGACCAGAACGCGTTTTCCGTTGAAGTAACGCTGTTGGACCGTTCGAGCGATGTTTGCCGGGATGTCACACGTCGCGGTCAGGTGCCCGGTGCTTGGGTTGCGATATTTCACATCCATCGCGGCCAACCACAACGATGCCGAATCCTCGTCGTTGCATCGGTGGATGCCCGCCAGTGGAACTCCACGTAACAAGGTTGTCAGTGCGAGACCGCCGGTGTAGTCGGCCGACAAAGAGATCAACGCGGCTTGATGCGTCCCGTGTTGATTGGTGGATGCCTTGGTCAGTGGCAGCACGGATTCGCAACCGCCTTCGGTCACGGATGTGACCTTCCACTGCACGGCTTTCAGAACTGGGATGGCATTGTGCAAGAGCTCTGTCATCAGCTCTGGATTCACTCGTTGCTCATAATCTTCTTCCCAGCTGACCGCTGGCGTTCCATCCACTGATGTAAGCATGTTCTCTCCAAATGAGCCTACTGGATTAGTAAGAACGCGTGTTCACCCCAGAACACTGGATCCAATCACTTTGAAAGAATCGGGAACTTTACCAAACGTTCTTTTTGGTTGGCTCGCATCCAAATCGCTTTGCGACGAGATGGTTATACCAATGGTATGGACACTATTGAGACTTTTTGAAAAGTCAACTGAAATATTCTGTTCATTTCAGTGGTTCGTTAAGAGTGGCACGGATCTGCGCGGTACTGTTGCACGGGCAAAGTTTAGCCATTGCGCAAGGACGATGGATTGCCCAAAGAAGCACAGTGGCCAAGGCCCCGAGGTCATGATCGCTTCTTCGCAGTGACGCTTTCACGTATCCAATCGAGGCGAATGTGAGTTCCCTTCCACCTAACGATCCTGATGCCATAAGCACTCAGCGGTACAACGTCCAAAAGAAGTTGTCCAATGCGTCCGTTGTCTCGTGTTTCTCCGCAATAGACACGGCAACCGGTGGAAAGGTCATCCTGCGTGAGGTCCCGAAAGTCTTCTTTCAGGAGCGCGGATTTCATCGATTCAAAACAGAATCGCGGCTCACTTCAGGCATTCACTGCGAAACATATTCGCGGCCAATCGACTTCATGGTTGGCGAAACTCACTTGCGAGTTGTCTACCCATACGTCGAAGGCGTGAGCCTGGCGAGGAAGTTTCGGAAACGGCCGTTGACGGCAACCGAGGCGATGCTTCTTGCGAAGGATTTGTTTGAGGCCCTTGAGCAAATTCATCAGATTGGGTGTATCCACAGAGATATACGGCCGTCCAATATCATTGTGCGTGAGGACGCACGTTCGGTCCTATGTGGCTACGTTCCATTGTGGTGCCCGGAGCTGTTTGGCAAAGACGACTTGTTGGCTCGGGAGTGTGCGACTTATACCTCCCCAGAATTGTCGGGCATCATCGATCACGATATCAGCGAAACATCGGATCTTTATTCAGTTGGTCATGTTCTGTACGCCGCGCTGACCGGCGTCCCGGCTTTCGCTGGTGACGTCAGCGAAATCTTATACCGCCATATGACCGCGGATCCGGACACCGGGTGCTATCCAGACGAGACACCATCGGTCGTCATCGCGTTGGTTGAAAAACTCATTCGAAAGGAACCCCGCGACCGCTATCAGAGTGCGTCGGCGGTGCTCGATGACGTCAAGACGATCCTGCATCAACTGAAGACCGGTGGCGTCGCAGATGATTTCGTCATCGGCAACACCGACAAGCGGACTGTTGTAATCGATCCCGCCTTTGTGGGACGCGACGAACATGTCCGGACGCTTGAGAAGTCATTAGACAATGTGCTGGAAGGTCGCACCGAACGCGTTTTGCTGCGAAGCGAATCGGGGATGGGAAAAACCCGATTGCTGAACGAAGTCTCTCGATTGGCTTCGCGAAAGCGATTCTTGGTCCTTCGTGGGCGTTCGTTGCCGGATGCAAATCAGCAGCCTTCAGCGATCTGGTTGCAAGCAATGGATCAGCTGGTCAAACATTTGACCAATGACCCGGTCATGCTGGAACGCACTCGCGAGAGAATGGAGCCGTACCGGCAGGAAGTCACCACGGCTTTGCCGGCTTTGGCAAAAGCCTTTGGATGGGGCAATGCAAAGCTTTCAGGCCCGGACGAATTTGGACAAGGACGAATCGTATCCGCGTTCCGAACCTTGTTCACCGAACTGGGGACACCCGAAACGAGCGTGATGATCACGCTGGATGATTGTCAGTGGATGGATGACCAATCCTTCCGCATTCTCCAAGCAATCTGTGAATGTCCCGCTCGCCATTTGTTCCTTTTCGCGGTGACTCGTCCCAGCGAAGGGTTGTGCACTCGCCTCAACGACGAGCTGAGTTTTCCTATCAAACTCGAACTCGGTCCGCTCACCGATCAAGCGGTGCAGCAGCTCGCCGAATCGATGGCGGGACAGCTTCCGACTGAAGCGATCGAAGTGGTTCAGCGTTTTGCCGGTGGCAGTCCCTTCATGGCGTCAGCGATCGTGCGAGGGTTGGTCGAATCCAGCGCACTACGTCCCGCCGACAAATGTTGGGTGGTCGATGACGCAAAGTTGTCGAGCTTTCAAGCCGCCGATGATGCCAGCGAAATCCTTGTCGATCGTCTGACACGACTTCCCGTTGAGACTCGGGAGCTGCTGACCGCCGCCGCGGTTATTGGTCGAGACTTCAATCTGGAGGTGGCGGCCGAGTTGGTCGGCATTCGACTCGCCGATGCCCACCGAGCCATTCACCCGGCTCGTGTTCAGCGATTGGTTTGGAGCCGACCCGATCGTGTACTGGCATTCGTTCACGACAAAATTCGCGAGTCAATTCTTGAGGAATTGACCGCCGATCGTATTCGTTCGATGCACGGCCAAATTGGTCAATACTACGTGGAACACGAACCACTGGAGTTCTTCAAACTCGCGTATCATTTCGACGCGGCGGAGCTGCACGAACAGGCATTGCCGTTCGCGTTGAGAGCCGCGGAAATTGCCAGGAACAGCTTTTCGCTGGTCAGCGCGGAAGAACAACTGCGTATCGCGACTCGTGCAATTTGTCACGCCGATCGCTCCAAGCAGCATCACATCCAGATGATGATGAGTGATGTGTTGATGCTGCAGGGCGAATATGACAAGTCCGAAGCGTGGCTTGATCAAGCTTTTGAAAGTGCGGAGACCGGAACACACAACGCTCGAGTGCTTTTGAAACGGGGTGAGTTGCACTTCAAACGAGGCAGCAAGAACCTGGCAGTTGAATGCTTCGAGGCCTCTCTGCGACAGCTGAAGCAGCCGGTGTGCAACAATCGACTTTCCCTAATGGCGCGAATTGCACTGGAGGGAGCGCGTCAAGTTCGCAACTCTTTGCTGCCTTGCTTCGTCGGACGCCAATGCGGTCAACCATCCGAAGAAGAGCAAATGTCGCTGTCATTGTACAGCCAGATCGCTCACGCCTATTGGTACACCCGCGACAAGTACTACACACTCTGGGCGCATTTGCGTTCCATGAACGCCGCCGAACGTTTCCAGCCAACTCGCTATTTGGCGCAATCCTATTCCGAGCACGCGCCGGTGATGACGTTGCTGCGATGGGAAAAACGCGGTGTCGAATATGCACGCCGATCACTCGAGATTCGGAAGGCATTTAGCGACGTTTGGGGGCAGGGCCAAACTCGCAACTTCTTAAGCATTCTGTTGCTGTCGTTTTCTCGCTACGAGCAATGCGTGGAACAGGCCAGCCAAGCGGTCAAGATGCTTGAGCGGACCGGTGACTACTGGGAAGTGCACATCGCTCGTTATCAGTTGGCGGCATCGCTGTATCGATTGGGGCGGCACAAGGAAGCGCTCGAGCAATCTCGTATCAACTTTGAATCCGCGATGAGACGCGGTGACTATCAAGCGACGGGGAATATCATCGACGTGTGGGCTCGCTCGACCAACGGAGACATTCCTGAAGAGATTATTGAGAACGAACTGGCGCGAGACTTGGCTGATTCCCAACGCATGAGTCAGGTGTTGTTGGCAAAGGGCGTTCGCGAATTTTATCAGGAACGATTTGCGGAGGCCGTCGGATCGTTCTCACGAGCGATTGCCGTCGCGGAAGACACGCGCGTATCAAACACCTACGTCAGCCCCGCTTACCCGTGGCGTTGCACCGCCATGCGGCGACAGTTGGAAACATCGATTCCGCGAAGTACTCAGCGTCGGTGGAAATCGATCGGCGAATTAGGTCGTGCCACGAGAAAAGCCGTCGCGGTGAGCAAGCAGTTCACCAATGAGATTCCTCATGCCTATCGTGAACGCGGTGCGTATTTGGCCTTGGCAGGAAAGCTTCGTGCGTCTCAGGCTTGCTTCCAAAAGAGTTTGCAGGTCGCGGAAGCTCAAGGTGCGATGGTCGCTCACGCGAAGACGATGATTTTGTTTGCGGAATACGCGGCTGAGTTTGGGTGGCCGATCGATGGTGATGCGATCGAACACGCTCGTGGAACATTGTCTGAACTGGAATGCAGCGATTACGACGTGAACGAAGGCGGTTCGCTGTCCTTGGTCAACCGGTTTGACTCTTTGTTAGCATCCGGACGTCGGATCGCGACCAGCGTTCTGCCGGAACAGATCTATCAAGAGGTTCGTCGAGCGGCGACGAAGATCCTTCGTGGTGAGCAGGTTTTCTTGATCACCCGAACGGAGGATGAAAGGCTGAGCACCGTTCCAGCTGGCATGCCTTTTGACCCAGCGATCGTCAACGAAGTCGACAGGACACGGCAAACCGTTGTTGCGGACGTCGAAAACGCTGTTTCCAACGGCATCACGACGACAAAACAGGGCACGTTCCTATGCAGTCCGGTGGACGTCAATGATCAAACGCTATCCTACTTGTATGTCAGCAACGAACGGTTCAGCAACCTTTACGACGACGATGAGATCCGGATCGCTGACTATTTGACATCCGCGGCGGGTGCTGCGATGGAGAAGGCGAATAGTTTTCAACAGCTTCAAGATTTGAACCTGAACCTTGAGAAGAAGGTTCACGAACGGACGGAGTCGGTTGTCCGACATTCGAAAGAACTCGAATTAACCGCTCAACAATTGACCGCGACCAAAGAGAAACTGCAGATCGCGAAAACGGCGGCTGAAGAAGCCAACCAGGCGAAGAGTGAGTTCCTGGCTAGGATGAGCCACGAAATCCGCACTCCGATCACCGGGATTCTGGGGTTCACCGAGTTGTTGTTGCGTGGTGTGGTCACCGATGATGCCGAACGCGAATCGCATCTGCAAACCATTCACTCCAACGGATTTCATTTGCTGCATCTGCTCAATGATATTCTGGATATTTCCAAGATCGAAGCGGACAAGATTGAGACGGAACGGGTGTTGTGCAATCCGAGTTGGATGGTTCAAGACGTGATCGCGTCATTGCGTTCCAAAGCGATTGAGAAAGACATCTCACTTGAGATCCAAGTCGATAGCGAATTCCCCGAAGAGATCTACAGCGACCCGACGCGTTTGCGACAGATACTTACGAACCTGACCAGCAACGCGATCAAGTTCACCAACCAAGGTGGCGTGACGATCTCGATCAGCGCTATCGGTTCAGGTGAAACAGCTAGCAAGATGAAGATTGCCGTGCGGGACTCCGGTATCGGCATGACGCAGGAGCAGACCGCCTTTATCTTTGAACCATTCAAGCAGGCCGATGTATCGACCACGCGAGAATATGGTGGCACCGGATTAGGGCTTTCCATCAGCAAGCGTCTGGCAGAAGCACTCGACGGGACATTGGAAGTCGAAAGTGAACGGGGTGTCGGAACACAGATGATCTTGAACTTTGATATCGAATGTCCATCGGGTGTTCGAATGCTGAGTCCTGCTGAAGTGCTGTTACCCTACAATGGCGTGAAAGAAAACCAATTCGACGTGGTTGATTTGGCGGGAGTGCGTGTGCTGGTGGTGGATGACTGCGAAACCAATCGTCGTTTGTTGTCTTTGTTGTTGCAGGACGCGGGAGCCGAGGTCGATATTCGATGCAATGGTCGAGAAGCAGTCGATGCGCTGCGTAGCGACCCATCAATGGTCGACATTGTCCTGATGGACATGCAGATGCCGGTAATGGATGGATACACCGCAACGTCGGCACTGCGTGCGCAAGGGTTCCAAGCACCCATTGTTGCTCTTACCGCGAATGCGATGACCGGTGACGAAGTTCGTTGTCGCGAAGCGGGTTGCACGGACTACCAAACAAAACCGCTTGATCTAAACGCTCTTCTTCAATGTGTGGCCGAAAACACAGTTGGCGAAAAAGCGAATGTGTCAAGCATTGTCGCCGTCCAAGAGAATCCGCCAGTGATCGAGGAGGCAGCGTCACCGATTGAGCTGTCATCGCAGTCAGTCGGTCAGGGTGAGCCGCTTGCTGAATCGAGTGAAATGCTTCCGGACGACCATGAGCAGCTTGAAGTTGCTTTGAATGAAGAACATGAACCGTTGAACGACGAAGATGAAACAACGAAGGAAAAGATCTTCAACTACGATTGGCTGCATGAGTTTGCTTGTGATTTGATCGACCAGCTCGACGAGACGATGCCGAGCATCATCAATGCCTACGATCGTGGTGATTTGGAACAAGTTGGTAAGCATTTGCATCAGATTCGTGGATCTGGTGGAACAGTCGGTTTGCTGCAATTGTCCGAAATTGCTGCCAAAGGTGAATCGGCGATCGAAGTGTCCCAGTGGGAACAACTTCGGAACACACTGACCGAGTTGCAGAGCTATGTCAGCGATGCGTTGGAGGAAAAGAGTTCGTCCTCGGAAAGCGTTTCAAACAATTCGCTCGACCCGTCAGCCGATATCGATCGATAATGTGGCATCAATACGTCGCAACGATCACTGTTCAAAGCGTCGACGATTGCGGTAGATTGTCTGTCTGATTTCTATATCGCATCGAATCAGGCATGGATCCCATCTGCGTCTTTTGGGCGGACCTGCTTCTGCTGCCAAATTGTTTGTGAGTTCGTCGCAAGGTACGCCATTTGCGTCAACACCTTGCCGATTGCCCGAGCCGAAGGTGGAGTGGAACGTGAGTTTGTTGAACGGGCGATCTTCGTTGGGTGCCGAGCGTGAGTCGACGCGGCGTATTTCACGATGCGGTAGCAGGCTCGGTCTTTGCTTCATCTTCGTGGCAGTCGCTGCGGTGCTGGGATGCAATCGTTCGAAGGATATTGCTGCTGACGCGAATGGCGATCCTGCTGTTCAGGCTGACTCCATCGTTGATGCTGACCGCCCAGTTCGTCACGACAAGAACGAGTCCCGCGTGACGTTGACCGCTTCTCAATTGCGGCCGGTTGTCGAGCTGGAAGAAGGTTTTGTTGCTTCGGAAACCTGTCTGCAGTGTCATGCCGACGAACATCAATCGTGGCACGCGTCGTTTCATCGAACGATGACGCAGGTTGTCAACGTTGAGACCGCTCCGAGTGCCATTGTGGACGAGACAGTTGTTGTTCAAGGCAAACGATATCTGTTTGAGCGAAGTGGCGACTCATTCTTCGTGACCTATGCGGATCCGTTCCGTGGTGGCATGACGATGCGTCGTGAGTTGTTGATGATGACGGGCTCGCACCATATGCATGTGTTCTGGCACGAATCAGATCGACCCGGTACGCCAGCCCAACTCGATATCGTCTATCTCATCGAAGAAGACCGCTGGATCCCACGCGACTCAAGTTTTCTCCAGCCTCCGGATCATCAAGGTGGGTTAGAACTTGGGACATGGAATCGGACTTGCAGCCGATGTCACTCAACACACCTGCGAGAGCGTTTCAACGCCGACACTCAAGATTGGAGTACTCGCGTTGCGGAGTTTGGGATCGCCTGTGAGGCTTGCCATGGAGAAGGTCGTGGGCATGTTCTTCGACATGCCACTACCGACAACGCGGCAACGCTCGATTCAGCTCTGACGAGAGCAGCGAAAGACCCTGAAGAGCAGCGGGAAGATTTGATCGTGAATCCTGTGAAGCTTTCTAAACAAGCATCGGCGGATGTTTGCGGGCAATGTCACAGTGTTTTCACGCCGGACTATGAAGTGGTCGCGTTGAAGGACTACGAGCAGAACGGAAACCCGTTCCGACCAGGCGATCGATTGGACGCTCTTGCATTTTCGAAGGTCGTCCGAGCCTCAGCCGAGCAGCGACAATCGGAGGCGTTTCAGCAGTGGTCCAAGATGGAAGACGTCGGTGGTGCATTCTGGGCGGACGGAATGCCACGAATCGCCGGGCGAGAGTACAACGGCTTGATCGAGTCGGCGTGTTTTCAGCACGGCGAGATGACGTGTTTGTCGTGCCATCAAATGCATCCGGTGTCAGAATCCGGCAACGATGCGAGCCAACACTTAGCCGAATGGCGGAACGATCAGTTGGGCTCGGGCATGGCGGGTGATGCAGCCTGTTTGCAGTGTCACTCTGACATGGGCGACCAAATTGAGGTGCACACTCACCATGCGGCAGGATCCCATGGCAGTCGTTGCATGAACTGCCACATGCCCCACACAACCTATGGGTTGCTAAAAACCATTCGCAGTCACCAAATCTCTAGCCCGTCGATCGAGGAGAGCCGAAGCAGTGACCGTCCGAATGCGTGTTCGCTGTGTCACCTTGATCGTGGTTTTGATTGGGTTTCCGGACATCTTCACGATTGGTATGGGCAGCCGCTCGCCGAACGTACGACGACCGAGCCCAATGTCGATTTATCAACGTCTGCGTTGCACTTGCTCAGCGGCGATGCGGCTCAGCGTGCCGTGCAAGTTGCCGCGATGGGATGGAAACCTGCTCAGGAAGCTTCGGGAACCGAATGGATGGAGCCATATTTGTTGCTCGGGCTGAACGATCCGTACGACGCCATTCGCATCGTCGCGGAGAAGTCGCTTCGTACTCTTCCCAATCGCATTTCAAAACCGATGGATGCGATGGCACCGGTTGGCGAACGCATGGACGCTTTCAATGATGCCATTGAATTGATCGACAGGACTTTGCAAATGGAACCCAAGCCTTCTGTTCTGGTCAACGAAGAAGGCCGATTTGACTTTCTGCGTGCCCGTGCTTTTCTCGAACGAAGAAACCATCGGCCGATTCATTTGCGGGAGTGATTCTCCCGGGACCATGGCACCGCTGATTCCTGTTCGACTATCAGATAGCGATCGTTGAGTGGAACGTTTTCGATGATCTGTTCCTTGCCCGAGGGCCACTGGATTTTGATCTCACAAGGATGAACTGAATTTCCAAGTCCGAAATCGAGTGCCGCTTCGTTGCTGGTCAAAAAGCCACCGTTGATCACCCAGTTGGTCCAGCGGTTCGCACCAGATTGAACTTGGATCGTGGCTCCAATTGCCTCACGCTCGCTGCTCGTTCCGACCAGTTCGAGTTGCAGCCAAGATTGCTGCTTGGATTCGTTTTTCAAAAGCGTCATTGGTTGATCCAAATGATTGCCCACAACATCGGGCATTCCATCTTGGTCCCAGTCCAACACGGCGAGAGCGCGGCCGAGAGTCGGTTGCGACCAAAATCGATCAGGTTGCGACAAACTGGGATCCGATGAGCGGGATACAAGCTCGAAGTGATCGTCATGTCCCTGATAAAGCTGAGGCAGCATTCGAAACGGGACGCCTCGTTGCGTGTGATTGACGATGTGTCCATTGAGAACCATCAAGTCAACACGTCCATCACGATCAAAATCAGCGGATTGCGTTCCCCAGCCCACCGTCGATTTGCTGGAATCGCGAATTTTCCAGGAACGACTGGAGTGTCGAAAAATCGCACCGGCATCTTGAAGATACAGGTCAGCTTCTTGGTCCCAGTAGTTGGTGACGTGAAGGTCGGGGAGACCGTTTCGATCAAAGTCGGCTAGTGTGAGTCCCATTGATCCATGTCGACCGCCCTGCTGACTGGTCGCGATGCCCGAAAGGTAAGCGGTCTCTTTCGCATCCCACGTGGAAGAAGTCGTTTGACTCAGGTCGGCGGTTGTCAATCGCGATTCATTTGTTGAGTTTGTTTGTCGATTCTGCCAAAAGAAATTCGCGTCACCATCGTTGGCGATGTAGACATCGTTTCCGATTTGGTTGTTCAGATTGCCGATGATCACAGCAAAACCGTGCCCGGCATCGGAGGCGGACGTCTCGGTCAGAGAATCCGCTTTCGTTGACGGATGCATCGGTTGAAGATTGCCGGTGGGATCGATCGACAACCACCGATCCGACGCCGGTTTGAATCGACTGGGCCCGCAGGCATCGTTATCCGGCACGCAGGGAATCTCAAAAGCGGACGGGTCATCGATGTAGTTCACCTCGATCAACTCAGGGATTTGATCGCCGTCTAAGTCGCCACAGGCGATTGATGTTGTCCACTGATCGTTGCCAATGCTGGGGAGTTCACCACGCGAGAACGTTCCGTCACCGTTGTTGAGAAGGATGACGTTCTGACCGATGTTTGCTATCAGCAAATCAGGGAAACCATCTTGGTTGGTGTCCGCAACCGTGATCCCTTGCCCGTAACCTTTGTCAGCGGAGTGCGAATCTGTCGTGACATCAGCTACCAAGTTGGAGGACAGATTTCGGAAGAGTTGATTCGATTTGGCCGACCGCCCGACAAGTGCATCTTTGCCGGCTTGAGCACAGTAAAGATCCGGCCAACCATCGCGGTCGTAATCGATGACTCCGATCCCGCCACCTGTTTGTTGATGCAAGTAAAACTCGTTGTCAGCTTGATCGTCACCGTTGTCGTATTGAAAACGAAGATTCAGCTCGGTCGCTATATCGCGAAAATGGATGGGAGCGGGATCGGACGAGAGCTTGTTTGATTCGCTCGATGTGGATGGATCGGTGGTAGGTGTTTCCAAGTCGCGGAAGTCTGGCATGGGCCAGCTCGAAAGGTTCGGCTTTGACCATGGAAGCGTCGAATTAGCTGATGATGTGATGGCTGATGTATGTCGGTCCAATTGGTTTCGCTTTTCGTCCAAAGCAGCCTTGTCGCTCGGTTGGTTGCCTGTTTTGGCAACTGCGATTTGCTGCCACGCCATCGATTCCCATGGACGCCCCAAATCGTCCAGCAAACTCGCCATCTCGCGGTATTGGGCGGGCGTTCCGGAGGCCAAACCAAAGACTTTTGCCAGTTCTGAAGTTCGTTCCAGCATCTCGAAATGTTGCATCGTTTCATCGGCCGCTTCGTTTTCACCGATCTGACGGAACGATCGAGCCAAGGATACCATCGAGTTGCGATCGGTTGGATCGATTTGAAGAGCCTCGCCAAAGCAACGGATCGCAACCGGATGTTCGTCTCGACTCTGAGCCAGTTGCCCAAGTGCGTACCAGTATTCGGGTTCTGACGTGATGTCTGGGGGCAGTGTCTGCCTCCACTGCGTCAAGGCGGCGAAGTCCCCCAGGTCGGCCAACACACGTCCTTGGAATGCGGCGACCGCCGTCGAGCTTGGGTATTTCTGCCGAAGCTTCTGAAGTGACTCGCTGGCTTCTGTCAGTTCACCTTGGTCTCGCTGTCGTCTCGCGAGCGACAACATTGCGAGTGTGGTGTTTGAAAAGTCTGGAGCGGGCAGTGATTCGTCGACAAATGCATTGCCAAGCGTGATCATCGAGAACAGTTCCCGTTCGCTGGCTTTGCCGTCGCGAATCATCGGACGCAGTACACGACTGGCGGCAACACGATGGCCTGATTGATTCAGAATCTCGACCAATCGATGGCGGACTCGAGTGTCATCGGGACGCGTCTGCAAACGACTCTGCAAGAATTCGATGGCCGTTTCGTACGCATCGGCTTCGACGTACCAGTCGGCCGCTACCAAGCATGCGGAGGTCGCGCGGTCTTCACTTTCAAAGGGGATCGACGCGAGCAACGCGGCCGCGGCTTCATGGTCGCCGAGGCGGTGCTGGATCTCAGCCTTCAAACGCAGGACGTCTTGATTGTCTGGATCACTGATCAAAAGTGGGCCGATGATTTCGTTGGCTCGCACGACCGAGCCGAGTTCGAGTTCTTTCTTCGCCAACGCAATTTGCTCATCCAATCCCAGTTCGGTCGTTTGTCGAGCCGCTTCTTTGAGTTGCTGTTGTTTTCGAAGTTTTTCAAAGTCGGATGGCTCGGAAGTGCAACCGGCAACTTGCACACACAACGCAATTAGAAAGATTGCATTTATCGATTGGCGGTAGTATCTGAAGTCATTGAACATGCTTGTTCATCGGAATCGGCAGAGCAATTCCCTCCGTCAAAAGGTAGTCGCGGCCGGCTTCGAGCTCATTGAAAGACTGGCGGAGGCCGGAAGGCCATTTCACGACGATGTCGGCTTTGTTGGATGCATTGGACAACGCGAATGAAAGCCGGCGTTCGTTGCTGCCCATGTAGCCATCGCCGGCGGTGAGTTGCAGCGTGCGTTTGTCGCCGCTGGACAGAACTTCGACCGTTGATCCGATGGCGTCGCGGTGACCCGAGGTTGCTTGGAATCGCAGGCCGATCGATTTCGAAGTGGTTTCCGATTTGTTGATGAGCAACGCGACGGGTTCGTAGAGATGTGTGATCAGCACATCGGTTCGTCCATCCAGATTCGCATCGAGGGTCACCAATGCTCTGCCAAGATGCTCGCGCTCGAAGTAGTCGCCAAGCGAACTGTTCGGAAGTTCTTGCCAGCGGCCAGATTCCAATCGTGTGAACATTTGCGGCGGCATCTCGTAGCCGATGTCCTCGCGGCCGGTGTCGCTCACGTGGCCGTTGGTGACCAAAAGTTCCATCGCTCCGTCCAAGTTGAAGTCCGTCCACGTCGTTCCAAAACCGAGCTGGTCCAAGGATGGCTCATACAGTCCAACCGCGTGTGTTCGGTCTTCCCAGAGGCCCGGTGCAACTTGCTCGTAGTAAGTGTTGTGTTCTTCGGCGAAGTGGGTCAGGAAAAAATCCAGGTCGCCATCGCCATCGGGATCACCGGCGGCCATCCCCATGGACGCTTGCGAATTGGACTGCCCACTCATCGCCAGGCCTCGAACGGTACCAAGATCCGTCAGTCGTGTTGGAACGTCGTTGGTGGAGTCTTCACTTGCGGAACGAGATGATGACCAAAGATGATTGACGGACATGTCGTTGGCCACGAACAAGTCGAGACCAGGTGCTTCATCGAGCTGTCCGGCGATGATGCCCAATCCTCTGCCGATGTTCGTTGGCTGCATCCAATCTCGGCTGACGTTTTTGAATCGGCCAGTTCCATTGTTAGTCCAGATCCGGTCGGAACTCGCTTCGAATTTCAGGGGTGGGCAGCTGGCCAGTTTGCCAGTCGCGTCGCTGCGGCAAGGTGTTTCGTAAGGAGCGTTGCCGCCGCAATAGTTGACTTCGAACAAGTCCGCGTTCCCATCGCCGTCCACGTCAGCGAAGACCGCGGATGTGGTCCATTCATTTCCGACCAATTTCATTTCGTCGGTAACGTCACTGAAGGTACCATCACCATTGTTGCGGTACAGACGATTGCGGCCGATGTTCGCATCGAACAAATCGGGAAAGCCGTCGTTGTCGAAGTCACCTGACGTGATCCCTTGTGCAAACCCAGTGTCGGCGTAGCCGCTGGTTGACGTCACATCAGAGAATTGACCATCGATGTTTCGGAACAAGCGATTGGGGCTCGAGTTGTTCTGCATCGGTGTGCCGTCTAGGTTGGCGATCGCTGTGTCAGGCCATCCGTTCAAATCAAAGTCGAGTACCGCGGCCCCACCGCCAGTACTTTGATAGATCCAGTGCCCTTCACTTTCGGCTTCGGGTGCCAAAGAAACGGTGTGCAGCAATCCTCTTTGTTGTGCCTGTTCGATAAACCGCACCGGAGATTCGTCGATTCGGTTCGCGATGGTGCGAGCGTTCTGAACGGCAGCGTCCCAGGAAGCCATCGGTAGGTCGCTAATATTGATCGAACTCGCCACAAGACTGGATTTCGTTTGCCAAGGCGAATCCGGACGCAATCGAGCACGTATCGCGAGGTGAGCCTGTTCGATGGTGGCGACTGGATCTTCCGGCAGCGTTTTCGCGAGGCTGGTCCAAGCTTCCGCTTCCCACATTCTGCCCAGGTCGACCAGTTGATAGGCGATCCTAAGAGCAGCGAGTTGCGATTTTGAATTGCGTTCGAGAAATGTCTTCACCGCGTCATTCAAACCAGCGACTTGGGCAAACCGTTTTGCAACCCGGCTGGTTTCTTCTTCGCGACCGAGTTGCCGCAAGCTCGCCTGCAAATACGAGAGCGTCGGTCCATGATTCGATTGATGCAATCGCGACGCTTCAACGAACGCGCGTACCGCGGCGGAATGATCGCTGGTGTGGTTCGACCAAATGCCAGCGGCGGTCCAGTATTCCGGCAGATCTTCCAATGCGGTTGGTTTGTTCTTCGCCCATTCAACGAGATCGCTCCGACGATTGGCGTCGCTTGGATTCGCTACCGCCAATTCAACCAATGCCCGGCCTTGCAATGCCCACGCCGGCAGAAAATCAGGATGCCTGTTCAGTACGGCGGGCAGGCGTTTCGAGACGGCTGACCAGTCCTGCTTTTCGGCGTCCAGTTTGGCAAGGGCGTAGTGAGGACGGAGGTCTTCGGGAGCACGATCCAATAGCTTGCGGCAAAATTCGGGATCAGGTTGAACGCGATCAGGGTTGGCCAGCACGACCAAACTTTCTTCATCGCCAAGATTGTTTTGAATCAACCACTGCAATGGCTCGACCGCGTCATGGTTGAGGCCGAGTACCGTGACGAGTCCCGCCAAGTCGTATTTTGGACGTTCCAAATCGGGGTGGATGGAGATGGTCTGCTTCAGCACATCGACCGATTCGTAGGCATTCGCGGTCGCCATCAGAGTTTTTGCCAACTTATCCAACAGAGCGTAGCTGGGTTGCGGCGTTTGCTCGACCGCATCGCGATACCACTGAATCGCCTGCGGGGTGTCGCCAAGGCGTGAGGCAATATCGCCCGCCAATTCCATCGCTTTGACATCGGTGGGATCTGTGAGCAAGTGTTCGCGAAGGGAACGTTGTGCATTTGCAAAATCGCCGACGCGAACCAATTTCACCGCTTCGCGGTAGTGGATACCGGTTGCCGCAACGTTGTCGGCTGAGATCTTTGCCGGATTGGGGCGAGTTTCCGAAGGAGCGGAGACAGATTCATCGCCCGACCCATTGCATCCCAAAAGAAGGCAACACGCGAGGCAGTTGCCAAAGACGCTGAGGACAAGATAGGTTCGACTCACTTGGGACTCAGAGATACCGAGTTGATTAGGACATGCGGAAGCGGAACGTCAGACAAACAATCGACGAACCCGAATTTCGCGTTTTTTCAAGACACTGGCACGCCTCCGCGAGGCCTTTTCGGGGACGCGTTTTGCAATCAGCACTGCGTTCGAGCAGCGTTACTTCTAAGATAGCGGATTGGCCGCCGCCGAGACTCCTCTTCGACCTTCCTTTTGCACGACACAGATTGATGAAGTTATCTTCGATTCGATTCGATGGCACGTTCACGCATCAGTTGCTGATCGTTGTCTTGGGATTCGCGTTTTCCTCTGCAAGCGGCTGTGGCGGATCGGGGACGGAACAAGGCTCGCCGAACAAACAGGCCCCGCTTGCTGACCCGACCGATAAACCTCGCCCCCAACCAGAATCCGAGCCTTTCGAGGAATCTCGTTTGGTCGATATCGCCAAGGAGTTCGACGAGTTGCTCCGGACGGCCAAATTTGCCGAAGCTGAATCTCTTCTGAAGAATGCGATCGAACAGAACCCCGACGATATCACGGCGCGTCGACTGATGGCTCAAATGTTGAGTGCGCAAGGGCGACGCATTGAGGCCAGTCACCACGTCCGACATCTGATTCGCTTGCGAGTCATTCAACAATACGAATTGCTCAGTCTCATCGATCTAAGCGGCCCCTTTGGGTTGGTGAACTACGGTGAGATGCCAGGAATGGCCCCGGATACCTTGTTTGGTTTGGGGGAAGCCCGCCGTGTCTATTTCTCACCGCGTGCTGAAGTGGACGAAGTTCTGTCCATGCTGATGAAAGTTCGTCGTCAACACCCTGATCACTCGACCGTTGTGGCGCTTACCGGTCGTGTTTTGGCGGAGAACGCGAGATGGAGCGAATTGCAAGAGTGGATTGCGGAACTACCGGAGGACGCGAAGAAAGTGGGACCGGTTGCTGCGAACGATAGCGGTATCGCAGGCGTGAATCGGCCCATGACTCTAAGAGACGAACCGGAGTTTTGGATCGCGATTGGATTTTGGTTGGACCACGGGGGATTGCACGAAGAAGCGGTCAACGCTTGGACGGAGACGCTTCGGCGTGATCCGACCAACCGGGCGGCGCTTCGATTGATTGTTTCGACGACCGAGAAACATCTGCCGAAAAGCTCACGTTGGAGCAAAGAGCTCCCGCGTCTTCGTCAGTGGATCGGTGATCTCGACAAAGTCTTTCGCCTAGCGCGAGATGCTGACGCAGAGCAAGCGGCATGGATCGCTGAACGCATGCAAAGCTGGTTTCGGCCCTGGGAATCGGCGGCTTGGATGATGAGAGTGGCTCAACTCACCGATCAGGTAGCGGCTGTTGTGCCGGAACTCGATCAACGTCGCGCATCTTTGATGGCTTGGGAATCTCAAGCAACCGAATTGCAGGCCCAGCAGGCCCGACTGCAGCGATCGATGGGGTTCGCACCCAGTCCGTTTGAAATGCCACCGTTGAGCGAATCCATTGCGATGGACGGTACAGCCGACGAATCCTCACGTTCTCCTCTCGTGTTTCAAAATGTCGCTTCGGAGCTGGGCATCAACACCGAGTTCTCTACGGGCTACCCGGCAGATGGCAAAGAATTCTATCTTCATCAAGCCAATGGCGTTGGTCTCGCGGCCTTGGATTACGACCTGGATGGCCGCTGTGATACCTATTTCGCCCGAGCAGGAGGCGACCCGAACAAGCTGAACTCGCTGGCAAATCAGCTTTATCGCCAATTACCAAGCGGCAACTTCGAGGAAGTGACTGAGGTCTGTCGTGCTGATGATCGCGGGTTTGGTCAAGGGATTTGCGTTGGTGATGTGAACCAAGATGGATTCCCGGACATTCTCGTTGCGAACATCGGTCGAAACAGCGTTTATATCAATCAAGGCGATGGTACCTTCCAAACCGATCCCAAGTTGATCAACGGAAACGAAGAACGTTGGACATCGAGTTTGGGCCTCGCAGATCTGAACGGGGATGCTCTGCCCGAGTTGGTCGAAATCAACTACATCGACGATCCGTTGGCTTTCGAAGTGATGTGCTCCCCCCCGTTCGAAAATTGCCAACCACAAAGCTATCGCGTCGCTCAGGACTATGTTTATGAGATGCAGCCCGATGGGACGTTGAGTCCGTGGCAAACCGTTTGCGACGCAATGTCCGAGCGACCGAAGCTCGGTTTCGGTGTCATCATTGGGAATTTCGACGATCGTTGTGGCAACGACTTCTTCGTTTCCAATGACGGAGACCTTAACCATTTCTGGATCTCAAAATGTTCCGCTGGCCCCACGGGTGGTGAAATAGCGGGGGGGGATACCGAGCTAAAGTCCCCAACCATCACGACAATGATTGAGAATGCTGGTTTAGCCGGTTGTGCAGTGGGGCGAAGCGGAATTGGCGAGGCATGCATGGGCATCGCTGCGGGCGACTTCAACCGAGACGGTCGTTTGGACCTTCATGTCACGAACTTTCATAAAGAGTCCGTCAATCTATTTGTCCAAACCGCTGGTGGCTTCTTTGCGGATGAGGCATTGTCGTTTGGTTTGGATACCCCTTCGAGATCAACGACTGGCTTTGGAACCCGAGCCGTCGACTTCGACAACGACGGGTGGTTGGACCTTGCCGTATTGAATGGACACCTGTTTAACAATATTTCTCAAAGTGTCCCATTCAAAATGCTTCCGCAATTGTTCCGAGGAGGAGAGCGTGGGTTTGTATCAGAGTCTCCCCAAGCGAGCGGTTCATATTTCGCATGTGAACAAATTGGTCGTACGCTCACCTCATTGGACTTCAACAACGACGGAAGGCTTGACCTGCTTGCAAATCACCTTGATCAGCCGGTTGCACTATTAAGGAATGAAACCCCTTCGAAAGACTCTGTGCAACTCGAGGTTGTCGGAAAATACAGCGAAAAAGCCGCTGTCGGTGCCGTCGTGACGTTGACTTATAATACGGAAGCCACCGCTAAAGAACTGACATCGTTCGTTGTTTCGGGCGGGGGGTACATGGGCACCGGACAGGCGGTGATGCATGTCGGATTAGGTGAAACAGACGGGACCGTGACTCTTAATATCAGCTGGCCGTCAGGGGTGAAAGATACCATTGAAGGATTGGCGGTTAACAAACGGTATCAAATCTTAGAAAGCTCTGGCGTGATCAACGCCACTCGCTATGCTAGGTAGCGTTGGTGAGGTTACCTTACCATTCGATTAACGACCGCATCCAATCCCGTTTCTCTTTTGTGGGATTGTGATGTCTCATTCTTTTTGGGCGGTCGGTTGTCCCCTCTATTAGGTCTAACAATATGTACCGAAGCTTTGCGTTCTGTCTGTTTTTGTCTCTTGGATGCATCGCGATGATCGGTTGTGGATCGGGTGGGGAGGCCGAGTATGACCCATCTGAGGTTCCTGCGATGACGGAAGATGAGAAGCAAGCGCAGGCGGACTATGACGCGCAGATGGAAAAAGAGTTTCAGGAACAGTACGGCAATTAGTTCTGTTTTCGGATTCGATCTTTCGTCGGGGCCTGGGGCGAAAGAATTCTTTTGGAATGGCCGCTTTGATAGGGCAGAGTATTTGTCGGCTCGGCCGTTCTTTCTTTTGTGAAGGTGACGCTCTGTTGCCTTACTTATTGTGTTTTGTTGGCGTTTGAACGATTCCGTTCAAGAACGTCCTTTGGATTTTCTTTCTTTTCTAGGATTCTAAATTTATGAAAAGCAATCAAACCCGACAGGGTTTCACCCTTGTCGAACTCCTGGTCGTTATCGCGATCATTGGAGTCCTTGTTGGGCTCCTATTGCCGGCTGTTCAAGCCGCCCGCGAGGCCGCGCGACGTATGAGTTGTAGTAACAACTTTAAGCAGATGGGCCTTGGACTGCACAACTATCACGCCGCTTATAACAAGCTTCCGAAGCACAAGGGTGGGACGCACATTGATGGGGGTAACAACTACACCCACAACCGCGGCTACCTCTCGTTCTTGGTCGGTATCTTGCCATTCGTTGAGCAGCAGGCCATGTGGGAAACCATTTCCAACCCGTTCAATTTTGATCGGAATGGCAATGTGTTGACACCTCCGAATACCTACGCGGCAATGGGTGGCACGCCTTGGAATGAGGATTATCAACCATGGTTGACTCAGGTACCGATGTATCGATGCCCGAGCGACCCAGTTGTTCCAGCAGGAACGCAGGTTGCATTTTCGAATTATGCCGCTTGCACCGGCGACGCGTTCTTCGAGCAGCATCACAATGGCATCCAAGACGGGAACGGTCAGCCTAGCGGTGACGGTACCTGGGGATCCACCGCTGGAAATCGTTGGGCACGTGGAGCGTTTCACGGTCGTAACTTCACTGGATTCCGTGACATCCTGGACGGTTTGTCAAACACCATTTTGTGTGGCGAGATCGTTGTCGGAAACGGCAACCGTGAGATCTTTAGCTCGATCCACCGCGATGGAAACGTTGCCAACCAACCACCAAGCTATTGGGCAACATCTGGCGTCATCGATCCAGCACGTCCGCAGTTTTGGTCCGATAGCGCGAACTGGGACGGCAACGCCAACCACCAGCGGGGCCGACGTTGGGCTGACGGTCGCCCGACATACACTTCGTTCATGACGATTGGGCCACCTAATAGCTACAACGTTTGTCGTGGCGAAGGAAACTTCGGGATCTATTCGGCGGCGAGTCGTCACCAGGGCGGTGTTCATATCCTGATGGGTGACGGTGCAGTGAAGTTTGTCACGTCGTCGATTGATTCCGGAAACCAAGACCACGTCGCCTATGGTCGTGACAATGGTGACGGACGTGGTGCGAACGGTGGTGCCGGGCGTGAAAGCCCGTACGGGCTGTGGGGTGCGTTGGGCACCAAAGGCATGAAAGAAGTGATCAGCACCGAGTTCTAATCGACTCAGCGTTCTCGTTCTTTCGGTCAGCTACCAAACCTAAACCGCATGTTGCTTCGAGCAGCATGCGGTTCTTTCATGCGCTCAATTGTTGCGGGGGAGTTGTCAGTGTGCGTCCAGCGAGAACGTGTTGGAGGAATCCTCTCTAGGGTGCATCAAAGGGCGTTGGCTGAAACATGAGAAGTTGGATGGATACTGATGATCGGTGAAAGCGAGCCGAACGGAGAAAACGCATGTGTTTTTCCGGTGAATGCTATGGACTTTGTTTTTAAGGGGGAGCTGAGACCCGTTGTCGCTTGACACCGGGGGCGGTATCGCCGAAATTTAACGACAGAGGTGCTCGGAATGAGCTTGCGAAGCTGTTTTGTGAGCTTGCTGCTCTTCGAGCTCGATGTCGTTATTTTTTTCTACAACCTGAAGGATTGATCAATGATCAAGTCAGAATTGAGGAGCGATCGACAAGCGTTCACGCTGGTCGAATTGTTGGTGGTGATTGCCATCATCGGAGTTTTGGTGGGGCTACTGTTACCCGCCGTTCAAGCGGCTCGAGAAGCTGCACGGCGGATGAGTTGCGGCAACAACATGAAGCAACTTGGGCTGTCGATCCACAACTATCACAGTGCATTCAACGGTTTACCGCCGAATGGTGGCGGGACCGACAACACTGCTGGTAGCCAGCCGACTCAAAATGGCAACGCGGGGAACGGTCGACGCATCAGTTGGCTCATTCCTATTTTGCCCTACGTTGAGCAACAAGCGTTATGGGAGCAGATCAGCAATCCGATGGATTCGGATGGCGACGGTACGATCAATTATCCAGCCATGGGCCCGCGGGCGTGGGATCGCAACTACACGCCGTGGATGACCGACATCGGTACCTTCCGTTGCCCAAGTGATCCAGGGGTCGGTTCGCCAGCGATGGGAAGAAGCAACTACGTTTGTAGTTACGGTGATGGATTGCATTACGGCGACGTTGGCCCTCTCAACGCATCAAACGGGTTTCATTACGAAGACAGTGGACGTGCAAACCAAGTCAACCAGTCGTTGCGGGGGTTCTTCATCTTCCGCAATACGGTGAACGGCATCAAGGGATTGGGGCAGGCTCGAACTCGACCGCTCATGCGTTTCCGTGACGTCACGGACGGGCTGAGCAACACGGTCATGTTGGGCGAGATGGCGACGCACGTGAACCCACGTGCGATCAACACTGACGCAGCAGTCGGTCCTGGGTTTCGGCCATTGGGGGAAGATCCAGGTTGGGCAGACACGACCAATGCGAAGGATCCCGCCCGGCCACAATTTTGGGTGGACGCTACTGACTCAATCGTTCGTAACCTGAATTCGGGTTATGGACGTGGCTTCCGTTGGGCAGATGCCGCGACGATCTATTCTGCGTTCAACACGATTCTTCCACCAAACCGCGAGATGGTGATGCCAAACCGCTCTGACTCGGCTTGGTGCGTCGCGCCACCTAGCAGCCAACACCAGGGTGGTGTTCATGTCGTGCTCGGTGACGGAGCGGTGAAGTTCATCACAGATAGCATTGATGCGGGGAATATCCACGCAGAAGTGATTTGGAGTGCGAACAACCCTGGGGCGGAATCGCCTTACGGTGTTTGGGGTGCACTGGGTACACGGAACGGTAAAGAGACGATCGAAGGAGCCTTCTGATCACGTCGCTGACTTGGATTGGAGGGTTGCTTCGTCGCGATTGAAACTTCCCGTCGTAGCAACGAATCGCGAGAAGCGACCGTCCTCATTATTACTTGCACCATCTTTCATACGAGCGAACTAGATGACTCAAACTTTCTCTTGGACCAATCGATTTTGCTTGGTCGCCCTCATGGCATTGACGCCAGTCGTTTTCACCGGTTGTGGGCCTGGTGGGAATACCGTGATCGAATCAGAAGACGGTCCTATGACTGAACAAGAGTTGCAGGACTACGAGGAGCAGGCTCAGCAACAAACAGAGAACTACGAAGACAATTATCGCTAAGCCAGGACGCCTGAACTCATCGTAAGATCAGTTCAGGTGAGTTGGATCTGAGATAGACGAGAGGTCGCTCTTCTTAACGGGAGCGGCCTTTCTTTTTTGTCTTCACGCGATAGGTGGCGCCGTTGTCGTTGGGCATCGAGCGGTGCCAGGCAACAAGATTCTTTGTCATCTCGGCCACTGTGTCGGGGTGTTCAGCCGAGACGTCGGTGGTTTCGCCTCGGTCGGTGTCGAGGTCGTACAGTTCCGCGGAGGATCCGTCGTATTCGCACAGCAGCTTCCATTTGCCTTTCCGCATCGCCAAATCGGGAAGGTCGTCCACTCCGTAATACGAGTCGCGGTCTGGTGGGCGTCGAAAGAAGATCGGTGCGTTTCGCGATTGACCGTCGCCGGTGAAGGCCGATGCAAGCGACTCGCCATCAAACGTTGCGTCGTGCGGATGTTTGGTCCCAGTGATATCCAAAAGGGTTGGAACCAAATCGATTGCTGAGAAGACGGACGTCGTGTCGACGGCATTGGTGCGAGTCACGATGCCGGGCCCCCAGGCAACCATTGATGAGCGAATGCCTCCTTCGTACAGGTGCGTCTTGTGACCTCGGAAAGGACCTGCCGACCCCGCACCTTGTTCGGGACCGTTGTCCGAGCAAATTAGGACGAGCGTGTTGTTTCGTAAGGCTTCGTCGTTTCGAATCCGGTCAAATAGCTTTCCCAATTGGCGATCCATCTCTTCGAGGACCGAGAGGTACAAACCGCGTTTCCCATCGGCCCACTCATCGACCGGTGGCCAGAACGGTGAGTGCACATCATCGGGCCAAAGGTTGACGTAGAAGGGTTGATTGTTTTTCTGGGCTCGATCGATGAACGGGATGGCAGCGTCGACGAAGCCGCCAGTGATTTTGGATCGCAGCATCCAGCGATATCCCTCACCCAGTCGTTCGGCGTCCGCCCAAATCCGGCCGGGCTCGTCGTCACCAGGCTTCATCGTGAGTGGCAAGAGCTTCGGCCCCATCCCCTCGAAATTCGTCAGCGACTCGTCAAAGCCATACTCGGTGATGTAGGGTGCGTCGTCGACATTTCGCTGGCCGCCCATGTGCCATTTGCCGAAGTGCCCGGTCGCATAGCCCGATTGTTGGAGTGATCTTGCCAGCATCGGTGCGGCTGGATCGAGCCATTGAGCGATGCCTCGTTCGTTGTTGTGATCGCGATTGTTTAGGAATGAACCAATGCGCCAACGCTGCGGGTATTGCCCGGTGGAAATCGCGGTTCTCGATGGCGAACAGATTGGTGAGTTCACATAAAACTGTTCGAACCTCACGCCCTCGCGAGCCATTTGGTCGATGCGAGGTGTTTGAGCGTCATGGTTGCCGAAACACGAAAAGTCTTCCCATCCCATGTCGTCGATAAACACGAGCACCACATTCGGGCGTTGTTGGTTCGCCGCTGAGGCGACCGAGGATAGGCTGGTAGCGAAAACCATGAAAACCAACAAACTACAGGGCAACCACAATAGGGACGCCTCGAATTGATGGAACGGAAGGCGGGGACGAATCATGGGGAAGATTCCTTGGTGGGGCGGGTGGGAAGGGGTGAGAGCATCGGCAGAACGAGGTCGCTCATAGCGGCGTTGCCCATTTGAAACGGTGTTCGGCGTGCGATTGTCGCTGTGTCGTCGCCAAGACGCAACATTTCGTCATGAAGGTGAAGAAGCTCTGATGCAAAACGAGAACGCTCGGATCATGGGATCCGAGCGTTGAGAGGATTTGCAACGCGGCGAGCGTTTTACACGACGTGCTTCACGACACGGGAGTCAATCATTCGGCGGGATCAAGCAATGGTTCGTGAAGCTCAGCCAATTCTTCTGCTGGGATCTTGATCACCTTTCGATCGTATGTCATCAGTCCGTTGATTTCACCTTCGACATCCGTTGTTTGCGTATAGATGCCTGCAGCAATTCCTTGTTGCTGAAGCTCTTTCAGCTTGTCGATCGACGTTGTGTAACGTTCTTTGTATTCGGCTTTGGTTTGAGGCAACCCGCCGTAGCCCCAGTTGCGACGATTGGCGTCCCACAGGTGTCCTTGAACGGGGTAGCCATGACCGCCGAATTCACCAATCACCTTGATGAAATTGTCAAAACGGCCATTCGTATTCAGGTCGAATGGGAATCCAGGGTGTGGATATCGGTGCTCGTCAACGATGTCACCAACCGGCCAAAAGTTACCACCGCTGGCGATGTTGATCAGACGTGAAGGATCACGTTCGACCATCCATTTGCCGACTTCCATTGTCAGATGCTGGCCCCACGCTTCGTTAAATGGGACCCAGCATACGATCGACGGATGATTCTCCAACGAATCGATCATCCATTCCAGTTCACGCATGAATTGCGCGTGAGGCTCGTTCGGCCAGGTCGCTTCGGAAGGATTGGGGGCAAGACGCGTCCATTTCGGCCAAGCACCTTCACCGGAACCACCGCTGACTTGGTCTTGCCAGACCATCATGCCCAACCGATCGCAGTGGTAGTAGTAACGGCGAGGTTCGACCTTGATGTGTTTGCGAATTATGTTGAAGCCGGCTGACTTCAACCATTCGATGTCGAACAACATCGCTTCGTCCGATGGTGGAGTGAGCAACCCGTCAGGCCACCATCCTTGGTCGAGCGGTCCCCAGTGGAAGATGACTTCGCCGTTCAAGGTGAAACGCCAGTTCCCATCGGCATCTTTGACTTTGCCGACATCGCGAATTCCAGTGTAGGATGTGACTTGGTCAAGCGTAGCACCTTGGCCGTCGAGCATTGTCGCATCGATCGTGTACAGGTGCGGTGAGTCGGGGGACCAAAGCTTTGCGTCTGGAATCGACAACGTCACTGATTCGGTGTTGCCTGTTGCCGACGCAACGACCTCGCCGTTATCTCTCACTTCGATCTTGACCGGTGCATTGCCTTCTCGATCGACGGCAATCGTTATGGAACCAGCCTGTGCGTCTGTCTTGATTTTCAGATCGTTGATGTGTTGCGAAGCGACCTCTTCCATCCAAACGGTCTGCCATATCCCCGAGACTTGCGTGTACCAGATTCCGCGAGCGTTCAGAGTTTGTTTTCCACGCAACTGCCACTCTTCTGTCGCATCCTCGACACGGACGATCAGTTCGTTCCGGCCGTCCTTCACCGCATCGGTGATATCAAAAGTGAATGGCGTGTTGCCTCCCGTGTGCGATCCAACGGGCTTTCCATTGACGAAGGCTTCACACTGGTAGTCGACCGCTTCGAAGTTCAGAAGGGTTCGTTTGCCCTCGGTCGGAGTCCCCTCAAAGCTGCGTCGATACCACAGCGACTCCTCGGAATCGAGCAAGCGTTGGACGCCGCCAAGTTTCGATTCAAGCGGAAAGGGAACCAAAATTTCGCCTGCCCATTCGGCCGGCATCTCTGATTTCTTGGAAGTGATCGCGTAGGCCCAAGTGCCGTTCAGGTTGGTCCAATTGGATCGTTGCAGCTGAGGTCGTGGGTATTCGGTCCATGCGTTTTCCGCGGTGACTTCGGCTCCCCACTTTGTGATCAGTTCTGATTGAAATGGCTTGGTGCTGAGTTCCGGCTTGGGAAGTGTTGGAACGTTCTGTGAATCGACCACGTGAACATCGATGAACTGTCCGCCGGTCTTTTGCACGCAGTGCACCGCCATCAGGTTTGTACCGACGCGAAGTGCCGAGGCTTCTGCGGGTTTGAGCGGAAGCGTGTGGTATTGAGTGCTGTATCCGCTCAGCTTGGCGACCAGCTTTCCATTCAGATAGACTTCGGCGTCTTCGTCGTGATGCACCAAGAGAGCTGGTTTCGCAGGTACCGATTTGAGTTCAAACGACTTCCGCAGCCAGATTGAGTCTGTGTCCCAAACATGACCGATTCGGGCGGCGGGAGTTCCATGCGTCCCGAATCCACCGGCCGCGTCCGACCAGGCTGAATCGTCGAAATTGGATCGCTGCCAGTCTTCGCCGGGATCGTTCAGCTGAAACTTCCACTTGTCGCTGATTTCCTGCCCGGTTGCGACGGAACAAGAGAGCGAGAGAAACAGTCCACTCAGCATTATCAGATGCTTCGATGGGAACTTGAAACCATCAATCTTCATTGGGGATCTCTTTCAGTCGGGTAAGCGGCAATGTCAGCAGTTTCAGCGTGACGGAGAAACTGAGTGATTTGGAGGCGTCTGACAGGCTGCGGAGGACGAGGTGGGGAAAGGGGACGTTGGATTTCAATGGTTAAGAACAAGGTGGAAGACGTTGTTGGGCGTCTTGGAAGACCCTAGTCAGCCTCGTTCGTTGAAAAGCCAATGGACAGGCTAGCGTGACAAAGGGTCGTAGTAAAGGGTTCGGTGGCGATTGGGCTGGATCCCATCCATAGAACTGAACAGCCATTGATGACCTGCTCGCGGATGGTGCTTTTTGGCGAATTTGAGAAGCCCAAAAGTGGAGTGCGCGTAACCCAGACCAATGGTTTTATTCGTCAACCAAGGGGAAGATAGCGACGATGTGTCGCTGTTGATGACCCAAAGCAGCTGGAGGAACAGAGGATGCCAAAGGAAAGCAAACCCACCGAGGACGCTACCCAAATGCTTGCAGAGATCGAAGCGTTCGAGTCAGCGTATGGGTACAACGCTGATTACATGAAGGATTTGTTTGCACGGTCGCCTGAATCATTCCGGCGTTTTCGTGCGGCGCGGCCAATGACGATGCACTACGATCAGCTGACCGCGGAGGCCTACTTCACCGCCGCGATCACCGTGATGCAACAGGAAGATTGCAGCGGCTGTTTGGAACTGAACGTCAAAATGGCGAAGGAAGCGGGGGTCTCCGAGCAACTCATTGAGCAGATGGTCGAGTCGCCGGAACGCTTGCCGGCGGAGCTGAAGGACGTACGTGACCACACGCTGAATTGCTTGGGAGCCGGAGCCATCGACGAAGAGGTGGCTCTTCGTATTGAACGGCATTTTGGAGAAGCTGCATTTGGTGAACTCGCCATTGCCATCGTGGGCGTCAGAATCTATCCCGGTCTCAAACGTGCGTTGATGAAGATGCAAAGTTGTCACATGCCACACAACGCTGCGGGCGAGTAGGTTGGACAAGTACGTCGAAGACTTGCTTTGGGTGGTGAACAGTCCTTCCCTGATTTCGCCGGCAGCGGAATGTCCAACGCTTGCAGTTGCCCGAATTGATCGGCCGCATCTTCGGTCGTTCATGGAGAAGTGCACGTCGACCAAGGTCGGGCCATACTTTGAACGATTGATTTTCTACTGGCTCAAGCACATTCGCGGTTTGCAGATCCTCGCTCATGGATTGCCCGTTCGCGAACAAGGAAAAACGCTTGGCGAGATTGACTTCCTGTTCATTGATGAGCGAGGCCGGCTGACTCACTGGGAAGTTGCGGTGAAGTTTTACCTGTACCTCACCGGGCAACCTTGTCGCGGAAGTCACTTTGTGGGTCCGAACTCACGTGACACGTTCGAGCGGAAGACGCAACGGATGCATGAACATCAGTTGTTGTTGAGCAGCAAGGTTCGCAATGATGTGGAGGTGCGTGAAGCGTTTGTCAAAGGTTGCTTGTTCTACCCGCCCGGGATCGGTGTTGTGCCAGAACTGCCGCGTTGGATGTCGGCTAATCACGACCGAGGCCTGTGGGTGCACCAATCCGAATTGCAAAAGGTCACGGATTCAGGTGATGAATTTCGAATCCTGACAAAGCCTCACTGGTTGTCAGTGGATTCGAGCGGTGACGAAACAATCGCATGGATGGAGCCGGATGAGTTTCTTGCCGCCGTGGAGCAGCAAGCCATTCGATTCGACCGCCCCATTTTCGCAGCTCGTCGATTCGTTTCCCAGGATGCTTCGACGAACCACGTCGAGCGTTTCTTCGTTGTTCCCAATGAGTGGTCCGGCGAATGAGCGGCAAAGCCGCTTTCATTCAGACGGTTGCAGATGTTTCTTCAAGAACGTCGTAATCAATTCGCGAATTTCGGGATCGGAAAACTCCTTGCCACCATGCTTTGCGCCTCGAATCAGTTTGAGAGTTGTTTCGACACCGGCTGATTCGAGAGCGTCATGGATCAGTTGGCTTTGGTTCGCCGGAACAACTGGGTCGCTCGTTCCGTGAATGATCAGAAAAGGCGGATCCTTGTCATCGATGTAGGTGATCGGATTGACGCGACGAATTCCCTCGTCATTCCCAAGAACCTCACCTCCGCCGAGCAATTTCGATTCGGGCGAACCATCCCGGTTGTGGGACTCAAAACCGTTCGTGGTGACAAACTTCGAAAAGTCAGTTGGTCCATAAAGATCGACCACCGCTTGGACGCGACTGGATTGTTCAGGCCAACCGCCGGAGCCTTCAAGTTCTTCCACATCACCTGACGTGCCCAGCAACGCGACCAAATGCCCGCCCGCCGAACTGCCACCAACGGCGATGCGATCTGGATCGATACCGTATTGGTCGGCGTGTTCACGAAGAAAGCGAATGGCACATTTGCAGTCTTCGATTTGTGCGGGAAAAGGTGCCTCCCCGGTCAGGCGATATTCGATTGTTGCGCCCACGAAGCCCTCTGCCACCACTCTTGCGACTTGGTTGACGCCGCCTTCCTTGGAACCCGCTTGCCATCCACCACCGTGGATCCAAACATAAGCCGGCAATGGTTTGCTCGGTTTTGACTCGGGCAAAACGATGTGCATTTTGAGGTCGCGGTCGCCGCCTTTACCGAAGACGACATCGCGTTTGACTTCGACACCTCGCGGTGCACGAGGAGATGGGTTTCGACCGTCTTCGGGACGTCTTACGGACATGTTTCCGACAACTTCCTCAATGTCGATTTGCCCATCACCGTCGCGGTCGAGACGTTTGAACAGGTTTTCGGGGCCACTGAATTCGTCTTTGGAGACTTTCCCGTCGTCGTTCGCATCATCGTTTTCCAATCGATTCTTGATGGTCGGACGTTCACGCTGCGCGAGCACGTCCGAAGTCCAGCAACATGCAACGGTCAGTGTCAGCGTAAACAGGACTGATAGGCGGAAAGAATGATTCATCTTCAACTCGGCTTCGTTCGGCAGGTGGAGGCTTTCGTAGTGAGCGATTCATGATAGCCCCACTGCGCGACCGAATCATGTATGCCGGCATTTGATACAGTCCACCGTGATCGGATGGGCATCGCGTCGGGCTACTTCATCCATTTTGCGTGAGCTTTGGCGACCTTTGATCCCCAGTTTCCATACCACGTGTAGCCACTTCTTCTTTCTTCACCAACCAGGTCCAAGTCGTAAACGATTGTCCCATCGCGATCGCTGAACATCGGACGGTTGGTTTTGATGTCGTAAAAACGAGCCCAGATTGACGGAGCGTTGTTGTCTGCAATCAGCGATGGAAGCTCCTTTCGCTTTTGATAGCGGTACCCGTTCACTTGAACCGAGTCGAACCACTTCACGCCGGATTCCACTGCCTGAATCACCCGTGGCGATGGTTCGTCCAATTCCATCAGGTAAAGGAGTATTCCTGCACTCTCAGCACCACTGAGCGATGGGGGCTCGTAGCTTCTGGCGAGGACCGGGGCGAGCGTTTCGGCATGATGCTGAGCACACCAAACGGTCCGTTCACCGTCAACAATCACTTGGCAATCCAATATGCACTCGATCCCGCGAGTCAATGCGGTTCGCGTCCGAACCAAACGTTGCTCGTCCAAGAACTCGTAGGTTGGGATTTCAGCCACCTCTTCAAGGAACTGCATGATATTGATCATCGTGCCGTCATTGAAGGTGATGTGGCGGTGGTACTTTTTGCTGAGCGGAAAGTACTGTGGCCATCCACCATTGGGATACTGGGCGGCCAAGAGATGATCAAAACCTTTCAAGAAGGCTGACTTGTATTCGTCTTGGCCCGACGCTTTGAACGCTCTCGCCAAGGCTTGCAGTTCACCAATGGTCGCACCATTGTCGAAGGTGCCGTTCGGCTTGTCATCGCCAGCGGTGAACAGTTTGGACGTCGTGTCAGTGTTCTTTGGCCAGTCGCCATGATCGGTTTGCCAAGACAGAATGCAACGCATCGCGTGTTGTCCTTCGGCACCGCGGAACCATTCGTCGGTTTGCTTCGCGACTTTTTCGGCGGGCGTCGCCGCTGAAAGGAGTGAAGCGTTGACGGTCAGAACCGCCAGGATCGCGATTGATATCCGTTGCATGTTGAATCTCTGAAAGAAACCAAAAGTCGTTGTGTCCCGAGCAGCGGACATTATGGACTATTCAGGATTCAGAAGGCCTGCGAGTTTTTCAACGGTTGAGTGGTTTCGAGCAGTTATGCCCACGCCCAGTTTGCGCTCAACGCTTTTGGCCAATTTGGACGTTCCAAACCCGTCGGGAGCGTGGAGATAGAACACGTTTTCAATTAAATCGAAGCGTTCGGTAGCGGTCGCGAGGTTGGCGATTGTCGCAAGATCTGGATGAACCGGTGGGGTCGAGAGAAAAAAGTAGTGGAGCGTTTTGGGAGCGGCAACAGCATCAGCGAACGGATTGTTCGCGACGGCGGATTGAAATTCATCTTTCGTCAGAAGCATCACTTGAGGCCGGAACCCGAAGTTCTCGTCCACCGCGTCGGCAATTCGTGTGGCAATTGCTTCTTTCGAGCTAGGCTCGCACGAGAACACGACGTTCCCACTTTGAATGTAAGTAAGAACCGACTGACACCCAATGGATTCCAAAGTTGATCGCAGGGTAGCCATTGGCAACTTGTTCTTGCCACCAACGTTGATGCCGCGAAACAGAGCGATCCAGGTTGTCATGGTTTTCCGCAATGGTATGGAACGTCGGTGCCGCTGTGACAAAGCACGGTGCAAATGAAACCAACCAAATTCATTGACTGTGTTTGCTATCGAGGGCCTCACTGATGCTGTCGCAAATCAAGTGGACTGAGGTGATCGTCAGTCCGGGTTGGGGTTCGATTTGGATTTGGTTGTTGTTTTGCAGCCAGTCTTTAGAGATCGGAATTTCCAGCGGTGCCAACAGCTGATCAAACTGGTGGGTCCACTCCGGGTGTGACTCAAAACGGTGACCGTTGAACGTACCAGAAACGGCTTGCTCAAGTCCTTTGATTCGGTGGACCCCGACGACCAATTCAGCCGATTCGATATCGGATGCGTCGTCGATATCGATTTGGAATGTTTGCGTTTGATCGGCGGGCACGGCGGTGCCGGCCGCGTAAGCAAATTGGCGAAGCAGTGTCCTATTAGGCTGAATCGTTTGGTCAAACGTGAACGTCAGCACGGTTGTTTCCTCCGCGTCGACTTCAATCGCGTTTGAATCGGACAATGAAATCGCATCTTCGTAGATGACTTCGCCGTCGTTGTATCGCAAACGTCGTTGCTGGATGGACGATGCGTGCAATGCGTCGCCTGCGATGTCCGATAGGTGAACGCTGAGTTGATGACTGGTCATGTTGGTCAGTGCGATCTGCAAACGATTGCCTTGATAGACAGCCGTGGCGTTCAGGCCGACTTCAGCCAGATCGTTGGTTGCGACGGGGAGTCTTCGACCATCGAAGTCACGCCAGAGCTCGAAGAAGTCAGCGACGGGGGTGGGCTGGAAATCGGCCAAAGGACCTCTCGCCGATGCACCTTCGGTTGGAACAAAGGCGACGTTTCCGCTGGTCGGGTTCCAGTGCATGTTCGTGAAGACAAACGGAACCGACAAATCGATTTGATGCGGACGGCTCATCAGTTTGTGCAAGAATGCACTGAAAGATCGCAGACGCAACCAATAGTCGGCCGCACCGCGTCCAGCTTGAAGTGAACCACACTCGGTGATCAGGATGGGTTTGACGTTGTCGGTCTCTTCCATGTGTGCTTGCAACATGTCGAGCGTGGCTTCGAGACGACCGAGCAAGTAGCCCGAGTAACCTTTGTCGCGACGTTCCCATGCACCGAGCGAGCCCATGTCCTCGTAGAAGTGGCGTGAGTAAAAGTCCAGGTGATCACGAGTGAGATCCATGAACCGGGTTTGGTCGCGATACAGGCCAAATTGGTTGACGTGCAATTGCATCCAAGCGGAGGTCGGGCCACCGACGTTGACCGAAGGAGTTTTCGCGTGCACGGCCTCGGCGACCGCATTATGAAATTCGGCGAGCAAAGCCCAAGAATCATGTTCCTTTTGATAGTGGTAATCCCACTCGGCTTTTATTGTGGACTCGTTTTTAACTTCCCACCATTTCGCGGTTCGTCCGCCATCACGTTGTTGATCTGCGATGTGAGCGGCGGCTAAGTTCGCTGCGTCGCCAAAGTGCTCGATCAAAGGTGTTCCCCGTCCGACATGTTCCACTGACATGAATTCGGGGTAGTCGTTCAAGCACATTGCATAGTCGGTCGCTTCGAACTCGGGAATCGTCTTCGGTGGCGACGAATCGTGGCGATCAAAAAACGTGAGGTCAGCGGCTCCTTTGTTGTTGGGATCTTCCTTTAGCTTTTCGCCGGGACCATAGCCAACGACCAAAGCAGGATCGAGCTTGAATATTTGCCGGCCCGGGGAGAAGTTGCGTTCGCTTGCCCATCGTTCAAAGCTGGGGTCGGAAGTCCCCGGTGCGGCATAATAGCGAAAGAACTTCTGGCGTTCCAAGTCGACGTGGCCGGCGATGGAAAGTTCGTGTTGCAGGTCGACACGCACGTTGACCGGAACGCGTGGTCGGTCGGCGCCCAGAGTTCGATAAGGGATGTCGTCGAACTTCACCGGCAGTTTGCCTTGTGAGTTGAAGGCGATCTGCGTGACGGTTGCGGTCTTGCCATCAGCGCAACGGGTGCGAATGCGGATCGGCGGCATTTTCTCGCTGGGTACAGGCATCGCGGGCAATTTAAAACGATACAGCTTGGGTTCTTGAGTGCTGCGTTCGACCGTTCCGCCGCCGGAATAGGGAGCGACCTCGATGCCGCCAAGATGATTCAGGTTTTCACCACGAAGGATGATGTACTTGAACAGCGAAGCGACCCGTTGGCTTCCGGCCGGCAACTCGATTGAAACGTCTCCGCTGAGTTGAAGGGTTTCATTGGAGAGCACCAGCTCGACCAGGTTTCGGTTTTCACCTTCGCCCCGATAAGTCGATTCTTTGTCCTTCGAAAACTCGTCGAACAAATACGCATGGGCCTCTTGGCGGGCGAGTCCTTCATCGCTCAATAGGTTGGGGGCCGTCGGAGCCTGAGCGGACGCGAAGACAGGAAAGAAGGAAAGGCAGACGAGGGCAGCGAAATGAATCTGTTTCATCAGTGTGCTGAATCCAGTGACGATGGGATGGGGAACCGTCAATGATTGTCACGAGGTGTTCCTTTGTCCAATGTATGGACTTGTTCTCAGTTCGGATTGGTGATGTGAGATTGAAAGTCTCGTGTTCAAACGAAAAAAGGCCGAATCGGTTTGACTCGGCCTTTGAATGATTTGTCTCGATTGCGTCAGGCTCAGAGAGCCAGCAACAGACGACTTGGTGCCTGCAGGTATCCGATCACATCGTTGAGGAAACGAGCTGCGGTTCCTCCGTCGACCAAACGGTGGTCGTACGAAAGGCTCAGCGGCATCATTAAACGAGGTTGGATCGAATCGTCGGGCATGACGACAGGCAGCTTTCGTGAACGGCCGACCAGCAAGATGGCGACTTCGGGAACGTTCACGATTGGTGTGCTGTATTGGCCACCGATCGCGCCCAGGTTGCTGATCGTGAACGATCCACCACGAAGGTCATTGACGCCGAACTTGCCGCCGCGAACTTTGCCGGCCATTTCGGCGATGTTGCGGGCGGTGTCGGGAATGCCCATTTGGTCAGCGTTGTGCATGACGGGGACAACCAAACCGTTATCGGTGTCCACCGCGATGCCAATGTTAACGTAATCCTTGTAGATCACTTGTTGGTTTTCGGAGTCGATTACCGCGTTGAGCGATGGGTGATGACGAAGAGCAGTCGCGACGGCTTTGACCAAGAACGGCATCGTGGTCAGCTTGAGGCCTTGGGCAGCGTAGTCGTCTTTGCTGCTCTGACGAAGTCGTTCGAGATCGGTGATGTCGGCATCGTCGAAGTTGGTCACGCGGGGAACGGTGGACCATGAAAGGTGCATTTGAGCCGAGATCGTTTTGCGAATCTTGCTCATGCGTTCGACGCGAATCGGACCGTAGTCATCCGTGTCGGGAGTTCCCGGCAGATCGCCCGATGTGACGTTGGTTCGTGGTGCAGCCGTGCCAGCCGATGGGGCTGGTTTCGCAGCCGGAGCGGCGGCCTTTTGGCTGGCCGATCGCACGACAGCTAGAACATCATCGCGAGTGATACGTCCGCCGGCACCGGTTCCGGTGACGCTGGCCAAGTTCACACCCGTTTCGCGAGCGAAGCGGCGAATCGCAGGGCCGGCTGGGATCGATCCACCGCCGTCAACGGGAGCATCGGGTTCGTCCGCGACCGCGGGAGTTCGGGCGGCGGGAGTTGCCACGGGTTGAGCGACGGGCGGTGCCGCCGGTGCGGCTGGTTTTGCAGCAGGAGGAGCGGCGGGCTCGGGAGCAGGTGCTTCCGCCTGAGGTTCTGGTTTGGGTTCGGGTTTCTTTTCTGGTTCTGCTGGAGCGGCCGGTGCAGGAGCAGATTCGGCTCCAGCGGCAGCTTCAACTTCGATCAACACGCCACCGATTGGCACCGTGTCACCTTCGCCAACTGAAATCTTGGTGACTTTGCCACCCACGTCGCTCGGCACGGGAACGGTTGCTTTGTCCGTTTCCATTTCCACGATGTCTTGTCCGGCGGTGATCACATCGCCGACGGAAACGAAAATTTCAAGGACATCGCCAGATTCGATGCCGTCGCCGAGTTCGGGGAGTTTGACTTCAGTCATGGGAAAGATATGTCAGAGTGTGATTGGAGAAGGTTGAGACGCTCGGTCGTTCGATTGCGGCCAAGTCCCCGGTGTTTCGGGGACGATTGAAATCCAGGCAATGCGTCGCGAACGACGTTCGCGTTTTTGCGACCAAAATTAGGCGAAGTAAGGATCGACTTTATCGGGATCGTAATCCAGATCTTTGATCGCTTGTGCCACGTCGGCGGCTTCGAACGTTCCGGCTTTCGCCAGACGACCCAAAGCAGCGATGGTGATCGATTCCGCATCGACTTCGAAGTGGCGACGCAGTGCTTCGCGAGTTTCGCTTCGGCCCATGCCGTCGGTGCCCAGGACGTAGTAGTCGCCCGGGATCCAAGGCGTGAGCTGTTCGCCGAGAGCACGCACGTAGTCGCTGGCCGAGATGAATGGGCCTTCGACTCCTTCGAGCACTTCTTCGAGGTAGCTCTTGCGGGGCGTCTCGGTTGGGTGCAGACGGTTCCAACGTTCGACGGAGTGAGCGTCGCGACGAAGCAATGTGTAGCTGGTCACCGACCAAACGTCGCTGGCGATGTTGTACTTTTCAGCGAGGATCTCTTGTGCCTTCAACGCACTATTGAGAATCGCACCACTGCCGAACAATTGCACGCGTGCTTTGGCACCGTCCACTTCGCGGCTATTGAATTTGTACATCCCCTTGATGATGCCTTCTTCGCATCCTTCAGGAATTTCCGGCTGAACGTATGCTTCGTTTTCAGCGGTGATGTAGTACAGGCATTCCTCGCCCTCTTCGTACATCCGCTTCAAGCCTTCGTGAACGATCACGGTGACTTCGTAAGCAAACGCTGGGTCGTAAGCACGCACGGTGGGGAACGCAATCGCGTTGAGCAGGCTATGCCCGTCTTGGTGTTGCAGGCCTTCGCCGTTGAGCGTCGTGCGACCGGCGGTACCACCGACAAGGAAACCCTTGGCTCGCATGTCAGCAGCGGCCCAAATCGAATCGCCGATCCGCTGGAAGCCAAACATGCTGTAGTAGATGTAGAACGGAATCATGTTCACACCGTGACAGCTGTAAGCTGTGCCAGCGGCATTGAAGCTGGACATCGATCCGCATTCGGTGATGCCTTCTTCCAGAATCTGCCCGTCTTGAGCTTCCTTGTAGTAAGCGACTTGGTCAGAGTCCGTTGGTTCGTAAAGTTGGCCCGCGTGAGCGTAGATGCCAAATTGTTTGAACATGCCTTCCATGCCGAACGTTCGTGATTCATCCGGAACGATGGGCACCACGTATTTGCCGATGGATTTATCGCGACACATGGAGATCAACATCTGCACGGCGGCAAACGTCGTGCTGACTTCCTTGTTGTCGGTGCGTTTCGCGACGAACTTTTGGAACACGTCTAGAGCTGGAATTTCCAACTTTGGATGTTCGGTTGGTCGGCTCGGAACCGGGCCACCCAGTGTTTCTCGGCGAGTTTTTAGGTATTTGATCTCGGTGCTATTGGCCGGTGGTTTGTAGAACGGCGCCTCACCAACTTTTTCGTCGCTGATTGGAATGCCAAAGCGAGTTCGGAATTCGAGCAACTCGGCTTCGTTCATCTTCTTTTGGTTGTGAGCGACGTTGCGGCCTTCGCCGGCTTCGCCCAGACCATAACCCTTTACCGTTTTCGCCAAAATCACGGTCGGTTTGCCGTTGTTCAGCGTGGTGGCACGGTGATACGCCGCGTAAACCTTTTCGGGATCGTGACCGCCGCGGCGAATCTTTTCGAGTTTCTCATCGGAGAGATGTTTGACCAATTCGAGCAACTCGGGGTACTTGCCGAAGAAGTGCTCGCGGATGTAGCTACCAGGCATCGACGTGTACTTTTGGTACTGGCCGTCGACGACTTCGTTCATGCGTTTGGCAAGCAGGCCAGTTGTGTCACGAGCAAGCAGTTCGTCCCATTCGCCGCCCCAGACGACTTTGATGACGTTCCATCCGGCACCGTGGAAGATCGATTCCAGTTCTTGAATGATCTTGCTGTTACCGCGAACGGGACCATCGAGTCGCTGCAGGTTGCAGTTGATGACGAAGATCAGGTTGTCGAGTTTCTCACGCGAAGCCAATCCGATTGCACCGAGTGTTTCCGGTTCGTCGCATTCTCCGTCACCGAGGAATGCCCAAACCTTTTGGCCCTTGGTGTCTTTGATACCACGATCGTTGAGGTACTCGTTGAAACGGGCTTGGTAGATCGCCATGATCGGACCGAGGCCCATCGAGACGGTGGGGTACTCCCAAAAACCGGGCATCAACCAAGGGTGAGGGTAGCTGGAAAGTCCGCCACCGGGTGCGAGTTCACGACGGAAGTTGTCGAGGTTCTCGTCAGACAAGCGACCTTCGAGGTAGGCACGTGAGTACATGCCGGGTGACGCGTGACCTTGGAAGTAGATCGAGTCGCCGGAGTAACCGTCTTCGCCGCGGCCTTGGAAGAAGTGGTTGAATGCGACTTCGTAAAGTGTCGCTGAACTGGCGAACGTGCTGATGTGTCCACCGACGCCACCGGGCCGTTTGTTCGCTCGGACGACCATGGCCATCGCATTCCAGCGAATGATCGATTTGATGCGTCGTTCGAGTTCACGATTGCCGGGGTAAGCGGGCTGCTCGTGAGGTGGGATTGTGTTGACGTATGGCGTCGAGGTGTCCGAGGAAAGGGGCACACCCTCTTCAGCGGCTCGGTCACGCAGTTGGTCGATCAGAAACTTGACCCGTTCGGGGCCTTTGCTCTGAAGGACATATTCGAGGGATGATATCCACTCTTGGGTTTCGGCGGAGTCGACATCGACGTCCGGCGAGTGCTGCAATTCGCCAAGGTTTTGGGAAATTTCAGCTTGAGCGACGGATTTTGATTCGGACATAGAGAGTAGAGAACTCCGGGCTCGCGGACGATTGGATCAGATAGGTCGAGTTTTTCGGTCAGACCTAGTAGTTTAGCCGTTCTTGCACGTTTCCAGCAAGGTTAGGAAGGGCATCTGAAATGCCCGTTTCAGCTTTGCTGGACAGTTGGTTGTGCTAACCCCCATTGGCTCGGGCGAAAGTTTTTCTGCGGCACCTTTTGAACGCCCAAAAAAGCTCGACGCAGCATTGTTGGGGCGATCACCGAGTCATCTTTGTCGCGATGCCGCCAATTTGCGTCGCATCCAGCTCGGGTTGGGCATGATTCCTTCCGAATTCGCGGATCAACGCTCGATTGTTTGGAGTCGTCACCGGATTTGGCCGGAGAAACTTACCGCGAACTCAGCGTTGCCGATTTCTGAACGGGGTCTCACGGGACAGCAGAATCTCGCGAGACAGGGGAAACAGCGACATTTGGTCGCGTCTGAATTTTCGCGACGCAACTGTGACTCACGGCGTGCTGCGAATGGCTTCGTCAAAGCCGAGCTCCAGCTGCGTGTCGCGATCATCATAACCCAATTCACGATGCATCAGCGAAGGCTGGATATCGTTGCTGTTTTGATATTTCTCGCTGGCTTCCTCGGGGCTGTCGCCACTGACTTCCCAGTAGGTGATCTGGCAGATTTGGATGTGGGGATAGATTCGAACGGGTTGCACGCAGTGCAGTTCCAGCGTCCAGGTTCCGCGATATCCGGCATGACCGAGACTGCCGCCGGGATTGAGGAACAGCCCCAAACGGCCGAGCGAGGATCGACCTTGAATGATCGGAACCAAACCATGAGTTTCTGTGTGTTCGGTCGTTCGGCCCAAATACAACGTGCCGGGTTGCAGCGTCAGACCTTCTTCTGGAATGGGAAGCCGGCGGTAGCGGTTGGGTGATGCGGCGTCCAAAACGACTTCTTCGTAGACCAGAAGCTCGTCGTGAAGCGTCAAGTTGTAGCTGTTGGGCGACAAACGAGATGGATCGAAGGGATCGATCACGATGTCTTTGCCCAGCCGCGATTGAATGTCTTGACCGGAAAGGATCATGATCGGTGTTTCCTTCACGGAGGGTGTCGAGAAGCGAGACGGTCCGGGCGTCAGTCAGTCAATCCGCACGAAGTGTTGCCCGAGGTCGCCGCGAAGGCGTTTCGGGAAAGGTGCGAGGATTGCGTTGGAATAAGCGGATCGTTCAGTGGGCTGCTCCTGGCAATTTAACCACATCGAGCTCTCGATTGATCCCCGAGATGTCGCATTGGGGTATATTTCTGGAAAGCCAAACGTTCGAAGCGAGCAACAACCGATTTGCTCCGTAGAACCGGTTTGAACCGCACAAATTGTCTGATTGGCGACAAAGCGGCTCGGCAATCGCTGAGTCAATGAGAAACGACCATGAATTCTTCGGGTGGATTGTTCATCCTGGATGCAACCGGCAAGAGCTGGTTGTACCCTCGAGGATAGCAGGCTCCCCCAAGGAGTTCGCGAGTGGCGATCGCTGATGCGATTCAATTTGTGAAACCAACAACGATTCAGACATTCCATTGAAACGAGTTACCTCATGAGCAACGTGAATCCTTATTCTTCCGGTGTCGACGGTGCCGCTTATGGCAACGCAGCGATTTACGCGGACGAAACCGAACGCATTGGATTTATCCGACGCACATACGCTCACTTATCGGGAGCCGTGTTCGCTTTTTTGGCGCTGGAAGTGGTTCTGTTCACTTTGGTGCCAGCTGACACGATGACGATGCTGGTTCAGCGAATGACCGGCGGCTACGGTTGGTTGTTGGTGCTAGGTGCCTTCATGGCCGTCAGTTGGATGGCTCGTTCGTGGGCCAGCAGCGGGCAATCACGCGGGCTGCAATACGCTGGGTTAGGGCTGTATGTGGTCGCCCAAGCCGTGATCATGCTTCCGCTGATGTACATCGCGATTCGCGTGATGAACCAGCCTCAGATTCCGATTTTGGCAGGGATCATCACGACGCTGACCTTCGCTGGTCTGACAGGTTTCGTGATGTTTACGCGAGTCGATCTCGCATCGTGGGGAACGTATTTGTTTGTCGCCGGTTTGGTTGCCATGGGAGTCGTCGTTTGCGGCGTTCTCTTCGGATTCTCATTGGGATTGTTCTTCAGTGCCGCGATGGTCGCCTTGGCATGCGGCTACATTCTTTACGACACTTCCAATGTCTTGCATCACTACGACACGCGTCAGCACGTTGCCGCTTCTTTGGCATTGTTTGCTTCGGTCGCGTTGTTGTTCTATTACGTGCTGCGAATCTTGATGGCTTTCTCCAGCAGCGACTGACTTCATGAGTTTTGATTCGATCACAGGAGTGACCAGTCTGCCGGATGATTTCGACGGGCTGGTCCGGTTGTTTCCGCTTCCGGGGATGGTTTTATTTCCTCATGCGATGCAACCCTTGCATGTGTTCGAACCTCGCTACGTCGACATGCTGCAAGAAGCATTGTCGACTGATCATCTCATCACGATGGCGACGCTGACGAATCAACAGGGCAACGTCGCGATCGATGAGGCGACCAAGCAAAAGTTACCGTTGAACATGCTGCCGCCGATCTCGCCAACCGTTTGCGTGGGAAAGATCATTTCGCACGCTGAGTTGGAAGGCGATCGTCACAACATTTTGATTGTTGGGATCCGCCGTGCCACGATTCGGCATGAGCTGGAGACCGGGCGTTCATTCCGAACGGCACGAGTTGATTTGATCGATGACTTCTATCTTCCCGCTGGAACCCAAAAGCGAGCGGATTTGAAGAAACGTTTGCTCGAAGCGTTTGGCAAGATCATTCCCGTCAGCGAAGGCTCACAGAAATCGTTGCACGATTTGATGGCCGGCCAAATGGGAGTGGGACCGATCACCGACATCATCGCTTACACATTGCCGTTTGATCCGAATGAGAAGATCAAATTGCTGGCGATGTCAGATGTGGATGAACGAGCGGAAGCGTTGATCCGCTTGATCCAAAAGGGCGGGCTGGATCTTCAATCGGTCAGCGTGGAAGAAGGTGATGTCGATTTGGCTGAATCGTCACGTTCGCGAAAAGACTTTCCTCCGCCGTTCAGCGTGAACTGACGCATTCGTTGCGGCGACGCTTTGGTTATGCGTGCTTGCGCCTTTGAGCACAGCTTGGATGGATCGTGTCGGATGGTACACGGTCGGCGCATAAAAAACCCGTCTGCTGAGACCAAGGTAACCATCTCAGCAAACGGGCGATGCTCGCGTTCTAGAAAGTGATCGCGAGTGGGGTGGCTGACCCTGGCGTCAGCCCGCCGACTTTCGTCAAGGGTTTCCACCCCGTTGGCTAGTACAGCAATAATCCACTTGATCACCTCCTTTTAAAGTTTGGTTCGACGCCACTTGCCCAGGTGCCAACCAGAACAGACAAGCGAACGTGCGGAAGTTTTGTCGCGACGCGGAATCGCGACCCGTTGACGACATGATCGTCGGTAGTCAAGACGCATGCAACCAAAATCAGGTTCGCGGCCGCGAAGCGAATATTCAGTGGAATTCTGAGCCCATGTCATCGAAGTCATCGAAAACGTCTGATTGGACCGCTCGCGAATCCGAAACGGATCCGATGCGCACGGCGTTTGTTCGCACGATTGAGGAGCTTCGTCCCGGTGAAGTGGTCAGCTATGGCGACGTCGCCGCTCGAGCGGGCTACCCACGTCGGCACCGAGCGGTGGGGCAATTGCTCGGGGCATCATTCGATGCCTTGCCATGGTGGCGGGTTGTCTACAACGATGGGCGATTGCCGCCAGTCAATCCTTCTTTGCAAGAGCAACGGTTGTTGGAAGAAGGCGTGACAATGAAACGAATGCGAGTGGTGGAATCTCCTTTGGGAAGGTTCGCTTCCTAACGATCGGGATCGCAATTGTTTCGGGCGTCGTCGTGGCCCGGAAGCATCATGGTTATTGCGTTGCTACTTCGATCGCTTGCGAAGGATTCGTCTGCCCACGGCAATGCTCACCAAAATCGGTACGGCGAAGACGAGCAACCACGGCAGGATCGCGATTGCAGCGATGGCGATGTTCTCACCCGTCTGCTTCATCGCGTCGATCGAACCCGCCCATGACTTTTGAATCCGGGAACCAAATGTCGGTGACGCCGGAGGAACGTACTCCTTTTCTTCTCGACACTTGATCGTGATGGTTGCCAAAGCGGAGCGATCTGATAGCACTCGCAGGCGTCCCTCCATGCGTTCGATCTCCTCGCGAACGCGCGAAAGTTCGCGTTCGATTTCTAGTACCTCGGACAGCTTTCCGGTTCGTTCATCGAGCATCGTGATGATGCGTTCTTCGAGCTTCTTGTTGTTTCGGATTCTCGCCTCAACGTCCACGAATTCCGCAGTGACATCATCGGCGTCTTCGGTGCGAGATTCCGCGAAACCCAATCCTGTGACTCCTTGAAGGAAGTCCAAGTAGTTCGCGACTGGAATGCGGGCGACCCACACACCGGATTGCTGATTGTTGTAGCGACGATTCGTTTCGCTATTTGAAATGAATCCTCCATGTTGATCGACTAAATCAGGCAGCTTGGATTCAAACGTTGCGTACTCTTTCACGACCAGAGAAAGGTGGGTGTTGTAAACGATTCGCCGATTCGACTTCACCGTTTCACTTGATCGATCGCCTTCCGGTGCCTCACCATCAGTCTCGTCGCCGTTTGGGAGACGATTTGGAGTTTGGGCAACTGAGAAGGCTGCTGCCGATGGTTCCTGAGCGGCTTGCTCGCTCACCATGTCGAGCTTGCTAGAGAATTGACTGGATTGCGGCCCACATCCCGCGATCAACAGCACGACGACAAGAAAACCGTTGCGAAAGTTTCGGTGGTTCATCAACTTTGGTCCTGCGTCGGTGGAATGTATGTCGCTAGATGATCGCTTCGGCTGAATCGGTAGTGGACGAGGCGACGAGTCAGGTGCTGAAGGATTTGTTGCCTCGTCCACGACGGGATGTGCGTATGGATGCGTCGTCTGTTCCATTTGGAGAACGGTGACGGTGAGGGATTGTGATGCGACGTGCCTCGCCAGAACTACGATTGAGACCGGCTAAATATTAGGTGCGAGTGTATCCGAGACTGAATCTTGGTCGTGGACGAGGCGACGAGTCTCGTACTGAAGGATTCGTTGCCTCATCCACGACGGATATTGGTGCGGAATGAATCTTGGCCCCGTCCCTTACAGCCATTTGGCTTCATCCGATGGTTACGGAGTGGGGATGTCGTTGAGTATGAAGTCGACCGCGTCCTGGGCGACTGAGGTGGGCGATTCGTAGATCAATTTGGACCCGGGCGGTGGTGAGCCTGCTGGCCCGAAATCAAACAGATACCCAATTCCAACTCCCGAGTTGGTTTGGCGGAACACTTCGTAGCCCAGGTGATCCATCCGAGTTCCATCTTCCAAAATCACATAGGCCTCGTTCTCAAAGATCCATTGCCTGTGACTTTCAAGTGAACGACCCGCAGAGTCCAGTTCGACTCCCACGCGAATTTCGCGGAGTGGGGCCGCGTCGCGAACGGCTTCGATCGAAACGGTCATTTGGTCTTCGGTTTGCGATGCGGCGGGTTCGTTTAGATCCAGTGCAAACTTTTCCCGGCGACCGGGAATCGTTGCGGTCAGCGTTCCCGCGAGCCGTTCAATGCTTTCGGAAGGTCGATTGGGAAGTTGCATGGGCAAGAAAAACTCGCTTTGCGCCATCTCAGTATTCGTTGCGATGTCGATCGTATCGCCACTGGTTTGAGGCACCAGCGTTTCGCCCGAGTCGAGTTTTCCGTTGACGGCGCTAATGGGCAACGTCAATCCGATCGGCGTTCGATTGGGTTGCCATTCAATCGTGAGATTGAGATTCATGCTGCTAAGTTCCGGCGAACGCAAGACGCGGCGGGCGGTCACAACGGTGGGCTCGAGCCGGTAGATTCCGACGTATGCAGCCGATTCGACTCGCGATGGACGGTTCTCATCACGAGGGATCAGCATCAATGTCGTTCGGTCGCCTCCGTAAAAGTTGATGTCCAGTTTGGCTTGATCCAAAACATGGTCGACCGCATGCCAGAAGTTCAGTGGGGACCGTGGAGCACGAATGGTTTGGGTGAGGTCGCCTCCCTCACCTGCCGCTTCGAGATCGAACTCAACTTCACTGACGGTTGAGATCGCCTCCAAAGCCTCGCCCAAAGTTTTGGCATTCTGAAGGCGAATCAGCTGGGTTTCGACATGACTTTCCGCTTTGCGTTTTGCCCATTCCGCACGGACTCGATTGAGACGTTCGCGAGCTTCGATCGAAAGATCATCGAGAATTGCGGGGAGATAGTCGGACGCATCCGGGCCCGCTTCGATCAGCTTTAGCTCGGCGGCGCGGCGGGTCTGGGCTTCGTCAGCATCGAGCTCAGCGATCCAGAGCGGGACTTCGAGTTCAAGCGTGTCCGCCGAATCCTGGGCGTGAGCGTTGGAAGCGGCCAGTGCGAGCAGGCAAAACGCCAGCAAGGTCACCGCAATCGGGACAAGCCGTTGGTGCGCGACGTGAAAACGATGCATGTCAAGCTTTCGAGAAAAGTTTTGAACTGAATTTCAATCGATCGGCGTTACAACCGCGAGGGTACGAGGAACCTTCCGTGCAAAAAGGTCGTACGTCCGTCCGCCACTTCAATCTTAACCTAGGGTTGAGTAGATCGCGTGGGTGTTGCGGGGCGCCGACGGTTCGGATGTGTTCCTGCGTTGTTCCTCGCCGTTGACTTCCATCATGTCGATGACTCTCACTTCCATTGCGAAAACGTCGAATGTCGTTCCCACGGGCACGCCGCATCGACTTCTCTCGTATGCGACACGCTTTCGAGTGGTTCAAACTCGCTTGGTTCCTCTGGTCGCTGCGATTCTGCTCAGCGGGATGTCCGCCGAAGAATGCAATGCGGAACCGGTTGCGCCAGCCTCGCCAGAACGTTCTGAACACTTGGTTTCATCGCAATCGGTCGCACCATCGATTCGTCCGGGTTTGGTCGAATTCCGAGTTGGCAACAGCTGGCAAAGTGGTTTGCATCTGATCGAATCGGCGAGTGAATCGCTGGTGATCGGCAGAGACGGTTGGTTGCACACGATCAGTCGAACAGAAAAATCCGAGTCCATGCGTTCGATCGCTGGGCAATTCCAGCCCACCTCGTCGGTTGAGCTTCGCAATCGATTGCGAGCAGAATTCGGGCGAGAGTTTGAAGTCATCGCCACGCAAAACTTTTTGGTGGTTCAACCAAAAGGCCGCGGCAGTCGCTGGCCCAAAATGTTCGAGCAATGCCATCGCGCATTCGTGACATACATGGAACGTCGAGGCGTGAAGGTTCGCCAAGGTCGTTTCCCGATGGTCGCGGTTGTTTTGCCCGATGCGCGAGCGATGTACGACGAGATCGCGAGATTAGGAATCGACGTTTCGCGAGTTGCGGGGCTGTATGCAAACAAATGCAATCGGGTGATGACTCATGATGGCGGTGCTATCAGCATGATTGCCGCGACGGTTCGCCACGAAGCCGCTCACCAATCCGCATTCAATTGTGGTGTCCATAGCCGGGTGAACGACACGCCGAGCTGGGTGACAGAAGGCATCGGGCAGATGTTCGAACCCGATGCAATGAGTTCGGGGCGATCCGGAACCCGACTGGTCGAGCGTGTGAACAAAGACTCAGTTCGTCAGCTTCGCGAAACGATCGACATGGAAGATCCAGCGGAGGTCGCTCGATGGGTGGATCGAATGATTCGAAGCGATGACTTGTTCCGCAATCCCACCACCATCCACACCGCGTACGCGCTGGCTTGGTCGATGATGTTCTACTTGGCCGAACGGGACACGGAAGCGTTCGCGGACATTCTGAACTTCACCGCCACGCGTCCTCCGTTTGAGACCTACAAATCAGGTCAACGCATGATCGATTTCGAACGGGTTGTTGGCACCGACGTGAGAGACTTTAGCAATCGCCTGACTCGCTTTGTCGCGAGCCTGCCGTAGCGTCCATCGGCTGATTGCTGCCATTCGGTACATGACTCAATCAGCAGCCCGCCAGAGGCTGGTCGCAGCGACGCGGACGATTCCTTCATTGATTGGAATCGTCCTCGTGCGGAGCCCGCTCAGATGACCTTGGTTTGGCCTGGAATTGCAACTTCGTAGTTGCCATCGGGAAGAGGCTGGACCGGTGCGATGTCTTTGAGTGACCGCATTGCATCAACATCGGCAAGCATCTGATCGCTTTGGAAAGCTTCGTTCCAACGAACGATTTTGCCGGAGTAGCTGGCCATTCGGCCCATGATCGCAGTCATGGTGCTGGTCGCGCCGTAGTCGCCTTCGTTTGGGATTTCGCCCTTTCGAAGGGAGGCGAACAAGTCATGTTGGGCTTGTTGGCAACCACGGTCTTTGGATGGTTTCTGCGAGCTTTGCCAGACGACTTTTCCGCTTGGGTCACGAATGATGGCGGCGCTGATGTCGCAACTTCCCTGCGTGCCGTGAACATGTTCGCTGACGCTGTTCCAGCAACCTCGAACGTGTCTGCATTGGCTGAGCAACCGCACGTCCTTTGCATAAGTGAACTCAACCATGTGGTGGTCAAACGTTTCGCCGAGCGTCTGATCGGATCGTGAGTCACGTCCGCCTTGACCTTGAGCCGACACCGGATGTTCGCCGAGCAACCAATTGATCACATCCAGATTATGGATGTGTTGCTCAGCGATTTGATCGCCGCCAATCCAATTGAAGTGCTGCCACTGACGAAGTTGATATTCGAGTTCGGTTACATTTTTCGGTTTGACTCGCAGCCGCGATCCCTCCCCGTTCCAGTAGGCTCGTGCAAACACTGGATCACCGATCGCACCGGCGTGAAGTCGTTCAATGCATTCGCGATAGCGAGCTTCGTGGTGGCGTTGCAAACCGACCGCAACCGCCAAACCTTTTTGCTTGGCGATTTCATTGGCCGCCAGGACTCGTCGGACACCGGGGGCGTCGGTAGCGACGGGTTTTTCCATGAAGACGTGCTTGCCCGCTTCGATGGCTTTTTCGAAGTGAAACGGCCGAAATCCCGGAGGCGTTGTCAGGAACACGACGTCAGCGTCGCTTTGCAACACGTGCTTCCATCCGTCCAAACCGACGAAACGAGCACCATCGACATCAACACGTTTGCCGGCCGGTCCGGTCTTTCCGTGTTTGCTGTTGATGGCGCGAAAAGCCGATTGAACGTTGCTCTCGAAGACATCCGCAATCGCGACGAGCCGAGTGGCACCATCGGTATTCATCGCTTGGATGACCGCGTTGGTTCCACGACTGCCACAGCCAATCAGTCCGATTTTCAGTGTGTCGTCGCCGTACGCATGAGCACCACGGGCAACGCTCAGGTTCGTGCCCAGGACGCTGCCGCCGGCCAGCATGATGCCGCCGCTCTGAATAAAGGTACGACGACTTGCTCGTTGCTCCATCACGGCGGACCGTTCGGATGCAGGAATTGATTCGCCCGCCGTCGGGTCCGACGGATGATTCTCGTTGCGAGCGGGAGTTCGTTGAGCCATGAAGTGTTCGCGGAGGTGGGATGTCGGCGAGGCGGGAGGCGGCAGATTGGAGAGCCGGCATTCTGTTGGTCACAGTTTAACCCAGCCGGAAGGTGCGAACCAACGGATGGCGGGCTTCGCCCAGCATTTCCGGCGACGAATGCGCTATTTGGCCGGCGTTTTCCGTTTGATCAGCCCCGCTTCCTCGGCTTTTCTGAGTTCCGCTTCCACGTCGACGTATTCCGGTTCGGGCAATTCCGGTCCTTTGCGAACAACTTCGGCGGAGATGATCGCGTCCGGTGGCAATTGGATCTTTTTCTCATCGGTCTTGGAGGGATCCTTTCGACGCATGGCACTGACCCGGTCCATGCCCTCAATCACTCGGCCAAACACCGTTTGATTACTGGAGGCGGACGTGACAGGCAAAAAGAAAATCGCGAACTGAGAGCTGGCGGAGTTTTCGATGAAGCGTCCTTCGCCCATCGGAATTTTGGCCATCACGACCGAGCCGCGAAGAGCATGGTGTGAGTTCTCGTTGTCGTGCTCATCCATCAAAAATTTGCCGCTGTTGCCGCGTCCGTCACCAGTCGGATCGCCAGACAAAGCAAGCATGTTCGGAACGACTTGCGAGAAATCCATTCCGTCGTAGAACCCGTCTTCCACCAGATTGATGAAATTGGCGACCGTCGATGGAGCCTCGCCGGAGTAAAGCTCGATCAGGACGTCGCCGCGTGTCGTCTTGAAGAGAACTTGCGGCAACGCGTCGCGGTCGATCTTTTCCATCCGATCCATTTCTTCCTTGTATTGCTCTTCCAGCAAATCGAGGAAGTGTTTGTTGGCCATGTCGACCTTCTCCAGTTCATCGGGCTGGAGCGACTCGTAGACCTTTCGGGCGGTTTCGAAATTGCCGTTGGAGATACCGGCACGTGCCGCGGTGAGGAACAGATAGCGGTAGTTCTGACCGATGTCGATCAATCTGGCGGCAGCTTCGAATGTGGTCGCGTCGTAGATGTCATTGTCAAAATGGTGCTGAACCATTGTGACCATGTAACTGGCCGCCTCGGGACTGGGAAGCAAACGGAAAACCTTGACCGAGATCTCCATTTGTTTCTGCATCAAGTCCCATGTCTTGTGCTGCTGTGCGCGAAAAGCCTTTGTGGCCTCGCGGCTTCGATCAACGTCGTTGTTGAATCGAATGTGAATCTCGCGAAGCTTCAACATCGATTCGAGCAATTCTTCATGAGTGGACCGGAACTCCGCGTAGATCTCTTCCGCGTCTTTGCGGATGTCTTCCGGCATTTCCGCCATCGTTTTCGCGATGAGTTCGGGATCATCTTTCACCCGACCGCCGTCGACTCCATTCGCCGAAGGTGGCGCGGACTCGTTGGAGGGAGCAGCACTTTCCGTCTCGTTCGCGGAACCATCCGAACCGGGTGGCTGGGCGAACGTCTGGCTGATCAAGCCGGTTTGGCAAGTCAGGCTCAGTCCGGCGATCAGCAGCATGGCGGTCTGAGCGAACACGGTCGCCGGTCCGCGCGAACGTCGAAAAAGTGGGTTCGAGAAAGCGAGCATGCGAAAAGCCGAGGATAGAGAACGTTCGAATGAGCTAGAAAGCACACCAAATCGGGCGCTTTCGCGAAAGGCCCGAGATCGATCAAAAAATGAGCGTTCGACGGATCGATAGCGAACCTTGAACGGCACCTACGCAAGAACTCGGGGGATGGTTTGTTCTCGTCCAAGGATTAGGCTTTGAGCGAAAAAGGGGCTGGCCTGTTGAGCAGGAAGACTGCGGTCGTGCAGGTGGGCATCGAGCTCGGCATGTTTTCGTCGCTTCGGCGTTGACCACAGTCCCACGGACAATCAGGGCTCACGCCTCGACAACTCATGAGATTTTCAGACGGATCGATTGATGACCCAACCGCAACCACTCGCCTTTCGAATCGGGCTTGGATACGACTCGCATCGTTTGGGTCCAGACGGTCCGCTACGGATTGGTGGCTTGGATGTTGCCGGCGACTTTCATGCGATAGGCCACAGTGACGCGGATGTGTTGTTGCACGCGGTGACGGATGCATTGATGGGCGCTATTGCGGGACCCGATATCGGGCGGTTGTTTCCCGATGATGCCGATGAAAATCGAGGGCGGGACAGCCGCGACTTCGTCGAAGAAGCTCTCCGCCGAGTCAACGAAGCCGGATACGAAATCAACAATGTTGATGCCGTGATTTTGGCTCAGAAACCAAAGATGGCTCCGCACATCGATTCGATGCGAGCAGCGGTCGCCGAAATGCTTCAGACGACGATCGAACAAGTGGGTTTGAAGGCGAAGACGGGGGAAGGCGTCGACGCGGTCGGACGCAGCGAAGCGATCGCGGCACGAGCGGTCGTGATGCTTAGTCGCCGCTAGAAGAATCTAGACTCTGCGGCGAACCTGATCACTCCGATCCAACAGGACCGATGTACTCGATCGCGCCGATCGACGATGTGTTCGCCTGAAGTTTTGCGATCGCTTGTTCCATGTCGTAATACTGCTTCAGCAAACGTTCCCGTTGCGATTCCAGCAGATCGTTCATCGATTCAACGCGAGCGTCGTTGCGTTCGATGTGGGCGCTGAGAGTTTGCGTTTTGCGAATCAGCATGCCACCGTCAACACCCGCGTAGGTGTCGGCGAGCTTTTTCAGTTGCCCCACCATGCCGATGTTTTCATCTTCATCATTGGTTTTGTTGAAGAATTGTTCGACCGCTTCGGTGTCGTTGGCGAGAGCCGCCTTAAGTTTGGTTTCGTCCACTTGGAGTTCACCGTTTTCATCCATTCGAACGCCGATTTGGCTGAACGAACGAATCGAGTCTCCACTGCTGAGCGGAACGGTACCGGTCAGCAGACGCGAATAGCCGTTTTGAATACGGAGCGTTTCCGTTGATCCGAACAGCAAGCCAACTTCGTTTGCTTCGGCGTCAAAGAACGTGACTTCTTGGATTTTGTCGATCAATTTGTTGTATTGATCGGCGAAACGTTTGACGGCGGAAACAATCGCGTCCGGATCGTCGTCAACGTTGACGGTGATGGGATCCTCGGACAACTCTTTGACCGTCAAATTCAAACCGCTGATTTCATCTTCAAAAACGCCATCGGTCGATGTCAGGAAACGCTCGGTTCCACCATCCGTTGCGATGGAGATCAGGGCGTCTTGTCCCTTCGAGTTGGTCCGCAGGTTCAGGTCGACGCCATCCAAGTTCACAGATATGCGTCCAACTTCGCCGCCCTTCTTGCTGCGAATCTGCAGTGAATAGGAGCCGTCCGAGTTGGATACAACCGACGCGTCGGCGTAGCGATCTGATTCGTTGATCTTTTCAACGATGGATTCGAGCGTGTCGTCTTCGGTGATTTCGATCGTGACCGATTCGCTGCCGACCAGACTGGTTCCCGCATCGGCGGTGCCCGCCAAACCCAAGCTAGCGGCAACTTTTCCTTCGCCGGTATCGGTGATCTTCAGTGACGATGCACCGCCCGCGGTGTCGGTGATTACGACTCCGTCGCCCGCCTCGTTCAAAGCGGCTTCGACCCCGATGTCCAACGCGTTGACCGCGTCGATCAGGTCACCGATCGTTTCAATTTCTGAAACGGCCAAGTTGATACCGCCAACGGCACCGTTGCTATCGCGAATCGTGAAGCTGCCCGTTCCGACACCGTCGCCGGAGTTCAATTCAGAGAGCTTGGTTTCGAGCGTGACCGATTGAAAGTTCAGATCTTCGCCAACGACGATGTCGTCGGTCGTTGATGCGGCGATCCCCAAACTGGTTGCGGTGTCGTCCGCTGAGCTGATTTCGAACGTTCCGGGACCACCGGACACATCACGGATCCGCAAACCGTTGCCGGCGTCGTTGATACGAGCGATGACATCGAGTCCGCTGCCGTTGATCGCATCGATCACTTCATTGAGCGATGTTGCACCGGAGACATCAATGCTGGCGGATGTTCCGTCGCCGGTTTGTATGTCCAGGCTTGTGAGAGTGCCCAGTCCGTTGCCACCGCCCAATTGCGACAGGCTGGCTCCGTTGAGCGAATCCACACCATCGGGTAGCGGGATGTCGTTGCCATCGACACTGCTCGACGCGACGTCGATGCCGTGCAAACCGAGGTCGGCTGCCGTTTCAGCGGTTCCGAGTTGTTCGACCTTGAGATTGCTGATCGATTGACCGGTCTGATCGATCAGTTTGATCTTCCCACCGGACGTTGTGGCTTGGATTCCAACGTCGGCGTCGTTGATCGCTTGCAGGACATCGTCGACCGTACGAGCTTGGGAAAGGTCGACTTCTGCCGATGCACCGCTGCGGTCAGTCAAACGAATCGATCCGCCTTCAACGCCCAAACCGTTGTTGAGTTGCGAAAGGCTGACTTTGGAATCAACAAAGCCGCTGGGTTTGATCGTGAGTGAACCTGCCAGGCTCAATGCTTCGTCGAATGTGCTGAAGCTTTGTGCCGATGAAACGCTGTGCGTGGCTGCGGTACGGAGCGTTCGCACCAAGTGATTGCCGTTGGTGACTTCGTCGCGTGTCGATACCGACAGAGCGTCTTCGTTGGATGACGTCGCATTCTTACTGCTGAACAGTGCGGACGAACCGAGCGCATCTCCAGCCAGTTGCACACCGATGACGGATGCGGTCAGCGACGCAATTTGCTGCTGTTGACCGAGCAGTTCTTCCGTTTTGGCGAGAATTCGGTCACGCGGTTGCGCATTGATCGCCATCAATTGGTCGACCGTCCCGACGATGTCGGTACCGGTGACTAATCCGATCGATGATTGCAAACGAGCCATGACACACCAATGAAGTTGTGAATATGTGAGACAGAAAAGGCCTTCGTCTCAATCCAACACTCTTCTCATCGGCAAAGTCGGCCTGTTTGGTCCACTCTTCGACGCTCGGACTGTGTATCAATTGTCCGAAGGCAATGGATCGGTTCGATGTCGAACGCGATCCATTGCGCAATCGCTGGATTGTGACACTGAAACCTAGGTTGCGATTTGTGTGTCGGCTGTCCGGGCAGTGAACAACCGTCCCGCAGAGGCGGAAAGACAGGCAGTCTGAGAGAGATGTTCCGAATGCGCCGGATTTCGGTTTTCCTGACGTTTTGCCGAGAAGGGGCGGAGTAGCTTCAAATCAGCGCATGCCGCGATGTTTGAAAGTCGAAACCGGCTAAATGTTCGGTGGGCGCATAAAAAACGAGACGGTGTCTCCGCCAAACCACCCCCGGACGAGGCGGCTCGGCGGGAACACCGTCCCGAAATGTCGTCAGTCTTGATGTCGGAAACGGTCAAAGCCGTCCGATTGCTGTTCGCTCGATTGCGTCGATGCAACCGAGTGAATCAGCGTTGATTTGTGTCAAATTCGGTGATTGCTCACCAAGGGCCTCGGACGTAGTACACGCCGAATTGGTCCGTGTGACTTGGCCAGTTGGGAGTCGGTTGGAAACGACCCGGAGCAGCCGCTCCAGGTGTGCTGGCACTGCGACCGTACTGGTGATAAATCGGGTGATTCGTGTTTTGGCTGACGCCCCACGAATACGTTTGTCGAAGGTGAGCGGTTGGTGGAACGACCAGTGCCGTCGGTTGCCCGTACGGTGCGTAGTAGTAGTTGCCGTGCCAAGCACGCGTTTGAGCGAAGTTGTGGTTCCAAACTTGGGTCACCGCGTAAGGGTCACCTGCTTGGGCTTCTTCGGTTGAACCGGCCAAGCCGCTGAAAGCAGCCAAGGCGGCGAGACAAAGGACGATGCGTTTCATGGCTCGGGGATCCTCGAGGACGGTGGATTTGGCAGCAACCATTCGCTGCGACGAACGGACAGGGGGAGTCCGTTCTGCCAATGAGTCAGGTGGCTGGATCAGCGAGGCAAACGCAACGTGTTCCAGTAGAAATTGCTGGCAGCTTGACGAACCGGTGGGCTGTAATAGATCGCTCGAGTTCGGCTCATTCCACGACCATTGTCATAATAGTTGTGGTAGCGGTCTTTGTGCCAATAAAGCATTTCGTGGGGATAGAAAGGCTGATACGTCAGGTAGGTCTGCCCGACATTTGGAGGAACCGGCACAGGCGACACGTACATTTGTGCGTTCGCTGCGTTGGCCGGGCCTTGGGTGTAGTAGTTGTAGAACAGGTCGGGCTGTCCATACTCGCGGCCTTGAACGCCGACTTCACCGGACGCTCCGCCACAATCGCCGCTCGCACATCCACCGGTTTCGCTGGTGCCGACAACGGTGTCGCTGATGACTTGCGAGCTGACGATGTGTTCGCCTTGTGCCATTGCGGCGGGAGCCAGCAAGGTGATGCTGGCGGTGCCGATGGCGATCGCTGCTACGGTGCGTGAGCGTCGGGTGATTTGTGTGGCGATTGTTTGGGCCGTCGCTACGGCTGCTTTCCAATTTCGCTTCATCTCGCGTTCCTCCTCGAACGACGACGGACCAGGTGTCTGGCTTTTGGTTTCGACGCGAATCGAGAGGAAAAACAGCCGATACTGTTGCGGCGTGATGATCGCGACAGATGGCGAAGTTCGCCCAGCAGGCACGTTTCGCCTAGCTCAGACGAGCTTTTCCAAACCAATTCGGCGACCGATGCGAATCAAACGCGGTAATCCGCGGTTTCGCTAACAACCCCGTGGTCGCTATAACCCCCAAACTCGCAGGCTGATCTGCAAGTCCGCTTTTCATTCGCTTTCTGTTCTCAGCTCCTCACAACGAACGTCCCCAACGATTTAGGTTGATTCCGCGTGGCGAAACGTCGCAAAACATCCAGTTCCGCATCCAGTCGCTCCAAACGGGGCAAAGCCGATCCGTTCGATGAATCGCTGTTGGCAGAGATTCAGAACATTCCGCTGCGATTCGCGGCCCAAGATCGCTATTTGAATTACTCGCTTTCGGTCATCACCAGCCGAGCGCTGCCGGATGTCCGCGACGGACTCAAACCGGTTCAGCGGCGTGTTCTCTATACGATGTCGCTTCTTAGGCTTGATTCCTCGGCCAAACACAGTAAGTGTGCGAAGGTCGTCGGAGACGTGATGGGTAAGTACCACCCCCACGGTGATAGTTCGATTTACGAAGCGCTCGTTCGGATGAGCCAATCGTTTTCGCTGCGTATGCCGATGATCGACGGCAGCGGAAACTTCGGCAGCATCGACGGCGACAATGCCGCGGCAATGCGATACACCGAGTGCCGGATGACGCCGATCGCGTCGGAGGTTCTGGCGGATCTATCCAGCCGAACGGTGGCCTTCAAACCCAACTACGACGGCACGCGAGAAGAGCCCGTCGTGCTGCCTTCCCGCGTTCCCAGTTTGCTGGTCAACGGAGCGACGGGAATTGCGGTCGGGATGGCGACGAACATCCCGCCGCACAACCTTAAAGAGGTTTGCAACGCGCTGCTGAAGTTGCTGGCCAATCCGGAAATCAAGGACTACCAATTGGTCGCCGGAGACGCGATTCAGGGTCCCGATTTCCCCACCGGTGGCCACATCACCAACACCAAAGAAGAGCTTCGCGAAATCTATGCGACGGGAACGGGCACGATCAAGCTGCGTGGCGTCGCCGAAGTTGCGGAGAAGTCTCGCACGGGCGACACGCTCCGGATCACCGAGATCCCATTCGGCGTCAACAAAGCAGCGATGGTGGAGCGAATCGCTGAGCTGGTCTACAGCAGCAAGCTTCCACTCGTGCAAGAAGTTCGCGACCTTTCAACCGAAGACATCCGTGTCGATCTGTTGCTGAAAAAGAACGCCGACGCCGACAAGGTGCTCGCGTATCTCTACAAGCACACTCCGCTGCAAACCAACTTCAACGTCAACCTGACTTGTTTGACGCCGACTGAAAACCCAGAAGTCGGTGCGCCAAAACGTCTCGGTTTGAAGGAGATCCTGTGGTACTTCTTGCACTTCCGTTTGGACGTGCTGACCGCGCGACTGACCAACGAATTGCGAGCCCTCGAGAAACGGATTCACATCCTCGAAGGTTTGGCGTTGATCTTCGATGCTCTCGACGAGATCATCAAAATCATCCGCAGCAGCGAAGGCAAAGCCGACGCGGCGGAAAAGATCATGAAGCGGTTTCCGGTCAAAGAACTCACGCCTGCCCAGGCACGTCGCAAGACGCGAGCCTCAAATGGGCTTGATGCGGAGCAGACTGATGCGATTCTGGAGTTGAAGCTGTATCGACTGGCACGTTTGGAAATCAACGTCGTGCTGGACGAACTGAAGAAGAAACGCAAACGAGTCGACGAGATCAACAAATTGCTGGCTGATGACCGCGACGATTACACGTCGTCCGGGCGTTGGGCGATCATCAAAGAAGAACTGCAGTCCCTGATTTCGGATTACGGCAACACTCCCGCTGGTCGCCGACGCAGCACGATCGTGGTGCCGACGGAAGAGGTGGAGTACACCGAAGAGGACTTTATCGTCGCCGAAGATTGCCATGTGATGGTCACCGTCGACGGGTGGGTCAAGCGGCAAAAACAGATCGCCGATCCGTCCAAGAGTCGTCTGCGTCAGGGCGATGCGGTGCTGGCGTGTGTCGCCGGAAACACACGAACCACGCTCGCGTTCTTCAGCAGTTTGGGCGTTTGCTACACCGCTCGGATGATCGATATTCCTGCCTCAACGGGATTTGGCGAGCCAATTCAAAAGCTATTCAAGTTCAAAGACGGCGAACGAATCATCGCGGCTCTATCGATGGATCCGCGAATTCTTGGCGACATCAGCGAAGACCCCAAGGGCAACTACTACCCCGCGACGCACGCTCTTGCCGCGTCAACGGATGGGTATGCTTTGCGGTTTGGTCTGCAACCTTTCGCTGAACCGTCGACACGTGCCGGCCGTAAATTTGCTCGGGTGAAACCAGGTGCCAGCATCGTCGACGTTGTTCCCATCGCGGGAACCGAAACGGTCTTGGCGGTCTCTGCGGACGCAAGAGCGATGGTGTGTCCTGCCGATGAGATCAACTATCTGTCCGGCGCCGGCAAAGGTGTGCTGCTGTTGAAATTGGCGGCGAGCGACAAGTTGCTCGGATTCAAACCCTCGACCGGTGACCGCGATTTGCTCAACGTGGTGACCAACCGTGGTGCCAAGAAAACGGTATCGACGGCGAAGTACCGGACGACATCACGAGGTGGACGCGGCATCGAACTGCAGAAGAACGGAAAGATCGCCGAGATCGTTCGCGATCCAATCGAGCCACCTCCGATTTTTGAAGACTGACGCCACTTCGCGTGGCCAACCGTTGTTCAGGTCGCCAACCTGAACGCACTCACTCATCCCATCCTTCGACTTCCAACGTCTTCTCTTCATGTCCGTTGCACCGAAAGAATACAACGCCAAAAACATCACCGCTCTGGAAGGCCTCGAGCCTGTCCGCAAGCGTCCGGGCATGTACATCGGTGGTGTCGGCTCGGCTGGTCTTCACCATTTGATCTGGGAAATCGTTGACAATTCCGTCGACGAGGCCATGAATGGTCACGCGTCGGAAATTACCGTGACGCTGCATAAAGACGGCGAAACGGTATCGGTCAGCGACAACGGCCGTGGAATTCCCGTCGATAAACACCCCAAGACGAAGAAGTCAGCCTTGGAAATGGTGCTGACGGTATTGCACGCCGGTGGCAAGTTCGAAGGCGACAACTACAAGACGTCCGGTGGTTTGCACGGGGTCGGTGCGTCGGTCGTCAATGCACTGAGCAAAGAACTCGTCGCGATTGTCAAACGCGATGGCGTTCAATACCGGATGGCTTTCAGTCGCGGTCAAGCGACTTCAAAGTTGCAGAAACTCCGCGGCACCATCCGCGGTACAGGAACCTCCATCACTTTCACTCCCGATCCAACGATCTTCCCACGCACGACATTCAACGGGGACACGATCAAGCAACGCCTGGAAACGGCCAGCTTCTTGCATCGCGGTGTGAAGGTCACTTATATCGATGAAGTCGCGAAGACGCGTGACACGTTTTTGCACGAAAACGGCATCGTCGATTACCTCGGCAAAGTCATCAAGGAACGCGAGGCTCGCACGATTCATGAAGCTCCGTTCACCTACCGAGTGGACGACGAAGATCGGGTGGAAGTCACGCTCCAGTGGACGGAATCGACCGACGAACACGTTCGCAGTTACGTCAACGGAATTCCAACCGGCAGCGGCGGCACCCACGAAAACGGTTTTCGCGGTGGCGTTGTTAAAGCGGTTCGAAACCACGTTGACACGCACAGTCTGACTCCTCGCGGTGTGAAGATCACGCACGAAGACATTCGCGAAGGACTGATTGCGATCGTTTCGATCTTCGTCGCCGAGCCTCAGTTCCAAGGTCAAACAAAGGATCGTTTGAACAACCCAGAAGCTCACGGGTTGGTTGAATCAGGTGTCCGAAGTGCGATGGAACAATGGCTGAACAACAATCCCTCGGTCGCCGATGCGGTGATCGCGCGGATTGTCGCCGCCGCAAGAGCTCGCGCCGCATCGCGTGCCGCCAGCGAAGCCGTTTCGCGAAAAGGTGGCTCGAAGCGAACGTTGTTGCCCGGCAAACTTTCGGATTGCGTGTCCGGCGGCAAAGGCAAGTCCGAGTTGTTCATCGTCGAAGGTGATTCGGCAGGCGGGAGTGCCAAGCAAGGTCGCGATCGGAACTGCCAAGCCATCCTTCCGCTGCGAGGGAAGGTGCTGAACACCGAGTCGGCGACGCTGAAGAAGATTCTGGACAACAAAGAAATCCAGGACATGATCGCGTCCCTGGGTTGCGGCATCGGTCCGTCGCTCAACCTGGCGAATTTGCGTTATGACCGCATCATCTTGTTGGCAGATGCTGACAGCGATGGTCACCACATCACGACGTTGTTGTTGACGTTCTTCTACCGCCACATGCCAGCCTTGATAGCGGATGGTCGATTGTTCATTGCGGTTCCTCCGCTTTATCGAATCGACATCGGCAAAGAAACGTTTTGGGCGGCGGACGAAGAAGATCGCGAGCGAATTTTGGCGGAGCACAATGGTCGAGCGAATCCGGAGATCACACGTTTCAAAGGCTTGGGTGAGATGATGCCCAAAGTCCTATGGAATACGACGCTGGATCCGACCAAGCGGACGTTGTTGAAGGTCGAGATCGATGACCACTTGGAAACCGATCGCACGATCAGCGATTTGATGGGACGCGACGCATCGGCGCGGTTTCGGTTCATCATGGAACGAGCCGAAGACGCCAGCGAAATCGACGTGTAGGGCAGCTCGCCTGGAAATGGTTCCGTACCTTGGCCTGCCTAGCAGCCTATTGATTTAGTCGTATACCGAGTGACAACAATTAGCCGATGGGCGGTGGCCGAATGGCACTTACTTCACACCCCCTCAAGGAGGTTGTGAATTTTTACGTGCATCGCCAGTAACGCCTTGAGAACCCCGCCCGTGCAGCGGGAGGGGTCGGAAAGCGAGCGTTCAGCGAGATTTCCGGGGGAGGGCAATCCGCGCCGTTTTCCATGCTCGGCCCCCTCCCTCGCGTACGCCTGAACGGCGTCGCTCGACCTAGTATATCGCTGTTGCTGAGTTTTAACTGTTTGTCAGTCGATTCGCTGTGACGACCATTGGGCAGTCGCTCTGCCGAAATGGTTGCTCGCTTGCAGATCGCTTTCGACCCTTTATTCGGCGTTCGCCAGTACGAGGGGGAGCTTGGTCGCAAGCGAGTTCTTTTACCCGAACGGTCGCCAGGTCGGCTTCTTAGCCAGACCGCATTTACTAGGCAGGGATTTGAAAGATGAATCGCGAAGCAACAACCATCAGCGTCAACGAAGCAACTCTTTCGAGAACCGGCTACCAGCGGGTCATTGGCGTCGACGTCGCCAAAGACAAACTCGACCTGTGTGACTCGCACGGGAAGATCACCGGCTCGATCAACAATGACCTCGATCACATCCACAAGCATTTGCTCGATCACATTGATCCAGCCTCTCGCACTTTGATCATTTGCGAATCGACAGCAAGTTACCACTTACTGATGATGGACGCCGCTCACGACAATTCGGTCGACGTCGCGGTGGTCAACGCGCGACAGGTCCGAGACTTTGCCAAAGGTCAGGGCCGGCTGGAGAAAACGGACCAGATCGATGCAGGTGTGCTCTGCCAATTCGGTCAGGATGTCAAAGTTCATCTGACGGCTCCTCGCACTGCTCAGCAGAAGCACCATACCGCCTTGGTCAATCGACGTGAGGCATTGCTGAAGATGCGTGGCCAGGAGCGGATGCGGTTGGAACACACCCATGACGCCGAGGCAATCAAGTTCCTTGAAGAGATGTTGGAAAACATCCAAAAGCAGCTCAAAAGCGTTGAAAAACGCCTCCATGAGATTCTCAAGGAGCTTGCCAAAGAGGATCCCAAGGTCGATATCCTGCTCAGTCACACCGGTGTCGGCAAAGTCACCGCGAGCGTGCTGCTCACTCGGTTGCCTGAATTGGGAACGCTGAACCGAAAGCAGGTGGCCAAGCTTGTTGGCGTCAGTCCGATTGCCAACCAGAGTGGCAGGAAGGATGGCAAGCGTCCGATTCGCGGCGGACGACAAGACGTACGCAACGCGATGTACATGGCGGCTAATTCGGCACGCAGACACGACCCGGCGACCAAGGCGTTTTACGAACGGCTTCGCCGCCAAGGCAAGCCCTTCAAGGTGGCGATGGTCGCTTGCATGCGGAAGATGCTTTCGACGCTCAATCAAATGGTTCGCAACGAAGAAACCTTTGACGCAACGAAGTACGCCTCCATGGCCGAGGTGCAATCCTGTTGCTAATCCACCCAAGCGTCGCCGCGAGTCCCTTTTGCCGAGCCCGATCGAGGTCGCACCGCCACAGGCAACCATCACCCGAGGCGAAAAGGGGGCAACCGGCCATCGAAACAAGCCCGACAACCGGCTGCCCGACGTACTCGCGTGTTGCCACGCGGTACCAGTTTGCAAGTTTAATCAAAGCGAGCTTTTACCCAAGAGCCCGCCGTTAAGATGCTGCGCAGAGAACGCCATGGAATCAAAAATTTTATGATTTTTGATCGCTGACACTTGCCAGATTCATTACGGTCGCTCCCCAGGGGCGAGGGTGAAGTTGTAAAGTAAGTGCCATTCGGCGTTAGCCCCGGTTGGCGTCTGACTAACCGGCGCTAACGCGGTTCGGCTCATCCAATCAACAGGCTGCTAGGCCGTCGAGGAAACGCTAGCTGAGGTCGGCTTGTCCGATGCTGGACGGCGCCGCCTTCAAAACCTCTGTCAATATCTCGTCCATGTTCCGGTGGCTTGTGTCAATTCGCAAGTCAGCCGATGCACGATAGAGCGGTTCGCGATGGCTCATCACGGATTGGACTTCGTCAAAAACGGATTGGTCAGTCAGTGAAGGCCGTCGATCGGCCGTCGTCGCGTCACCGGCCAAGCGGGCGACCAGGACATCTGGTTCGGCGTCCAGCCAAACGCACCAGCCTGAATTCGCGATGATGTTCCGGTTTGCTTCGCGAAGGATGGTGCCTCCGCCAAGCGCGATCACATGTTGCGGTCGCCTGGAAACTTCCATCAAAGCGGCTTCTTCCCGGTCGCGAAAACCGACTTCGGTTTCATTCGCGAAGATTTCGGCGATGGATTTGCCTGCGGTCGTTTCGATCACATCGTCCAAGTCGACTGAGGGCAGAGACAGCTTCTGCGCTAAAAGTTTCGCAAGCGTACTTTTGCCGCACCCACGGTAGCCGGTCAAATAGAGGTGCTGAGGTTTCACTTCGTCGTTGTTCATGATGCGAAACGCTACCAGCCCACGGTTTGATTGAGAAGTCCGAAGGGAACAAGATGAGTTGGATTGCAAAAGTAACGTTGGCCGTGGTGCTGATCATCGGGTTGGGCGTTCAAGCCACCGGGCAGAACGACCGCGCAGAAGTTATTGGCGATGATACTTCTCAGGTGGATCCGGTACCTGCCGCTCGCACTCCATCCGCGGTCGATGCAGAAGACGTTCCGAAAGCACTGGAGGGCGAATTCGACACGCGAGACATCGCCGCCGCGACGGCTTGGGCGGATCAATTGCATTTAGCGGATTGGTTGGGTCCGCTCGCTCCTTTGGCGTTGTCACCCTTCTTTGGCGTCGCTTGTTTGTCGGGTTTGTCGTTGTGGGGCCCGGATTGGATCACCGACAATGCGTTGTTGGGGTCAGCCGGACCGCTTCGCAGCGTTCCGCTGTTCGCCGTCTTTTCTGCTCTGGCGGTTTTGACCAGCATTCCACGCTTGTCAAAAGTCAGCAAACCGTTTGCCCAAGCGATGGATCAGTTGGAGGCTTACTCGGTCATCGTGATTTTGTTGGCGATCAAAATCACCGCTTCGATGACCGCGGAATCAGTAGGAACCAACGAGGCTCAGTTGGCGGCCGAAGCGATGCCCGTTTATACGGCGGGCATTTTTAGTTTCACCGCCAATGCGTTGTTGCTGGTCGCGATGACGGTCAACGTGTTGGTCATCAACAGCGTCAAATTCTTCTTCGAGTTTCTGGTTTGGTTGACTCCGTTTCCAACCGTCGACGCAATCTTTGAGGTCTGCAACAAGTCGCTTTGTGCGGCTTTGATGGCTGTCTACGCGCTGAGCCCCACCCTGGCGACCGTGTTCAACTTCGCGATTCTATTTGTTGCAGCGTTGATTTTTCGCTGGGCCGCTCGCCGGGTGAAGTTCTACCGAACGATGTTGCTCGATCCGGTCCTGGCAAGGATCTGGCCCGGATTCGCGACACCGGACCCACGCGGTGTGATCGTGTTCGCACAAAGTGCCGTTGGTCCGTATCCTGCGAAAAGTTGCTTGCGATTGCGTCGCGGAGACGAAGGATGGTTGTTGACTCCCGCCACACCATGGTCGCCGCTGTCATGGGGATTGGGAGGCGACGGCCATGTTCTGCAATGTGGAACCTCGCCTCGATTGGTTCGCGGATGGCTGACCCACTCGATCCACGCCGAAGCGGACGACGACACCGTGGTGTTGTTGAAGGTCAGCCGACGTCATGACATGCACATGACGATCGTGTTGGAACAATGTGGTTTGATTGAACACACCGAAACGAACGAGTCGGCCGCAGACGCCGCGCCTCGCGACAATGCAATCGAATTTGCCTAGGCACCGAATCAGACCGATGGCATCGATCGACGATGCTCGATCAGAAACGACGCAAAAGTCGGGCTAAAACGGGCCTCAACCGGTCTCGGTCCTCTTTGGATGCAGACTCGGTTGGTCTAAAGTGGGGAGCACTGATTGTTCCCCTTGGTCGACCGCATTGAATCCGGAGCTGCTGAAGACTCGATGGCCACGCAACGTTTGACCAAGCAGAATGCCGCGATGATCTCGGCCGCCGTCGCACTTCGAGCTGATCGGAACGCGGACGCCCTGTTGTTGTTGCTCGATGGCAGCACCGATTGGAAGCGAATCTCTGAGCTGACCGAGGCCAACGAAAATGTGGTCATCGTCGCCGTCGATACGATCGAGGATTTGGACGGTGCCGCCGAAGCTGGTTTGAAGCCGCTGGCACTGAACAAAGAAAAGGCTCCGTTGCTTGAACGACTGCAAGAAGCATTGCTGGAAGCCGCCGCCGATGAGCTGATCAAAACCAACGGCGAAGTCGTCGCGGTTTACAGCGGATTCCAGCAAGGACGATTGGACTCGATCAGCCACCTGCAACTCGACGAGCGGATGCGTCGATTCACCGTTCGTGATTTGCAGACGCTCGAAAGCAGTGTCCCGCTGAAGACGATCAAAGCTGTCGTTGACCTGGCATCGCAAATTGGCCGAGAGGGTCGTGAAGGCAAAGCCGTTGGAACGATGTTCGTGGTCGGTGATCATCGCCGAGTCCTGGAGCACGCTAGCGATAGCGGCGCGGATCCATTTCGCGGGTACAACAAAAAGCACCGCAACATCTTGGACCCCAAAGTCCAGGAAGACGCCAAAGAGATCGCTCAACTCGACGGTGCCTTCGTGGTTACCTCGGACGGCATCATCGAACGAAGTCGTCAGATGCTGGAGGTTTCGCACGAAGACCTCAAGATGACCAAGGGACTCGGTTCCCGACACTGGGCCGCCGCCGCGATCACGCGAAAAACCAAAGCGGTCTCGGTCGTGGTTAGCCAATCGACCGGAACGGTGAGGCTGTACCAGAACGGATTTTTGATCCTGCAGATTGTCCCGATGGACAAAGCGATCAAGTGGCAGGAATTTGCTTTTGAGCCACCGCCGCAATCAGCGGACGAAAACTAGGCGTCTTCGTCCTATTGGGCAGGTCCACCTGGACTCGCCACTGATTTCACGCCGAAACGGCGATCTTCGATCGCGTCGCCCACGGTTGCCACACAAAAACCGGGGCTGACGCCCATCGGCTAATGGTTGTGATCCAGTATGCGACTAAATCAACAGCCCGCTGATGCCCGAACGGCTGAGCTGAATGCCGCCGTCCGTTTAGAATTTGTGGCCCTTCTTGGGTCCGTCCTTGGTTTGAGTCAGGATTTCGGGGCCTGATTCGGTCATCAAGATCGAATGTTCGAACTGTGCCGATGGACGTCCGTCCTTGGTCCGAACTGTCCATCCGTCCGCTTTGTCGCACTGGGTGTACCGCGAACCGGCGTTGATCATGGGCTCGATCGTGAAGCACATGCCCGGGAACAATCGGTCGATTCGGCTTTGACGGTTCGGGAAGTGAGGAATCGATGGGTCCAGGTGAAACTGTTTGCCCAAACCATGGCCGACATATTCGCGGACAACGGTGAATCCGCGGCCTTCGGCTTCCGGCACGACGGCCTCGCCAATCGTTGCCACGCGGCAACCGGGCGTCAGAGCGTCGATGGCCAAGTGCATGCAATCAAAGGCACACTGGGTGACGGCTCGCTTTTCTTCGCTGACTTCACCCAGCAAAAACGTTTCGCTTTGGTCACCGTGCCATCCATCGACCACCGTCGTGATGTCGACATTGATGATGTCGCCTTCTTTCAATTCGTAATCGTCCGGGATCCCGTGACAAATCACTTCATTGACGCTGGTGCAGCAGCTCTTGGGATACTTCTGGTACCCGAGCGTCGCGGCGCGATAACCGTGACCGTAGGTCCAATCGTGGATCATTTGGTCGATCTTGCCCGTCGTGATCCCCGGTTTGACGTGTGGCCGAACATAGTCCAGTAGCGCCGCATTCGCTTGGCCAGCGGCCCGCATCATGTCGCGTTGGGTTTCGGAAAGGATCAGTTTTCGTTGCTTGGTCAGCATGCTGCTAAATGGTGTCGGTTCGGATGAATTGGGGCCATAAAAGGCACGGCGTCAGCATAGCAGGTTTGAGGTGTTGGCAAACCCAAACGGCCCCGGATCCCGGCCAAGTGAGGGATCCGGGCTGGAATGATCGGTACATTCGGCGGTTTCGATCAATCAGGAACGCCCCCGGTCGGAACTTTTATGGCCCCGGAGGGTTAGTTCGATACGGAACGAGACCATTTGCTCGTCCGATCGCTTTTCCGGCAACTATCCTGGCAACCGAGTTTCCAGGCAAACGATTTTTACTTCGCCCAGCTCGGTCCCACATCTTATCTATCGAAATGAATCGAATTGTTTCCAACGCGACGCAAGCCGCTAATGCTTGGTCAAACCGAGGATGCAACCCCGCGCAGGTGGAGGCTCGCTCTTTCCGGACTTCGCTTCGAAGAGGCTTGTGTGCCAGGTGGGCCCTTCGCGGTGCCGCTTTGGCTGGGATGATCGTCCTTGGCTCGGGCGTTCAACCCGCCGCAGCCCAGGACGCCTCAACCCAAGAGGCCGCCGCACCTGATACCGCTGCCGCAAACGCAACGGTTGTCACGAACTCCGACAAGGAATTGCAATTCAATTTCTCAGGAGCACCTTGGGGCGACGTCCTGCGCTGGTTCTCCGAGCAAGCTGATCTGTCGTTGCAGATGGACTCGGCACCCGCGGGAACGGTTAATTTCACCGATCCGACGCAAACATATTCCGTCGGCGAAGGCCTGGACCTGATCAACCGTCTGCTGCTCGATCGCGGCTGGGCTGTGGTTCGTCGAGGACGCATGCTGCTGCTGGTCGATTTAGAAGCGGAGAACGCGGAAAAGCTGATCAGCGAGATGGCTGAGTTGGTCACCCCGGACACGTTCGACCAACGCGGAAACAGCGACATCGTTCGATGCGTCTTTCCATTGGGAGGATTGTCGCCGGATGAAGCTCGCGAAGAGTTGTCGCAGATCATTGGGCCATGGGGACGCATCAATGTTTTGGCGGGAGCTCGCCAAGTCGTCGTGACTGAAACGGTCGGAAAGCTGCGTATCATCGAGACGGTATTGTCCGCCGCCGAAGAAGCTCAATCCAGCGTCGTCGAAATCACGCTTCAACATCGTGCTGCGGAAGAAATTCTGGAGGTCGCGCGTCCGTTGGTTGGTTTGGAACCAGGCGAAAACCTTGGCGAAGACCTCCGTATCTCGGTTTCGTTTTACGGCGACCGAGTTTTCGCGACTGGATCGCCCGCCAAGCTGTCGTTGCTGAAGAGCATCTTCACCAAAGCGGACAAGGCGATGCCTGGCAGCGAAGACGAGGAAGAGATCGAAATCATCAAACCAGTGTTGAAAACGCACTCGGTTGCTTCCGCCAACCTGCAAACCGCTTTCGATGTGTTGCAAACGATGTTGGCCGGAACGCCGGAGACCCGCATCGCCTTGGACACCAAACGTGGCGTCATCGTTGCATCGGCTCGTCCCGATACTCAGCAATTGATCTCGGACACGATCGCGGAGCTCGAAGGTGACGGCGATAACTTTGCGATCATCAATCTGCGTCGCTTGGAACCTGCCAATGCTCTGCTGACCATTAACAAGTTCTTTGGCGTGACCGAAACGGGTGGCCAAGGTCCGACGGTGGATGGCGATCCAGAAACCGGACGTCTTTGGGTTCGCGGAACTGCCGCCCAAATCGAAACGGTCAAACGTCTGATCGACGAACTTGAAAACGATCCGTTGGCCGGTGGATTGGGCGAAAACGTTCGCGTGTTGCCGATGACCGGTTCGTCCGCGAATCAAACACTTCGGCAATTGGAAAGCTTGTGGCCAATGACCGGCCGTGAGAACCGTTTGCGAGTGATTGTTCCAACGTCCAGCGATGACGATCAACTACAAGATGGAAGCCGAGACACACAGCCAATCCGCCAGCAGTTTCAACGCGATTTGGATCAGGAAGCGTCTTGGAATCAAGGCGAAGCGAACGGCGAATACTTGGTGCGAGCCTTTGACGATCTGGACGTCAACGAATCGGCTGGTTCTGAATCTGCGGATGACGAATCCGAAGGCGGAATCGCCGGGCCAAAATTGCTGCAAGATGATTCAGCCAATCCGCACGCTGGCGCGGAAATTGTCGTTCAAATGACTCCTGCTGGATTGGTGATTGCATCCAAGGACAGCGAAGCTCTCGACGCTTTTGAGCAATTGCTCAGCTCCATCAGCACATCGTCGGGAATGGCCAGCGACTTGCCGACCATCTTTCGTTTGAAATACATCAAAGCCGATGTGGCCTCGGAATTGATCGCCAGCGTTCTGGGTGGATCGGAATCGTCTTCAGGATCGTTGACTGAATCCGTCATGGGCGGACTCGGCGGCGGAATGCTTGGCGGATTGCTGGGCATGGGCGGCGGTGGCGGAGAAGAGGTTTCCAGCAGCCGATCGATTTTGACCAGTCGCGGCAGCGTCAACATCGTTGCCGACGGTCACTTGAACTCATTGATTGTTCAGGCCAGTCCCGCGGACCTTGAATTCATACGATTGGTGATTCGAGAAATCGACCAAGAAGAAAGCCCCGAGTTGGTACGGACGGTTCCGCAGCCCCGGTTAATTCCAGTGATTTACCAAGAGGCTTCGGACGTTTCCGCGATCGTGAAAGCCGTCTTTGCCGAGAAGATGTTCCAAGAACAGAGCAGTGGTGGCGGAGGTGGAGGCCGGCAGCCTTCTCCCGAAGACATCATCAACGCGTTCCGTGGGGGTCGCGGCGGACGAGGCGGCGGCGGTGCTGCTGAGAAGCCAAAGAGCGAACCGACGAAGATCATCGTTGCCGTGGACGAACGCAGCAACGCTTTGGTCGTGACCGCCACACCACAAGACTTCCAGCAGGTCCAAGAACTCGTTGAGATTTTGGATCAACAAGGCATGGAACAAGAAGAACAGACCGTTGTGATGCCAATCGCAGGTGGCGTGCGTGCAGAAGTGTTACAACAAGCGTTGGAGTCGATGCTCGGCGTTAAAGCCACCACGGCAACATCGACCAGCGGAGGTTCCAGCAGTGGATCAACCGGTTCATCCGGTTCGACACCCACCGGTTCGTCGCCTGAAGACATTCAGCGTCGAATTGAATTCTTCCGATCACGGTTCGGCGGTGGTGGTACCGGCGGTGGACCTACTGGAGGATTCGGTGGACGAGGCGGTACAACCGGACGCGGAGGTGGCGGAGACACAGGTCGCGGTGGTCGCGGCGGACAAACAGGCGGAGGACGAGGAAGATGATCATGCATGCTGGCGAGATTCTGCAACGACGCGGATTGCTGACGCCCCAACAGTTGGAACAGAGCCGCAACGGTGACCCTCAATCGGTCGTCGACAACGCGGTGACCTTGGGGTACGTGTCGGCGCGAGATGCCCTGTCCGCGATTGCAGATGAGGTCGGCTTGGAATTTCGTGACCTTCGCACGTCGGAGATTGATCTGTCCGCTTTGGAGGGCTTCCCGCAAAAGCTGATCTATCGCCACTCCATGTTCCCGATCGGATGGGACGACGGTGCGTTGTTGGTTGCGACGGCGGATCCGTTTGATCTGTATCCACTCGATGAAGCTTGCGCAACGACCGGTAAAACGGTTGTTCCCGTCGTCGCCGAACGTGGCGAAATCAGTCGCTTGGTGAAGAAGCACCTCGGTGTCGGCAGCGAAACAGTCGAAGGGCTGGTCGCGGCTGCCGGCGACGAAGAAGTGGAACTGCTGGACGGCATCGAGACCGATGGCAGTGAACTGTCGGAGATGGCTCAAGAAGCGTCGGTCGTTCGGCTGGTCAATGAAATTTTGATCGAAGCCGTTGATTCGCGTGCCAGTGACATTCACATCGAATCTCAATCCGATGGTTTGGTCATTCGATACCGGATTGACGGAATCTTGCATCCGCAACCGGTTCCGCCCGAAATCAATCGTTTCCAAGCTGCGATCATCAGTCGTCTGAAGATCATGGCTCGATTGAACATCGCCGAAAAACGATTGCCTCAGGACGGCCGGATCAAACTTCGAGTTCATGGACGCGAAGTCGACATTCGTCTCAGCGTGATTCCCATGATCCACGGCGAAGGCCTGGTCATGCGTGTTCTCGACAAATCATCGATGGTGTTTGATCTTCAAGGACTTGGGATGTCCAAAGAGATCTATGACCGATTCAGCCAGTTGATCAAATTGCCGCACGGAATCGTGTTGGTCACCGGCCCGACGGGTAGTGGTAAAACGACGACGCTGTACAGCAGTTTGCTGGAGATCCGTAGTCCTGAGAACAAGATCATCACGACGGAAGATCCCGTTGAGTATCAGCTCGATGGAATCAACCAGATCCAAGTTCACTCTAAAATTGGACTGACATTCGCCGCGTCACTTCGAAGTATCCTGCGTCATGACCCGGACATCGTGCTGGTCGGGGAAATTCGTGACTTGGAAACCGCCGAGAATGCGACCCAAGCATCGTTGACCGGTCACATGGTGTTTAGCACCTTGCACACCAACGATGCGGCCGGTGCTTTCACTCGGATGGTCGATATGGGCGTTGAACCGTTCTTGGTTGCCGGAACGGTCGAAGCTGTGATGGCTCAACGATTGCTTCGGCGGTTGTGCCCTCATTGCAAGGAAGCCATCCGGCCTGATCGAGACGATTTGCCGAAGGATTTTCCTTGGGATGAAATTGAAGGCAAAGAAATCTACCGCAGCGTTGGTTGTCGTGAGTGCCGCAACGTTGGCTACTCCGGTCGTTTGGGGATCTACGAACTTCTCGTCAGCAGCGAGCAGATTCGCGAGATGGCTCAGAACCGCGCCAGCAGTTGGGACATTCGTCGCCAGGCGGTCAAGGAAGGCATGCGAACGCTTCGGATGGATGCCTGGGACAAAGTCGTTGCTGGTGTGACCAGTGTTGACGAAGTCCTTCGTGTGACAAAGGGCGAAGCTCTCTAGTTCGTCGCCCAGGCTTCTCTTCGTCGATAAGCTTTTCCCTCTCCGCTACCAAGCCCGCCTGCTTCCCGCCTTTCGACAACCATGCCAACGTTTCAATACACCGCACGAGACATGACCGGAAAGAGCGTCCAAGGATCGCTCGAAGCAGCGTCGCAGCGCGAAGCGACGTCGTTGCTGACCGGACGTGACTTGTTCCCGACCAAGATCGCGGAACAGACATCTGGTTCGGGTCTGTCGATCTTTGGTAAGAAACGAAAGAAGGTCAAAGGCCAAATCATGGCCACCTTCTATGGCCAGCTCGCCTCGTTGCTCCGCAGCGGTGTGCCGATGATCCGCTCGTTGACGATCCTGGGCGAACAATCCAGCACGCCGGTCCTCGGTGAAGTGCTCGCTGAAATTCGTGGACGAGTTGAAGACGGCGAACCAATCGGCGACACCATGTCTCGCTATCCGGGCGTCTTCAGCGATATGGCGGTGAACATGGTTCGCGCCGGTACTGAAGGTGGTTTTCTCGAAGACGCTTTGGACCGCGTTGGCGTCTTCACTGAACTGCAAGAAGATCTAAAGGGTCGCACGGTCAGTGCGATGGCCTACCCGGTTTTCTTGTTCACGATCGGCAGTGTGGTGATCTCCGCTCTGTTGGTGTTCTTCGTTCCCAAATTCGACATGCTGTTTGATCGGCTGCGTCAAAAGGGTGAGATGCCTGCGATGACGGAAGCGTTGTTGAGCTTCAGCAACTTCCTTCAAGGCTATGGTTGGATCTTGATCGTTTTGGCGGTGGGGCTGATCATCTTTTTCCGTCAACAAATGCAGACCGAACGCGGGCAAGACATCTTCGACAAGGTGAAGTTGAAAGTCCCGGTATTGGGCGACATTTTGATGAACCTTTCGGTCGCACGATTTTGTCGTGTGCTGGGAACCTTGCTGGCCAACGGTGTTCCGATTCTGAAGTCGCTCGATATCAGTCGGACGGCGACCGGCAACCGTTTGCTCAGCCAATCGATTGCAGACGCGAGTGAAAACATCCGCAGCGGTGAAAGCCTAGCGAAACCGCTTCGTCAGTCGGGGTATTTTCCGATTTCTGTTGTCGAGATGATCAGCGTCGGCGAAGAGAGCAACTCTTTGGACCGAGTGCTTCCGGAAATCGCTGACTCGTTGGAAAAGCGAACGTTTCGGCGATTGGATTTGTTCGTGCGATTGCTCGAACCAATCATGTTGCTCGTGATGGCGATTCTGGTTCTCGCCGTTGTGATGGCGTTGCTAGTACCCGTCCTCAAGAGCAGCACCAGTCTCTAATCGGACACCGCTTCTAAGTCTTCGCCGATTTTTGATCGGCCACGGTTCCATCCGAAACAACCGTGGCGAATGCCAATCGGCTAAAAGGACTGTGGGACGACGGTCGTCGTGCAACGTCTCTGAATCATCGATGGTTGAAACGGCATTCTTTCCGGAAACCGCGAGGTGTCATGCCGGTGGTTTCTTTGAACGCTCGATTGAAACGACTCAGTGAGTCAAAGCCGGCCGCGAAGGCGATGTCGATGATTTGATCATTGCTGGAGATCAGCAGTCGTTGAGCTTCGGCAACGCGATGACGTGTGATCAATCCATTCAGCGTCAATCCAAACGTCTTTCGGAACAAGGTCGATGCGTAGTCCGGATGAAGGTCAACGCATTCGGCGATGTCTTTGATTTGCAATCTGGATTTGAAGTTGCGAGCGATGTGACATGCCATCAACTCGGCTTTGGCGAGGTTCGGCGACGAGTTTCTCAGTCGCGCTTCGCGGTCGTCAGAGGACAAGGCCGGGTTTTTGAAATACGATCGCGCTAACCGCAGCAGTCGCGCCTTCAGTTCTAACAACACAAATTCACGCGTGTCTTCCGGATCAATCGACACGTCTGAATGCCATTGTTCGAATAGAAACTTGTCTCGCACGGCCGTCTTTGGATCCGATTTTCCCGACAAGACGTTACCGAGAATCAGTTGGGTCTGAAGACTTTCGGGAAGTCCCCATTGCAGGAACCAACCAAAGGGAATCGTGATGACGTAGTAATGCGTCACATCACGAAACTCGATGATCTGGTGCGGAACCGCGGCCCAGAAAAGTGTGAGCGTGTGCGCGTCGACCGTGATCCGATTGCCGCCAATCAAGTAGGTCAGCGATCCGGAATCGAGAAAGTTGATCTCGATTTCATCGTGTCGGTCTGGACGAGGCATTGGGACCGGTTCCCAAACCTCACACGTGAAGCCGTAAGGTGCGAACTCGGGTCTCTGTGTGTCAAAATGTTGCATTATCTAAGAATAGTGCAAGTCAGGCGAGCTTTCGAGGGAGATTGTGCGAATTCCTGGTGTATCGTGACGCCTGAAATTGATCAACGCTGAGTCGTTCAATCTTCCTGTCAGTTCTTAGCCCTACTTTGGTTGGCGATTGACATTGATGGCGGAACCGACCGACGCAGCCAACATACGTCCTCCTTTTCAGAAATCAGTTAGGACTTCATTGATGAGTGTAGCGAAACCCGAGTCGGTACGTGCAGTTGCGATGACGGCACCCGGTGCCACAGAGATGCGCACCTATCCGTATCCCACAGTGGATCACGACTCGGCCATTTTGAAAGTCGACATGTCCGGCATCTGTGGCACTGACCGGCACATCTTCAAAGGAGAAGCATCAGAGCTTCGTGGTAAATCAATTTTCCCGTATGTGGGCGGTCACGAGGTGATCGGCACAATCGTCGAGATTGGTGACAACGCCGCGAAGGTGATGGACTACGACAAGCAACCTTTGCAAGTCGGTGATCGAGTCGCGATTGCGGTCGAGGTGAACTGTGGTCACTGCTTCTATTGCCGCAAGCACTACAACAACACAACTTGCCTCAATCAAATCCAAGCCTACGGTTTGCATCCCAATGCGGACACACTCCCTTACCTGAGAGGCGGGTTTGCCGAGTACATCTTCATTCGGCCGGGCACTCATCTGTTCAAGGTGCCGGATGAAATGTCGACGGACGTCGCCGTCTTCGTCGAAGAAATGGCCGTTGCGTATCACAGTTTGGCTCGTGCGGCCGGACCATTTGCCCCGGTGAACGAAGGCTTCGGGCCAGGCAACTCGGTGGCGGTGCTTGGCAATGGGCCCCTTGGAATTTTGCACGGCATCATGGCCAGCATCCACGGCGCTGGGTTGCGAATTGCAACGGACCTGTCCGATTTGCGATTGGAGAAAGCAAAGAACCTCTACGCGGATGTCACCATCAATGCGGCCAAGGTTTCGACCGATGAACGCATTGAACAGGTGAAAGACATGACCGAAGGCGTCGGACCTGATCTGGTGATTGAATCAGCAGGTGAACCCGAAGCGTTCATCGAAGCACTCCGGATGGTGCGGAAGGGAGGCACCGTCATCGAAGTTGGCAACTGGGTTGATCTCGGCAAACCAGTCGCACTCGACGTGATGCGACACATCAGTTCGAAGAACTTGCACATCCATTCGGTGTTCCACTGCGGAACGGATTGGCGTCCGGTGCTGAACATTCTGCACCAACAATCCGATCGCTACGACTTCCCATCCTTGATCACACATCGATTCGGATTGGATGAGTTGGTGGACAAGTTCGGAACGGTCACCAACTTCGACGAATGCTGTAAAATCGAAGTGATTCCGCACAAAAGCTGAGCCGTTTTGGCGGGTCTTTGCCTGATGATTGGGAGCCTTCGTTTCCGCATCGTTTTGTCGCTTCGCCTAGAAGTGGCCGACCCGTGTTCAGCGGTCTGAACCGAGCCATTCTCAACACGAATCGAACCTCCTGTCTCATCATCTGAATCTTTCGCGAAATTCATGAAACGCACCCGACTACTCAACAGCGAACTGAGCTACGAAATCAGTCGGATCGGGCACACCGCATCGATCACGTTGTGTGATGCCGGGTTGCCGATTCCTTCCGGAGTGAAGCGGATTGATTTGGCGATCGAGGAAGGGTATCCGACATTCTTGCGTACGCTGGATGCAATCTTAAGCGAGTTGAAGGTGGAGGAGATCGTGATTGCAAGCGAAATTCATGACCACAACCAAATGTTGTTTGAGCAAATGATGAAACTCTTCGAAGCTCATCGAATGGCACCGAAGATCACGGAGGTTTCGCATGTGGAATTCAAGCAACGAACACAGGCCAGCGAGGCGATCGTTCGCACCGGGGAATGCACCCCGTATGCGAACGTCATCCTCAAGTCCGGCGTTGTTTTTTGACGTCGAAGTTATCCCCAACAACTTTTGATCGAGACATTATTGATGAGCCCAGGCAACCAACCCAAACGATTCGCGACATTGTTCGTGTGCGCGTTGGCACTCGTGATCAGTGGATGTCGCAGCGAAGCCAAACCCGCGGGCGGTTCCGCGGATTCCGACGCGACCAAACGAGTCGCCGTGATTGTTTCAACGCTGAACAACCCGTGGTTCGTCGTGCTCGCTGAATCCGCTCGAGACAGTGCCATTGAGCTAGGCTACGACGCGGTGATATTTGACTCTCAGAACGATCCATCGAAGGAAACGGCTCACTTCGACAATGTGATCGCCTCCGGTTACTCCGCCGTGCTCTTCAATCCGACGGACGCGGATGGTTCGATCGCGAACGTTCGTCGAGCGAAAGAAGCCGGCGTGCCCGTGTTCTGCATGGATCGAGAAATCAACGCGACCGACGCTGCGGTTTCACAAATCCTGTCGGACAACTATTCCGGATGCGTTGCAATTGGGCAGCACTTCGTGAAAGAGGTTGGGGAGTCCGGGGAATATGCAGAGCTGCTCGGATTGGTTGGAGACAACAACACTCGCAATCGATCGGATGGATTCCACAGTGTGGTCGATCGCTATCCCGAACTGAAAATGGTCGCGCAGCAAAGTGCTGACTTTGATCGTGCCAAGGCGTTGGAAGTGATGGAAGCAATCTTGCAAGCCAACCCTGACATCAAAGCGGTTTTCTGTGGCAACGACGCAATGGCGATGGGAGCGTACCAAGCTCTGTTGGCAGCGGGCAAAGCAGAGCAAGTCAAGATTTTTGGCTTCGACGGCGCTGACGATGTGGTTGCGATGATTCAAGAAGGCAAGATTGTCGCGACGGGCATGCAGTTTCCCAAGTTGATGGCGAAGACAGCTGCGGAGTATGCGGACCAATATCTGAAGGGCGATCGAGACCTGCTGCAAAAGGTTCCGGTCGCCGTTGAATTGGTTCACCAAGGCAACGCGGAAAAGTTTGGTGACTTTGACGAAGAAGGTTCCGAGTGATTTCGCGTCAACGCAAAGGGATCACTTGGTTGGTGATCACAATCGGAACCTTGGTGCTGCTGTATCTGTTCCCGCTAATCCACATCGTTTCACTGGATGATGCGAACAAAGCCACCGCGAAAGCGACTGCGGCGAAGTTCGATCCGGTGAAGTTCGTGGATACGTTCTGGGACAGCGAGCTGCTTCCTTCGAAATCAGCCGCGGTCGATGCCGCCACGTTGGTCGCAAAAGTCAAAGCTGATCCGGCCAAAGCCCGTGAACAACACGGACGGCAGGTTGGACTGAGTCAATCGTACTTCTACCACGTCACCGGTGTCGGACGAGTTGTCTCCGTTGAAAAGAATTTCATTGGATTGGCGATCTCGCCGGATTCGGAAAAGACGGAAGTGATTTTGGAAGCGGGAATCCTCTTCGGCAACACGGTTCGCGATGGCACAGGTTTGCTGGACGTGAATGACTTCAACAACACTCAGGACTTCAACGCCATTTCCACGGAACTGAACCGCCGGATTGAAGCGAATGTTTTGCCAACGCTTCGAGAGATCGCGACGGTCGGCGCGGAAGTGCAATTCACCGGATGTGTCCAAGTCAACGATGAGGACTCTGATCTTCAACCATTGAAAGTGGTCCCCTTCATCGTGGAGGCGAAATGATTGTCTCCGATGACGTGGTGTTTGAGGCCAAACAGATTTCGAAGCTGTTTCCAGGCGTGAAAGCGTTGGACGGCGTTGACCTGACGTTGCGAGCGGGGAGGCTCACCACGTTGCTCGGCGAGAATGGCGCTGGCAAATCAACGTTGATGAAAATATTGGCGGGAGTGCAACCGCCCGACGAAGGCGAGTTGTTGGTGCAGGGTGAACCGGTTCATTTCACCAGCCCACGCGACGCGCAGGATCACGGCATCGCGATGATCCATCAAGAACTGAGTTTGGTGCCCGATCTGACCGTCGCCGAAAACATTTTCCTTGGCCGTGAGCCGCTGCGTTTCGAAACGCTGATTGACTACACCGAACTGAACCGTCAAGCAAACGAATGGTTGAAACGTTTGGAACTCGACGTGTCGCCAACGACGCCCGTCCGGCGACTGCGAGTCGGTCAACAACAGTTGGTTGAGATTGCTCGCGCGTTGGCTGGCAACGTTCGAATCCTGATCATGGATGAGCCCACCTCCGCAATCACCGAACGCGAGACGGAGGTTCTGTTCCGATGCATTGCGGATCTAAAGAAACAGGGTGTCGCGATCGTCTATATCACTCACCGCTTGGAAGAACTCGAACAGATTGCTGACGACATTGTCGTGATGCGTGATGGTTGCTTGATCGGCACGGCCGAGTTTGGTGAGCTCAGCCACGACGCAATGGTTCGAATGATGGTTGGACGAGATGTGAAAATCCTTTCCAAGCAGTCTTCCTCCAACAATCAGCCGGTTCTTCGTGCCGAAGGGATCTCGCTCAGCCATCCAACACGGCCCGGCGACTACCTCGTGCACGAAGTTGACATGCACGTTTGCAAAGGCGAAGTGCTGGGCATCTTTGGATTGATGGGGGCCGGTCGCACGGAATTGCTGGAGTGTTTGTTCGGACTGCACCCGACGGCGTCGACCGGGCAGGTGAGCATGCACGATCGAAGTGTTCGATTGAGAAACCCCGCCGATGCAATTTCTCATGGTTTGGCGTTGGTCCCCGAGGACCGAAAGCAGGATGGTTTGGTGTTGTCGATGTCCGTCGGTGAAAACGCGAGCCTGGCGAGCCTCAAACACGCTGAACGGTTTGGCTTCATCGATCGTGGGCGGGAACGCGAGCACACTCGGCGTTTCGTGGAACGTTTTCGCGTGAAGACACCGTCGCTGCGTGAAAAGATCATCAACTTGAGTGGTGGCAACCAGCAGAAAGTGATCTTGGCGAAATGGTTGGCGACTGGGCCTGCCGTGCTGATGCTCGACGAGCCCACTCGCGGGATCGATATCCATGCCAAGAACGAGATCTATTCGCTCATCAATGAACTGACCGCTGACGGATTGGCGGTGATCATGGTTTCATCGGAATTGCCCGAGGTGATGGCGGTTTCCGATCGGATTTTGGTGATGTGCGAAGGGCGTGCAACCCAATCGTTCGACCGTTCTGAGGCCACGGAGGAAAATATTCTGCAAGCGGCTTTACCGAGAAGGAACTCGATTCCATGTTAGAAAACAAACGCGAACACCTCGCGAAATTTCAATCGCTGATCGCGTTGGCAGTGATGCTGATCGCGATGAGCTTTCTGTCAGACAGTTTCTTCACGCCCGAGAATGGGTTGAACATTCTGAGACAAATTTCAGTCAATCTCAGCCTTTCGATTGGGATGACATTGATCATCTTGACCGGCGGAATCGACTTGTCGGTCGGTGCCATTCTCGCTTTGTCCGGCGCCGTGGCGGCAGGGTTGCTGAAGAACGGCATCATGCTCGAACCGCTTGGTGTGAAGCTGGAGTTCACCGTTTTCGGAGCGATTGTTTCTGGATTGTTGGTCGGTTCCGCCGCAGGGTTGTTCAATGGAGTCGCGGTGACTCGTTTCAAGCTTCCGCCGTTTGTCGCCACGCTGGGAATGTTCAGCATCGCTCGTGGTTTGACGATGTTGTGGACGGGCGGGTTCCCGGTCACGGGTCTCGGTTCATCGTTCGGTTCCATCGGCACGGGCGTGTTCCTGCAAATTCCGGTTCCGGTTTGGATCACCGGTGCATTGGTTGGCGTGTTTGTGCTGTTGACCCGGACAACTCGTTTTGGCCGGCATGTGTACGCGGTTGGCGGCAACGAACGCGCTTCGTTGTTGACAGGATTGCCAGTCGATCGGATCAAAATCGCGGTTTACACGCTCGGTGGTTTGCTCGCTGGAGTGGCGGGACTCATCGTGACCGCTCGACTGGATTCGGCTCAACCCAACGCAGGGTTGGGCTACGAACTCGATTCGATTGCCGCCGTCGTGATTGGTGGCACATCCCTGTCGGGCGGACGAGGCAGCGTCATGGGGACGGTGCTGGGTTGCCTGATCATTGGTGTGTTGAACAACAGTTTGTTTCTGTTAAACGTTTCCCCTTTTTGGCAACAAGTGGTCAAGGGATTCGTGATCCTGGCCGCCGTCGCCGTGGACCGCATGAGTCAAAGGGACCGATAAGATGACAGACACAATGACACGCCCGAAGATCACCGTCGTTGGTTCGGCCAATGTGGATCTGACGTTTCGCACACCGCGATTGCCCGTGCCTGGTGAAACCTTTGCGGGACATTCGCTGCATCAAGGCATGGGTGGCAAAGGTGCGAACCAAGCGGTCGTCGCCGCCCGACTCGGTGCCGAAGTCGCCTTTGTCGCTCGCGTCGGAAATGACGGATTCGCGACGCAGGCCATCGACGCCTACCAGACAGACGGAATCAACACGTCCTTCGTTCAACATTCCAAAGACCAGCCTACCGGCACGGCTGCGATTTTGGTGGATGATGATGCAGAGAACTGCATCATCGTTGTTGCGGGCGCCAACGCGGAATTGAATGCGGACGATGTTCGATCGGCGAAGGATGTGATCGCATTTTCCGATGTTGTGATCTGCCAATTGGAAACTCCAGTGGAGGCGGCTCTCGAGGCGTTCAAACTGGCTCGTGCGGCCAACGTCCTGACGATGCTCACGCCGGCTCCCGCGGAACTTGTTTCGGATGAACTGCTTTCGCTTTGCGATGTTTGTGTCCCCAACAAGACCGAGATTGCCGCCATCACGGGTTGCAGTGTGGAGACACAGGCTGACTGTGCTGCCGCCGCTGAACAGTTGAGGCAACGTGGCGTTCGACAAGTTGCACTGACGATGGGCGGCGAAGGCGTTTTGGTGCTCGACCGATCGGGGATGTCCCTCATTCCTGCCTCACCCGTCAAAGCGGTCGACACCACCGGGGCCGGCGATGCATTCACTGGTGCATTGGCGGTCTCGCTCGCCGAAGGAATGTCTTTGGCCGACGCTGCCACTCGTGCCGGGATCGTTGCGGCCATCTCGGTCACACGCGTCGGCACTCAAACATCCTTTCCTTCGCTCGATGAAATCAATCGCTGGAAGCAAGCTGAGAACACTGCATGAAAAACCTCTTCAAACTCTTGATGGTTCTGCTGGCGACGTCCTCGTTTGTTGCGGCCGATGACGGCTCAACTGCAAAAGCGAGAATGGTTGTGCTGACCGACATCGAAGCGGACCCAGACGACACTCAGTCGCTGGTTCGACTGCTGCTTTACGCCAATTCGATTGATATTGAAGCGATTGTGGCAACGACATCGGTGCACCAAAAAAATCGAGTGGCTCCGGAGTCCATCCAGCGTGTCATTGATGCATATGGCAAAGTCCAACCCAACCTTCTGAAACACGAACCTGGATTTCCCACCGCGGATGCGTTTCACAAACTGGTCACCAAAGGGTTGCCTTTGTACGGGATGAACGGAGTCGGTGACGGAATGGATTCGCCAGGTTCGGATCGCATCATCGAATTACTCGATCGCGATGATGAACGGCCACTTTGGATTTCGGTATGGGGAGGCCCCAATACGCTTGCGCAGTCCCTGCACAAACTTCGCAAGACTCGACCGGGCGAGGACGTCAAACGTCTGGTCAAGAAGCTTCGTGTCTACACGATCTCTGACCAAGACGATTCTGGGATTTGGTTGCGAAACGAATTCCCGGATCTGCAATACGTCGTTAGCCCCGGACGTTACGAACGCTCGACTTGGGGCGCGATCAACCAGGTCGTGGAGGGAATCGACAACACGACGATCAGCAACACTTGGTTGGCCAATCACATCCAGCAAGGCCATGGTCCGCTGGGAGCTGAGTATCCCGATGTTGCATGGGGAGTCGAAGGCGACACGCCCGCTTTCCTGGGGTTGATTCCCAATGGCTTGAACGTTTCCGAACGCCCGGACTTCGGTGGATGGGGCGGTCGCTACGAACTTGGCCAGCCCAGCGATGATGAGATTCAGGTTGGCCGTGAAGTGCAGGGTGGCGTGCCGATCCTCGCCGAAACGCGTCCCATCTGGGGCAACGCCAGCGACACGTATCGACCGCGATTGTTTCATGATCAGAAGCGTGCTGAAAAGCCCAGCGATGAAACGTTCACCGGAAACCGTGTCACATTGTGGCGGTGGCGAGATGACTTTCAGAACGACTTTGCCGCCAGAATGGATTGGTGCACTGCAAACTACGAAGACGCCAACCATCCGCCTGTGCCAGCACTCGCCCATGCGGAAACGCTGAACGTGAAATCGGGCGAGCAGTTCCGTTTGGACGCATGGGGAACAACCGATCCCGATGGTGACAGTCTCAGTTACACGTGGATGTACTACCCCGAAGCAGGATCGACACCGCTTGATCTGGATATCGGTCAGTCGCCAGAAAACGTCTACCAGGTGACCCGCACGGCTCCGAAACTCGACCAACCCGAGACGATGCACTTCATTCTGAAGGTCACCGATCGCGGCATGCCAAGGCTCACCCGATACAAGCGAGTGATCGTGACGGTTCAACCCTAACGAAGACCAATTGCAAGGCAGTCAACAGGCCGCAATGCGACGCAGACAAGTGACACCTTTCTCCCCACGAGTGACACCATGATGATGCGCAGCCAACTCAACCAATCCCATTTCCGCAATTTGTGCATCTGTGTCTGGATGGGAGGTCTTTGCCTTTTTTCCACCGCGATGCCCAACATTGTCAACGCGGCGGAGCGGCCTCGGATTTTGGTCACCACGGACGGTGAGATTGATGACGAATGTTCGATGGTTCGATTCTTATTGTACGCCAATGAGTTCGACATCGAAGGCATCGTCACTTCGAGTTCACAGTATCACTGGCAGGGTTTTGAGTGGGCGGGCGACAGTTGGATTGACCCATATTTGAACGCTTACACGGATGTGTATCCCAATCTCGTTCAACACGATGATCGATTCCCGACGCCTGAATTCCTTCGCAGCATCACCAAGTTAGGAAACGTCAAAGCCGAAGGCGAAATGGAGGACGTAACCGAGGGATCGCAGTTGATCGTCAAGGTTCTCCTGGACGACACGGATTCGCGCCCCATTTGGTTGCAGGCCTGGGGCGGTACGAACACGATCGCCAGGGCTTTGAAGACGATCGAAGAAGAACATCCGGATCGCATGGCTGAAGTCGCGGCCAAGATCCGGCTGTACTGCATCTTCGAACAAGATGCGACCTATCAAGATTACATCTTGCCACATTGGGGCAAGTATCAAATGACCACGATCATCTCAGACCAGTTCGAGGCGATCGCGTATCGATGGAAAAAGATTCAGCCCCCTGCTCAACACAAATACTTCGCCGCCCCGTGGATGAAGAAGAACATCCTGAATGATCACGGCCCGCTTTGTTCACTTTTTAAGAGCCACCAAGCGGGCGAAGAGGGATTCAGCGAAGGCGACTTTCGTTCCGAAGGTGACTCACCGGCTTTTCTTCACAACGTGGTGACTGGTCTTCGCAGTCAAGAGTCGCCCGATTGGGGCGGTTGGGGCGGACGCTTTGTTTGGATTCGCGAAAACACCTGGATGGACCCTGCACCATACGAAGGATACCAGCATCCAGAGGGACGCTATTTTCGCGAAACTTGCTGGGGACGGCTGAGTCTCAACGCGGGCATGACGTCTCACAACGACCCGCGAATGCTTGAGTTCTTTCGTCCAACATGGCGTTGGTCGGTCGCTCAACAGAACGACTGGGCGGCGCGAGCGGATTGGTGTGTTCAGCAGTTTGACCAAGCCAATCACGCTCCTGAGGTACGCATCGATCACGGTGCCGACTTGAAATTCGGAGCGGGTGCCAAAGTCAGGCTGAGCGCGAAAGGTACCAGTGACCCAGACGGAGACGAGCTTCAGTATCGCTGGTGGCAGCACACCGAAGCTGACACCTACGACGGGACGGTTGAGATCTCCAACGCAAATCAACAGCAAGCCGAATTCGTTGCTCCCAGCGATGCGAAAGGCAAAACCGTTCACGTGATTTGCGAAGTGACCGACAGTGGCACGCCACTAATGACACGGTACCAGCGGGTTGTCGTCGAGTTGCATTGAAATTGACCAAACAACCGCACAAGCAGAAATTCATTCCCCACTTCGATGCTTTGACCATCCCCATGATCCACACCATTCTCTTTCGAGCTTTGACGATTTCGGTTGTCTTCGGTCTGACAACGGCCTCCTCGGCCGACTATTCCAAACCTCGAATGATCGTGACGACCGATTTGGGTGCTGACCCGGACGATGATCAGTCGTTGGTTCGATTGCTCGTCAGTGCCAACGAATTCGACATCGAAGGTCTTGTCATTTCCACCGGATGCTGGAAGAAGACGCAGAGCAACACCAAAATGCTGGACAAAATCGTTGATGCCTACGGCGAGTGTTATGACAATCTCAAGATTCACGCCGACGGATTCCCGACGCCGGACTATCTGCGTTCGATCTCGGTCATGGGACAACTCGGTTATGGCATGAGCGATGTGGGCGACGGCAAAGACTCGCCTGGATCGGACATGATCATCGCGTCTGCAGACAAAGATGATCCACGGCCCATTTGGATCGGTGGTTGGGGCGGGAACAACAATGTCGCTCAAGCGATCTGGAAAGTCCGCAAAACACGGTCCAAAGCCGAACTCGAGAAATTTCTTTCAAAGCTTCGTGTGTACGACATCCTCGGACAAGATGACGCGGGAGCGTGGATTGCCAAGAACTACCCGCAAGTTTTCTACATACGAGCAACGAAGGTTTACGGTTGGCAGCCGCCAAAGAATGGCGACTACCAAAAGAATGACATTCAAAGTCATGGACCGCTGGGTTCCGTCTACCCGGATACAAAGTGGGCAACCGAAGGTGATTCCCCTGCGTTCATGCATGTGTATCCGAACGGCCTGAATGATCCAGACCAAATCGACCAAGGTGGTTGGGGTGGACGATTCAGCTTTGAAAAGAAGACCGGCATCAAAAGTATGTCGGGGGTGAAGGGGGAAGAACGCAAGTTCGATCCGTACGAGATGTGGGGAAACACATCCGATGGAACCGGCGCGATCAAACGCTGGAGCAAAGGCTACAACAACGACTTTGCAGCACGGATGGATTGGAGCATCACGAACAAGTACTCCGAAGCGAATCATCATCCGATTGCCGTTTTGAACGGTGACACGACTCGCGATGTGATGAAGATGTCCGTTGAGGCTGGTGCGAGTGTTTTGCTGAGTGCGAAGGGCACCAGCGATCCCGACAACAATTCGATTAGCTATTCATGGTCGATCTACCAAGAGCCATCCACCTACAAAGGGAATGTTTCGGTAGCAAACGCATCCTCCGAGACCGCCAAAATCTCGGTGCCAAAGGACGCGGCGGGTAAGACGGTTCATGTGATTTTGGAGATTCATGACGACGGCCAGCCCAGCCTGCACGCCTATCGCAGAATGATTTTGGAGGTGCGCTAACGGGCTGTTGATTTGATGAGCCGTACCGCGTTAGCGGCGGTTAGTCAGACGCCAACCGGGGCTAACGCCCATCGGCTAATTGTTGTCACTCTGTATACGATCAAATCAACAGGCTGCTAAGCAGTTCGGAAGGAAAACTCGGGCAGAACCATTTGAGCCGTTTGGGCATTCGCTCCGGTTCTTCGTGGGAGCAACGAGGCTTGCTATAAGCACGTGAGCGGGATTCATGGGGCTTGATCACGTAGCGGCGTCTCTCCGTAACGCTGTTATTTGCGAGTCTCTGAGAGACTCGCCTACGCGAGGTCCTAACCGATCATTCCTGCCGGCCTGCTTCAGTAAAGAAAGGTGTAAGGGAGGTAATTGGCTTCGATCCGATCTTCACCTCTTGTGGCCGTATAACCCAACACAACCTCTCCATCCAATCGGTCGGCTGATGCCGCACCACACCAACGAGACAGGAAATGCGAATACTTTTTACCGGTGGATCAGGCAAAGCGGGACGTCACGTGGTGACTCACCTGGCGAATCGAGGTCACACGGTGATGAACTTGGACCTCGTCCCGGCGAACATTGACGGCGTTTGGGACATGACGGTCGATCTCACGGATGCAGGACAAGTCTTCTCGGCGATGTCGGGAATAGTCGGCTTCGATGATTTGGAGTCGACCGATGGTCCTCCGAAGTTCGATGCTGTGGTTCACTTTGCGGCGGTACCTCGCATTCAGTTACGGCCGGATCCGGAATGTTTTCGGGTCAATACGACGTCGACCTACAACGTGCTGGAAGCCGCGGTGAAGCTCGGTATTCCCAAGGTCTTGTTTGCTTCGTCCGAGACCACCTATGGGGTCTGCTTTGCTCATGGAGAAGTCAAACCGGAATACATCCCCGTGGATGAACAGCACCCGACGGTCCCGCACGACGCTTACGCAATGTCAAAGGTTTGCAACGAGGTCTGCGGCCGCAGCTTTCAAGCTCGATCGGGAACCGACATTTACGCCTTGCGAATCAACAACGTGATCGAGCCACATGAGTACGCGAGTCTGGTTCCGGTATGGAGCGGCGATGCGGCGTGCCGGCGTCGCAACATCTTTGCGTACATCGACACACGCGATCTGAGTCACTTCGTCGACTGTGCTCTGGCAACCGATGGTCTCGGTTTCCAAGTCTTCAACGTCGCGAACGAAGATTCCTCGGTTGGAATGCCGAGTGCCGAAGTGATCGTGAATTTTTATGCTGGCGTCCCGCAGCGACGCGAGTTGGGCGAGTTCGAAACGTTCTATTCCATCGACAAGGCAAAGGAGTTGTTGGGTTGTGCGGCGCCGTCTCGCTGGAGAAACGCGTGACGATTTCCTTGGCAGTCCGTCGCTACACGCAAGCAAGCAATAGCAGTCGGGCCGAACCATATGAAGCCGTTTGGGCGTTAGCCCCGGTTGCAGATGCGAGCAACGGTGCTTGCCCTAACAGCTCCACAACCGACTGACTCCTGCCGACTTGCTTCCCCACCACCAGACTATCACATCATGAACATTTTATTCCAACTCCGCTTCCTCATCCTTTCGTGCACGATGTTGTGTGCGTTGCTTCCTTCGAGTTCGGCGGTTGCGCAGGAAAAACTCGATGTGTTGTTGGTCACAGGCCAATCGTCCAAGTACCACAACTGGGAAGTCCAAAGCACGGCGTTCAAACGCATGCTCGAGGACGCTGGGATATTCAACGTGCGATTGCTGACAACACCCGCTTCTGGTGAAGACATGTCGGGCTTCGATCCTGTGTGGACTGACTACGACGCGGTGCTTCTGGATTACGAAGGCGACGATTGGCCCGATGCCGCCAAGAAATCATTTGAAAAGTACATGGAACAAGGAGGCGGCTTGGTTGTTGTTCACGCGACCAACAACGCATTTCCAAACTGGCAAGCCTTCCTTGATATGACCGGGCTGGGCGGCTGGGGTGGACGCACAGAAGAGTGGGGACCGAAGGTTCGTTGGCGCGACGGCAAGACTGTCTTGGACACCTCGTCTGGAACCGCTCAGCATCCATCTCGTCATGATTTTCCAGTCGTGTCCCGTGCCCCAGAGCATCCGATTATGAAGGGATTGCCTTCGATGTGGTTGCATGCAAACGACGAGCTGTATTCCCAGCTTCGCGGACCCGCGAATGATTTGACGGTGCTTGCAACCGCGTCGGCGGTCAGATCGATGCGCAACGGCACCGGTGAGAACGAGCCCATCTTGATGACGATCCAGTATGGCAAGGGACGGGTTTTTCATACCACGCTCGGACACGTTGCACCCAATCAATCCGAACCGGTCGATTCGCTCCAGTGTGTCGGCTTCATCACGACTCTCCAACGCGGCACGGAGTGGGCAGCGACTGGAACAGTGACTCAAGAAATTCCCGACGACTTCCCCACCGCCGATCAAACCTCGCTTCGTCAATAATTCACCTCTCATCCCCAAACTTGGAAGGACGTTCCCGTGCCGTTTTTGTCCCGTTTACTTGTTTTGCTTGTTCTCTGTGTGACGCCGGCGATCGCCAGTGTTGCAAACGCCGACAAGCCTCGTCTCTTTGTCCTGACTGATATCGAAAATGAACCCGACGATGCGATGTCGATGGTTCGGTTGCTGACCTATGCCAACCAAATTGATATCGAGGGGTTGGCCGCGACGACTTCGGTTCACCAACAGCGCCGGACGGCACCGGATCGGATTCGCCGAATCGTCAAGGCTTATGGTGAGGTTCGTGACAACTTAGAAAAGCACGAAGCGGGGTTCCCGACGGAGGACGAACTTCTCAATCGCGTGACCGAAGGCCTTGCCGTGTATGGCATGCAAGGTGTTGGTGAAGGCAAGGACTCGGACGCTTCGAACGATTTGATCGAGGCGGTCGATCGCGATGACCCACGGCCGATCTGGGTCACGGCATGGGGCGGCCCAAGCGTGCTGGCTCAGTCATTGTGGAAAGTGCGAGAGACTCGAAACGCGGACGAACTGAAAGCGTTCATCCAGAAAATTCGCGTCTATACGATCTCGGACCAGGACGATAGCGGACCGTGGATACGGGAACAGTTCCCGGATCTGTTCTATGTCGCCAGCCCAGGGTTCTATCCCGGCGGAGCCTATCAGCATGCGACTTGGAGTGGAATCAGCGGCGACTACTTTCACGCTCGTTGTGATGGAGCGGATTTCTCGTTGGTGACCAATGAATGGCTCGACAAAAACCTTCGTCGCAAAGGACCGCTTGGCAAAGAGTACCCACTTTGGGAATACCTGATGGAAGGCGACACTCCGTCGTTTCTGAACTTGATCGACAATGGTTTGAACGAGCCGGAACATCCAGATTGGGGCGGATGGGGCGGCCGTTACGAGTTGTACACACCGCGAATGCAGAAGTGGTTCTTGCAGGCCGAGACTCGTCCGTTTTGGTCCAACGCGGAGGACGAAGTGTTGGGAACAGACGGTCGGTGGCACCGAGGCAACCACGAAACGATTTGGAGATGGCGGGAGGCTTACCAAAACGACTTCGCCGCCCGAATGGACTGGACGATTCAATCAGTCGAAGATGCGAATCATCCCCCCGTTGTGAAGTTGGCTCACGCCGAACGTCTGACCGCGAAAAAAGGCGACGTCGTTGAATTGAGTGCGGAGGGATCAAGCGATCCCGACGGCGATTTGCTGTCGTACGAATGGTTGTACTACCCTGAAGCGGGAAGCTTTCTTTGTTCGAGTGGCACGAACGCTCGTCCTGTCGCAATCAATGGCTTTGACAACGCGACGGCTTCGTTCACCGTCCCGACGCGGACTGTGATGCCACCGGGCACCGGTACGATGCACTTCATCGTGGCGGTCACGGATCATGGTTCGCCTCGACTGACCCGCTACGCTCGTGTCATTGTGGATGTCGTGAAATGATGAATCGTTTGCTGCTTTGTCTGCTGTGCTTGGGTGTTTCGGTAATGCTGGAAGGGGATGTCGCTGCGCAGGATGCTCCGGTGTCCGGCGTCAGCGAACGTCATCGAGTGATCGTCTTGACCGATATCGGCGGGACGGACCCGGATGACTTCCAGTCGATGGTGCATTTGCTGTTGTACGCTGATGTGCTGGACATCGAAGGTCTCATTTCCTCGCCGTTTGGTGATGGTCGAACGAGCGATATCCTGCGAGTGATCGATTGTTATGAGGCGGACTATCCCAATTTGCGGAAGCATTCCGAACGCTATCCAGCGGCAGCCCAACTTCGCTCGATCACGAAACAAGGTGAAACCGAGCGAGCTCCTTACGCGGGCTTTCGAAAATCGACTGAAGGATCAAACTGGATCGTCGAGTGTGCGCGTCGCGAAGATCCGCGTCCCCTGCATGTCTTGGTGTGGGGCGGTTTGGAGGACTTGGCTCAGTCACTGCATGACGCGCCGGACATCTTGCCAAAGTTGCGTGTGCACTGGATCGGCGGGCCCAACAAGAAGTGGTCCGCTGACGCGTACCAGTACCTCGTCGATCACCATCCAGAATTGTGGATGATCGAATCCAACTCGACCTACCGAGGCTGGTTCGTCGGCGGAAACCAGTCTGGTGATTGGAGCAACAAACGCTTTGTTGCATCCAAGGTCGCCGGCAGAGGGAAACTGGGCGACTTCTTTGTGCGTCAAATGGCCGACATCAAAATGGGTGACACACCCACGGTTGCTTGGTTGTTGCACGGAGATCCATCGGATCCATCTCAACCCAGTTGGGGTGGACGCTTTGTCCGGGCTTGGCAGCGGCCGACGATGCGTCTTGACCGTATGCCAGTCCAAAGGGATCAGATGGAGGTCTTTGGTGTTCTGGAATTGGTGCTCGCGATCGATTCAAACGCTGCTCCAACAAAGGCTGTCTTGGTGGTCGAGAACCAGCGTTTGGAAGGTCACCTCGGCGATGATTCGGCGGTTCATTTTCGGTTTTGCCCGAAGGCTGCCAAGCGATATGACTTTCGAATCGAGAGCGATTCAAAAACGCTGGACGGACAACGCGGATCGATCACGGTCGTGAACCCGTCACCGGGGCTTGCCAACCATCCGTCAGCGGACTTGCCGAATTGGTGGACGGACGATCCAGACATGAAGTCATCGGAAGGTCCTCACCGTGGGGCCAAAACGGTCAATCGTTGGCGGGAAGATTACCTGCGTGATTTTGAGTCGCGATTGAATCGCTGTCTTCCCTGAGAGACGACACAGCGGCAATTGTCTGTGACAATTCACTGCGTTTGTGCCCCTCGAATGGAATTGCCTGGAAGACTGGCGTGAGTTCTCCGGAACGATTGTTGCAGTCTTTTGCTGGGTGTTGACGGTGGAAGGTTCGACGATCTAGACATTGTCAACGAAGGCACACAGCAGCAGGGATGCCAGTTTGATGACAATGTCTTGTCGGGGACAGCGAAAAGCATGGATCAGTTCTCTTCTTACCCCGCCGAAATGGCGTCGGTTCTTGTGAAACAATGGGAATCGCGTGGTTTCCCGTTGGAACTGCTGCCGCCGACGGCGTCCATGGTTTCTTTGTTGGACGTTTGCTATCAAGCGAGCTTGTTGCGGGAGGAAGACACGCCGGTTCGTTGCCGCGTGATCTACGCCAGTCCCGCCCAATTGCGAGGCATGGCGACGCAGGATCCTCAGCCACATGTGTTGTCGTTTGCGGAGCCAGCGATCCTGAGCCCGCACAATTTGCGAAAGCTATATGCCGCGGCTGATTTCTATCGCGCCGCGCTCGCCATCACGACTGATGAGCGAGGCGTGTTGGTGATTTGGGGTTTGGTGGTTACAGGAACCGAGTGGGTCAACCGAGTCGAAGGCAGTCGTTTCGACGGTGTATCGCTGCCTCCAAACTTGGTTGTTCAAGCGATCCGGCCGGGGCACTTGGTTGCATCCTCCGGGTACATGCGAGTTCTTGAGACCAACCAAGGTCAGTTGTTGATCGATGGGTTTGATCCGTTTCGGTCCACTTGGATCTCTGGCCGTTTTTCAAACGTGCGTGAGGCGATGTTGAATCGGCTTCCGGATGACCACGCCAAAGACACTGCCACGACCAAGGTCTGCGAATCGTTTGTAAGAGACCTGGCACAAAGTGTTGTTCGGCGAGTGCTCCGATTGGTCCGAAACAGACGCCACGGCGGATTGATGGTGGTACTGCCCAATGGCGCGCACGAAGATGGGACTTGCGAGCAATGGCTGCGTTTCCGCGTGCAGTTTGAGTCCGATGATTCCACGTTGCTCTACCACGGCATGATGTTGCGTTTGATGGCAAGAGCTTTGGAAGTTGCGAAGACGAGGCAGTTGGCCATTTTGACTTGGAGTGACTACCAGCAATTTCGTGATGCGGAGTTGCGGCGTTTCGATGATCAGCTGATTGACTTCAGTCACTTTCTCGCCGACATGATGACGGTTGATGGAGCCTTGATTCTGGACCATAGTTTTCGATTGATCGGATTCGGTGGAGAGATTCTTGGTGACACCCCTGTCCAGACGATTCATCGGGCAACCGATATTGAAGGGAATCAAACCGTAGCTGAACGAGCCGATTCGGCGGGAACGCGACACCGCTCGGCCTACCGTTTGGTCAACGGACTGAATCAGTCGATTGCCGTTGTGGTGTCGCAGGATGGTGACGTTCGCTTCGTCGCTCACCACAACGGAAAATTGACCTATTGGCCCTATCTGCCGTAGTCGTGCCGCCCCGATCATTCCGGTCGGCTTCCTCGATTGCCATGCTCGAATGCAATATGAGCTCTCCAAACCGTTGACCGATGGGCCCGTGACAGCTAGCATCGATCGCAGATCAACGATAAAGAAAAGAGAGGAAACGGTTTGGCAAAGTCAACTAAGAAGAAAGCTTGCGATTCAACGCCGGTGAAGCTGAAGAACGACCCTACGGCGGAGGACTTCGCAAAACTCGCGTGGGCGATCGCTCATCCGGCACGTGTGCAGATTGTCCGTTTTTTGATCGGCCGAGAAGCGTGCATGTGCGGCGAAATCGTGAATCAGTTACCTCTCGCGCAGTCCACTGTTTCCCAGCACTTGAAGATTCTGAAAGAGTCTGGATTGATCCAGGGTGAGGTGGACGGCCCAAAGGTGTGCTACTGCATCAATGAAGACCGTCTGCAGCAGCTCAAAGCATTCGTCACCGAGTTGTAATTGATGTTCACGTCAGCACGCCATCGTGCCGCGATGTTGACCACCGGGGCGTGTTTTTTACTCGGCTTGATGACGACCGTTCACGCGGGCCCCGAAGACTACTTCGCCATCCGAGTCGTTGATCGCGAAACCGGACGTGGCATTCCGCTGGTCGAAATTCGAACGACGGACGAGTCTCGATACTTCACCGACAGCAATGGCTATGTCGCGTATCACGAACCAGGGTTGATGGACCAGCAGGTTTGGTTTGATATCCGCAGTTGGGGCTACGAAAGTCCGGTCGGACCCTATGGCACAACCGGCATCGCGCTCACGACCACGCCGAGCAATGAAGTCTTGGTGAAGCTTCAGCGCACAAATGTTGCGGAACGTTTGTATCGACAAACCGGGGTTGGTATCTACCGAGATACCATGTTGCTGGGCAAGACGCCGACTTTGGATGTACCGCTCGTCAATGGCAAGGTCACCGGATCGGACTCGGTCCAAACGGTGGTTTACAACGGCAAGATGCGTTGGTTCTGGCAGGACACCAACCAAATCAAGTTTGCACTGGGCAACTACAGCATGACAGGTGCGACGTCGCCGTTGCCGTCCGAACTGGATGCGAACATCGGTATCCCTTTCACCTATTTCCTTCGGCAGCCCGGACGCTTTGTTCGCTCAATGGCTCGTGTGGAACAAGAAGCCAACCATCCCATTTGGGTCGATGGGCTGATGGTCGTGCGAGATAGCGACCAGCAGGAACACTTGGTTGCTCGCTACGTGGCCGCTCGTAAAGATTTCTCGGTCGCTCAAACAGGATTGATGGTCTACGACGATTCGGAAGATGTCTTCGTAGAACATCTTCGTCTACCTTTGCCAACCGAGTCTCGTTTGTTCCCTCGTGATCATCCCATTCGAGTGAAGGCTGATGAATCGGAGTACTTCTATATCGGTACGCCACCAACTGTTCGCGTGCCGGCTGACTTCGAATCAATCACAAACCCCAGCGAATACGAAGGTTTGACTTGTTTTTCCGACGATGGTTCGATCGATCGCAATGAGGACGATCGAATTCAATTCCGTTGGAAACGTGGGAAGCAACCAATCTCGCAAGAACAGATTGACACACTGATTCGCGAAGGGGTGCTTACACCGGAAGAAGCACCGTCCGCTTTACGAGATGCTGATTCAAGCAAGCCCGTCCGTGTCGCGAACGGGTCGGTTGCTTGGAATCCCTACTTGAGGCGTTGGACGATGCTCTTTTGTGAGCAAGGCGGTGACAGCTTTCTGGGGGAAGTCTGGTTCGCGACGGCAAACTCACCAGAAGGGCCTTGGGGTCATTGCCGAAAGGTTGCGACGCACGCCAGACCGGGCCAGAACATGGACTTCTACAATCCCAAGCAGCATCCAGAGTTGATGCGGGATGATGGTCGGACGATTTTCTTTGAGGGCACTTTCGTCAATACGTTCTCAGGCACCACGGTTCCTGTTCCTCGTTACAACTACAACCAACTGATGTACCGTCTCGACGTATCCGATGGTCGCATCAAGATGCCGATGCCGCCTCCGGGATTGAGCAACGCACAACCGGTGGATCGAAATGCATCGGCCAATGACTAGCATCGATAGAAGTAACGATCAGGGACGCAGCCCAGGAACCCAGGTCACACCAAAATGAAAACGGTTGGAGCGGCTTGAACCGTCGAGGTCGACCAATCCGACGCCGTAGTCCCCTCGTGCGATCAGGACGTCGCTCATTTGGAAGCGAGCCCCGACGCCGGTGCTCATCGCAAACTCGTAAGCGTTTTCACCGGCAACTGGATTGTCCAAGTAGCCATTGGCTAGATCGGCAAACCCGTACGTTCTTAGAACCCTTGGTGTCCGATCACATCCCCAACGCTTCGTACGCGGCCCGAATTCAAAATTCGCGATCCATCCATGATCGGCGTTGAACTCACGTTGATCAAATCCACGCAGCGAGTCATATCCTCCGATGCCAAGCATCTCGCTAAAGAGCAATCGCTCCGATGTTACCTGTCCAGTAAACCGACTGAGCAATTGGTAGTTACGTCCAACGTAACGCGACTCTTCCATTCGCAATCGGCCGTAGATGTAGTCGGGTGAGGTCCCCGGACGAATCGTATTGAAAGCGTCTGATGAGTGCGGTCCAGACATTCCGCCGCCGGGACCGACGAAGGTCTCCATTCTGAGAAGTGCGTATTCCTCAGGTTGATCGCCCCGGATGATACGATCGAACTTCAGGCTGATTTGGAACAAGTCAGCCGCTGAGTCAGAGACAGTGGATCCCGCGAACTCTAGGTTGTTGTCCGTGCTCTTGAAGTCAAACCCGAGTTGAAGATTGGCGATGTCCTTTCGAGTTCGGATCAGGTATCGAGTGATCCCACCTCCCAATTGCCAACTTTGACCATCTTGATTGAGTCCACCGTCTAGTTTGGGCGAAACGTTGGCCAAACTTCCGAAGGCGTTGGCGGACCACTTGCGACTGACGGGATGGGTGTAGCTCAAAGAATGAGCGTGTAGATACCGGAACTCTTGGTCGGATGTGTATTGGTAGCCAAAGATTCCACCTTTTCCGAACCTGTTGCCCATGGTGAAGCCTGTGAAGAACCGTCCGTAGTTCAACGTCTCCACACCCGTGTCGTCTGCTCCGATGTACCCGCGGATCGGTCGGACTTCGTGACTTTCGAAAATGACATCAGTGGTACCAGGAAGTTTTCCTTTCTCGAAGTCGACCGTGACGCGACGAAAGGGATTCTGATTGAGCCAGAGCAGGTCATTCTCGATGGGTGGCTCGTAGATGCGATTGCCGATGCGAGTGCATTTGATCCACCTTGAGAGTTCCTCGCGATCGAAATAGCAACCGGGTTGGATTTTGACATCACCAACCCTTGATTCGATGACAACCAGATGAACGGTGCCTCCGGTGATTCGTTGTTCGGGAATCTGGACATCGATGATTGGATATTTGCACTGGCGGTAGTGCAGGATCAAATCTCTCGACAGTGAATTCAGACGGCGAAGAGTGATCGGTCCGCCGAGGTAGCGGTGCACGATCCGACGAGTCCCCTCGCCATACAAGACTGAGCGACAGACACCGAAGTCGTAGTGAACACCTTCGAGCGAATCGATCGAGGCATCCTTTATGATCTTGCCAGCCGAGTCAACGAATCGAACCGCGTCCCATGTTGGAACGAGGACGCGGTCGTCGCCGGGAACATCTGGCGTCTCTTGCTCAGGAAATTCAGCAGATGGCGGTTGCCGTAGCAGGTTGTCGGCCTCGGTGGCTGCACGAGGTGCGTAACGATCGTAGTTTTGAGCGGTCGCCAGACTGCCACCTACCAACGCAAAGCCGACAACGACTGCCAATACCACACGAATGACTGCGCATCGATTGATCGACGCGGATTGCTGTGTTTGCCCCACAACGCAACTTCCTTGAATAGCCTCGTTATGTAAGTCGTGTGCCACGACGACTCACTGCCCCTTCGATTAGGGATATCGCTTTCACCAGAAGGATCGGATCAATCTTCTCTTTCCGAAACGGAATCGCACCCTCGTTTTCGATCGTGTCGTGATCGCTGAATGGGTTATGAGGCCTGCTGTGAACTGAACAAGTGTTTTGATTCGCAATGCAATCGTTCCAGCCGATTCAAATTGCCTGTTGCAAAAGGTTTTCCGGAGTTCCGTAGGTCATAAAAAACAGAGAGGCAATAAAAATCGGCGAAGATTCCCTAGGTTGGTGCCCTCCGCAGAGGTTCGGACGGCATCCAGCTGATGGGCATAACACAGTCATCGAAAAGCTTGCTTAGGCACAAAGAGCGATTGGCTTTTCGGTGAGATCAATATGGGGCACACGAATGATTCATGGAAAGCAGGCTGCGCGCCGTCGCAGTATGACTGCGCGTTCACGTCGAAATTCGCTTCGACTTGCAATCTTAGGATGGGTTGCCGGAGGCGCGGGGAACGCGTTCGCTCAAGCACCCACCTTACCGACCGGTGCCGATATTGTGGCGGGGCAGGCCGCGATTTCCCAGGCTGCGGGAGTGATGGATGTCAATGCAACCTCCTCTCGCACCATTGTGAATTGGGATTCATTCAACGTCGGTGCTGGCAATGTGGCCAACTTCAATCTGCCCGATTCCAGTTCTGCGATCCTGAATCGAGTGACGACACCCGATATGCCGTCGACCATTGCAGGTGCGATTCATTCGAATGGCAACGTGATGCTGGTCAACCCTTCTGGCATCATGGTTGATTCGTCTGGAATGGTGAACACCAACGGGTTCGTGGCCTCTACCTTTGATGTCACTAACGAATCATTTCTGAGCGGCGGGCCACTGACGTTCACAAACAACGGAAGTGAAGCATCGGTGGTCAACGAAGGCACCGTTCAAACTGGCGGAGGCGGTGCACATCTGATCGCGAACGAGATTGCAAATCACGGAACAATCGCTTCCGATGGTGGCAACATCACCATGTCAGGTGGCGGAACCGTGACCTTGGAAAACGGAGTCTCATTTGTTCAAGCGTCAATGGAGACTCTCGTCAGCGGTATCAGTCCGGCTGCGGGATTGATTCAGAACACGGGAACCATTCGAGCCACCGGCGCGGCCTCAGTTGGCGGAGAGGTGTACCTCGTCAATCCGGGTGGTGAGATTCTTCATGATGGCACGATTGAAAGCCATCTTGCGGAAGGAAGCCAAGGAGGGAAGGTGCAACTCGAAGCGGATCAAATCACGCTGCAAGAGGATTCCTTGATCAATGCCACCGGCACGAACGGCGGTGGCAAAGTCTTTGTCGGTGGTCAATGGCAGGGCGCGGGCGAAATGTCGCAAGCCACTTCCATCACGATGGAATCAACCGCGACGATTGACGCATCGGCAACTAAAAGTGGTGACGGGGGAGCAATCGTACTTTGGTCTGATGTCTTGAGCAAAGAGTCCGTCACTCGCGCGTTCGGCACTTTGATCGCTCGAGCTGGTCAATTGTCAGGAAATGGCGGGCGAATCGAAACGTCGGGCTCGCAAGTCGACACGACCGGTGTTCGCGTTGACGCGGGAGCTCCCAACGGCGAGGGCGGCGATTGGCTGATTGATCCGTACAACTTCATCATCGATCTCGCCGCTTCCATCACTTTGGTTGGGGCATTGGACTCCGGTACGAATGTTACCGTCGATACAACTGTTGATCTGCCTTTGCTTGGCGGCCTAGGCAGTGATCTGGAGTTGGGCGATATCACTTTGACCAGCGACCTGATCACGGGGGCGATGTCAGGTGATGCAACGCTGAGTTTGAAGGCACATCAAAACATCGTTCTGGATGCGGGCGTCACCATCGATGCCACACAAAACGCGAACGCGAACAAGTTGAATGTCGTGCTTTGGGCTGACCAAGACAACTCGGGCACGGGGACCGTACGCATCGGCAATGCGGTTCTGGGAACGACCATTCGAACCAACGGCGGCGGTCTGGCTATCACAGGCGGTTCAGAAACAACGTGGACGCCCTCGGATGGTGATCCCACCATTGCCATCGGATCTGGACGTGCCATGGCAGGGGATTTGTTGGGATTGCTGCATGGAGCGGAGATTCTGAACACCGACATTGATACCGATGGAGGCAACGTTCTCATTCGTGCCGGTTCGACGGGATCCTTGTCTATCTTCGACGAAGTATTTGGGATTGAACTTAACGGCACCAGCATTTCAACCGCATCCGGATCGATCACTCTGGATGGGCTGGTTGGTGATCAGACAGGACTCAACGTCGACAACGCGGTGGGAGTTCATCTGGCCGGCGGTTCGTCACTCACCAGTTCGACCGGTGACATATCGATCACAGGCGAGTTGGCGAACACGAGCGAGTTTGTTAACGGATCCGGTGTTTGGATTGGGCGTGAGATCGACAACGCGTTGACCGCTAGTGGTAATGTCAGCATCACGACCGGAGACGGCGACATCGATATCGTAGGTATCGGTGCCGATAACTCCGGTTCTGGTTGGCGACATGGGCTGGCTCTCGTAACGAGCAACGGATCCGACGAAATCAACATCGCGACGGTCGGTGGAAACATAACACTGGACGGCACTGCAAATTTTCGCGACGCCGCGACCAGTGACACATCGGGATTGCAATTGCAACCCGGTTCGGCCGGGGCGTTATTGATCACATCACAAACCGGTGACATCACGCTTCGTGGCGTGAATTCGCAAGAAGTCGCTACCGCTGAAAACGCGATTCGTTTTACTGCGGACAACGTGGCAGGCGACATCACGATTGGCTACGACGGAATCAACCCCTACAGCGGCGACATTCTGATCCAAGCCAACTCGATCTCGCAACATTTCACCAATGCGGGCAGCGGCTCGATTTCGATTCAAGGCTTCGGCGGGCTCACGATTGAGTCCCTCAGCGATTCATTTTCAAAAGCGTTAGTGTTTGACGACGATTGGAACTTTGGTGCGTCGTTCGGTTCGATGGTTTTCGGAAAGATCAACAACACCGCGAATCTCACTTTTGACGATACCATCACGCTTGTTGGCGGTTTCTCAGCCATGGGCGGTGAGTTGACGCTGAACGACGATCTGACCAGCACGTCGACAGGAAATTTGCTGTTCAAATCCAATCTTGCAACGAACTCTTCCATCCGCCTGCTGGGCAACATTTTCAAGACGGGTGGCGATCGCTCGGTCCTGACCGCACAAGCCGACGGTCGCGTTCAGCTTGTTGGTGACATCACAGCTAGCGGTAGTGCGCTCTTGGATACGATTCTTTGGTCGGACTATCACAACACCGGATCGGGTGGAACATCGATCTTGGGAAACATCACCTCCGGTGGTGGCCATTTCTGGGCTGGTGGAAGTGCAACTGACGCTGGCAGTCAGGACTGGAACGGATTGACTGTCGGCGACGGAGGTTCGGTTGGCGCAAGCGGATTCAACCACAACGCCTTCGACTTGTATGGCGACGTCAACAGTGGTGGCGGTGACATCTTGCTGTGGGCCGGGCTCGGCTACAACACTGGATTCGACGGGATTGGACTGAGTGGAACTAGGTTGCTGCAAAGTGGCTCCGGTGACATCACGCTTATCGGCGATGACTTCGGCGGAGGCACTTTGAACGTCGATCTGTATGGTCATCTGCGAATTTGCCCGAACGACATTTGGGCCAATATCGGTACGCAATTGGATTTCGATGGGAGCGTGAGTGCAAACACGTTCACAGGCGTGAACGCCGACGTGAATTGGTTGGTGATTTCGAACCTCAATTTGCTCGGCGGACTATCGCTCGGGAAGGCGGGCTTGTCACAGGATATACGGCTTTATGATTCATTGACGATCGCCGGTGATTTGGAATTGTTTGGTCGCAACATAACGGTCGACGCGGGAGCAGCACTGGATCTGAGTTCCGCTGGTGCGCTCGGAAACCTGCTGTTGGATGCGTCAGGTGATGTCAACATCAACGATGCCATCACGTTGGGTGGCGATCTATCGATCACCGGGGGAAATGACGTCAACTTGGGTGGCCTGATCACGCGCGTTGGCAGTGCAAGCACCGACATGATTTTGAAGGCGGATCGTCACGTTGTTGTTAACGGGAACATTGATACTTTGGCTGGGTCGCAGAACGTTCGACTGTGGGCCGACGCAGACAATTCCGGCGATGGCATCAATATCTTTCGTGCGAATTCGCTGGCCACGGCAGGCGGAAACATCACTACCGGCAATGGAAATATTGCGGAATTGAATGGAGTGGATGTGCAAGTCGGCGGCGACATCTACATCACAAATGCTGCAGCACAGACGTTCGACTCTGATGGAGGCAACATCTCCATCCAGGGCGAGACCATCATCGCCAACGCGTCGATCGAAGGAGTTACCTTTGATTCGAACGGCGGTGACATCGACTTCTCAGGACTATTGAACTCTGGGAACCAATACGACTTCATAGATGGTCCCAACGGTGCTGGTTCATGGGATTGGGCTCGAACTGACGCGAGGAATGGAACCGCGGGCGGAAGTCTTCTTGGGGACAGCTATCTCGTCACAATCACATCTCGACTGGAAAACGCGATCGCTGGCATTGAGGCTGGATATCAAGGTGCGTGGATTGGTGCCTATCGAGATACCGCGACGCCGCTGGATTGGAAGTGGGCTGACGGACCCGAATCCGGACAGCACTTCTGGACAGAAGTTGACGCTGGAGGTGGTGCTGCGGAACCAGGAGAGTTTGCGAACTTTGGTCCTGGCGAGCCCAATGGAGGTCCGTCGGGTGCGGGCGAATCCGTCGGTCAGTTCTACGGCAACTCAGGGCTCTGGAACGACCTCAGTTCCAGCACCACTTTCGCTGCTACCCAAACCGGTGATTACGACGTCCTTGGTTATGTACGCGAAACAAATGCGGCGCCCGCTACGGTCACCATCGACGCGGGTGCGACCGGCCTGGTGACCATGGGCGGAATCGGTTCAGGCAAAGCACTCGCGTCGCTGGATGTGACGAGTGCTGGTGTGACTGTCAGCGGCGATTCGCTCATCACGACTGGTGCCCAAACCTACGATTCCGGATTGGTCGTGGAAAGCCAGTTGGATTTGAATGTTTCCAGTTCCGGATTGACGGTGGACGGTGACATTCACTTGGAAGGAACGGCTTTGACGCTCGAAAGCGATCTGACGGCGAACCTATCCGGCGATATCCTTTTGCGAACCGACACGCTGTCGCTTCCGGCGACCGTAGCGGTTGATACCTCCGGTGAACTGATTATCGAACCTTTGAACAACTCTTTCGCAGCACCATTCAATCTGCCACTAAACACTCTGACACTTTCGACGGATTTGACCGGTCTGGTTGTTGGCAAAGATGGGAATACGGCTGATTTGACGCTAGATGGTGATTTGAATATCAACGGTGACGTCTCGTTGATAGGTGGCGACGCGACGTTGCTGGGCGATGTGAACACGAACGGTGGCGATCTTTTTGTGCGAACGACTGGTTCGGTGGTTCAATCCGCCAACGTCGATGTCACAACGGACGGTGGAAGTGTGACCTATTGGTCAGACAGCGATGCGGACGGTGTTGGGCACATTGAAATTCAATCCGGTGCAACCGTTTCTACCGAAGGAGGCGACGTGTTGTTCGCTGGCGGCCTTGATACGGATTCGGATGATTCGCCTGACGGATTTGCATCTGGCCAAGCTTTTGTTGACGACTCGGGACGATTCCACTCTGGCATCTCATTGCATAATGCAGTGGTTGACGCGCGCGTTTCAGATAACTTGGACGCGACCGCCGGAAACATCACGCTGCGGGGAACAAGCACCTACGCGGGCGGCGATAATGCCAGCGGAGTTTTGCTCTTTGGTAGCAACCTCTTTGCTGATCAGATCGATGTCTTGGGAAGTGTGACCGATACGAGCGGCTCAGCATCACGATTCGGAATCTTGGCCAACGGCGGTTCGACGCCGAACAATACGAACCTACAAGCCTTCGGCGGGATCTCGCTGACAGGAACTGCTGCGACCGCCGCTGACCAATACGCGATTCTTTGGGGTGCCGATCACTCAATCAGCGTATTGGATGGCGATGTCAGCATCGATGCCACGGGGCAGTTGCATTACCTGAGCAACCAATCGCTGTTTCTTGCTACGGACCACTCGTTGATCGTGGATACAGCCCAATCCGCAATCTGGCAAAGCATCGTCGCAGGCGATGGCGGAGTGACCAAGCAAGGAACCGGTACGCTCTCGCTTCAGGCGCCGAACACGTTCACGGGTGCATTGCAAATTACGGAGGGAACGGTCTCCCAGAATCAATCCGGTGCTATCCATAACTCGGTCGCCGTCACCGTTGAGTCTGGTGCTGCATGGGATCTCGCGGGATTCGATGAGACCGTGACATCCTTTGCGGGGGCCGGAAGCATCGATCTGGATGCCGGAACGTTGACTGCATTCGGTGACAACTCCGCTGGATCATTCGAGGGAGTGATCTCGGGGTCAGGGAATCTGGTCAAGCAAGGCAGCGGCGAATTGGTGTTGTCTGGAATCAACACGTACACCGGTACCACTACGGTGGACGGTTCACTGCGACTGCGTACTGATCAGCTAAGCCTTTCGTCGTCCAGCTATGTCGGAACCGGAACGTTGTTCCTTGAACCACTCAACGCGAGTTTTGCCTCAGCCCTGGACACCACTGGAACCACATTCGGTGGCGCGCTGGCTGGCCTAACGATTGGCAAGGTCAGCAATGCAGCTGACATTACGATTGGATCTGATGTCTCGATCCAAGGTGACATTAGCTTGTTCGGTGGCGATCTTAATTTGCATGCGGGAATCAATTCCAATGGGAATTTGGTTCATCTCAATGGCACCGGCGATGTCACTCAAAACATTTCCGGTTCAGTCGTTTCGGATCAATTGCGATTGTCCGGCGGCGGTGATTTTGAATTGAGTTCACTGACGAACAATGTTGCGACTATTGCGGCAACCGGAGTCGGCGATGTTCACTATGCTGATAGCAATGCAATTGAAATTGGATCTGTCGGCGTCAATGGTATAAGTACCTCGGGGACTATCACGATTGAAACCTTGGCCGGCGATCTAACGGTCAGCCAGAACATCGCAACGACGGATGCCACCGCTTCGGCCATAACGCTCAACGCGGGCCGCGAGACGGACGCGGGAACTTCGACGGGTGGGAACATCGTCCTTGCCGATTCTGCCGCGCTTGCGTTGGGTGACGGGGGCCGCGTCACGTTGATGACCGGGAGTATCGAGGACTCCACCGGAGTGACCAGCTTGTTGGGGGCGGGAAGTGGAGGTTTCCGGTACAACAGCGACGAAGTTGCGTCAAACTTCAGCACGCCGTTGGCTGCTGGGTTGCAAGTGATTTACCGCGAGCAACCGACCGCGAATATCGTGGCCAATGACGTGTCAGTCACCTACGGCAACGATGCACCCACACCAAATGGATCTGCCACCGGTTTGGTCAACGGCGATTCCATTGGATCCTTCTCGATCGTCGCTCCGGTTCTATCCAACGCTGGGAAATTGCGGGCAGGTGACTATGACGTGACTGACACGTCGTTGGCTGATCTTGGTTACAACGTGGTTGATGATGTTGACGCGGTCGCCGTGACACAAAAGGTCGTGACAGCAGGCGGTTTTGCAGCATCAACCAAAGTCTACGACGGAACCACCAACTCAACTCTCACGGCAAGCGGAACGCTTGTCGGAATCGAAACTGGCGATCTGGTATCGATCGGCAATACCGGCGCAACGTTTGGTGACAAGAACGTTGGGACGAACAAAACGGTCACAGTCAATGGACTGAATTTGTCGGGCAGCGATGCCTCGAATTATTCGCTGGGTGCAGTGAGTTCGGCCAGCACGACCGGGGACATCACCGCAAAGGCAATCAGCGTGAGCGGGATTGCGACTTCGGACAAGGTTTATGACGGAACGACCGTCGCAACCACGCCTTTGGTGGGTGCCGTTTTCAACGGAATGGTCGCGGGCGATGAACTCTCTGTATCGAGCATCACAGGAACGTTTGAAAACAAGAACGTTGGGACAGCGAAAACGGTTTCGTTGAGTTCCGCAGTCTACGGAGGAGCGGACGTTGGGAACTACGTTATCTCGGATCAACTCACGTCCTCCGCAACTATCACTGCACGAAGTTTGACGGTTAGCGGAATCGATGCGGGCGACAAGGTATACGATGGAACAACCTCTGCCGTGGTCGATCTGAGTGGAATCAGCTTTGCCGGTTTAGTTTCGGGTGACGAAATCAATGCTTCTGGCACCACTGGTACATTTGCGAACAAGAACGCTGGCGCAAATAAGTCTGTCACATTGGCGGGAACAACTTACGGTGGTTCCGACGTCGGCAACTATGCAATCACGGACCAGGCCAGCACCTCCGCTGATATCACCGCCAAGTCGATCACGGTTAGCGGACTCGCGGTCGATGCAAAGGTCTACGATGGGACAACGAGTGCAACAGTCGACTTGAGCGGTCTAGCGTTCAACGGTCTTGTCGGTGGTGATGATGTGTCGGCCTCCGGTACCGTTGGCGCGTTTACAGACAAAAATGTTGGAACCGTGAAATCGGTCGCTTTCTCGGGAACAACCTATGGCGGCACTGATCTCGCGAACTATTCGATTTCAGATCAAACCGCAGCAACAGGCGACATCACCGCGAAATCGGTGTCGGTCAGCGGTATCGTCGCTGGGGATAAAGTCTATGACGGAACGACCAACGCAACCTTGGATACTTCCGGGATCAGCTTCACTGGTTTGGTGAATGGAGATGACCTGAGTATTGCTTCGGTTACCGGAGCATTCGTCAACAGAAACGCTGCCGCGAACAAGACGGTGAACCTGTCGGGCAGCAGCTACAGCGGCGATGATGTTGCAAACTATGCGATCACGGATCAGGCGACAGCGTTGGCGACGATTGGTCAGAAGGCAGTGACGGTCAGCGGAATCACCGCGGGCGACAAAGTCTACGATGGAAGCACGGCGGCGGCCGTTGATCTGACCGGCATCAGCTTCGTAGGACTTTTATCGGGAGACACCATCAACGCATCGGGAACGACCGGGACCTTCGACGACAAGAATGTTGGCGTGAGCAAATCCGTCACACTGGCGGGAACGATGTTCGGTGGTTCAGACGTCGGCAACTACGCGATCACGGACCAATCCAGCACCTTGGCCGATATCACCGCCAAGTCGATCACGGTCAGTGGAATCACGGTCGGCGACAAGGTTTACGATGGAACCACGAGTGCAACGGTCGACTTGAGCGGTCTGATGTTCAACGGTCTCGTTGCCGGCGATGATTTGTCTGGGGCCAACACAGTTGGCACTTTTGCAGACAAAAATGCGGGGATCGGAAAATCGGTCACGCTTTCGGGGACGACGTACGGAGGTGCCGATCTCGCGAACTACTCCATCGCTAATCAAACCTCGACGACTGCGGACATCACACCAAAGTCAGCGAGCGTAACGGGGATCGTTGCTAACGACAAAGTTTATGACGGAACCAACGTCGCTGCGATTGACCTGCAATCGGCCAGCATTGTTGGTTTGGTCACTGGCGATGACGTTTCCGTAACAGGCACACTCGGAACGTTTGTCGACAAGAATGTTGGCACTGACAAAGTTGTCTCTCTAAGTGCAATATCATACGAAGGGACCGATGCGTCCAACTACTCGTTCACCGATCAATCTAGCACGTTGGCGGACGTCACTCCGCTGTCAGCTTCTGTCAGCGGACTCGCGAGTGCGGGAAAAGTCTATGACGGAAACACTGCTGCAGCAATTGATGTTTCAGGAGCGTCATTCACTGGCATGATCAGCGGCGATGAACTCAATGTTCTTTCGGCAACAGGAACCTTCGATGACAAACATGTTGGCTCGGCGAAACAGGTTTCGATAGCTGGTGCCAACTATGGTGGGGCCGACGTTGGCAACTACAACTTTGTCGATCAAGCATCGACAACTGCCGACATCACTCCGTTGGCCATCAGTGTTTCGGGACTCACAGCGGCTGATAAAGTCTATGACGGTACGACCACGGCAGTGATCGATACTAGCGGCGTGTCATTTGACGGGGCGGTTGCTGGTGACGATCTGAATGCAAATGGAACGATCGGAACGTTTGTTAACAAGCATGTTGGAAACAGCAAAAGCGTGACGCTCTCCGGGACCGTCTACGGAGGGACAGACGTTGAAAACTACGTGATCAGTGATCAAGTCAACGCGACCGCCAGTATCACGCCACTCTCGGTGTCGATCACTGGATTGACCGGTTCTGATAAAGCCTACGATGCAACAACGCTTGCGACGCTGAACGGTTCCGCCACCGTCGATACCCTTGCGGGAGACGACGTGACGCTCGATGGAACCGTGATTGGAAACTATGCAACAAAGAATGCGGGCGTGGGCCTTGAGATCGGTGTTAGCGGACTCCACCTGCGAGGCGTGGACTCGAACAATTACACGCTGCAATCGCCAACAGGTCTAACAGGTGACATCACACCCGCACCCTTGGTTGTCACTGCAAATCATGATGCAAAGTTCATCGGCAAGTCTGATTCATCCAATTACGCGGGCGTGAACATCACCGGATTTGTCGGAGGTGAGACGGCACTGGATCTTGGGGGGGCACTCACTGTTTCACGAGCCGGCGTTGGTGTGAACGAGGCTGCGGGAGAGTATTTCGGTGTGCTTTCGCCAGGTGGTTACTCATCGAGTAACTACGAAATCACCTTCAACACCGGTGATTTTACAATTGTTCCGGCCGAAGAATTGCTGGTTCGGTTTGGTAACAGCGAGTCAGTTTACGGAGAAGCCAATGACTTCAGCTTTCTTTCCGCTCAATACATGGATAGCGGAAACGTCGTTCATGACTTGGCAGATCCGACGCAGAACGGAAGCACCTACACGTTCAACGATGGTGTGGGTGGGACTGCGGAATTAACGATTGCTGCTGAGGCGGCGTCCTATGGTGGGGGCGGTTCTCTGACGGTTGGAAGTTACGACCTGATTGCATCAAGCGTCAGTGAAACCAGTGCAAACTTCTCAAACCAAATCAGTGTTTTGGGGAATCATTCTGTTTTGGCGGCTCCGGTAAGTGCCACGTTGTCAAACGCGGCGAAGGTTTACGACGGAACAGTAGCATTCGATTTGAGTGGAATGAGTTTGTCGGGCAGTGTTGCAGGCGATTCGCTCTCCCTGAGCGGTGTCGGTGAGTACTTGACTAAGAACGCGGGAACGGGGTTGTCCTACACGATCGATGGAATGACGTTGTCAGGTGATGATGCAGGCAACTATTTCCTAACGAGCGGTAGCTCATTGTCTGGAACGGACGGATCCATCACTGCAAAGAATGTTGCCTTGATCGCACCGGCCGGAACGAAAATCTATGACGGAAACACATCGCTCAGTGCGACTCAAGAGCAATTAGCGGTTCTGTCTGGGCAACTCGGAGTTGACGGCGACTTCGTCGATGCAATCACGCTAGAGTTTGATAACAAAAACGTCGGGGCTGGCAAGACACTGACTCCGTCCAACGCAACAGTTTTGGATGGCAACGGTGGAGCGAACTACAGCATCAGCTATGACGCAAATGCTGGTGCCACGATCGAGCGACTCGATAGCGTTCAGTGGGTTGGCGGTTCGACCGGTGATTGGAGTGATCCGAACAATTGGGCCGGTGGTGCAATTCCCGACTTGGCGAATGTCGCAAATGTGTTTCTTCCTGCCGGAGTGACGCCTTCGTTCAACAACACGGTCGATGGACCAGTCGAGATCGAGTCCATCAACGGAGACAATCTGATCGTACAGTCAGGAACACTGCGTATTGAAAATGATGCAAGTTTGGATCTGCTCAATCAAACGGGTGGGACGTTGCAATTTGATGGCGGCCTTGGCGTTGCTGTGTTGAATCAGCAGAGCGGCACGCTCGATTTGGCGGGGACACTGTCTGTCCTGCAAGAATTCACTCAGGCGTTGGGCGGTGTCATCGAAGCAATCGGCAACATTGAGATCACTCAATCCAGCGGAACGCTTGACGTTCGAAATTTGAGCGGCACCCATGTCGAATTGAATGCGACCAACGGTGATGTTCAGGTCGGAGATATCATCGCGTTAGGTGGATTGAATATCGATGCCAACAGCGGGAATATCGATCAGCTTCCCGGTACCGTCACCATTGTGAATGGGGATTCATCGTTTGAGGCCAATGGTGCGGTGACGATGAACAATGCCAGTAACGATTTCCGAGACAACGTGAGCGTGAACGCCTTCTCTGCGACGCTACGTGACGATGACGGGGGATTGGAACTTGCTGACATTCATACGGTCGGTGACTTTGTCGCGAATTCAAACGGCGGTGCGATCTCTCAAGCATCCGGTGGATCAATCGCTATCGCTGGATCGGCAGACTTTTCGGCGAAATCCGCAGGAAGTGCGGCCGACATTTTGTTGGACAATGAAGACAACGACTTCCAAGGGGTTTTGCATGCGGAAGGGCGGGATGTTCGGTTCCAGGACAACGCGGATGAACTGACGCTCGGACAAATCCTGGCGGAAGGACTTCTTAATGTCATGACGAAGGGAGGCGCGATCCTACAGGATCCGATATCAACGATCGAATCGTCGGGCGTTGCCTCGTTTAATGCTCGAAAAGCGGGAACGCCAGCTGACGTTCGATTGAGCAACGCAAATAACCAATTCCGGAACGTGGTGAACGTCGATGGGCAAAACATCGAAATCAACGATGTTGATGGACAAGTCGACTTTGGACGGTATCGATCGGGAAGCCAAAGCAACATTCTTCGCGGATCGTTGAGTCAGAATGTTCGTGACACCCACACCCGATACATCGATGAGACCGCTGAGCAAACGACGAAGAGTACGCTTGGCCGAGTTTGGATTGGCATTCGCGAGTTCGTGAACCGCGTGTTTGCGGACGCGGAGGTTCCCGGCGGACAGGGCAGACCGCTGACGATTCGGGAAGTCACGCAAACGGGAGATGAGATCTACGTTCATCAAGGTCGCGAAGAACCGATCGATCTCGGGCGTTCGGGGGAGAACTAGGCTTAACGACGGTAGGCTTTCGCGACGAAGGCGATATACAAGGCTCCACATCCATGGACCAGGTCGATTGTGGCGGGGCTGCGACTTGGGTGGCTGCTTCATCGAACCTTCTCGAATTCTTTGCGCTCTCTTCGTGGCAATGATGAGCAACCGAAATGTTTCATCATCGAGAACGCTTCTTCACTTTCACGAGGATGGAAAACCAGTAGATTGTGGCAATCGAACCCTCCGAGCTTCCCTCCTTGAATCTGTCAACCATGAATCCTGCATCAAGTTCATTCGTTGAATCCGGCGATCAAACTAGCCAGCTTGCTCACCAACTTGTTGGGAGACGCACCTTGCTGAAGAATGGAACGCTCGTTTTGGCGGCGTCCGCTTTGACCAATCGACGGTTGTTCGCTGAGGAAGTGAAGAGCGATGAGAAAGCAGTTCGCGTCGGGCTGATCACGGATTTGCATTACGCTGACAAGTCGCCCGCCGGGTCGCGTCACTATCGAGAAACGCTAGGCAAGTTGGAGGCAGCCGGTCAGCAGTTCTCGACCGATCAACCGGATTTTGTCGTGGAACTGGGCGACCTGATTGATGCGGCGGATTCGGTGGATGTTGAGCAAGGGTATCTCAAGACGATCAACAAGCAATTCTCTTCGATTTGTGACGAACGTCATTACGTCTTGGGTAACCATTGCGTTGACACGTTGACGAAAGACGAATTCTTGGGCGGAGTGGAACAGGAACGTTCTTACTACTCATTCGATCGACAAGGGATTCACTTCATCGTTCTGGACGCGTGCTTTCGAGAGGACGGGAAGTCTTACGGTCGTCGCAACTTTCATTGGACGGACGCAAACATTTCTGCTGAAGAACTGGAATGGCTGCGTGGTGACCTGAAGGCAAGCAGCAAGCCGACGGTGGTGTTTGCTCATCAACGACTCGACGTCAGCAACCATCACGGAGTGAAGAACAACGCGGATGTTCGAAGAGTGTTGGAGGATTCAGGTTCGGTTGTGGCAGTGTTTCAAGGTCACAGCCACCAAAATGATCTCAGCGAGATCGGAGGCATCCACTATTGCACAATGGCGGCGATGGTCGAAGGCTCAGGTCCAGAAAGCAATGGCTATTCGGTCATGGATATCCAACCGGATGGCACGATTGAAATCAAAGGCTTCGTTCGGCAAGCCAGCTATCGATGGGATGTCTAACATCCGGATTCGGATGTCAGAGCTACCGAACAACCGATGCACTCAATCCAAGTGTGAATCTGCGTCCAGTACAAACGCGGTCGGTTGATTCTGGACCACCAACAGTTCGACGTTTGGTCGTGTCTGCGCCGATTGGGTCGTGCCATCGGGCCAAGTAATCGACACCTCAATTCGAGCGTCTTCGTTGGCAGTTCCCAGACCAAAGGTCAGGACTTTGTCGCAGGACGCCATGTAACCATCACCGGAAAGCAGCCACTGTGTACTGGAATGTGTCCCGTGGGTGATTGAAACCACCGAACCGATCGCATCGCGAGCTGACACCGTTCCGACCAATCGAATTTTTAAGGAATGGTTTGCTGATGCCTTTGGCGTCCGATTGCACAACAGAGTTGGCCGGTCGCCTTGGTGGGTAATCACCAGATCTGTGTTGTCGTCGCGGTCGATATCCATCTTCCAAACCGCACGGCCAACATGTTTCGTCTGGAAGTAGTCAGACAGTTTTGCTCGCGGAACAAACTGAAAACCATGATTTGATCGCGACCAAAGTTGCGGATGCTGCGCGTAGCCGGACGGTGAGTCGTGGTGAACGTGACCGTTGCAGATCATCACTTCCTCGGACATGTCGTTGTCGAGGTCGATCGCGATTGTTCCAAAACCCAGGGACTCGAAGCTGGGTTTGTAGAGCCCAGCCGATTGGGTTTGATCGGACCAAATTCCTGGGTTTTGCTGCAGGTAGAGCGTGTTGTGTTCTTTTTCAAAGTTGGTGACGTAGAAGTCCAGATCATGGTCGCCGTCAAAGTCGGCCGCGGCAATTCCCATGCTGGCCTGCGGACGAGAACGCCAGTCCAACGCGAGCCCACACAATGTGCCGCTCTCTGCGAACTTCGAATCATCCAGCATCGACCGAGACCAAAAGTGGTTGCTGGTCATGTCGTTGGCGACAAAAACGTCGATGGATGGCGTGTCGTCCAGTTGTCCAACGATCAGTCCCAGTCCACGGCCTGGATTGGTCGGAACGGTATCCCAACGTTCGGTCGCGATCTCGAATCCGCCAGATGGCCTTCCGCGGTAGAACTGATCGATGTCAGCGTTGTAGTGAGTGGGGACGCAGTAATCGATCGAACCATCCGAGCGACGGCACCGTTCACGGATGGGAGAGTCCGGTTCGCAATATCGAAGAACGATCATGTCGGCGATCCCGTCCGCGTCCAAATCCGCGATCGCACCACTGGTCGACCAAGCCATTTCGTTACGATCGAACCAGCTGGAAGCATCGGAGAATGTTCCATCGCCGTTGTTCAGGAACACTTGGTCCTTGCCGTAATTCAGCTGAATCAAATCCATGAATCCATCCGCGTTCAAATCTCCCGTCACGGTCCCCTGAGGGAACCCGCGGTTGAACAAATTTGCCTCCCGACGAACGGAATGCAGTTGTCCGGCTTCGTTTCGGCAAAGTTCGCTGTTGCTGAGCCGGGAAGCTTCTTGATCAATCCCGTCGGAAGATCCGGCCAAGAAGATGTCAGGCCAACCATCCAGGTCGTAATCCAAGGATGCGCCGCCGGATCCCAGCTGAGAATGAATCGGAATGACTCCGTTTGCCAGTTGGATCGGATCGTTCGGCAACTCTGCGAGTCCGCGTGATTCGCTCTCGTCAATCAGTCGATAGTCTGTTGCATCACCGTTCGCTTCTGCGCCGGCCAGCTTTTGTGGTGAAGTTGAGGTTGGTTCGATCTCGACGGCCAACGATTCGATTGAAGAAGCCGGTAGGCTGGCATGAACGTGCGAATCCAGCGTTGTAAAGGAGTCGATTTCCAACTGCCATGGCAGGTCGGAACGCAACTTGGCAACGATCTTACTTCGTAGTTCGACAGCAGCTTTTGCTTGGCCATTGGATTCTCGGATCGCATTCGCCAGCCAAGCTTCCGCTTCCCAGTTGCGACCAAGTTGAGCCAACAGTTCGGCAATGGAAGTTGCGATCTCAGGCGATTTCATATCAGAGCGATAGAAACGGTCTTTCACCTGCACCAGTCGTTCCAGCAACTCAGCTCGTAGCGTTAAACCGTCCAGAAGTTCTGGTGTGATCCAATCGTGTTGATCCGCAATGAGCTGCAACGATCGAGCCAGCTTGGCATGAATTTTCCCGACACCGTTGTTGCGTTGGATAGATTCCCAGTAAGCGTGAGCGGCCACGGACGGCTGGTCACACTTCAGCGCAAGGTTGCCTGTGGTTGCCCAGAACTGCCACGCGTCTCGTTTGACATTGGGCGGAACATCTCCCAACCACGACAGCAATTTTGGGTGTTCACCGGCCAAAAACAAACGCTCGGCTTCCAAGCACCATGCGGGCGAAAACGTCGGGTGTTGCTGCAATATTTGCTGAAGCAGTTCACCAGATTCGGCAAAATCGCCTCGGTCAAGGGCGAGCCTCGCCATTCCGATCGTTAGGCGGGCATCCGATGGGTTGCGGCGGGAAAGAATCGTCAGAGATTCCACTTCACGATCGCGTTGTTCGTTCTGGCCCATTGAAAACAACAGAACCGAATCGAAATGACGTTCACGAATGAGCTGGCGACCGTGCGGCAACGCCTGATTGATTTGTTCCGAGTTGACCAAACAATCAAACAACCATCGACGTGTTTCGCTTCGTTCCGGATGTTTGCCGATCACGTCTTCGAGCAATTCAATGGCCTCGAAGAGTTGACCGTTCGCCATCAGTCCCGCGACCGCTTGCAGCACCAGCGTCTCGTTCTCGAAATCGTCGGCGCGTGTTGCATCGACCAGTAGCATCGACATCTCGTCCGTCTTGCCGAGGCGTTGTTTCACTTCAGCGGACACTACCAGGATGCCGACGTCTTGCGGCGAAAGAATCAAAGCCCGGCTCGCGACTTGTTCCGCGGCCTCCCATCCTTGGGTTCGCCCCAAGTTCAAAATCTGGTCTGGTCCAAATGCCTCAGCAGCAATTTCGTCGCTGGAATCTGTAACAGAACGATCTTCGCCGTCGACGATGTTCGTTGTCGCCGGATTTGACGTTGAGTCCGTTGGCTTGCATCCAAACAGAACACACAAACCAGCGGCGCATAAAAAAACTCTGAGCACGATGCGGATGGCGTCGAACTCAGAGTCGTTTTTGAGCTTGAAAGCGGAAGCTGCCAGCAAAACAGATGTCTCCGTTAGCGTTTCGGCTTCATTTCCTTTTTCATTGCTTCGTCCGATTCAACCATTTGCTTTTGTGACTCTTGGAGCATGCGGTTGTACTCTTCAATCTCGCTGTCACTCACTTCGCCGGCAAGGTTGGTTGGTTCACCGCTGTCACAGCCGACGGTCAGGGAAAATGCGATAAGGCAGGCAAACAAAGCGAATCGATATTTCATGGTTCTGTTGTGGGAATGATGTTTGGAAAGAACGTGCGTCCGCCTGCCAGTGAAGCGGACACACGTGAAGGTTAGCTTCGATCAAAAGACGTCTTCGATAATTTCCTTGGCTGCTCGTGTGCCGAGGGCACCCCAAACGCCGTAGGGGCTCTTCGATCCGGCAGATCGGTAAGCGTTGATGCCAAGTTGGCTTTGATTGCCAGCTTCGACGGAGTCAGTCATGAACTTCACGGCACCGTCACCCATCAAGACGTGAACACCACCTTGGTGGCGACTCGATGCGGAGTACCAACCTGAGTTGCCCGCGTTTTGCTCGTTGCAGATGGGGCTGTTTGGTGGTTGAGCAGTGAAGAAACCACTGAAGTTTGGCAAGTGCTCGGCCCAACGAAAACCGCGACCATCGACACCGCTGACGGTGGTTTGAGACGCATCCCAGAATTGAGGACGAGCCGGATCGACCAAGTTGTCGCAGTCGTTTGGTGGATAGTTACGAACGAACGACCAACCTCGGTTGAGGGCAGCGGTGCGGGCGTCTTTGTCGCCCAGGTCCGTCGCGATTTCACCAGCAGCAATGGTGTTGGACAAGCCGTCCAGAACATCGCGAAAACGTCGGCTCTTGTGAACCGTGAAGAATCCACGGCCTGCACCTTGGATTTCGTTGGCCAAACCAGAGCTGATGTTGCCGTAGCCGATTGGTGCGCTGTTGTTCCAATCACCTTGGTGAGCACGTTCAGCGGAATCGCCCAAGTTGGCAGCGTAGTTCGTGCGTCCGAGCGAAGGCAGGCCGACGCCTGGATCGCTTGGGCAACGGAACGTTGGCATTTGCGTGACCCATGGCGTGTAAAGGATCTCGTCTGGTGTTGGTCCCATTGGGTTGAATGGGCCGCCATTGCGAGTCGCTCCGCCGCTGACACCACCATTGCCGCTTGCCGCCGGTGGGCTGGCACCGCGCGAATCTTCGTTCAATGGATTTGAGATCATTTCCCAAAGACCCTGTTGTTCGATGAACGGGGTCAACCCGACCAACCAGCTCAAACGGCCGTTGTTGGAAACTTCCGATGGGCGCCAGATCTGTGCGGAATGTGGGTCGGTCGTACCGCCACCATGAATTGGCAATTGGTTGTACGCACTGTGGTAGTTGTGAATTGCCAAACCAATTTGTTTGAAGTTGTTGCTGCAGCTCATTCGGCGGGCAGCTTCGCGAGCGGCCTGCACGGCGGGCAACAACAAACCAACAAGAACGCCGATGATCGCTATCACGACCAGCAGCTCGACAAGCGTGAAGCCTGCTCGTTGCGAAGGGGACTTTTGCATCAAGATGTACTCCAACCGAGAGTGGGATGAGGAATTCGAAACGAATCCAAAAAGGAAAAGACTTGTTCTCTGACAGTCATTCGCCCGCTCAGAAAACGAGACGCGAAAACGGTCAGTTGTTGCCCGCTTATGGCGGTCAGTCGCCGACTGTCAGCTTGCAACGGGGGCTATTCTGCCTTGAGAACGCGGATTCTCCATAGCTAGATTGCTAGAGCATGGCATTTCTTAAACAGCCAAAACGGTTGCCAAATCTATATTTGGGTGTGGGCGCATCTTGAGCGTTCGCAAAGGCCGTTCGATCGCCGTTAGCCTGGCGGGGAAGGGGCCGCTATATGCCATTTTTTAACTTGCCGAAAAATAACGCCACAAGCGCAGGTCCAGTACCTTCCAGATGCGAAACAACGAGACGCGAGAAAGCTCATTCTGGCGTCCAAGCGGATCGTCATCCCCCCTCGGCGAGCCAAATTGGAATCTCGCGGTGATGGGTCGGACAGATCAAGCGACAATTGTTCACCGCGTGATGTTAATTTTCTGAGTGTTTCATGAGGGAATTTACCGTCAGGGTGAATTCAGACGCTGAGAAGGACGTTCCGCGTCCTGTTTCGCTATGCTTTTGCAGGCATCATGAGCATTCGTTTCCAAGAGCTACCGCTAGGTTTGCATGACAAAACCGTGCGATCGATCGACAAACTCGCGTGGAAATGCGAGGAATGAGCATGTAAGATGTGGTGCAGATAGCAGAAATTAAACTTTCGATTTGCCATGCCAATCGCAGCGAATTCCATTCGTTCGCGTCCTAGATTCGAGGATCAGGCGGGGTGGTTGAAAATAAAAAGGCCGTCGCGAAGAATCTATACACCTAATTTCTACACAAATTGGGTGACGAAGCACACTTTTGCGTGTGTCTCGATCACCCAGGGACAACGTGATGGAAGATATCCAGACGCCGGAATTCGTCTCCAAACAAACCGTGGAAGCCTCGCATTTCTATTTGGACCTGGATCCAGATAGTTCGAGTCGGTTCACGGTTGTCTGTGGTGGCGTGGAGCGGACGTCTTTGGATTACGTCGTCGAACGAAGCAATTTTCCGTTCTGGGGGCTGGAGATCGTCGATCAAGGCGAAGGCAAATTGCAGCTCGAGAATGAATGGTTTGAACTGAAGCGGGGTACCGTCTTTGCCTACGGTCCGGGAGTTCGTCACCGCATCGAGAACAGCTCGAAGACCGGAATGCGGAAGTACTACTTGGACATGTTTGGTACCGACGCGAAGAGCCTGCTGCTGGAAGCGAATTTGCTTCGCGGCTATCCGTTGCAGGTCCGGAACGTGAAAGAGTTGACCGATTTATTCTCGATCATTTCAGCCGAAGGTAAGGACGATCAATTTCGATCCCGCGATATCGTTTCGTTGATCACCCGGGCAATGATTATCAAGATCGCTCAGCGGAAGTCGACGACCGATGGCGATTCGCCAAAAGCGTTCGAAGTCTACGAGGACATCCGGCAGTACATGGAAGACAACTTTCGTGACCTGACATCGATCGCCCAAGTCGCCGAGCAGTGTGGTTACACGACTGTCTACGTTTCGCGGTTGTTTAAAAGGTACGCTTCGCGTGGTGCGTACCAGTACTTGTTGCGACTGCGAATGAACTACGCCGCGGACTTGTTGTTCACTCAAGGAATGAAAGTCCGCGACGTTGCCGAAATGCTGCAATTTGCGGATGCATTTCAGTTTTCAAGAGCTTTCAAACGGGTCTACGGCGTGCCACCGAGTCAGTTAAAACGCTCTCGTTAATAAGTCGATGCGTGGTTTCAATTTTGGACTAGCAGATCGCGATCGGTCAGCCATTCCAGCATTCGTTCAGGCCAACGTCCCGCAGCGGTTTTGTTGTTCTCACGAAATCCAAATCCGTGACCCGCCTCGCTGTAGACGTGCATTTCGCAAGGCACATTGGCTTCCTTGTACTTCAAGTAAACCTTGGCCATCCCAAACGCGATGTCTTCTCGATCGTGAAAACCAAACGCGACGAACGCCGGCGGCATTCCTTCCGAAACAGTGAACGTGTCTGACTTGCCCGGGTAGATCAATCCTTGGAAATCGGGACGGCTACTGACTCGTTCAATCGGGTCGGAGGAATCAGGTTTTCCAGGCTGCGGATGCATCGCCGAATAGGCTGCCAATTCTCCGCCGGCTGAGAATCCCAATATCCCGATCCGGTTTGGATCCAAATTCCATTCCTTCGACTTGGATCGGATCATTCGAATGGCTCGGCGAGTGTCATCCATCGCATGTCCTTCGAGCGTGTAACCGGAATCCGGCTCGCGGCAAAGTCGGTATCGCATCACGAAGGCGGCCACTCCGCGTTCGGCGAACCATTTCGCTAGCGAATCGCCCTCGTGGCCAAGACACAGTTTGCTGTGACCTCCGCCCGGTGCGATCAAAATCGCCGTGCCCGTGGAAGCTTCTTTGGTCGGCAGGTACGGAGTGATCGATGGATGGTGAACGTTGGAGACATTCGTGCCAGTGACGACTTCCGCTTCATGCATGCGGTCTTCGGATCCTGGCGCACCGTCTTTCCACAAAGGGATCTTGGAAGGCGTTTCATCGGCGCGGACAAATGAGGTGAAACCGACGCAAATCGCGGTGGTTGCGACGATCGCAGTTTGCCAGAACGGAGAGGACGATCCGGGTATACGATTCATTGATTTTCCTGAACAAGGTGGGGCATAGGAAGGACAAAGGAGGGGACCGAGATTGTAGTCCACACAAAACTCGCCGGATCAGCTTGGCGTTCAATTAGACTGATGACCGTCGAAGTATCGACCGTTGCCATTCGCAGTCCTCGCAAGCAGTCCATTTGGAATTTTGATCGTCGCCAATGAATTTCGCGTCCACCAAAGAATCGAACCACAACAACGGCGATGATTCGGGCGGAGGGACGTGGGTACTTGGAATCGATCTTGGCGGAACGACCATCAAGTTCGGTTTGTTTCGCGGCGACAAATTGATCTGGCGGAACCATATTCGGACGGATGATTTTGGATCGCCTGAGGCGGCATTCCAATCATGCCGAGACAACGTTGAACGCACGCTCAACGAATCATCGAAAACAATCGAGGATCTGCATGCGATCGGTTTAGCGATGGCGGGTGTGCTGGACCCAAAAGCGGAAGCCTTGGCCGAAACCGCCAATTTGCATCGTTGGCATCACCTCAATTTCCGCCAGCAACTCGCGGATGTTTTTCCAGAAACCGGTTGCGCTTCTGAACGATGCCGACGCCGCTGCGTTGGCTGAGTCAGCCCATGGTTTGTGCCGAGCGAACTCTTTGGTGTTGATGACGCTTGGAACCGGAGTGGGAGGCGGGGTCATCTTGGACGGTCGTCCGATTCGAGGAGCGAATGGATGCGGTGGCGAGATTGGACACGCGACCATTGATTTTTCATCCGACGCTCGAATGTGCGGGTGCGGCTTTCCTGGGCATCTGGAAGCGTATGCCGGATCGGCGGGCGTCATTCAAACGGCGAATGAGATACTGAAGCAGACCGACGCGTTGAGTGCGTTACGAGGAATGAAATCGCTGACGCCGTTGGCGATCGCGAATGCCGCGGCCGATGGAGATTCGATTGCGATCCGAGTCATTCACCAAACCGGCGTGGTGATCGGACGATCAATTGCGATGTTCGCTCACGTTGTGGATCCCGACGTTGTGCTTTTGGGCGGCGCAATGACGTTTGGTGGCCCAGGAACCGACACCGGAAAGCAGTTTCTGCAATCGATTCGCGAGGAGTGTTTTCCTCGGACCCTGGTGCAAATCAGCTCGCATCTGAAGATCGAGTTTGCAACCTTAGGGAACGATGCCGGGATTGTTGGTGCGGCTCACTATTCTCGGCAAATGGCCGGCGAGACCTCTTGGCCCGGAACCGCTATAAGATAGCCTCGCCGAAATCCTCTTCGCTGAATCGACCAAGAGAAACATCATGTCAGGAACGGACGCCACGCACCTGGTTCCACAATCGCCCAAGAACAAGATTGCCTATCGGGTCTATCCCGAGTCGACCGACGCGAGTGCCGCCGTCGCTCGTGAAATCGCCACGCTCATTCGCGAGCGTGCTGCCGAATCGCGAATGGCAGTGTTGGGATTGGTCGCTGGTTCATCTCCCGTCAACGTGTACGCCGAACTGATACGGCTTCACCGAGAAGAAAACTTGTCGTTGGCGAACGTGATCACGTTCAATTTGGACGAGTACTACCCGATGAATCCAGATTGCTTGCAGAGCCATGCGCGGTTCATGCACGAGCATTTGTTTGATCACGTTGATATTCGTCCAGAGAACATTCATTTGCCCGATGGGACTCAGCCTGTCGAGACCATCGCTGACGGGTGTGCGGCTTACGACCAAGAATTGATTGATGCTGGTGGCATCGATATTCAATTGCTAGGGATCGGACGGACCGGCCACATTGGATTTAACGAACCCGGATCAGGCACCGATTCACGGACACGAATGATCACGCTCGATGGCATGACGCGGATTGACTCGGCCAGCCACTTCTTTGGGGTGGAGAACGTGCCGCGGCGAGCCATCACGATGGGTGTCTCGACGATTCTGCAAGCCCGCAAAATATTTCTGTTGGCGTTTGGAGAAGGCAAATCGTCGATCATCGCTCGAACGATCGAAGGCGAACTGGCCCCTTCGGTTCCGGCGACATCATTGCAAGAACACACCGACGCGGAATTGATTCTCGATCGAGCGGCAGCGGCTCAGTTGACTGTCATTCAATCACCTTGGTTGGTCGACAAGGTCACGTGGGACGACACGATGGTGCGTCGTGCCGTGATCGATCTTTCGCAGGCGTTGCAGAAGCCCGTCTTGATGCTGGTCGATGGCGATTACAACGAAAACGGATTGCAAGATCTTCTCGCGGAACATGGATCGGCCTATGAGATCAACCTGCGTGTCTTTCGGCATTTGCAAAGCACGATCACGGGATGGCCGGCCGGCAAACCGGACCAGCCCGGCGTGGTCTTTCCAAAACGAATCGTTCTGTTTTCACCCCACCCCGACGATGACGTGATCTCGATGGGAGGCACTTTGACTCGCCTCGCCGGTCAAGGACACGAGGTGCATGTCGCTTATCAGACGTCCGGCAACATCGCCGTGTTTGATGGCGATGCGATTCGTTTTGCCAAGTTCGCTCGCGAATTTTGTAAAGAGTTTGATTTGCTCACTCCTCCGGTGGTCGAACTGACCAAGCGCATGATCGAGTTCTTGGGAACGAAGGACCATGGCGAGGTCGACATCCCTGAGATGCAGCGATTGAAAGGTTTGATCCGACGTGGTGAAGCCGAAGAGGGGGCGATTGTATGCGGTGTTCCAGCGGAGCGATTGCACTTTTTGGAACTGCCTTTCTATGAAACCGGCGTGGTTCGAAAGAGTCCGATCAGCGACGCTGACATTCAGATCACGGTGGACCTTCTTCGCGAAGTCCAGCCGCATCAGATCTACGCCGCCGGTGATCTTAGCGACCCGCACGGAACGCATCGTACATGCTTGGATATCCTACTGGCCGCTTGCGAACGATGCGGAGAAGACGAATGGATGAGCCAGTGTGTGGTGTGGCTCTACCGTGGCGCTTGGCAAGAATGGGCACCTCATGAGATTGAGATGGCCGTGCCACTGAGTCCACAGGAGGTCGATCGAAAGCGAGCGGCGATTTTCAAGCATGAATCGCAAAAAGACCGAGCCTTGTTCCCCGGGGCAGATGCTCGCGAATTTTGGCAGCGAGCCGAAGCTCGCAACGCGCACACAGCACGCACGTATGATCAACTCGGGCTGGCACAATATCAGGCCATCGAAGGTTTTGTAGAATACAAACGTCCCCAGTCCTGAGGTTCGCAGCGGCGACATGCTCGGAACCTCGCCTTCAATGATTCAAAGCTAGGTAGATAGGCGGGTGAGACGGATGCTGCTTCGCGAAATCAGCCGATCTTACGTGGGCCAAACTTTGGTCGTCGCCAGCGGCGGCATCACTTACCTTTTCTTCGGATGGAAAGCTGGTCTTGTAGTTGTGGCGGCGATGCTTGTTGCTGTGGTGGTTCGACTCATTCAGCGGTTTCTACGTGTTTGAGGATCCTATTCATGCTGCAATTCTCGTTGCCGATGCTGATACCTCAAAGCCGAAATAGCAACGCCGGGCAGACCGCTGAGCTGCTTTTGAAGACCAAAACAGAAGTCGCGCAAGCATGCAGTTCAGTTGCGGGCGATACCCACGCAACGGACTCGCTCATTCTAGGCGTCGCCATTCGTCGAATGCGTTCCAAAGTGTGGGAGCGATTGTTCGATGGATACCGACGACGGATTGAACTCCACCACATCGATCACAAGTTCTGCACGAATGTTCGGGGGCATGATTCATGATCCGTATTGCAACACGGCGAGGGCTGATTTGGAGTGCAAATGGATTTGCGTTGTGCGTCGCGACCTTTGTCGTGTCTGCACTGCTGCTAACCTCGGCACGATGGAGCGGCCGGTTCATGCTCCGGATCGATGTCGAATTGCCGCCTGGGATCGAACGGGAATCGCTCTTGTACATGACTTGCTGGGATCAACAGACTGCGGACTGGCTCTGCACCCCTGACAACGAAGTGACAGAAGGATTTGATCCTCCGTATCAGCGGACTCCGGACCATGATGTCGTTTTAGTGCCTACCGGAGGGAGTTCCAATTTCCTTCGTATCTTTGACACATATCATCAACCGGACTCAGTCGTGTTGCAGTACGAACGAGAAACAGAGTCAGGAGAGAGGGATCCGTTGCGGATTCACTTTCCAATTCCAAAAGGACCGGGTGACCGATTGGTATCAATTGATTTGACGCAGGCGGAAAGGTGATTCGTCTGCTTTCTGTACCGGCTCTTCTATTGTTGGCCTGTGCGTTGTCTGGTGTGTACGGGATGGTTCACAATCAGGTTTCGTATTCTATCTCTTCAGAATACTTTACGAAGTTCAAATTCGATCAGTTTGACATTTCGCAGAGTGTGTCCGAGCGGCTAGGAGCAGCCATCGTCGGATGGCACGCTTCATGGTGGATGGGAGCCTTCATCGGACTCTTTTTGGTCCCGGCGGGGATGCTCGTTCGCAGTGATCTTGGCTACGTGCTTACGGTCCTCCGTGCGTTTAGCGTGGTTCTTGCGACAACGATTCTGGTTGGAATGATTGGGCTACTGCTTGCGATTGCTTTCACGAAAGCCGATCCGGTGGTTGATACGATGCTCCGTGATGCGCTGATTGATGATCCAGTCGCATTCCGACGAACAGCCGCCCTTCACAATGCTAGCTACATTGGCGGATTGCTTGGGATCTTTGCTGGTTTGGTGAGTGTGTTCAAAGCCTTCCTTCAAGAGAACGACCGTCTGAACTTTCGACCGCGCGAGGTTGAAGAATGAAACGGGGAATCTATTCACTCCGGATGCTGTTGTTGTGCACCTCGCTGACGGCGTTTGTGTTTGCACTCAATCATGTTGCATCGCCGGTGCACTCGAGGGGCCGCTACCTTGGTCCACTACCGGATCGGTGCTTGCGAGAGCCAGGGACGATCAACTTCGGCTGGCCTGTGTTCTCTCGCACGGATCGATTGGCAAACCATCCCCGACACGAAACCGGTCCATGCGAGTTTAAGTCGACCTATCACCCTATTGGCATTGCATGCAATTTAGCGGTTGCCGTTCTGCTATCCAGCGTGATCGTTTGTTCGATCGTGACGCTACCGGACTTTGTGGTCTGGAGGCTTGAGTTAAGCCGAGAGCGGCAAATGATTGAACGTTTCTTGCGAGACAGATCGGACCAGCAAGATTGAGAGATTGGTTGCCAAACACAGCCAAGTGTGTATGCACCATGGAACATAAAACCGATTACCTTCTCGGTCAGCTCATTGATTTCGCCATGAGTCATCTGTGTTCATCCCAATTCATCTGTGGCCAAATAGCAACTTCTTCCTGCTACCGTTTGACGTTTCGGTGGTTTTTTCCGTCGACAACATCGAAGTGAAAAGACCAGATGCGTTTGGAATGCAAATGGTCACTGGTCCTATGATCAATTTCTGCCACAGATGAATTGAGATGAACACAGATTAGTGGCGGAACCGTTTGATCTCGACGCGGGGCTTGCCGAAGTTAAGCAGGCGGCAAATTGGGAGCCCCGTTGCCTTCAAGTAGTTGAGGCATTGGGCGGTGAAAGCTGCGTTGATCTCTTTGACGGCTTTGAGTTCGATAATTACTGCATTTGAAACAAGTAGGTCCGCGAAATATTCCCCGACAATGATTTGTTCGTAATGTACTTTGATGGGAGCCTGTTGCATCACATCAAGACCATGTTTCTGCAGTTCGTAGGCGAGGGCGTTTTCGTACACCTTCTCCAAAAATCCGCATCCAAGTGTGTTTGAAACTTGGAACGCGCAACCAATCATCTTCTCGGTCAATACGTTGATTTCGACGTCAGTCATCTGTGTTCATCCCAATTCATCTGTGGCCAAACTCACGATTTCCAATGTGCAATGTCCGCTCGTTTGTCACCAGGGTAGGCTTACGCACCGTCCGACTCAGGATCAACTTTTTGCCACAGATGAATTGAGATGAACACGGATTCGAGGGCGGGATGATCTGCGGCTGCATCGCATCATGAGTGGGCTGCATCATGGCGCCTGGACTCGACCGGCAATGTTGAATTGGCGACGCAGATCGCAATCCGCTGCACCGGACGAATGGGTCTGACTTCATCGGACACGGCTAGTTCGATGAGGCGTCCAGTTGATCTTGCCAAGGGACCGTGCGGGGATCGGGCCGAGCGGTGATGGCGAGCCATTTTCCATCCTTGGACAAGCTAACTCCTGAAATCTGTCGATCGCTTGGTTGATTGGGCCAGAGTTTCGGTGTTCCAGGATTGGTCACGTCCACGCAGTGCAGTTGGGTACGCCGTGTCTCGGCGGACAGCATCGGAAACAAAATTTGGAGACTGTCGGACGCCCATCCGAGATCGCCGCCAAGTTTGGCGGGCGTGGGGATGACCTGAAGCCGACTTGGGTTGGACAGCGTGACAACCGCGATTTCGTCCTGTGAGTTGTCACGACGTCTTCCCTTCAATGCGATCCGCTTTCCATCAGGTGACCAACACATGTTCCAGTAGATGTAGCTGTACCGAATTGCGTCTGGCCCTTGCAAAACAGCTTTTCGAGACGACGTGTTCAGATCCCAAACGTAAAGACTGCCGCCGCTGCTGTAGGCAAGCAAGTTCGGAATTGGCGACCACTGGATTCCCCAGCCGCTCGAATCCAGGATGGTGCGATTGGAACCGTCAGCGTCCATGATTCCCACACCCTGACGCGCAGCCGAAAATGCAATGCGTTTCCCGTCGGGCGAGAACGTCGGCATGGACCCGAATCCTAAATCAACCGGATCGCCGCCGGTTTTGTCGACTCGCATCAGCCGAGCCGTCAGGGTACTGCCAGCTTGTTGGTCGTAGACAATCTGTGTTCCATCGGGGGACCAGTCCGGCGATCCGACGTGCAACAGTGTTTCGTTCGGTTCTGCCAGATCTCGCAGGTCCGTCCCATCGATACGAACGACTGAAAGAACGGGCTTGGGATCGGACGACGGCGACACCATCAGGTTTTTGGCACGAAGTGTGAGATTGAGCCATTTTGCAGATGTCGTTCCACGGCCCTTCGCAATGGATACGAGTTGTATGCCACCGATGGGAACCTCTGCCTCGGATGCGGTTTCCTGGTGAAGCAACTGCCATTGGTCGGATCCTTCGTAAGCAAAGAGGAAGTAGACGTCCTCACCACGCCTTGCAATTCTCAACCTGCCAGAGGTCGATTCGTGGGTGCGTCTGCCCGTTTGGAACCGCATCGTCCCATCCGGATAACTCAAGTTGATCGACCCCATCAAATGCCTGCCTTGGCCGTCGGCGAATCCCGTGGCAGCAATCAGTTTGCGGGCCTGGGAATCATCCAACGAGATTGAAAGAGCAACACGAGCAATGTCAACGGACTCGGGGATCACTGCCTGAGTGAACTCCGCCGTCACATCGAAATCCCCACGCAGCGAAAACTGCGGGACGGCGGCAAGCTGCTTCCACGGCCCGAAAGACGACGCCGTTAATCGCAATCCACCATCTGTCTCCGTTGCGCCATCATTGTTTCGAAGGGTGGTTGCATTGAAGTAGCGAGTCGTCGCATCAGCGTCCCGGAAGTCATGATGGAAGACCGAAGTCAACTCGTCCATCGACGCATGAAGGCGGTTCGGTACCGGATCGGCCAATTGCTGAGGCCCGAGCAATTCCTTTGGCCATTTGCCTCGCAAGGTCAGAGACTGTGCTTTCAGTTCTTCGCGATCGGAAAAGTAAAACAAACCGAAGGTGCGATCACTTTCGCTGTCCAATGGGCGTTCGTAGATCAGCTGGTCATTCAATGAAAGCTGGATCATGTTGCCGGCCAATTGCAGTTCACCGTGGTTCCACTCCGACACTTTCAACGGGAGGGTTCCTTCGTGACGCTGGTAGTCTGACACAAATTCCATGTTGTCGGGACGCAGCAGAGTGCGATCGAAGCAGCCGTCGGTGCCCCAGTGCTCGGTGACTCCCTCGTTCGAAATGAGAAACGCGAGGCGATCGAGTGCTGGGTGGGCATTCGCCTTTCCCGGATCGTAGAAAAATTCGTATTCCACACGGTCGCCATCCATCAGCGGGCGGAAGTATCGAAGCAAGCTCTCGAAGTGGGACTGGTCCAAGCCATCTTTTTTTGAACCCACGATCATCGTGTCACCACGCGCGGCGTCGATACGTTTCCACTGCCCTCTGTATTCAGGACGCGAACCGCCGAAGTAGTCGGTCCATCCAGACAGGCCACGCGATGTCAGCATGGGGACGGCGTCTGGAATTTCGGGAGCACCGGCGATGTGGAAATTTCGAAAATTTGCATTCGCCGTGTACCAGCCTCTCATCGCCAACCAAGGTGCCGCGTTGGGAGCGACCGATTCTTTTTGCACTTGGCGACCATTCAAATGAACCGTTTGAGTGTCGTCTTTGATGTTCGAGCGATAGTGGATCCATCGATCCAGCTTCTCGAAGGGTTTGTCCAATTCAATTTCATCGAGTCGCCCGCTCAATACACCGCTGCGAAAGTTGGTGTTTCGATATCCGGGACCAACAAACCGGCCAGCCGCAAGGATTTGCCCCAGATTATTCGTCGCGAAATCCGCTTCGATGCTGTAGTTGCCTTTCAAAGGTGTCGCAAACGCCAAGTATTCGGTGTGGCTGCCACCGCGGTTGGAAACGACGCCTGATTCGTCTTGGATCCACTCAGCGTCAACGTCTCCGTTTCCTCGGATGGACGCGGTTGCTTCGCGAATCGGAATCCATTCTTGTTGATAGTCGGCGGTCCACTCGTAGATCTTCCGAACCGCTTCGTCCGTGGATGCCCATTGCTTATCAAACAGTTCGGTCCTGATGCGTCGTATTTGGCTGACAAATGAATTAGGAAGATCCGATCGATTGCGAACGACGCAGGTTTGATAGAGAAGAGACACAAGCTCTCCCAACGCTGGTGATTCAGCGAACTGACGCGTTCCTCGATGCGCCACCAAAGCGACTGGCCAAAGCTCAGTAAGTGAATTGACGGGCGTTTTGGACGAGAGTTCGTGAAGCAAGACAATGGACTCCTCGGCGCTGGTCCCGTTGCCAAGTTCCAAATCAATCATTGCCAACATCGCTTGACGCGATCGCTCATCATTCAAGCTCTTTGCCACGGCGGATTTCACTCGCTTGCGCAATTCCGGCAACACCCCTCGGCGCTTGGCGAGGTTCAACGCGTCGTAGACCGGCGAGACGATCTGGGATTCGTGTGTGTCAAAGACCGAACCGCTCCGGACCGACGGCGAAGGGGTGGTTGGAGATGACGCGCCCGTTACACGAAAGCTCGCATGAGATCGCGAGGGCAAAATCCATTGAAGGAGAGCATCCAGGCGTTCCTCAACGGGAAGCTTTGAAGAGATCCTTCGGATTTCCAACACATCTTCCGCAAACAGATCGGATCCAAACAACCATTCACGAACGTGTTCATCCGGTTTGGTGATCGAGTGGCCTGGTCCGAGGTTTTCGTCCGATGACGTTGATTGGATCGACGCCGATTGGTTGGGGCGTTGTCCGAATGCACGGGATAGAAAACTAATTTGAGCTACGCAAAGAACCGCGACGATCACAAGTCGGGCGAGCACAGACACTCGAATCGCAAAACGCATGTCGTTGTCAAAAGAAGTGGGGGAATGAATTGGCAAGGGAACCAGAGAGGCGATTCAATTGCGGGAATTCATCCTACCACCTGCCACCATCGGTCGCATGCAACGGCTCAGTGTCCTCGCGGCGGAAGCTTTGTTTCTTGGTGCGTATCGGTGTTGATGTTTGGCCGTTGAGTTGCATCGCAAAAAGAGGCGACCGATCGCACGAGTGGCACTCCATTCCGCTAAGTTGTAATTGGTCGTGAATTGGCGTTTTCCCGTTGCGTCCGAAATTGTTATCTGAAAGCGAACCGTTGCACACTGAGTCGAATCCTTATCGTTCGCCGGAAACCATTCCGATCGCTTCGACTGAGTCGAGAAGTACGACGTGTCCTGTTTGTGATCATCCGATATCACGATTGCGATTGGTCTTTCCTCGATGCAAATGCGACGTGTGCGGGAGGCGTTTACGACTGAAGAATTCCTGGTGGGCAAGTTTGTTGTCGACGCTGACCGCGATCGCCTGCTTTGCATCGATGCTTTACTTTCGTGCGATACCGCCATCCAAGCCAATTCTGTTTGGTCTTCACGCGTTCGTCTTTCTCTGTCTCGGCACGATCTGGTTTCATGTATTTGGCACGCCGGCACTCAGCACATGGAAAGGGGCCGCATCGCGAACGGTCCTCGAGCGGGAACGCAGGCAATTCCAAGACGAATTGACTGCCGTCGACGCTGATTAGCCACGGAAGAACTTCTCGCCAGTTTGCGCTGGTACGATTCAATCCACGAAAGGCTTGCGATCTTTGCTCTCGGGGCCAAAGATACGATGGTCTCGCGTTAGCGAGTCAATCTGCGGCGATCGAAAAGTACATTAACTCCATGAATGAAGGAAAAGCGATGCGATCCAAGCTTGCGAACATCTGTGTCTGGTTGGTTCTTGCTGGTTCCGCGATGAACGTAGCCGCAGAACCGGTCAGTTTGATGGGAACAATTGCTCCCTGGCGGTATCCGAAGTCTTCCATCAACCATGCGAAGGGTTCAGACGCTGCCACGATTGATGCGGAGGGTAACCGAACCGTTCAGTCCACTGTGTTTGAAGCACGCATGACGACGGAAGCATCCGTGGACGAAGTCCTCCAGCACTATCGAGAGCTGTTAACACGGAACCCGGATCACGATGCGAAGCTCAGCATTCAACCGAATGAAGGTCGTTCGGTTGTGTTTTGTGACGAGTCAGAAGGACGGCCGTTTGAACTCCACGTGATCTTGGTAAATTCGAAGACCACTTCGACTACGTTGATCGTGTCGAAAGCAACCGACGAGCAGCAAACTCGAATTAGTTGGAAACAATACAGCAAATACCCAATCACAACCGATGCGCGATTACCAAATGCCCCCGGCCAAAATGCCAACACCGCGGATGAGTAAGTCGCCTGGAAGGAACGCGAACATGAAAAATTGGATGCTGTTGAGCTTTGCCGCGTTGGCGATGTCGTTCCCGATCAGGGCGAACGGCGAAGTCGATGTGGCGGTGAAGGTACTGCGATTTGAGCCGACGGATGGGCGGCGAGACCGTGAGGTTCCACTCAAGGTTTACTGGGATGGCGAACCGACACCAAAACCGGTCATCTTGTTCTCGCACGGGCTGGGTGGTTCGCGAGAGAACAACGCTTATCTCGGCGAATACTGGGCATCGTCCGGCTATGTTGCGGTTTTCATGCAACACGCTGGGAGTGATGAACAGGTTTGGAAGACCGCTCGTCTACGGCAACGAATGGCGGCACTGAAGTCCGCGGCAAGTTTGCAGAGTTCGCAAGATCGGATCGAGGATGTGACGTTCGTCATCGATCAGCTCACCGTTTGGAACAAGCAGAAGTCCCATCCGCTGAGCAACCGGATGGACTTGGAACACATCGGCATGAGTGGTCACAGTTTTGGGGCGGTCACGACACTCGCGGTAGCCGGTCAGAAGCTTCCGCGGAATCGAAGTTTCGAAGAGACACGAATCGACGCGTTTGTTGCCTTCAGCCCCCAACCAGGAAAGGGGCTTCCCGCGGATCAAGGTTTCGGTCATTTGGCAAAACCGATGATGTGCATGACAGGCACGAAGGATGCCAGCCCGATTGATTCTTCGTTTGATCCAGCGAAACGACGAGAGGTGTACGCTGCTCTGCCAGAGGGCGACAAGTACGAATTGGTTTTGGATGGAGCGGAGCATTCCGCGTTTGGTGACAGCCGAGGCCTGAGGACCAGGAATCGCAACCCGAAGCATCACCCGGCGATTCAGCAAATCAGCCTCCGGTTTTGGGACGCATATCTGAAAGAAGATGCATCGGCCAAGACGTGGTTGCAATCCGATCGGCCGCTATCGGAGACTGGTTTGAGTGACGTTGACGTTTGGAGCTGGAAGTGAAAGCGAAGATATATTTGGCGGATCCGAACGATCCGTCTTGTTCCGAGGCGGTCGGATTTGCTAGCGGTGCACTTCGAGGATTCTCGCACGTGTTCCCGCGAAATTTGGTCGCATCATGCTGGCTCGACACCACCGTTTTTTCATTGCTTCGCTTTTTGTTTGCCTGGGTTTGGCATTCGCTGACGCACCGTCCGCACAAGCTCAAATCACCACTCGAACGCAACTGGGAGCCCAGGGCGATTCGACTGCGAAGCTGTACGAGCGGTTGGTCAATCGATTGCACGCGACGACTCAGCCCCAACAGGATTACCTGTTAGAGATCACGAAGCGAGTGAACGAGCGAAAGCTGGATTTGCGATTGGTCGTTGCGATCGAGCGTTATTCAATCCGCCGCGACTCGCACTATCCCTTTCCGTTCTTTGAGCGGGCACTGAAATATGAAGCTGCCAAACGCGGCATCACGTTGCCTTCGATCAAGTTGTATCAGGACCAACCGATCGTGACCGTTCCGACTTATTGAGGAAACGGATCTATCAGCTTGCACGCTGGTTTTGACGGCTGGCAGGTGAATTTGGGTGAACATTCAGCCCACACGGGCTGATCCATCAGCGTCGGTGCTGTCCGGCACTCGCATCGGCAGATATCCTGTGAGCGGTTTCTGTACTTCTCCATCTAAAGCCGACGCATCCGCCACATGGATTTTTTGATTTACCTCGCCCTCGTGCCCGCCCTTGGTGTGACGGCACAATGGCTGGCGTGGCGAACGAAGTTGCCCAGCATTCTGTTGTTGCTTCTGTTCGGAATTTGTTTGGGCCACTTTGTCGTCCAACCCGATTCCCTGCTCGCTGATTTGACCGGCGGCGACGAAACGGCCGGGCCAAACATTCTGTTTCCGTTGGTTTCGCTATCCGTCGCGATCATCATGTTCGAGGGTGGGCTGACGCTCAAACTCAGCGAACTACGTGAATCGGGTTCGTCGTCTTTGCGATTATGCACGGTTGGTGCCGCGTTGGCCTTCGTCGGCAACACGCTGGCAATCCACTGGATACTTGGCTTCGCTTGGCATCTCAGTTTTCTGCTGGGAGCGATCTTGGTCGTGACCGGTCCGACGGTCATCGGTCCGTTGCTTCGCCAGGTCAAACCGAGCCGTCGAGTGGCGTCAACACTGAAATGGGAAGGGATCGTGATCGATCCAATCGGTGCGGTGTTGGCTGTGCTGGTTTACGAAGAAGTCGTTCTGGCTCAATCCGCGCCTCACTTTTCCAGCGCGCTGAAGTCGCTCGCCATCACGGGAGCAATCGGCGTTGGTTTGGGTGTCGCCGGCGGTGCATTGTTGACACAGGCACTTCGCCGTTACTGGGTGCCCGATCATTTGCACGGCGTGACGGCGCTGTCGCTGGCGTTGTTGCTGTTTGCACTGAGCAACATGATTGCGCACGAGTCCGGCCTGATCGTCGTGACGGTGCTGGGGATTTGGTTGACCAATCAAAAGCATTTCGATGTCGAGCATATCATTGAACTGAAGGAGAACCTTCGCACGTTGCTGATCGGTTGCTTGTTCATCGTGCTGGGGTCTCGCGTCAATCTGACGGACTTGGCGACGATTGGCTTGCCGGGAATCGGACTGATCTTTGCTTTGATATTCATCGTGCGACCGGTTTCGGTTTATCTGTCGTTGCTGCGTAGTCCACTGAACTATCGCGAACAGACGTTCATTGCCGGGTTGGCTCCGCGAGGGATTGTTGCCGCGGCGGTGAGCAGCGTGTTTGCGTTGTCGATGGAAAGCCGAACCGATCTGAACATTCCAGGATCGGATCAACTGGCGACGGTCACGTTCTTGGTGATCATTGGAACGGTTGCGGTTTATGGAATCGCCGCCGCACCGCTGGCACGTCTGCTGAAGTTGGCGGAAGAAACCAGCCGAGGTGTCTTGATTGCGGGTGCCGATGCTTGGGTGCGAGATTTCGCGGCAGAACTGAAGGCCGCGGGAATCCCCGTCTTGCTGGTGGACACCAACTACAACAAAATCAGCCAAGCCCGAATGGCGGGGCTGCGAGGCGAATGTGCCAACATTCTTAACGAACACGCCCGCGAGGATCTGGATTTAGCCGGCATCGGTCGGTTGCTGGCGATGACGCCCAACGATGAAGTCAACTCGCTCGCTCTTCGTGAGTGCCGAACGTTGTTCGATTCGTCTCGGTTGTATCAGTTGACATTCAAAAGCAAGAACACGGCGGGGCGTCGTGGACTGACCAAGAACTTGATGGGACGTGAGCTTTTCGGCGAAGGTTTGACGTTCACTCGCCTCTCCGAAATGCATGCTGCGGGTGCGAGTTTGAAAACGACGAAGTTGACCGAGTCATTCTTGTTCGCCGATTTTCAAGAAAAGTATGGCGAAGTGACGACCGTGTTGTGCGCCATCACATCCGAAGGTGCCCTCAACATCAACACCGTCGACGCACCCTTGGTTCCCGCGGCGGGGCAGACCATTTTGGCGCTGGTGAGCAGCACGCCGGTTCCGGACAAACACGCGGTGAAGGCCTCTAAGAAACGACCGGACCCCTCTCTGACCGACGATGCCAACAAGGACGATGAGGCGTCGTCCAAAGACGGGGAGGCAAACGCGTGATTGATCCGTTTGTTTTGACGGTCGTCTTCCTTCCGATCATTGGATACCTGCTACTGCTTTCGTTGATTCGCGTGAGCGGCCGAGTCTTGATAACGACTGGCGGACGTGATCTGTCTGCCCTCTTTTTCGCGATGGCCGGCATGGTTGCTGTCGGCCCGATGCAATTATTCTTTCCCAGTGCATCGGCGGCGCTGCTCGGGCCGTATGTTTGGTTACCGATGTTGTTGCTGTACGTGCTGATCTGCGGATTGGTGGTTTTGACTCGCGAGCCTCGGTTGGTTGTTTACGGACGGACCGCAAATGAGCTTTACCCCGCATTGCTGCGAAGCGCTCAAGCGATCGACTCATCCGCGGTCGGCGACGAGAAGAACGCTCAGGTTCATCTGCCGCAGTTCGGCGCCCACCTGAGGATTGAAGGGCATCAAGGATTTGATTGCGTGAGCGTTTTGGCCTTCGAGCCGATGCTTCCGCTTTCGTTCTGGAATCACTTGCTCGGTCAACTGCGAGTCCAGGTGCGCGGAATCTCGCCCCCCTCGCCTCGTCGTGGCTGGGCAGCACTCTTTGTTGCGTTGGCGATGCTGTTTTTGCTTGTCCGATCGGTGATGGGACGAGGAGACCAATTCGTTGAAGGTTTTCGCGAATGGTTGATTCGGTGAGCGAACGATTGGCCCATGTCGCAACAAATCGGGGTTCGATCTGAATTTCTGTTGCCAGCCCAATGCCTCGAGAACGGTCGAGACAGTTTGGCGTGAAGCTCACAAAATGGAAGATTCGCATCAGATCCGCCAAGTAAATGGCCGATCAACCTTGCTGCATGGGCAACTGAGCCTAAAATGCACACAGCAGACCTTTTGAGGTCTGTTAGGTGCAGTCACATAACACCGGCAGAGGGTTCATTTTTCGGGCACGCCTGAATCACTCAAAGACTTGTGCAGTAGCACGTCGAGATTCACGCGTTTCTCCCAGCGGCTTCACTCTTGCCGCCGAGTGGCTGTAACCGAATTGGACCGGCAGGTCGGATCGATGGATCCAGCCTGTCGGTTTTTTTATGCGCCGACAGAACCGAAGCATTCGTTCCGTCACCGATCCGACTTTTCGCGTGTTCGACGAATGGGGTGGAATTCGCTGGCTCCGGACGGATTCGGAGGCGATTTGACGGCGTTTGTCCGCGAGCGAGGGGCGGAGAATGATCCTTCGATCGCTGTTGATGCAGCAAAAATCAGTGTCGGGCTCGCTTACCCCTCTCGTTAGTCGCACAACGGATTAGACTGGGGCGGTCGGATTCTGGGGGTGGAATCCCGTTTCGATTCCATGACGACGTTGTCCGCTGCGGCCATTGTCGTACAGCTCTTTGCAACCGTTCCCGTATCTTGCTGCATCTCGCGACATGAATGAACGCTCCTTTGCCGAAGCCGATCATTTTCGCCCACTGCGATTGAGTGATCTCTGGCGTGCAATCAATCGCCATCGATGGTCAGTCGTCATTTGCACGCTGCTCCTGCTGCCCGTGCTGGCGTTTTGCGTCTTCCTGATTCCGGCTCAGTTTGATTCCTATTCGCAACTGCTGATCCGGTTGGGGCGCGGTGCGGTGTCGATGGATCAAACCGCGACACTCTCGCCAACCGTCTCGCTGCAAGACAGTCGCGCATCACAGGTCAACAGCGTTCGCGAAATGTTGCAATCTCGCGCGATCGCCAAGAAGGTCGTCGATGAAGTTGGTGTCGATCGTATTTTGGAACCACACAGTTTGCTTTCCAAGTCGATGCAGCAACTCGGTTCGCTGCTCCCCAGTGGTGAAACCAAACCCATGGGCGATCTGTCCGCTGAACAGGTGGAGAGCCAAATCGCGGAAGAGATGGCAATCAACAAGTTCCAAGAATCAATGAACCTGTTCATGGCAAAGGATGCCTACACAATTGACTTGGAAGTTCGCACCGAGGATCCATTCCTTTCGCGAGATTTGCTGAACGCGTTGGTTCACGTTTATCGCGAGCACCATGCGATGGCCCATAGCTCGTCGGGTTCGTCCGAGTTCTTCGAGGAGCAATCAAAGATCGCTTACAAACGAGCGATGGATGCAAAGGAAAAACTTCGCATCGCGAAAACGGAACGCGGGATCATCGACATCGGATCGGCTCAGTCGGCACTTCGTTCGTTGCTCAGTCAAGTTGAAAGCAACCTTGTCGATGTCGAACACGAACTCGCATCGATGAGTTCCCAGCGGGATCGATTGGTAGAACAGATCGAGCAGCAACCAGAAACCTTGCAAACACAAACCATTCGTGGCATTCCGAAGGCGACGGGCGATTCGATGCGGCAAGCGTTGTATGACCTGGAAGTTCGGTACAAGGAGCAGTCGGTCAAACTCAGCGAAGATCATCCGAAGTTGAAGGTGCTTCGAGAGCAGCTGGCTGCTGCGACCGAGATCGCTCAATCGGAACAAGGCGAGCGGCCTCAGACGACCGAGTCCACCAACCCGTTGAGGCAAGCCTTGATGATGTCGTGGCAGCAAACCAGCACGACTCTTGCCGGATTGGAATCCAAACGAAAAAACTTGGTATCGCAAGCCGAGTCGCTGCACGAGGAGCTCAAGCAACTCAATCGTGACGAAGTTCATCTGGCAGAACTGAGTTGGGAAACCGATTTGGCCGAAGCCGAGTACATGCGGACAGCGGAGAATCGTGACAATGCCCGGCTGATCGATCAATTGTCATCGGGGGCCGTCAGCGAAATCGCCGTCGTTCAGGAACCTTCGCTGGGACTGAAAAAAGTCAAACCTAAACGGTCAATCCTTTTGGTCTTAGCGGCGATGTTGGCGTTCGGTTTTGGCATCGTTCAGGCGTTGCTCCGCGGCCTGCTCTTGTCGCCTCATTCGGCGGATTTGGATGCTAGCCGCAATCCACCGACTCGCCGCCGAAGCGATGCGGGTCACGGCCGATATCGTGGATCAGACAGCGTTCGAGGATTCAACAAGCCACCTGAATCGGAGCCCGCGATGGAGTCCGAGGAAAATGGTGGGTTGACGGCGGTCCCTCGCTGAACGAATTTTTCCGTAGAATAGGCGAGACCTTTGCTCGTTTGCCCCAACTTCCTCGCTGACCCACGGCGCCCATCATCGCCATCCGAATCCTAGCCGTTCACAGCTACTACCGCCTTCGCGGCGGTGAGGATGTTGTATTTGATGCGGAAACGCAGTTGCTGGAATCGTATGGCCACGATGTCACTCGATTCACACGGATGAATGATTCCATGTCGGGCGCGGGAGCATTGGCGAACGCTAGAAAAACCATTTGGAACCACGGCATCGCGGACGAAATTCGCGATGTTGTGAATTCCAAGCAAATTGACGTCGTTCATTTCCACAACACGTTCCCCGCGATGTCACCGGCGGCGATCAAGTCCGCTCATGATGCGGGTGCCGCGACTGTGCTGACGCTGCATAACTCGCGAATTCTGTGTCCCAAGGCGGTTTGTTTCCGGGACGGGCAACCCTGCACGGCTTGCGTTACGAAAAGCTTTGCGACGCCCGCGATTCGGCACGCATGTTTTCATGAGAACCGATTGGCGTCGGGAGTGGTTGCCGTCAAAAATTGGCTGCATCGAAGTCGAAAGACTTATCAGCGGTCACTCAATTTGGCCATCGCACCCACTGAGTTTGTCAAAAAACGATACGAGGATTCGGGGCATCCAATGCCACCGATCGTTGTCAAACCTCACTTCGTCGAATCCGATTTGCCACTTGGAGAAGGCGATGGCGGCTACGCTCTATTCGTCGGTCGGTTGAGCGAGGAAAAGGGATTGAAGGTGTTGTTGGATGCTTGGGATCGTCTGACCCAGCCCATACCTTTGAAGATCATTGGTGATGGACCACTCCAGCATTTGTTGGATGTGCCGCAAGAGAACGTCGAATATCTCGGACGCTTGGATCAAGATGCGGTCTACAGAACGATGGCAGACGCGGCGATTTTGATTTTGCCTTCTCACTGTGCCGAGTCGTTTGGCCGAGTTGTCGTCGAAGCGTTCGCTTGCGGAACACCGGTTGTCTGTGCGAACCAAGGCGGACAAGCTGAATTGGTGCATCCTGGTGTCGGCGCGTTGTTTGAAAGCGGTAACGCGAGCGAGTTGGCATCAGTGGTGGATCGGTTCGTTGAGAACGCAGAAGAGACCATTGCGATGCGCGATGCGGCTCGCTCGGAGTTCGTTTCCAAGTACACGGCCGAGATCAATCATGCTCAACTGCTCGACATCTACCATCAGGCACTGATCCTGCGTGGGCGGACTGATTTGAGTCGGCTGACGGATCCCGATTTGCGAGTCGATCCGAAACACGCCCGGACTCCGTCGCACTCAGGTTCGTCAACAAGAGATTCTCAACACGCGAATCTTCCGCTTAACCAATCATCGACCTTTGCCAACGACAATGCCCCCGAATCCGAACAGTCCCATGACACCGAATCGATGCGTGGTCACGACGAGCTGGGACGACGGGCATCCTCTGGATCACCGCTTGGCTGATCTTCTGGTCCGCTACGACTTGGCGGCCACGTTCTACATCCCTCGCAAATCTCAACTGGAGACCTTGCCAGAGGAGAAAATTCGCGAGCTCAGCCAGCGGTTTGAGATTGGGGCTCACACGATGGATCATCTGGCGCTCACGACTTTGCCGGATGTGGAAGCTGAACGCCAAATTCACGACAGCGGAGTTTGGGTAGCCGATGTGACCGGTCGGCCCTGCAAGATGTTTTGCCCGCCGTTGGGCAAATTTCAGCGAGAACACGTCAACGCGATCGCTCGTCATGGTTTCACCGGATATCGGACGGTGGAATTGTTGCGGTGCGATCCGCCCAAACGTCGGGTACGAGGCGACTACGTCCGCGGCGACAAGGGATGGGAATTGTCGTCCATGACGACTTCCGTGCAGGCTCACCCGCACCCGAGATCGGCGTACCTTCGCAATGCAATGAAGCGAGCCGCGTGGGGACCGTTTCAAAGGGCATGGAAATTGTCCGGAAAGACGACTTGGGTCGGGATGGCCGAGATGATGTTGCAGGAAGCGGTACGAACGGGTGGTGTGTTCCATTTGTGGGGCCATAGCTGGGAAATCGAAGCGAACGACCAGTGGCAAAACCTCGAGAAGGTGTTTGAAACGCTGGCAAACGCGGTTCAGTCGGGGAACGCCGTCACCGCGACCAACGGAGAAATTTGTTCGTGTGAAAACCCCGCTTCCCTTTTTTGACAACTCGCATAGAGTTAAATAGGCGACGGGTGGAATCAGACGCACCGCTGGGAGGTTTCTTCGTCGCCAAATATTGATGCGACTCCTCCGACCGCGAACACACGACACACCATTCGAACATGCCGAACGAGCAGGACATTTACGAAGAACACGTGCTGGATCACTACGAAGACCCGTACCACCGTGGGACTTTGGAATCCGCCAGCCACATGCATGAGGGGAACAACCCGCTGTGTGGCGATCGGATCGTGATCACGCTGAAATTGGACGATTCGGGAAAAGTCGCTGAGGCTTGGTTCGAAGGCGAAGGTTGCGTGATCAGTCAAGCTTCCGCGTCGATGTTGATTGAGCGGATGGAAGGCAAGACGATCGAAGAGGTGAAGGCGTTCACCGCCGAAGAAATGTTGGAGTTGTTTGGACCAAAGTTGACGCCCAACCGACAGAAGTGCTGCCTTCTTTCGTGGAAGATTCTTCAGTCCGCGTTGCATTCACCCATCGACGAAGACGGTGATTCGTCCGCACCGGGCGGCCCATCGCTCGGGGAAGAACAGTGATTGTGACAACGTCCCCATCGAAATTAGATGTCGCGAAAATCCGTGACGACTTCCCCATTTTGGGCATCCGTTCGGCCAGCGATCGACCGCTGGTTTATTTCGACAACGCGGCCAGCACTCAGCGTCCCACTTCGGTCATCGAAGCGATGAGTCGTTGCTATCGCGAATACTACAGCAACGTGCATCGCGGCATTCACACGTTGAGTGAAGCGTCGACGCAAGCTTACGAGAACGCCCGGGCGACCGTCGCGTCGTTCATGAACGCTGCGTCGACCAACGAAGTCATCTTTGCCGCCGGAACAACAGCCGCGATCAATACCGTCGCGCGGACCTGGGGTGACCAGAACTTGTCGCAGGGCGATGTGATTCTGTTGTTGATCAGCGAACACCACGCGAACATTGTTCCGTGGCACCAGCTTGCCGAACGTGTTGGTTGCCGCGTTGAGTTCATCCCCGTTGACGAAGAATTTTTGATCGACGACGAAGCAGTCGCTTCCGCGATCGAAACGCACCAACCCAAGCTTTTTGCATTTGGTGCGGCGAGCAACACGCTTGGCACGGAATATCCCGTCAAACGTTGGACCCGGATGGCTCACGACGCCGGAGCAAGCGTCTTGATCGATGCCGCTCAGGCTGCACCGCACTGGAAGATGGACGTTCAAGATTGGGACGCTGATTTCGTCGTTTTCAGCGGACACAAGGTTTGCGGGCCGACCGGTATCGGGGTGCTCTGGGGACGCGAGAGCTTGTTGGACTCGATGCCTCCGTTTTTGGGCGGCGGCGGCATGATTCAGACGGTCACGACCGAAGGTTTCACTTCACACGCGTTGCCAGAGAAATTCGAAGCCGGCACGCCGCCAATTGTGGAAGCGATCGGGCTCGAAGCGGCCATTGAGTACCTCACTCAGGTCGGCATGGACAACATTCATGCTCACGAACGTCAGCTTGGTTCACGCGCTGACGCGGGGCTTCGCGAGATCGCTGGCGTCCGCGTCATCGGTCCCACGCCGGAACACAAGGGCGGAATCAATAGCTTCGTGATCGATGGTGTTCACGCGCACGATGTCTCGCAGTTTTTGGACGGTCAGGGAGTCGCAGTGCGTGCCGGCCACCATTGCACAATGCCGCTGCACCATGCGATTGGCGTGACGGCGACCTCGCGTGCGAGTTGCTATTTCTACAACACGGTGGACGAAGTCGACGTGTTCTTGCAAGCGGTTTCCGATGTTCGAGATCGGTTTGCGAAAACGGGGCGACGTCGCCGCTCACGGGCGAGCCGTTCTGACTCATGAGCGACAGCACCCAGTTTTCGCTGTTTGATTCTGGCGATGACGAACCGGCGAAGGTCACCGCTCCCAAACGCAAAGTCGCCCGGAAGAAACGAAGTTCTTCCAGCAGCGACGATGCGATCTCGATCAGCGAACTCACCCGTCAAATCAAGTCGACGGTTGAGTCGGGTTTTCCTGGTGTTTGGGTCGCCGGTGAGATCACCGACATCGCGCGACCGAGAAGCGGCCATTTATATTTCACGCTGAAGGATGAGCGTTCGCAGATTCGAGGTGTGATGTGGCGAAGTGTTGCCGAACGTTTGCCCTTTGAACTGGATGATGGTCAAAGCGTTCTCTGCATGGGCGATGTCGAGGTCTACGCGGCACGAGGTTCGTACCAATTGGTCGTTCGCAAATGCCAACCTCAGGGCATGGGCGCGTTGCAACTCGCATTTGCTCAACTGCAAGCGAAATTGCAGGCCGAAGGTTTGTTCGAACCGGAACGAAAACGATTGTTGCCACGAGTGCCCCGGCGGGTTGCAATTGTGACCAGCCCCACCGGTGCCGCGATCCAGGACTTTCTTCAGGCCGCCGCGCAGCGTCACGCCGGAATTGAAATCGTACTCATTCCCGCTAGCGTCCAGGGTCCGGGAAGCGTTGAATCGTTGATCGACGGGATGCGAGCGGCCCACCGGATGCGTCCCCAACCCGATGTCTTGATTGTTTCGCGGGGTGGCGGATCGCTGGAAGACCTTTGGTCATTCAATGATGAACAACTGGTGCGAGCGATCGCCGCATCGAGAATCCCAACTGTGTCGGCGGTTGGTCACGAAATCGATGTCACGCTCGCGGATTTGGTCGCCGACGTCCGAGCATTGACTCCGACCGATGCGGCCTCACGTGTCTTACCCGACCGCGATTCGATGGTTGCGGCACTGGACGCCCTTGGCCAGATGATGGCAACCAATTTGTTTCGGCGAGTTCATTCTGAACGTCAACGATTGGAAAATTGGGAGTCTCGGCCGGTCTTTCAAAACCCGTTTGAAATGGTTCATGATCGCAGTCGTGAAGTCGACGATTGGGACGAACGTGGTCGATCGGCGATCTGGCGGCGTCTAGAACAGGCTCAAGCAAAGCTTGCAACCGTTGCGGCGGCACAATCCGCTTTGTCACCACTCGCCGTGCTCGCTCGTGGTTATAGCGTGACGCAAACTGATGCCGGAAAAGTGGTCCGTTCCACCGGCGACGTTCAGCCAGGTGATTCCTTGCGAACTCGGCTGACCGACGGTGATGTCATCTCCGTCGTTTCACGACATGAGTCGAAACCGGGCAACTCCGATTCGGCGTAGGTGTCGTCGATCCATTCATTCCCACCAACTTGATTCCACCATGATGCGTTTATTGATCTGCACCCTGCTTCTCTTCGGAACGGCCTCGTCGCTACACGCGGATTCACCTGATTCCAAGCGACCTACTTGGCAGACCATTGAAACGAACGGCAAACCGACGGCACGTCATGAAGCGGCGTTGGTGGGGTTTGAAAACAAGCTCTACTTGCTGGGCGGTCGCCGCATCAATCCCGTGGACGTCTACGATCCCGCGACGAATGTTTGGACGGAAAAGTCGGAAACACCTTTGGAGTTGCATCACTTTCAGGGAGTTGTTGTTGGCGATGCGATCTATTTGATGGGCGCGATGACGGGCCCCTATCCGAAAGAGACTCCGCTCGAGAAAGTCGTTGTCTATCATCCCTCCGAGGACCGATTTGATTTTGTCCATTCGATTCCGGAATCACGTCGTCGCGGAGGTGCCGGCGCGGTGTATCACGATGGATGGGTTTATCTGATCGGCGGAATCACCAACGGACACGTTGATGGTTGCCGCCGTTGGTTTGATCGCTACGATCCCAAGACGGGTGTGTGGGAGATTCTGCCCGATGCACCTCATGAGAGAGATCATTTCCAGGCGGCGATCATTGGCAATCGTTTGTACGCCGCGGGTGGGCGAGTGACATCAAAACGCGACAACGCGGTCTTCTCGCAAACAATCAGCAAGATCGATGTGTATGACTTTGACACTGGTCATTGGCTCTCCTCGGACAAGTGCCCCGATCTGCCGACCGAACGTGCGGGCAACAGTGTCATCGCCGTTGATGGAAAGCTGGTTGTCGGTTGCGGTGAGAGCGCGGACCAAAAGTCGGCTCACGACGAAGTCGAGGTGTTCGATCCGGAAACGAACGGTTGGTCGGCATGGCCCTCGCTGAAACAAGGCCGACACGGGACAGGTCTGGTTCGCATTGGCGACGCAATCTACACCGCATCGGGAAGTGGCAATCGCGGTGGCGGGCCCGAACTTGAATCGACCGAACGATTGCAGCTCGCGAAGTAGCCCTGATCGCATCAGGCGACTTCATCGCCGTCACTCACGATGGTTCATCGCATCCACCGGCTGAACCGCTTCAGGTAGTTTGGCTGATATCGGTTTGTGCGGGGCGAGTTCTCCGTTCATTAGAACCGGGTATCGACTGTGCTTTGGCATTGGTCCGGCCCAACCATTCCCAACACGATTCGGCGTTGGAAGTGGATCAAAGTGAACCCGATACTGAACAACCCAGTACCAGCGATCATCTTCAGAACGTACCAGGGTGGCCCCCGCGAGATCAAAAACAAAACTGTCGGTCCTGCCCTCGGGTGCGATGCGTTTGTGAAAATCCGACGCAATCTGAATCGCGTCCGCGGCTGAAACGGGAATCGGCCCGGCACCCGGATTCCATGCGGGTGTCGCTTCCAACGATTCTTTGGTCACAGAAAAGACTGTCTTAGCATCCACGGGCCGAAATTCCTTTGCTTGCAACGATGAACAAAGCGAGAGGACAAAGAGGCCCGTGATGAACAATTTCATGAGAAGCATCCGAGGGGACAACGAGTTGGCGGCTACTGGTCTTCGGTATTGATCTCGTCGAGTTGAAGCATCGAGATGACGACCTCACCGTAGGAGTCAGCGTCGTCTCCCTTCTTCAAATTGGATTGGGTGTAGCAACCGGCTTTGAAGTAGCACCCGTCGCGTGACACTTTCCAGTTCATTTTCTCTTCGCCGTTGTAGAAGACGCGAACGTGTCCCTTTCCAGCTTCGATCTTCAGTTCGAATTCGGTTCCCAGTTGGTAGTGACGTTCCATCATCACTTCGCCGACTTCATTGCGTTCGATGAATAACTTCTCGCCCTCTAAACGCACCATCATCAAATCGTCGTCTGCGTCATGAATTTGCGCGCACACGACATGCTTCTTCTTACGAGGTGTGGCTGTAATGGCGACCCGCACGGTCATTGTGTGAATCGTTTTGTCATCCGTGCTCCAGTCTGCTCGGTTGACCTCGTCGGGGGCCATTTCGCGAAGTTCACAACGAGGGAAACTGGATCCCTTGGTTGTTGCACCGCCACAGTGCGCGCGGAAGACCACCCCGGCCTGATCTCTGACGTGGAAGTGCTCTGGGTGCGAGAAACTCGCCAACTCAGGTTGCCGGATTTCTGATGGCGACCCCCGTTTGTCCGACTCAGTCGGCAACGTCAGACGCCATCGAGAAAGATCGAGAACGTCGGCGGGCGTTTCCGCGACAACCGTTGGCAAAGAAATCACGATCAAACAAGCTGTCAGTAGCAAACGCATTTATTGACTCGGGTGTGACGACCGACCGGCGAACGGAGTTGTCCGCCTGAGATCGTCCATGGTAGTCAACTGCGAGCCCCGGTTGATGGGCGCGCAACTCTCCACCGCAAGAAATGACTAATCAAATAAGCTCGCTGCAAGCCGGTTGTCGTGATCCTTGACGGTCATTGGGAACGAAATGAAACGATCAGATGGTTTCCATCGGGCGTGTGAATCGGATCCGATGTGGAAACGTTTTCCGGTATGCCATCGAAGGTTTGCGATGCTTCAACCAGGTCAATCGAAACAGCGATGGGTAAAACCCGGTCGCCGACTGTCCCGGCCATCAGAAAAGAGTTGCCTTTTGGATTCCAGTCGTACGAACTGCCGTGCAGCAGGCCCGCTTCCATGGTGTCGCCGGTTCGAACCATCAAGCTCGAGATCCCCTCGTCGACTTGGATCACTCCGGTCGCCAGTTCTTGGGTGTCTTTCAGCGGTCCACCAAAGACCACACGACGCGAATCATCTTTGGCCCACTCGAAGTGAAAACTCAATTCTCCAAACGGCGAGTCGTCAGGTGAGAAAATGTTGGTGGTCGTCTGGGTTTCAATATCAAAGAGGCGCAAACATGATTTTGGAACTGCGATCCCGTTCTCGTTTTCACCACCAAAAAAGACAATCGATTTTCCATCCGGTGACCAACGTCCACCCCACGCCCCGCGGTGGGCGACCATCATTCGATTGTCGCCATCGATATCCATGATCCAGATCGACGTTCCCTCCGCGCCGTCTGTGTTCGTGTATCGTCGCGGGCGGCTGAAGACCAAACGTTTGCCGTCGGGTGAAAACGATGGCAAAGAACCGTCGATGATATTGGTCGTTTTCTGGCCATCGAAGTCGACGATCACAATCTTGGACTCTTGCCGAGTTCGTTTGAAATCATTTGTCCACGCGTCGAATGCAATCCATTTCCCATCGGCTGAAATCTCTGGTTTGCCCTGGCTGTCAAACCGCTCCCTCAGCGATTCGTCCAAGACCAACGGTCGAATGGGCGTTCCGTCGGGTTTGCAGAGATGCAGGATCTGTCGTTCGGGCTGGGTTGGATCGACGTCCAACGCGTCGTTTGCACTCGCGAAGGAGGGCGACGCAAGCGTCCCGAACAGCGAGCAGCAAATACAGATAGACTGTCGTAGATGGCGCACGGTATCCCATTCCTTCAAGTTAGAGTGCTAGGCCGAACGACCATTCATCGCAGCCCCGCGGCGGGGTAGCGGAATGGCCCGGAAGGGCCGTAGTCTATCAACTTTTTGGCGTGCATGGGACGCGAGATGCTTTTTTCACTCGCAACCGCCCGGCGAATCGTCCAGTTGAAACGCGCGACGGTCCCCGAGCGATCTATCCGCGGCTACTCGTAAGAGCCGATTGTCCGAAGTGAGTCGCGTGGATCTCGGTCGACGGAATCGGACGGCCATAGAGATACCCTTGGACCTCGGTGAAGCCGTGTTCCATGACACAGCGCATTTGCTGCTCCGTCTCGATGCCTTCGGCGGTGGTCGCCATCCCCAAACATTTCCCAAGATTGGCAATCGTGCTGACAATTGCCATCGCGTCGGCTTGGTTGAGGTTCTGGACAAATGAGCGGTCCATCTTTAATTTGTCGAATCGAAACCGTCGCAGGTAGCTGAGCGACGAATAGCCGGTGCCGAAGTCATCCAAAGCGATGCGAACACCCTGCGCTCGCAGTGCATGCAGCTGATCCAATGCATCCAGGCTTTCACCCATGAGCACGGACTCGGTGATTTCAATTTCGAGGCGTTCGCCTGCGATCCCAGATTGTTCGATCGCATCCGAGACGCTCTTTGGTAGCGTCCCACCTCGGAACTGGATGGCGGATACGTTGACTGCGACTCGGATGTGTTCAGGCCAATTGCAGGCTTCTTTACAAGCCTCCAGGAGAACCCAGTCGCCGATTTGTCGAATCAGTCCTGTCTCCTCCGCCAACGGAATGAAGTCCAACGGGGGAACAAGTCCGCGTTCTGGATGCTCCCAGCGAAGCAATGCTTCGAACGAGCAGACTTTTTTGGTGTTCGGGTCCAACAATGGTTGAAAGTGGAGCACGAACTCATCGTTGGCAATTGCCGCACGCAGATTCGCCTCCATCATTTGACGTTGGCGGAGTTGCTGGTCCATCCCCTTTTCGAAGTATCGGGCGCAATCACGCCCGTCAGCTTTGGCTCGATACATTGCGATGTCCGCATTGCGGATCAATTCATCGGCATCACAATTTTCATCAGGCGAGCCGCAGATACCAATGCTGGCCGTCACGCTGAAAGGAACCCCATCCAACAACACAGGCTCGGCAACCGAAGATTGAATTCCATCGGCGATGGATTCGATCGTTCGCTGAGTTGGGTTGTGATCCAGCACGACAGCAAACTCGTCGCCACCCAAGCGTGCAACCAAACCAGCCGCTCCAACGACAGCGGACAATCGCTGTCCCACGATCCGAATCAACTCGTCTCCGGCTGGGTGTCCCAGCGTATCGTTGATCAGTTTGAATTGATCGAGGTCGATGAGCAGAACCGCCGGCGGTTGCGAATTTGCATTTGCCAAGGAATCTCTCAAACGGTCGTTGAACTTGATGCGATTGGCCAGCCCAGTCAAACCATCGTGCAGAGCAACTCGTTCCAATTCGGCCGTGCGGACTCGAACGAGTTCTTCGAGTTCACGATGTTTCAAACCGGCCGCGCGTGCCGAGTCCCATTTGCAGGTCAACGCGACGGCGATCTGGAGGACTTCAACATCGTCAAAGGGCTTCTTTAGAATCAATAGGTTCTCGGTGTGACCCAACACCGATACCGCATGCTCCCATGAATGGTCGCTGTAGGCGGTGCAAATGACGATCTGCAATTCGGGGTCGATCTTCCAGAGTTCTCCGATGGTCTGCAAGCCATCCATCCCAGGTGGCATTCGCATGTCGACGAAAGCGAGCGAATAACGATCGTTGTGTTCGACCGCTGACTCGACCATTTTCACAGCATCCAACCCCTGATGCGCCGAGTCAAAACGGAGGCCTTCCTGCTGAAGGCCTTCATCTGGCACCTCGTCGATGTCAAAGTCATCAATGTCGGGCAGTTCGGTTGGCCGAGGCGTGAAGATCTTACGAAAGTCCGCGTGGATCGATGGATTGTCATCGACGATCAACACTCGGTGCGACTTGCTCAATTTCAAAGTGTTCATACAGCTAACTCGGAGTTCTTGGGGCTCGTTTTCTCTTTTTGGACAATTGGCAGAGTGAGGTCAAAGCGTGCACCGCATCCAGGACCATCGCTGAACGCCGCCAATTGACCACCCATTTCGCCCGCAGTGTTCGCACTGCTGTGCAGGCCAAAACCGTGGCCTTCCATCTTGGTCGTGTACCCGTGTTGGAAGATCTGCTGAAGGCTTTCAGCCGGAATACCAATCCCGTTGTCGATCACGGAGATCGTGTTCGATTCTTCTTGCCGCGTCGCCCGAACGATGATCTGCGGATCGGAAATTTTGTTTTCAACCAAGGAGTCTTTCGCGTTTTTGATCAGGTTGATCACGATCTGCAGAAACCGGTGTTTGTCAGTCACAATCAACCTGTCGGCCTCTTCCAAATCCAACGAGATCTTGATGTCGTGGTTCATTAAAGACGCCTTGTTCGCGGCCAGAGCATCCTCAATCAAACCTTGCAGATCGAGCTCCTGAATCATCTCGGACGAGCTTGCCATGGACTGCTGAGCGGCAACGATTTCCTTGATGTGCTCGATGTTCTTGACCAAGTCCGTTAGTTCACCATCGATTGTTTGACGTTCGCCACTGAGTGCATGGGTGACGCGTTGGACGTAAGCGGGAATTTTCTTGCCGCGTTGATCAGTAGCGACAAATTCGGGAAAAGTCTGCTCGTGCTCGGCGATCAGCGAAGACACTTTCTCTAGGTTCGCCAACGCACTTTTGGAATACTGGTTGCGAATGACCGAGACCGAAACGTTAACGCTATTGAGAATGTTGCCGACGTTGTGAAGCACACCGGTCGCGATCTCTGCCATTCCCGCCTGCCGCGATGCGTCGAGCAACTCCTGGTTTAAACGAACCTTTTCTTGTTCTTGTTGAACTCGCTCCGTCGCATCAGCTTCGATGGCGATGAATCGTCGAACAATACCGTCGGCGTCGTGAATGGGCCGGACTTCGATGTCCACCCAGTACGGCTCTGCGTTCTTTCGGTAGTTGATTGTCTGGACGTTGAATCCCGATCGGTTCGCGATTGCATCTCGCATGACGGAGCAAACCTTTGGGTCGGTTTGGGGACCATGCAGAAGGTCCGAAGGACGCTTGCCGATGACTTCATCAGCTGAATAGCCGGTGATGCGTGTGAACCCTTCGTTCACCCATTCGATCGTCGCGTCCGCGTGCGTGATGATGACTGCGTTGTCGGTATAACGAGCTACAAGGGCAAGCTTCTCTGTTTCCGCGGTTTTTTCGGCCAGCAGGTCGTAGGCTTCCGACAATTCTTTGGTGCGTTCAGCGACCTGTTGATCGACCGAGCGTTTTGCAAACTCGATTTCTGTTTGTCGAACACAAAGTTCCCACACCTCCTTGCGAAGTCGATAACATCCCGGCGCCAAGAATGCGACCTCGAACAACACCCAAGCGGCGTGCTCAATCCATCGATAGGGGCTCTCGGTCATGATGCCGAACACCGACAATGGATAGAAGACGCCTCGGACGAAGTGATCCAGTGCAACAACAGCGGTCGCACTGATGAGGATTCGCCAATCGCGATAGATACTGAGAATTGCGAGCGAAGCAAACACGTGAAAGTGCGTCTCGATCCGTCCGCCTGAAAGGTGAATCAGCAGGGCTGACCAGAGCATTTGCACGACCGCGACGACATGACGCGTTGATGCCTCTCGGGGGAACATCCGCATCCATAGGATCGCGAATCCAGACAACGACATTCCGATCAGAAACGCCGCCCAAACGTGAATGTGGACCTCGTTACGTTGTCCAATCCAAGTCAGTGGCGATAGAAATGCTGCGAATGCCAATCCCAATGCCCATTGCCCCGCCATGATCCAGGTCATGAACCGGTGGACCCACAAGCACTCGTGCTCGTAGCGTTTCTGGAACAATTCGTTTGTTGCTGCGATACCCGCTGGACTTTGCATGATCAGGCACCTTCGCTGGGGACAACGATGGCACATCCAAACACCGGCCATTCCCTGCGATCTTCTGATTCGCCGTTGACACTATGCAGAAACGCAACACCGCTGTCGCAATTTCCCTCGTGGCCTCGAGACGGTGTGATCCCACCGCTGAAACTCAGCTTTGAGTCGTTATAGACAAGCACATGGCCAGACGTTGCGACATCAAATTGGCGACACGCTTTCGCGTTGTGGTCGGCGACAATGGATACATTGCCAAACGATCGCAATTTGTCGGTCGTCTCCGATTCAATCCAATGATCCGTCTCACCGGATGGAACAAAGGCGTAAGCAATGATCGTCGGTTGAGAGGTGAATGATGCGATCATCCTTTCCATGCATCGGATCGTCGCTCGCGTGCACGGACAATGCGGATGATAGAAGACCAAAACGGTTGTTTGATTGGCGTCTTCGAATGATTGCACGCTTGACAAACTGTGCGGCAGCAACATTGGCACAGACTGGCCGACATCGCCGGGCTGGCTGGAATACGACACGAGCTGTGTCATTCCTACCAGTCCTGGCAAGAGCAGCATTGAGAGAGCAATTTTCCAACCCATGAATGCAATCGATATAGCAACGAGAGACTGTTCGATACAGGGTCGCTGTCGATCACGCCGGTCGCATGAGATCGCTGCTTACCCACTGTTTTGAATAAGAGCTTTGCACGTGAGTAACTGTGCGGTTGATGCAGATTGGGTTGCAACTATCACATGAACCATTTTGGAGGCCGATCTGGCCGATCATATCGACCTTGCTAGCTTTGCCGTGGAACGGAACCACCCGCGATACAGTGCGCGCATCCCGCCAAACGCAAAGGTTTCGTTTCGTTGATGTCGAGATCGCTTCCGGGACTGCGGCTTGACGCAAAAGTAGTTTCGCCTAGTCTGATTGGCCAACCGGAGCGGCGACCCATCATGAGCGGACATGATGTGGCGATTCGTCCGGTATTCACGCGTTTGAAACTGAATTCCACATGCTAGGAAGCAGATGGTTAGGCGTTGAACTTGTTGAAGTCAGCCTGCATGAAAAATTGATCTCGGCGGTAGGATCCGCCTGCGCAATCTACTGTGTTTTCTACGTCACCAACCTTTGTCTGCCCGGACTAGCTGCGGCGGGCGTGATTGCATCGATGGGAGCAAGCGCGGTTCTGCTGTATGCGGTTCCCCATGGCCCATTGTCTCAGCCTTGGCCGCTGGTCGCGGGGCATACGATTTCGGCCTGCATTGGTGTGACGTGTTACCAATGGATCAGCCACCCGGCGCTGGCAACAGCACTCGCGGTTGGTATCTCCATTGGACTGATGTACCAACTGCGTTGCATCCATCCGCCGGGCGGCGCGACCGCGTTCACTGCTGTGATGGGAGGCGATGCCATTCACGAACTGGGATACATGTATGTTCTGTGCCCGATTCTGCTGAACGTTGTCTTGATGCTGACGCTCGCCGTATTGATCAATGCACCATTCCGCTGGCGACGCTACCCGGCGGGGTTATTTCGCTCTGCAAATGAAGGCTTGGCAATTGAACGTATTGGTTCGGCCCCGTCTCATGAACAGGTTTTGGCGGCCCTCCGTTCGTTGGATTCATTTGTCGATGTGAGTGAAGAAGATCTGGTCCGACTCGTGCGTGAGTTGGGCAGTGCCGATGACTTGCTGTTCCAATCAAGCGACCATTCGCAGCACAAGGTTTCGCTGAGTGAACCGCAAAAACGTACGATTGAGCTGACTGAAGCCCCAGGCGAACTCCTGAAGCGAAGCTTGTCGGACAAATCGAACCAAATGCTGCAATAGAGAATGCAAACAGATCGGGCGCGACGCGAGTGCCCTGGCGAGATGTGCATGTGCAGGACGTCTCGCGTCGATTGGGTTCTTCATCCATCCGCCCGCAAACAGTGATCGTGTATCGCTTCAGAGGCTTGTCAGGTTTTGGCCACGGCTATTCGCCGAGTCTTTGGCATACGCTCAATCAATGCGCATTCCGATAGACTTCCGATCACTTTTACGGCTGGGACTGCGGGGCATTTTGCTCCACGCGGACATCATCTACGAAAATCATTCGCGTCGATGTGGTGCCGTTTCAGAAGCTTGTTCATGCCTTGCCGAGACAGTCCCGCTTGCCTAGCCGCACTGGCGATGACGCCGTGATGTTTTCCGAGAAGCTGCACCAGGTAAGCACGATCGGCGGTATCGAGCGCTTCGTCACGCGACACTTCGGCCAGATCCAATGTTTCGAAAGGTGTCTCATTGATCGAATCGCGAAGCGGCTTGGGCAAATCGCTGGCCTCGATTACCGGGCCTTTGGCAAGAGCCAATGACCGTTCGACGACGTTTCGAAGCTCACGGATGTTGCCGGGCCAGCGGTAGCTACGGAAACACTCCAGTGTCTCGTAAGCGAAAGAACTCGGATTGACGCCTGCTGGTTGATGCTTTTGCAAAAACGCATTGGCCAGTAGAATCACATCATCGCCACGATCGCGTAGTGGAGGCAACTCGATGTGCACAACCGCCAAGCGATAGTAGAGATCGTGTCGAAAACGTTCAGCATCAACTTCATTCTGCAAGTCGCGATTCGTGGCGCAAACAAATCGAGTGTCGACTCGGATCGACTGACTATCGCCAACCGGCGTGAAAGTTTGTTCCTGAATGACCCGCAATAATTTCGCTTGCGAAGACAGAGGCAATTCGCCGAGTTCGTCAATGAATGCGGTGCCGCCATCACAAGCCCGCAGCAAACCGGCTTGGTCTTTCACGGCACCGGTGAATGATCCTTTGATATGACCAAACAAAGCGGACTCGAAAAGTGACTCAGGAATCGAAGTGCAATCGATCACTTGCATCGCGTTGTCACGTCGATGACTCCGGCAATGAATCGCTTTGGCGATCACCTCTTTTCCCGTTCCACTTTCTCCGGTGATCAGAACGTTGGTGTCGCTCATCGCCACACGTTCCACAATCTCCAAAACCTCCAGCATCTTTGGGCTTTCACCGATGATGCCGAGATCTTTCGACCAAGCGGGTGTATCGGCTGACGCTCGTTCGTCGCCTGGTGTCGGCGCACTGCTTTGTTCGATCGCTTTCCGATTGCCCGCTTGAGAGAGTGAACGCTGGACCGCGGTGAGCAGTTCTTCTAGCTTCACCGGTTTGAGTAAGTAATCCGTGACACCCAGGCGAACGCTTTCGATTGCCGATGGCAGTGAGGGTGCACCCGTGACGACAATCATGGGAACGTCCGAGTGCTTGGTTCGGCCTTCTTTTAAAAGCTCGAACTTCAAATTGCCCGGCATGTTGAGGTCCGAGAGAATCAGATCGAACTTGTGTTCCTCAAGTACCGAAATTGCATCGTTCGCGTCTTCGACGCAGAGGCATTCATACCCCTCTTCACGCAGGAATTCAGCCGTCGTTTCGCGAAAGAGCGGTTCATCGTCCGCAATCAAGATGCGTTGAGTCGTTGATGTATTCAATGCTCTTCTGGCTCCGTCTTCAGGCATCTCGGTAGTTGGACGCAAAACTCGGTTCCTTCGTTCGGTTCGCTGGAAACGTCAATCGACCCCCGCATCGCCTCGATCAAACCACGGGTGACGGACAGCCCCAAACCCATGCCTTGCCCCACCGTCGTCGTCTTGGTGCTGAAGAATGGGTCAAAGATGGAGTCGATCACATCATTAGCGATCCCGCATCCCCGATCGACCACTCGCAAGACCAACGCGTCATCATTGGCGGTGACGACGAGCTGGACTTCCTGACCCGGCGATGATGCCTGGATCGCATTGTGCACGAGGTTGAGAAGGATCTGTTTCAATTCGCCTTCACGAAGCAATACTTCGTCGACGCCGAGCTCTTTCGTCGCCGGAAGAGCCTCGCATTCTAATTCGACTTTCACTTTGAATTTGCGTGACATCGGAAGAGCAAGCGACATCAGCTCTTCCAAGCATCGACGAACATTGAATACGACGGCCTTTTGCTGACTCGGCCGATAAAGCTGGAACATTTGGTGTGTGATGCCACGAATACGCTCAATTTCACCGTCGATCAAATCGAGTTTGTCGTAATGCTTCACGTTCGATGGCAGGTGCCGCTTGAGAAGTGCGAATGCGTTTCGGATGCCAGCAAGCGGATTGTTGATCTCATGCGCGACGCCAGCGGCAAGTTCGCCCAACGCGGCCAGTTTTTCCATCTTCAGTCGATGTTTTTCGAGCTCCGCAATTTTGGCGGTCCGCATCTGTACCAAGTGTTCCAGTTCTGCATTCTGTTCCCGCAGTTGCTCCCGCATTTGTCGACGTTCCGTCACATCGCGAAAGCTTGCTCGGAAGCCCAACGAATTGCCTTCGCGATCGGTCATCGGCTGCCAAGAAACGGCGACCCACGACGTGGATTGATCACGATGCAACACTTTGAATTCGACGTTGTTGCCGGTACTTCCTTTGGATGCTTCCTCCAAGTGACACCCCATTCGTTCGCGATCTTCCGGAGCGATCATTGGCAGTGGATAGTCATCCATCGCGAGGCATTCTTTGGGCGTGTAGCCGGTGAATCGCTCGACCGCTTGGTTCACCCAAACGACCTGCCCGTTGGCTGATTGCCAGCTCTCCCAATCCACCGTGCTTTCGGCGATCGCACGAAAGAACTCCGGCGGGATCGATTGACCGCGACGAGGAAGTACTTGTGCCGAAAGGTCGTGTCTTTGTGTCATGAAGTCATCGTAGTTGATATCAAGTCTTCGCCGGCAAATTCGCGGTGGGAACCATGCCGTCGCTGGGACGATCCACGGCTCGAGATTCAGTTGTTCGCATCAACCCTAAGACCGGGTTCGTTCGTGTAATGGGTGAGAGACATAGCAATGCATGTCGGCCAAATCTACCCGCGACAGAAGGCTTTCGATCGAATAGATATCGCATATTCCGTCCGGGAAATGACGCGAGCGCCAACCAAAGTGGACGCCGCGGAAACCGGGGTTGACGCTCTCTCTTTGTACGAAAGGTGGAAGCTCTGGTCAGCATAAAAACAACCCGATTCTGTCTGCGTCGTCGCGAGCCTAAATTGCTCGCAATTCAAGCTGTCAATCGAGGATGGTCTGCCATCCTGAGATTGTGGCGGTGCTTCGGATGGAGTGGATCGGCATCGTACCTGCATCAGAGTCTTCGAAAGTGAATCCGGGGTCGGAAACCTGTTCGGGAAAGCTCTTCGTTTGGAGTGGCACCGTTTTTCGACCCACCGGAGGGAACTCCTACTGGAGGAAGAACCGATGCTGCCGGCATTGATCACCCGCCCAACGTCTCCGCAGACCGAAGTAGAAGCCAACTCAGCGAAAACGGTCTACTTCATTGACGAATTGGGACCGGACATGTCTGACGAGCCGAACCCGCCGCCCAGTCAGCTTTTGACGAACGACGATGAAAAGAATTATGTCGTTGGGGTCATCTGCACCATGCTGGTTTTGCTGTTGCTGCCAGCGGCATTGACGTTTGTCTATCTGATCGTTTCCCCCGACGCATTCACCAACGGAATGACGGTGCGTCCTGACATTCCGTAACTTAGTTTCCTGCCCTATTTCTCGCCCAAGAGACCTATCCCAATCCTTGCATGAATCACATCGAAACTAGACTCCCGCTACCGATTCAACCTATTGATCGGTGGCTACGTCCGTTTGCACGCTTCTTACACATCGAGGCAACCAGCGGGCTGGTGCTGATTTTGTGCACGGTGGTCGCCCTCGTCGCGGCCAACTCTTCTTGGGCAGATAGCTATCTAGCGTTTTGGCATACCGATCTGACGATTGCCGTCGGTGACATCGTCTTTCATCACTCACTGCATCACGTCATCAACGATGGATTGATGGCGGTGTTTTTCTTTGTGATTGGTCTGGAAGTCAAACGTGAACTCGCCCATGGGTCGCTATCGGATTTGAAACAGGCCACTCTGCCGATTGCCGCGGCGATCGGTGGGATGATCGTGCCGGCCACGCTTTATCTATCCATGCAGTACGGCCAGCCCGGGGTGCAGGGATGGGGCATTCCAATGGCGACTGACATCGCCTTCGTCGTGGGATGCCTGGCGATCCTTGGTTCTCGCGTACCGCACAGCCTTCGAGTGCTTCTGCTTTCGCTCGCCATCGTGGATGACATTGGCGCAATATTGGTGATCGCAATCGGCTACACCGAATCGCTGGACGGTCGCTACTTGTTTCTCGCAGCGGTCGCGGTCGGCGCAGTCCATTTCCTTTCGCGAATCGGAGTGCGTCGTTTCCCACCGTACGTGATCGTCGGCGTTCTCGCTTGGATTGCGCTCCACGAATCTGGCATTCACGCGACACTGATCGGCGTGATCCTCGGACTGATGACTCCTGCCACGCCGACATTGGTGCCCGAGCGTTTTCGCGAATACTTGCACGAAAAGGAGCACGAATTTCAACCGAAGGAGTGGAGTCGGCGGCTACACCGCGCTGAGGTGGTTCGAGAAGTTCAGCAGCTCACGCGAGAAACAGTTTCACCGCTGGAGTACTTGGAGGTAACACTGCACCCTTGGACCGCCTATGTGATCATGCCCGTCTTCGCGCTCGCGAATGCGGGAGTGTTGATTGAACCGGCCAACCTGAGTGACTCCGTTGCAATCGCGGTCGTGATCGGTCTGGTCGTCGGCAAGCCACTTGGAATTGCGCTGTTCAGTTGGTTGGTGATTCGATTGGGCGTGGCACGTTTGCCGAGCGGTTTGAACTGGCCAATTTTGATGTCGGGAAGTTTCCTTGCCGGTATCGGATTCACGATGGCATTGTTCATCGACGGGTTGGCATTCGGAGCCGATGGGCTCGATACTGCCAAGACTGGCGTGCTGGTCGGGTCCGCAATCAGCGCAATCGCTGGGATGGGACTGCTGCTGTGGACTCTGCCCAAACCAACTCGTCAATGAGTGACGATTTCGTCTTGCAACTCGAATGACGATTGGCAGGACGCGACGACCGCGGGATAATTCTGCGGTCATCGCTTCCGTACCATCGGGTCGCGGTTTAGAACGGGTAGCGGTTTAGAAAGTCAACGAACGAAGCAGGATCGCAACCAAGAACAATAACAAGAGAACGGCTTGTCCAAACAAGTGAACCGTTTGTGACTCGGTATTGGGTGCAACCAAACTCGTTTTGGTGACAACAATTTCTTCGTGGGGGTTTCGCATCAACATGGTTTCGATTCCAAGAATGAGAGAAGGCATTGCCCCGTCCGTGGTATCAACCTATTTCATTGCAATCGTGGTGCCGATGCTTGGTATTCTGTGATTTCACTTGGAAACACCGTGTAAACGCATCAGAATGCTGGCTGTGCGATTGAATGTTCATTCAGCTGCGTCAATCAACGTTTCCTCACGTCAACTTCTAGTGACGCTTTCATCCCATCTTTTCACCGGGCAATCCGTTGACCGTATACGCTCGCATGATCTCGTTTACCTGCATCGTGATGCTGGGTTGGTTGCTGACATCTGCAGTCGCTTTCAGTCAGACCGTCTCAAACTTGGACTCGGCAAACAGTGGAACAGCGGTTCACTCTTCGGACGCCGAATCACCACATGATCCACCAAAGCCGACGTTGGTCGAAGCAAAAACGCGTGCGATGATTCTGCATGAAACGTTTCACGGTGCGTTGCAAGTCATGCATCGCGACTTCTTCCGCGAAGACGACGGGCTGAGCATTCCATCGCGTTCGCTTGAAGATGTCTTTGCCGAAATTGAAAAGAGTCACGGCATCGAGTTGCGATGGATCGCGGTCGATTTAAAAGCGATGAATATCGACAACGAACCTGAGACGCGATTTGAAAAACGAGCGGCACAGCAACTGAAAACCGGCAAAACGAGTTTCGATGAGACCGACGAAAACACCTATCGATTCGCGGGAAGGATACGATTGTCAGCGACCTGCCTCAGTTGCCACGCTTCGCGACGAACCAACAACGACGATCGTGCCGCAGCCTTGGTGATCTCCATTCCGCTATCGACAGAACCAACTGACGATCGATAGCGAATGAAGAACCGAGCTTGAAACGCGATCGGTGTTGATTCGGCGCGGTAATCGGCATGGGACCGCCGGCCGCGATGTTTCGGACTGACACGACGCTTCGAAGTCACAAGGTTTCGAAGTGATTTCGATATTGTTCAGTTGATCGTCATTGCCGCGAATTTGGATTCGCTCAAGCAGAGCTGACACCCGTTTGCACGTTGTCAGGGCTCAACCTTTCGTCCATCGGATTGGCATCGGTCGCCCACACACCCATCCCCGTGCAATCCACTTCACCGCGGATGGTCGCGAAAGCTACGTCGGCTGCATCTCGACCGGTGCCGATTCGTACCAAGCCGCCCACGGGGGCCAAGCGAGTCGCATCGAAAAGGAACCAGCGCCCATCCAGGTAGGCTTCCATGAAACCGTGGAAGTCCGGTGGAACCAAATTGACCGCGTACCCAGAGACGTAACGGGCCGGAATTCCCAATGCTCGACACAAACTGATCGCGACGTGTGCATAATCTCGGCACACACCCGCACGTTGCAGCAAAACATCGCAAGCGGTCGTGGAAGAGTTGGTGCTGCCGGGGACGTAGGCAAGTTGCTCGAACGTCCAGTTACAAATGGCGGTGACGCGTGAATATCCGGGAACGAGATGTCCGAATTCATCGATGGCAAAGCGATAAAGCTTGTCGGATTCGCAGTATCGGCTGGGATTCAGATACGAAAGGATGTCGCCCGGCAAATTCTCGTAATTGGTTTCCATCACGTCATTGGAATCAACGGATTCCGTTTGCAAACCCACGGTTGCGGCATAGCGAATTTGCAATTCTCCAGCGGGGGCGTTCAACCGAACGACTCGGTTACCGAGCGGGCCGACGTCACATTCTTCGACCGGCGAAAACGGCAGGACCTCAAGCGACTCAGAAGTCACGACTTGGTGCGGATTCTTTGCGACCGAACAGTTCAAGAGGAAGATCGAGGGCGACTTCACGAGATAGTTCAGCTGGCACCCGACATGGACGGTGTTCATTTTGGATCTTCGACGACGTTAGAAAGCAAACGAAAACGTTGCTTATCGTACGAAGTGGACCAGAGCAGCAAACGAAAATTCCACCTCAAATTTCGAGGATTCGTCCAGGAGGATGGTCTCAATCGATCACGGCAGGCCATTCCAGTATCCGACGTCGTCACGGATGTCGCCTTTGCCCGCGTTAACGGCCCGACGCTTTCGGACTTTTTTGATGGCGTCTGGTCGCGCATTGGCGGTCCAACCTCGCAAACAAGCATCTTTCTAGCACAACCGCATTGGTTGATGCCCCGGAGGGACAAGTGTCCTCCGATTTTTGAAAGCCCATTTGGACCGCTTGGTCAAAACAAAGGCAAGACGATGACTGAATTTGAAACACACACAATTGAAACTGCTCCGGAAGCCAGCAAACCGCAGCTAAAAAATAGCCAGAAGACCTACGGATTTGTTCCGAATCTGCACGCGGTCATGGCGGAGTCGCCCGCGTTGCTGGAAGCCTACCGAACGATTGCGGGGATTTTTGACACGAAGACCAATCTGAACGCGACCGAGCGTCAGATCATCGCGATGACCAACAATCGACTCAACGGATGCGAATACTGCATGGCCGCTCATACGTCGATCATGCAGTCCCTGAAGGTGCCCGACGACGTCATCGAGTCGTTGCGATCAGGCACTCCCATCGCGGATCCAAAGCTCGAAGCACTTCGAGTGTTCGCTGAAAAAGTCAACATTCAACGTGGATGGATGGAAGACGGAGACATCGAAGCGTTGTTGGCGGTGGGCTACACAAACGTAACCGTTCTCGATGTGATTGTTGGGACGGCTTACAAAGTGCTGTCCAACTACACCAATCACATCGCTGAAACCCCGCTTGATGATGCCTTCTCAAAGAACACATGGCACGCCGTAGCGGAAAATGCGAGCTGAGTGAAAGTGCACAAGACGCAGGCAAACGAGGCTGTCACGGTCGAGTGGCGGCTATCACCAAAATTGACAAACCAATCAAGAGAAAGGAATGAAAGATGGCATTTGAAATCAAAGACAAAGTGGTTCTGGTAACGGGAGCCAACCGAGGCATTGGCAAAGCGATATTGGAAGAGGCGCTCCATCGAGGCGCGTCGAAAGTTTACGCGGCGGTGCGGAACATCGATTCCGCGGAGGAACTCGTCAAGAAGCACGGTGATCGAGTCGTCCCGGTGCGAGTCGATTTGGAAGACCCTGCGTCTATCTCTGCTGCGGCTGATGTCGCAAAGGACGTTGATGTGGTGGTCAACAACGCAGGCGTGCTGAAGGTGAAGAACGCTCTCGAAAGTGATGCGGTTGATACACTGAAGTTTGAAATGGACGTCAACGTTTACGGACTGATGCGAATCGCCCAAGCATTCGCGCCCGTATTGAAGTCGAATGGAGGTGGCGCGTTGGTTCAACTCAACAGTGTCGCCTCGGTGAAGACTTTTTCTGAGTTTGCAACCTACTGCGCCTCAAAATCGGCGAGCTATTCGATCACTCAAGGATTGCGAGACTCGCTGAAGGAACAAGGAACGCTCGTTGTCAGTGTCCATCCAGGACCGATTGATACTGACATGGGACACAATGCCGGGTTTGAAGAGGGCGCCGCGTCACCGACTCTGGTGGCAACCGCCATCTTTGACGCGATTGCGAACGATCATTTTCACGCTTGGCCTGATCCGATGGCCAAACAGATCGGCGAAGCCTATCAGAGCTTCGCTAAAAATGTCGTGGAAGCCGACATGCAGGAAAGCGTGTCCTAAGAAAGCCTTCTGCAAGCTTGATTTTTTGACTGCCAAGTGTTGTGCGAGCATGACCGCTACATCGCAATGCAATGGTCGATGCTAGGAACTTCACGATAGGTTCCGGTCGCGTGTAGATGCGATCAAGTGATCTCTTCGTATCGCCTACAATGCCAGGCAGATGGTTGTGTAGAATGCGTCCCGTTATTCGAGTCCGTTGAGCCGCGTATCCATTTGCAAATGGGGCCAACGATCGACAACGGTTGACGCTCCCGAGGCTCGTGGTTGCTTTGAATGTTCACCACAACTGGAGTAATTCGCTCTGGATCTCACACTATCATCAAGAGAGACATCAATGAGAACGCTACTTGCTGCGGCGATCACGATCGGACTTTTGGCATCGATCACGCACAACGTCGAGGCCGCTGACACGGAGGAGGGATTTGTATCGCTATTCAATGGCAGCGACTTAAGTGGATGGGTCAAACGTGGCGGATCGGCCAAGTATCGTGTCGAGGATGGCGTGATTGTCGGAGAATGTGCGCCCAACACGCCGGGCAATACCTTTCTGTGCTCTGATAAAGAGTTTGGCGACTTTGTTTTGAAGCTGCGTTACAAGTTTTTGGAAAGCGGAAATTCCGGCGTTCAATTCCGTTCTGCGTCGCGCGAGGAAGGCGATCGTCAGCGGGTCTTCGGTTACCAAGCCGAAATGCGGCCAGGCGGCGACATGACCGGACGCATTTACGATGAAGGCCGCCGCGGGCACAAGCACGGAATCATTTGGCTCGATGCCTTCACGCCACAAGAACGTCTCGATGCGGCTCAGGAAAGCTGTCGGCCAGGCGAATGGAATGATCTTGAAATTCAGTGTGTCGGTCCTTCGATCAAGACTTGGCTGAACGGAAACTTGGTCGTCGACATCTTCGATAGTTTTTCGATGAAGGGGTTCATTGGGCTTCAAATCCACTCCGGCGAAACAGGATCCGTTGCGTGGAAGGATATCCGCGTGAAAGACTTGGGCGAAAGTCAGTGGCAATCTTTCTTCGTCAAGAATGACGACGGGGAATACGGACTCGAAGGTGCGAGGTTTGTTCTGCCCGAAGAATGGTCATTCACCAAAGATGGCGTCTTGCACGGCGTTCATTCGAAGAGCCAAGGAAAAGATGGCCTGGTCATTTCAGATGACAACTTCGACAACTTCATCGCTCGAGTGACCTATCGGATGCGCGGTGGCAACAGTGCGCTGTACTTCCGCGCCGAGGAAACAGACGCACCTTGGGTCCTGCGTGGGTTTCAAAACGAGATCGCGAACAACGGAAAGGATTGCGCTCTATGGCATACCGCCGGCATCATCGACGGGAATACAATCCCCGGACGCGGTTGGATCGTCACCAACGACGAGTTTGTTGGAAAGGTTCGCAACAAAGACGATCAGTGGAATACAACCTGCACGGCGGCCTATGGCGATCGACTCGTTCAAACACTGAATGGCTTTTGCACCTCCGACATCATCGATGAAGAATGTGAAAAGACGGGCAAGCTTGGATTGCAAATGCATGGCGGCACCGACTGTGAAATGTATTTCAAAGACTTTGAAGTCATGCCGATCACGAAGGAGATGGCCAAGTTGATTGAGCGAGAGTGACGAGGCAACTCACCGTTTTTGCATCCATCTTTCACCGCTTGTTGACAGGGAACTTCATCATCTCCACGACCAAAATCAGATCATACGACGACCGTAGAGTGCGGAGCATTTTGCTCGTGTCCTGCATGCTGATCTCCGGCACCGTCGCGGCCCAGTCTCGTCAGGAAGCTCACTCTGCTTCGTCAGGAAGCGACAAAATCACCATCGCATTGATCGGTGATTCGACCGTCGAAGACTACTCGGGTTGGGGAGTGGCTTTCGAAACGCGATTCAACAACCAAGTGAAAGTCATCAATTTCGCGAAGGGCGGAGCGAGTTCGAAGAGCTGGTATGACGGCAACCGAATGCCAGCGGTCTTGGATGCAAAGCCGGACTACGTATTGATCCAGTTCGGGCACAATGATCAACCAGGAAAAGGGCCGAAGCGAGAAACGGATCCGGCAACAACCTATCGTCAACAGTTGAAACGCTACGTTGCGGAAGTGAAAGCGATCGGGGCGGTTCCAGTCATCGTTAGTTCGGTGACAAGACGCCGTTTCGACGAGCACGATCAGATACGAACAACGCTGGGACCATGGGCCGTCGCTGCGAAAGAGGTTGCATCAGAATTGGAGGTGCCATTTGTTGATCTGCATAACAGAAGCATTGAGCTCCACAACAAGATTGGACCGGCGGCCAGCATGGAATTCAATTTCAAGGAAGGTGACCTGACCCACTTCAACGAAAAAGGTGGCGAGGTGATGGCTGACCTTGTTATCAAGGAGTTGCAATTTGCTGTGCCCGGTTTGAATCGTTATTTGACGCCTTCGCCTTCCTCCCCAGACGCACAATGATTCACCAATTCTTTTTGCTTCAGCAATTCCGTCCGCAAACATTTCTAGTCGTTCTGTTGCTGATAGGTTTTGTGCGCTCGGACACGTTGCGAGCTGAGGGTGAGCCGACGGAAGCACCCGCGGTTCGACCTCTGATGGCCTATGTCGGAACCTTCAGCTCGCCGCTCGGTGACGTTCCACCGACACAGGTTGATTTGCCCGCGGGAAATGGCCGAGGCATTCATCTTTTCAAGGTTGACCGAAAAAGTGGTGCCTTGGAGCCGACTGGTACGGTTGATTTCGGCGCGAGTCCTGATTGCTTGGTGGTCAATGCGGCTGGAGATCGAATGTATTCCAGCAACGAAACGGATCGGTTTGGGGATGCGAAGCAAGGATCCGTCAGTTCCTTCGCGATCAATCCGCGTGATGGCCAATTGACGTTGTTGAATACCGTTGCGTCGGAAGGCGACGGGCCCACGTATGTCAGCATTCACCCATCCGGACGCTATCTGTTTGTCGCGAACTATTTCAGCGGCTCAATCGCGGTTTTACCGATACTTGCGGACGGTCGTTTGGGCAAAGCGACCGATATTCAACGCGGAGAAGGAAACGTCGGGCCTACAAAGGCAACCAACTCACCCCCGGGAAGTTTTGCGATCAGTGGTCACGATGGATCGCATGCACACATGATTCAGTCCGACGCGACGGGGCGTTACGTTCTGCACGTGGATTTGGGAATGGACCGAATCTTTGTGTGGAAGTTCGATGCGATGTTGGGAACATTATCCTCCAACACACCCGCGAGTGTGTCGTTGCCTCCCGGAGATGGACCCCGGCATTTTGATTTTCATCCCAACGGTCGCTGGCTGTATTCGATCCAAGAAGAAGGATCGACGATCGTGCTGTTTGACTACGACGGTGATGCCGGACGTCTAACACAGCGTCAAACCGTGCCCTCTTTGCCGCCTGGTTTCAAAGGCAGCAATTTCTGCTCCGAGATTTTGGTTTCCGAAGACGGACGTTTTGTCTACGCGGGCAATCGGCTTCACGACAGCATCGGGATTTTCGCGATTCAGTCCGATGGAACGTTGCAACAGATTGGCAACGAGTGGACCCGTGGCGACTACCCACGTAGCTTTAACTTTGATCCGAGCGGTCGCTTCCTTTACGTATGCAATCAACGTGCCGACAACGTCACCGCGTTTCGCATCGACCAAGAATCTGGACTGCTTAAGTTCACCGGAGACTATGCCTCGGTTGGCAATCCGTCTTGCATTACTTTTGTAGATCTCGCTGACGATCATCAATCGGCTCACGAAATACGTCGGTTTCCCGCACCGGAAGCTCACCAAGCGGTGGCGGTCGACGAGTCTTCTTTTTACGCCATTTCCAATCGAACGATCGCTCGATACGACAAACGGTCTGGCGAGCGTGTCGCCCGATGGGACGCTCCTGTTGGATCGGATATCAAGCATCTCAACAGCGGCATCGTCAAAAACGGTCGGTTGGTTTGTGCGAATTCCAACTGGCCGACCAAGCCATTGAATAACTCGATCGAAGTCTTTGATGCCGAACAAATGACGCATTTGGAGTCGATTTCATTCGCTGAAACCGATGGTGCGATCAATTGGGTTGAGCGCTACGATGGAGCTTGGTGGGTCGTTTTCGCGTTCTATGGCGAAGCGGAAGTTCGCCGAACTAAGCTGGTTCGATACGACGAACAATGGAATGAGACCGGCAAATGGATGTTTCCTGAATCGGTTATTCAGCGATTCTTGCCAATGAGCAACTCAGGTGGCTGTTTTGGGCCAAACGGAAATTTGTACGTGACAGGGCACGATCACGCCGAACTTTATGTTCTCGAGATTCCAGCCAACAAAAGCGAGCTCAAACACGTCACGACGGTGCCGGCACCGATCACCGGGCAAGGAATTGCTTGGGATTCTCACGATCCAGGCGTCTTATTGGGAATCAATCGCGCCAGCCACGAAGTTGTCTTTCTGCGTGTGACAACGACGATTAAACCGCTTTGATGACTTCGCGCTGAAGGAAATTTCAATGAATTGCCGATTGCGTACCCACTTTATGCCCGGCAGGTCAGCAACATCTGTTACGATGCGTGCGGCAGTCGACAAGCTAAGACAACTTCGTCTCCGGCATCGGCTACCAAGAACTCTTTTGAATAGATTGAAAAATGGCAGAAGGTACGATCAAACGTCTCACCGACAAAGGCTTCGGTTTCATTGACGTTGGCAGCTCGAAGGACTTGTTCTTTCACTCGTCCAGCGTTGAAGGCGTGAACTTCGATGACCTCCGTGAAGGTCAACAAGTCACGTTCAACGAAGCACGTGGCGAAAAAGGGCCTTGTGCAGAAAACGTCCAAGTTCAGTAAGTGACTCGGGTTAGTCACCCAGCTTCCTGTTCTGTCGTGAGCGCATTCCGCGGACGACATTTGAGCGGGAAAACACCAAGACTGTAAAATACATAACGGCATTTGGCTTGATGAGCCAAATGCCGTTCTTTTTTGCAGTCTCGGGTTTCAAGACTCATCGCGGCAAACGATGGATTCCGCGAACATCGAGTCAGCCAAGCAGGCTTTCCTCCTCACTGACCCGATTCGAATTCGCAAAACTTTGGCCTGGCTAGCTGAGCATGTCCGTTTCGGAACGCCTGATTGGTTTCCGACAAGCGAAGGCTGTCCTGAAGGCATTGGATAAGGTTGTCGGGGTAGCTGCGGACCAGCACACCACCGCACAACTTTGAAACTGCTGTCCTTTGCCGGAGGCATTCCTACACGGTGTAGTACTCTTCCCAACCCTTTCTTGGTGGATGTCCCTTGAGGAGTTGGTTGGCTCGTTCATTATTGGTGATTTCTCGCTTCTCGGCATCGAACTTGAGAGTGCCTCCGAGACGTTGCGCGATGCAGCCGAGCATGAAGACCTGTGTCAAAGGCCCTGAAACAGCGAACTTTGAGTTGCATTCTTCTTTGCCCATTGCTGCGAGCAAAAAGTTCTTCATGTGACTTTGGTTTGTTTCTCCAGCAGGAATCTCCGGTGTTTTGACAGAATCCGAAAGGATACTGAGCTTTGCACTATGAGTGCCGCCCAAGAAAGTCAGGTCGTCGCTGTACATCACCTTTCCGCATGCTGGCATCGATTTGCCTTCACCCAGTTCCTTGGGCCGCGGCGGTTGGTTTTTGACGCCGTCGTACCAGTTGATGGACATCGCTGGCATGCCCGGACCACGCTCGGCAAATTCAAACGCAATGGTGGTTGCCATTGGATAGATGAAATCGTTCGGCCCTTCCAACTTGTCCGCACGAACCTCGTATGGCAGTCCCAAATCGAGGAAACGATGGATGCTATCCAAGGTGTGAGGCCCCCAGTCGCCGAAGGCACCATTGCCATAGTCGTACCAACCACGCCAGTTGCCATTGTCGAGACGATCACTGTAGCTCTGCATCGGTGCCGTTGCGGTCCAAACATCCCAGTTCATTCCGGCTGGCATTTTTTCCGCAGCGGGATAGCCGGTCACATTTCCCCATGGATGCCATCGCCGTCCTTTGTTCATGCAAGCGTCGACGCGTCGCACATTTTTGATGATGCCCTCATCGACCCATGTTTTGAACTGCATGCGTTGAGACGAGGAATGCCCTTGGTTGCCCATTTGGCAGATGCCGTTGTGCTTCTTTTCAGCCGCGATCAGTAGTTCACATTCTTCGAACGTATGGGCAAGCGGTTTTTCGACGTAGACCGCAACGCCTTCCGAGATCGCTCGCATTGAGATTGGAAAGTGCGTGTGGTCGGGTGTACCGACCGTGCAGGCGTCAATTTTGCCGCCCATTTCATCGAACATCTTGCGGAAGTCGTCATAAACTTTCGCCTCGGGATGTTGTTGTTTAAATCGATCGGTCCGTGACGGATCGGCATCGCACAGAGCCACCACGTTTGCCAAGCTGGACTTGACCGCGTCATTGCCAATGGCGGCTCCCCGATTGGTGCAACCAATGATCGCCAAATTCACCTTGTCGTTGGACTCGGCCGCATCGACTGATTGGATTCCAATTGAACCGAGTCCCGCTGTTGCAACGACACCCTTTTTGAGAAATGAGCGACGGTTGGTGGTGGTCAATGGCTTGCTCACGAACAGTTCTTCCAGATTTGGGGTATGGGGATGGTGGTCGATTGCCACCGCGAATCAAAGTGCGTCGAAGACGCTTCAATCATAGTCGAACCAGGCAGTCGTCGTGCTTCTGCGTCGGACGGCAAACACGCCTCCGATATGTTCGCAACACCCATGCAAGTCTGAAGCTTTGCTTGACCGCCGTGGACCGTCCCAATTCCGTCTCGGAGCCAGCCGAGAAACGATAGTGGCGCGGTTCAGTCCGCCATTAAACGGCCGCAGGTGGAGCTAGCTCTCGATGTCGGGTGTTCGCGGTTCGGTTGGGGGCCCTATGGATTTGGAAGCCCCCGACAGGCCACTCTTCGTCCAGCTTGCTTGCAATCATCCCGCGACGTAATCTCTCTGTTGTCTTTCACGTTGTTTGTATCGCCACCGAGGACAGTATGGCTTCCGGGTTAACAGTGAAGCATTTCAAAGTTCGCGGTTCTGCCGACGACGGGATTACGGTTCATCAATGGGAGTCGGTCGACCACACTTGGCCGAATCACTCACACCCTGAATACAAATTGGGTGTTTCCGAAGGCGGGACAGGGACGTTTTTCAATCGCGGCCAGCGATACTTCACCGGACCGGGGAAGCTGCTTGTCATTCACCCCAATGAAGTGCATTCGTGCACGGCTACCGGAGCGTGGCGTTATCTCTATGCTGCTCCGAACGTCGTCGCCAGTATCGTCAGGACGTTTGACCGGAACGGTGATATCGAACCATTGTTGCTGCCCCCGGTCATCGACGACACGCAACTCGTGGAGCTCGTTTTGCAGGCTCACCGGGCGATGGACGACGGAGATCCGCAGTTGGATCAGGAGTCAGCCTTTTATGAAGCCATCTGCGAGCTGTTAGTGCGGCACGCATCCATGCCGGACATACCGAAAAAGCGAGGGCGGGCGAACATTCGCAGAGTCAAGGAGAGCTTGGAAGCGAAATTCCGCGAGAATGTCTCGCTTCACGAACTCGCCCAATTGGCTGGGACCTCCGCCCCGTATCTAAGCCGCGTCTTCTCCAAAGAGGTCGGCATTCCTATCCAAGCCTATCTCTCTCAAATCCGAGTGCGTCGTGCGCAGCAGATGTTGATGGACGGTGAGACGCTATCTAATGTCGCCTACGCTGCCGGTTTCGCGGACCAGTCGCACTTCACGCGGCATTTCAAACGATTCATCGGGGTCGCGCCGGGAGCGTATTCCAAAGCGGTGAATCCATCGGGCAACTCCTGACGCGCTGTCGTCACCCCAAAGCCTCCCGGTGTCATGCGCAATCGATCGCGAAATCTCGGATGGCTCGCGCACTTCCGTTGAGGAACCCACGGCGTTAGTGCCAAAGTGGACGGGCGTCGGGGACGATCCGCAGGTCCTGAGCCGGCGTCAATCCTGTCGGTCATTTCTTTTGACGGCGCGCAAAATCGTTCAAGAGGCTTCCCGAGCACCTCCCTAAACTCATGACATTGAAGGGCGACAAGTCAGCCCCTTCTGTTGAAGTATTCGCTTCGACACCCATCCATGAACGCCAGGGAACCCACGCTATGAGAACGTCAAGAACGATGCAGACTGCTTGTCTTGCCATCATCATATTGATGACCGGTCAGGTGATCGCACAAGAGAAGCACAAAGAACGCTCTCCTTGGGGGCCGCACGACCAAATCGGCGCGATGAACTACTTGACGCCGGAAACCGTGTTGAGTGCCTCCAAGTTGGTCACCAAAGGCAAGGTCTATTCTCTCGGAATGACTGTTGATAACAAGACGCCCGCCTTTCGCCACCGCTACTTTCAAATTGAAACGATGCAGCCCGAACCGCGTACTTTCGGCGAAAACAAGTTTACGTACGTTGATGACCAGCTCATCGGCTGGACGGGCGTTGGCTCCCAGATCAACGGCCTCGCTCATTACGGCAATGACAATGTGCACTACAACGGCCACAAGGTTTCCGACTTTCTGACCATCTCAGGGGTCAAGGAACTTGGCCTCGAAAAAGTGCCTCCGATGGTTGCTCGCGGAGTCATGCTCGACATGAAAGCCCACTTAGGCAAAGAGATCATTCCCGAAGGCACTGTCTTTACCGTCGCCGACATCGAGGAAGTCGCGAAGAAGCAAGGCGTTGCCATTCGCAAGGGCGACGTCGTGTTGTTCCGCACCGGTTGGGCTCGTTTGATGGGCGTTGATAACAAGCGATACCTGGCCGGCGGACCTGGCGTTGGTGTCGAAGCCGCGCGTTATCTGGCAGAGAAAGGAGTCGTAGCCATTGGAGCTGACAATTGGTCGTTTGAAGCTGTTCCGCACGAAGACGACAAACTGGCATTCCCTGTCAATCAATTATTGGCAACCGAATACGGTGTCCATGTGCTTGAGAACATTCTGAGTGACGAGCTAGCCGAAGACGACGTTTACGAATTCATGTTTGTACTCGGTCACGCGAAATTCAGAGGGACAACCCAGATGCAAATCAACCCAGTCGCAATTCGCTGATTGGACCTGGACACCAAACACAACCCACTCTTCCACAACATCAATAGGATAAGAATTCGATGAATCTTGAACTCAACAATAAAACAGCACTGGTCACCGCATCAACAGGCGGAATCGGTCTGGCGATCGCAACTCGCCTGGCAGCCGAAGGGGCAACAACCATCGTCAACGGGCGCAGCGAAGCGAGCGTCGACACGGCGATTGAAAAAATTCGCGAGAGTCATCCGAAAGCCGACCTGTTCGGACTGGTTTCCGGCAATGGGACGGCCGAAGGCGCCGCACTGACCATCGCCGAACATCCGCAGATCGATATCCTGGTCAACAATCTGGGCATTTTTGAAGCGGTTGATTTTTTTGACCTGACGGACCAAGCGTGGCAGCACATCTTTGACGTTAACGTGATGAGCGGTGTGCGTCTTGCACGGCATTATCTGAAGCAAATGCTGGATCAAAACACCGGACGCATCATCTTCATCAGCAGCGAATCCGGCGTGGTGCCCGCTCCTGAAATGCCACACTACGCGATGACGAAGACGGCACAACTTGCCGTCTCGCGTAGTCTGGCTCAATTGACCAAGGGAAGCTGCGTTACGGTGAACACCGTTATGCCTGGATCGACGTTAACCCCAGGTGTGAAGGAATTCGTCAGCAACCTTTTCCCGGACGAGCCCTACGATGCGGCTGAAAAACGATTCATGGCAGACAATCGGCCGACCTCATTAATTCAAAGATTGATCGAGCCCGAAGAGATCGCTAACATGGTTGCCTTTGTTGCCAGCCCACTCGCATCGGCGATCAACGGAGCGCCCATACGAGTCGACGGAGGACTCATTCCAACGATCGCTTAACGGAGTTGGAAAAGAACCGTTGAGGTGAAGCGGGCCGAAATAACGTTTTGAGCTTGACTCGCATTCAAACGACTGCATTGGCGGATTCGTAAACGCTCCGTCCCTTGCTGGATCCTTTTGCTTGCCCGCGCTGATGTTACGCGGGCAGCAACGACCGGCCCAATGGCCACACCGCTCGCCCGCGTTTTAACCGCCAATGCCCTTGCGGAACTCATCTAAGAGGCCTGACCCCTGATATCTCCCCAGGCCATGACAGTGTTTTTCTTCCACATCTCATTGTTATGCCAGTTTGCTCTTGTCGCTGATGAACCCGCTGAGTTATGCCCAACAAAACGCCAACGGAGCCCGAAGAACCCCGCTGACGCACTAAAACTCTCGGGGCAAAATGCCCCTAATGGTTGCTATCGAAATCGTTTTCGACGACGATAGGGGGTGATGTAAACCGATTTCTCGCCGCGTCCGTAGGAACCCCACGGGCGGCGATAGTGGCCGGAAACATGCTCAAAATCAAATTGGAGTTGGTACATAGTATCACCTGCGAAAAATGGTTTCGCGGGAACCATTCTAGCCAGGCAACACCGTGCATTTGTCGGGCACTGCCTGACCATCCGCTGGCTGGTCCAAAGCCACGGATGAAACTAGGGGTGACCCGGTGATTTCCGTCGAAAAGAATCACCGGGTCACTTTCTTTCTGGCCGCCCTAATGGCCACATGCAATAGGCATTATTCTGCCTCCTTGGGCGACTTAAATCGGAAGAGTGTTTGCCCGTTTGGACCCTTTCGAGAGATTCGGTCGAAAAGCTCACGGTTTGAGGCGTAGATTACCTGTCGCAAGGCGCTAATCGGCCGACCGGTTTCGTTCGCAACGTCTGACATGGTGAAATAGTCGTGCCCGTTCTCGGCGGACCATGCGACGATCGCCTCGAACGTCGTCATCCCTTCGTATTTCGGATTGCATTTATTGCTAGGCGGCTTCGCAGGGAGCGAATAGCTTATGGTCCCATCTTTGGGATAACGGACGATGGTGCCGGTTTTGACCGATCGAGAGACGATCGTGCGAACCACGGCAGTGAAGTCGGGGGTGTCTGATTTAGCTTGATCCTCAATCCCCTTAGCAATGTCGGCGATGGTGCCCTCGCCATGCTGATCGAGCCAATCCACGATCAAGGATGTCGTTGTTACGCGAGGTTTTTTGCACTCGACGAGCCTTGTGCCGACCCGGCTCTTTTCCCCAACGACGCCATTTTTCCATAGGACGATGTCGTCATCGCCGGTTTTGCTGGTGAAGCGACCTTTCAACCTTTTCGCGTAAAGAACTGCGCCGACGATGCTTTTTGGGACCCCAGCCCCTTCACTAATTTCGTTCGCGGACTTCCAAGGGTTCTCTGCAAGGAATGCTGTGATCTTGTCGATGTGAGTCACCGACGCTTCATCGTCTTGTTCTCGCTTAGCTGCATTTCCCACATCAGGTGCAATTTCGCTCGATTCGTCAATCAGCTTGTTCGGGAGGTGTTCGAGCAAGCGTATGACGTAATCTTCAAAAATCTTCGGATGTTCATCTGCAAGCGGGATCACGAAATCGAGTGATTCCTTGAGTTTTGCGTAGATGTCGAAGGTATCGAGGTTTGTCACTGCAATGAAACGCTGTCGCTTAGTGGCCGCGAGAGTTTGGTTGTACTGGTAGTGAGGATTCTTACCGACATGCAGGCCGTGGTCAACCCTTTGTTATGTGGTGACGAAGTTTAATTTCTATGCCATCACATTTTTTCGAGCAAAGCAATGTTTTTCTAGTCCAAACCGGGCCAAGGGCATTGTTAGGCGGCCACGAAAACTGTCCTGCATTCACGTTTTTCTCGGCTTGAGCCGGAAACTCTCCCGCATACCGGAGAGGAAGAGAATGTGACAGGACTCTTTTCTCTGTCTGTTTTTTTTGGGGCCCTTCACGTTGGCGGAGGGAGATTCGAGGTCAACGCGACGTACGAGTGCCGAAAAGGGTGTCCGACACGGGAAAGCCAAGGGACATAGCACCTTTGTGGGGTGATGGCCAATACGCGACCAGGCAGAATGAGTGCACTTGCTGATGACGCACGCTGGCTAAGCTTTCCATCGTGAGAATTCATGAACGGTGAGCGATGCCGCGATGTTGACACGCAAAAATTCGATCATCAGCTCAGAATGCCTTCCAATGGGTCAGGTCTCTATTAACCGCGCTCTGCACAGAAGCATGCGATCGTGTTATTCACTTTGCGGACACGGAAAACGCATCGCGGGGGTCTGGCTAGGTATCCAGTTATTAGTGTCACAGGGGTCAGGAAACGCTTCGCTAGGGTCAGGCTGGGTTTTCGATTTTAAGTCCGATAGGTTGTTGATCTTTAACTTCTGAGTTCCGCCTGGGGAGGCACGGACTGATGGCGAGGCACCTTCGCGTGTAGTTTCCTGGTGTGATTAATAACGTTGTCATGCGTAGTGATGGGCGACGGACGCATTTCTATGACGATGGACACTATGATCGATTTACTAATAGCCTCAAAGAAGAAGTCACTCGATCAGGCTGGAAAATTCTCGCGTTTTGCTGGATGCCAAATCACATCCATTTGTTGTTGAAAACGCAGCAGTTACCGAGGATACGCTCGAAGAATTAGCCAAGTGGATTGGATCGCATATGACGACCTGCATCTGTACCGGGTGGCCGCCAATGGAGGATAGGACCCAGCAAGGGCCTATCGGCAGTATGTCACTCAAGGATTCGAGGTGCCGGAGAATCCGCTCTTCCGAGCACTCAGCGACTGCGTGCTTGGTAACGAAGCATTTCTCAAGAAGTCCATTGCGATGGCTCAGTCCAGCGATACACAAGAACGTCAACGCACGACTCGCCGCTTGAGGGCTGTCACCTGCCAAGGGATCATCACCGAAACCGCTGCCTACGAAGAAGTCGACCGGACAGGGT